>NZ_CALHDW010000001.1 GCF_938023125.1 uncultured Porphyromonas sp.
AGAATCTTGCCCAAAATCCTTCGAACTTTAGGCCTATTCCGAAAAGGATTTCACCTATTCCCTCTGAATGGGTTGGAGACTCGCTCGGACCTTTAGAACAAGATTTAAGAATGCCATAGACTCTAGGAGGAATCCTCTCCCCGTCCGCTTCCCGAAATCTGTAGTAACATGGGACCGGCTATATAAGGAGGGAGGAGACCTATCTGTATCGCCTTGCTAAACCCGTAGCAACCTAGGGGACGCCTTGAGCGAACTCACCCCCTTGCAAATGATGGATATATTAGAGTATAAATCCCCCTCAGTCACCATTTTATCTATTACCTTTGTCGCCATATTTTTTACGTAATAAAGAGAAAAAATCAATGAGCAGTATTTCTAAACTCGTAAAGTCATTCGTCCTTTGTGCTTCCGCTTTTGCCTATGTATCGCTAGCGCAAGCTCAAGAGCCTTTTGTGGTTGTAGACGAAAATTTTGAAAGCGACTACAAGCCTGCTAACTGGCTATTTGTAGACAAGGATGGGGATAAATTGCAGTGGAATCTTGGGGAAATGTATTCCGAGGATGCCAAGGCACACAGCGGTAGCAAGATCCTCTTTTCCCTTTCGCAGAATCCTGAGACCAATGAATCCATCAAGCCTGATAACTGGGTGATTCTTCCCTCATTGGGGCTACGAGCCGAGGGGGAGCTCACCTTCTGGATTGCCGTGCGAGACATAGAGCACGGGGCGGAGCATTTTGGCGTGTTTGCTTCTACTACAAACAATAAAATAGAGAGTTTTACTCAGACGCTGTACCAAGAGACCATTGATGTAAAGGCCCAAACTCACCTGCGCAGCACCGCCTCTGAGTGGATGCAACGCACGGTGAAAATCCCCAAAGAGTGCCGTTATATCGCCTTTCGCCACTACGATTGCGAAGGACAATTCCTGCTGATGCTCGATGACGTAAAGGTAACGACCAAGGTACAGCCCATCCCCGAGTCTCGCCTCAAGGTGAATGGCGTGGAGATCGCTTCTACCCAAGACAATGCGGATGTATTAGGCGATGGAACCGTGCGTTACGAGGCGATCAATAAGACTCTGACCCTCAACAATGCAACTCTAGATAAGGGCGGTATTGAAGTTTCCAACGGCGAACTTTACATCCAACTTGAGGGGGAAAACTCGATTAATCTACAGGATGGCTCTGCCCTCTTTGTGGATAAGCGTTCTTCGCTCACCCTAGCCGGCGAAGGCGAACTCTCGCTGTCTACCTTTGGCAACGCGGCTATTGGGTTAGACGAAGAGGCAAAACTAACCATCCGTGGAGCTAAAGTATCTGCAGATGGGTCTGTTGCAGGTATTTTGGGTGCCTATGGCAATAGAGGCGAAAAGCTAGTGTTGGTAGGAGCCGACGTGTACGCTACGGGGCTCAGTGCCTCCATAGCTTCGTTGCAAGAGCTCTCTTTGCGTCAATGCAAGGTAACTCAGCCCTCCGATGCTCAGGTAACGCAAGGAAAACTTTCCGCCGATGACAATCTGGCTATGGGTATCTACGATGCAGAGGGATATGCTGTAACGTCGGCCCAAATCGAGCCCGAAATTGCTGAGGGAGGCTCCCATAAAGTAACCCTAAAAGTAGAGGGTGTAGGTACTCTTATTGCTAAAGGCTATACACAAGTGCAACTCGAAGCTGTGCTCAAGGGGGCTACCGTTCCACTCGATCTCAATTTTGATGCAAGTAAATATGAACTAGTATCGCTACAAGCTAATGGCAAGGATATTGCCACGGCTATGGAGGTGGAGATGGGGGATGACGACCTTGAGATCGTGGCTGTATTGCGTGCCGTACAATCGGCTATTGAGGTGCAAGGCGTGGCTCAAGGGCTTTCGCTCTACCCTAACCCTGCCCAAAACGAGGTGGCCGTAGTAGCTTCACAAGCCACTTATCCTCTCGCTATTTCGGTATTCGATATGGCCGGGGTGCTCCAGTTAGAGGGTGCTCTTAGAGAGGGAGAAAAGCTTGATACCTCTGTACTTGCGGATGGGGTTTACATCGTAAAATCTGCCAATGGCAATCTTGCTAAATTGGTGATCCGCCGATAATTGTTCCCACCCCTCTCTCTCCAGAGCAAAGGTATAAACGCTTGAGGAGGAAGAGGGGAGGGGACAAAAATAGAAGAGCTTAGGGAACAAAGTCGCTCCCTAGGCTCTTTTTTTGTCAAGAGAGGGCAAAAGTTATTGGCTATATCTCCCCAAATAGCAGGCCTAAAAGTTGCCAATATTCTGCCTAATTCTTTTGTGGATTTTGCCCAAAACGGAGAAAAATCTCGGGCAGAACTTTTTTGCTTTTTAGGCAGCAAATTTTCTCCTCTCAGGCAAGAAAGTCCTTCGTCTCCATGGCACGAAAAAATACCCTCTTTTATGTCCGTAGGGGGCTATTCGAATTTCGGACAAGGTCCTGAACTCGTAGGGTTTGGACTCTTGCTTTCGGCTTCTTTTGTAGAGAAGAGATTGTGGAGCGGTGGTGCTTTGGGTATTTGGCGGAATGGCAGTACCTTTGTAACCAAATAAGAGTGCGATTAATACAATAACGAATGTCACTACAATGCGGAATCGTTGGGCTGCCCAACGTCGGTAAGTCTACCCTTTTCAATTGTCTTTCTAATGCCAAGGCACAATCTGCCAACTTCCCATTCTGTACAATAGAACCGAATGTGGGCGTTATCACAGTGCCCGATGAGCGGCTCAACGCCCTCGCCGAGATCGATCATCCCAAGCGTTTGATCCCAGCCACGGTGGAGATTGTGGATATTGCCGGGCTCGTAAAAGGAGCAAGCAAAGGCGAAGGTCTGGGGAATAAGTTCTTAGGGAATATCCGAGAGACAGATGCTATCCTGCATGTGTTGCGTTGTTTTGACGACGATAATATTACCCACGTAGATGGCTCGGTAAACCCCCTAAGAGATAAGGAGATTATCGATACCGAGTTGCAGCTCAAGGATTTGGAGACGGTGGAGAGCCGTTTGGCCAAGCTTGAGAAGCAGGCAAAGACCGGTGGCGATAAGCAAGCAGCACTGGTGGTTTCGGTACTGCAAGCCTACAAAGAGGCACTAGAGAAGGGCTTAAATGCTCGCACTGTGCACTTCGAGAAGAAAGAGGAGCAAGAGGCGGCGCACGATCTCTTCCTCCTAACGGCAAAGCCCGTGCTCTACGTTTGTAATGTAGACGAAGCCTCGGCCGTGAATGGCAATGCCTATGTAGAGCAGGTGCGCGAGGCTGTTGCCAGTGAGGGTGCCGGTATTCTTATCGTGGCAGCCAAGATCGAAAGCGAGATCGCCGAGCTGGAGACCTACGAAGAAAGACAAATGTTTTTGGAAGAAATAGGCTTGGAAGAGAGCGGTGTGAATCGTCTTATCCGAGCTGCTTACGCCCTTCTGAACTTGGAGACCTACTTCACTTCCGGTGCCGACGAAACACGAGCTTGGACCTTCGTAAAGGGGAGCAAAGCTCCACAATGTGCCGGCATTATTCATACCGATTTTGAGAAAGGTTTTATCCGAGCCGAGGTGATTAAGTATGACGATTACATTGCCTTGGGTAGCGAAGCTGCCGTAAAAGAGGCCGGCAAGATGAGTGTGGAAGGAAAGGAATATGTGGTGCAAGATGGGGATATAATGCACTTCCGCTTCAATGTCTGAGGGGAGAGACGCTTATCACCAATTCGGTATCGCTCAGAGCGAAGCCGAGCAGCGAGCCTTGGATGGGCAGCTTTTTTCTGCCTCCCAAGACCCCTGGCTTCGGGATGCCTACTATCGGGCTCGGGCTCTGTGTCATAGGTATAATCAGTTACCCCTCATCCCCGAGAACGAAAGCGAGCACGCAGAGATTGCGCAAGAGCTTTTCGCCCACATTGGCAAGGGGAGCCGTCTCATCTCGCCTATTTTTGTGGATTATGGTATCCATGTCTCCATCGGAGAAGGTACATTTATTAATACCGACGTTGTCTTTTTAGACTCTGCTACCATCACGATTGGCAATAGGGTGCTTATTGCGCCCCGGGTGGGTTTTTACACTCCGCAGCACCCCATAGATCCGGAGGAGCGGGCCAAGGGTGGGGAATATGCTGCTCCCATCGTGGTAGAAGATGATGTGTGGATTGGGGCCGGTGCCTCCATCCTTTCGGGGGTGACGATCGGCAAGGGTAGCATAGTGGCTGCAGGTAGTGTGGTGGTGCATAGCGTTCCACCCCGTACGATCGTTGTAGGATGCCCTGCGCAGATTCTTCGGAGAATAGGGGAGGAGTAGTGCTATTTTACATTACCTTTGCAAGCGTTATACTTGTTCACAATACTATCTGATGGAAAAAGTCGCACCTACTGCTACCACTCCTCGGGTCTTACTCATATATACGGGTGGCACCATTGGAATGATCGAAGACCCCGCCACAGGGGCACTTCGCGCATTTAACTTTACATATCTGCAAGATCATATCCCTGAGTTACAGCGCTTAGGGTTCGAAATCTCCTCCATTCAATTCGATCCTCCCATTGACTCTGCTGCTATTACGGTGGACTTGTGGATTCGTTTGGCTCGTACTATTGGAGAGAATTACGATAAGTACGATGGCTTTGTGGTACTGCATGGTACTGACACTATGGCATATACGGCTTCGGCATTGAGTTTTATGCTCGGAGACCTTGCCAAGCCGGTCGTATTCACCGGAAGTCAATTGCCTGTAGGGCGGCTTCGTACCGATGGTAAGGAAAATTTAATAACAGCTTTACAAATCGCCGCAGAACGTCAGGCTAATGGGCGTGCTATGGTACCCGAAGTCTCTATTTTCTTTGACAAGTATCTCCTTAGAGCGAATCGAACGATCAAGTGTAGTGCCGATCAGTTTGAGGCATTTGCCAGTAATAATTATCCTCATCTGGCATATGCGGGTATTCATATCCGCTACAACGAGAAGCATATCTATCGAGCCCCCGAGGGCGAAAAGGATAAGCTAGAAGTAACTACCAATATCGACCCTCATGTATGTGTGCTCAAGATATTCCCCGGTATTACGCCGGAGGTAGTGCAGGCGGTGCTCTCCATCCCCACCTTGCGAGGCGTAGTGCTAGAGACCTATGGTAGCGGTAATGCCCCCACAGACGACTGGTTTATTGAGGCATTGGCTGATGCCGTAAGGCGAGGGATTGTAATCGTAAACGTTACGCAGTGTGAGTCCGGAAAGGTAGAAATGGGTCGCTACGATACGGGGATTCGCCTTGGGCAAGTAGGGGTTGTTTCGGGCTTTGATATGACCACAGAGAGTGCCATTACCAAGCTAATGTACCTCTTGGGTAAGGGACTTGCTCCTCAAGAGGTGGGGGAAGAAATGCAGATCTCGATCTGTGGCGAACTCACTCAAAACTAGGACTTCAGCCGGCCCTAAGGATTCTTGCGGATGGTGCAGTTTATGAGTCTTGCCAGTGGTAGCAGTGGCAACTGTTACTACCTCTCCTCGGGAGAGGGGGGCTTGCTCATAGATGCCGGTATCCCTACTCGCACCATTGCTCGGGCTTTGGACTTTCAGGGGATCCCTATAGAGGGGCATATCATGGGTGTTTTGGTCACCCACGAGCATGCTGATCACATAAAAGGCCTTAGTGCCTTGGCCCTGCAGTATCACCTCCCTGTTTATACAACGGGGCGCATTCAGCAGGCGATAGACTCCCTGCGTTACTATAAAAAGATGGAAGGCTTGCCTCGTCCCACTGTGGAGGTAGGCGAGGCTTTTTGTTTGGCCGGGTTTGAAATCGTGCCTTTTGAGGTGCCGCACGATAGTGTAGCCAATGTGGGTTATTACTTTCGTAGAGGCAATTTCTCTCTGACGTTGGCTACCGATGTGGGGCATATAACTCCGGAGGTGCATTACTATGCATCCCAGGCTCGCCACTTGATCCTGGAGGCCAACTACGACCCCGAGATGCTCTGGCGGGGGCGCTATCCACAATATCTCAAAGAGCGTGTAGCCGGCGGGAATGGGCACCTCAGCAACCTTGAGAGTGCCGAGTTTTTGTGCAACATTTACCATGCCGACTTGGAGCGCGTTTGGTTGTGCCACTTGAGCCGAGAGAATAACCATCCCGAGCTTTGTCGCAAGACTTTTGAAGAAGTGTTGTTCCGCCGTGGAATCATCCCTCCTTCCCATTTCGTTTTGGAGCCACTTAAGCGCTCTACCCCGAGTGCTCTATACACTCTTGCCGATTAAGGAAAAAAGGGGCTTCTCTTTCATCCTTTTCTTCTCTCTTTTGAGAGATTTTTCACATCTCTATGTGCTGGGTTTGATGGCGCAATGGTGTCTATTTGGTGTTTTATTTGTGCTTTTTGTGTCCCGGCGTTTTCTTTCTCCTCTTCGAGTGCGCTTTGTGGTTGTTGAGGCTCCTCTTAGTGCGTTGTCGAAAAACGATTCGGATTGATTTTTCTCCTATTTCTGAGTTGCTTTGTGTGGATAATATGCCTATCTTTGTCGGCAGAAACTTCATTATTATTTTGTTTGCTATGAAGACAAATGAGATTCTCGCCCAATTGGAGGCTAAGCACCCGGGCGAAAAAGAATTCCTCCAAGCTGTTAAAGAGGTTCTCCTCTCTATCGAGGATGTGTACAATCAACATCCCGAATTCGAAAAGTATGGCATCATCGAACGTATCGTTGAGCCAGACCGTATTTTCACGTTCCGTGTGCCCTGGACAGACGACGCTGGTAAGGTACATGTAAACATCGGTTACCGCGTACAATTCAATAACGCAATTGGCCCGTACAAGGGTGGTCTCCGTTTCCATCACACCGTGAACCTCTCTATCTTGAAGTTCCTCGGTTTTGAGCAGACATTCAAAAACGCTCTTACTACACTTCCTATGGGTGGTGGTAAGGGAGGTTCTGACTTCTCTCCCAAGGGGCGTACCGACGCTGAAATCATGCGTTTCTGCCAAAGCTTCATGACCGAATTGTGGCGCAACATTGGCCCCGATACCGACATCCCCGCTGGTGACATCGGTGTAGGTGGTCGCGAAGTTGGTTACATGTTTGGTATGTATAAGAAACTCGCTCGTGAGCACACAGGTACGATGACCGGTAAGGGCTTCGAATTCGGTGGTTCACGTCTTCGCCCTGAGTCTACAGGTTATGGTGCTGTTTACTTTGTACAAAACATGTGTAAGGAAAACGGTATCGACTATAAGGGCAAGACACTTGCTATCTCTGGGTTCGGTAACGTATCTTGGGGTGTAGCTCGTAAGGCTACTGAGCTTGGTATCAAGGTTGTTACTATCTCTGGTCCTGACGGTTATGTTTACGACCCCGATGGTATCAATACGGAAGAAAAGTTCCAATGCATGCTCGACCTTCGTGCTAGCGGTAACGACGTTGTTGCCGACTACGTAAAGAAGTTCCCCAATGCACAGTTCTTCGCTGGTAAGAAGCCTTGGGTTCAAAAGGTAGACTTCGCAATGCCTTGCGCTACACAAAACGAAATGAACGAAGAAGATGCAAAGACACTTGTTGCTAACGGCGTAACGCTCGTTGCTGAAACTTCTAACATGGGTTGTACCGCAGAAGCTAGCGAATACTATGTAGAAAAGAAGGTAATCTTCGCTCCCGGTAAGGCTGTAAATGCCGGTGGTGTATCTTGCTCTGGTCTCGAAATGACTCAGAACGCAGCTCACCTCTCTTGGAGCAACGAGGAAGTTGATAAGTGGCTCCACCAGATCATGCAAGACATCCACACACAATGTGTTGAGTATGGTCGCGAAGGTAACTATATCAACTACGTTAAGGGCGCAAACATTGCCGGCTTCATGAAGGTGGCTAAGGCAATGGTTGGTCAGGGCGTTTGCTAATAAGTAGACCTGCCTACCTACTATTTGCACCGGAAGAGACTAGTCGCTCTTAACGTGCAGATGTAAAAGAATAGCTTCCCTCTCGTCTCCTCTTATTCTCTCTCAGAGAGAGAGTACGTATAAGAGGCAGATGAGGGGGAGTTCTTTTTATTATAGATTGTTTTTCCCTTCGTTTCTCCCTATGACTGAACTAGACCCCTATCAGATTATTGCTCATTATTACTGCCCCGGAACGACGGCTCATCGTATTTTGGTGGAGCATAGCGAATGCGTTGCCCGCCTAGCTCTGGCGTTGGCAGATCGTTATTCGGATGCAAGCATTGATCGGGAGCTGCTCTATCAGGCGGCAATGTTGCATGATATCGGCATTATTTATACCGATGCAACGTCTATCTCTTGCTATGGGAGAGAGCCTTACATCCGCCATGGTTATTTGGGAGCGTGTCTATTGAGAAGGGATTGGGGGTTAGAAGCGCATGCCCGAGTGTGTGAGCGTCATACGGGCTCCGGAGTAAGCGAAGAGGAGCGTATTGCCCTCCGTTTGCCTTTGCCTGCCGGGCGAAGTTACCTCCCCGAGACCCTAGAGGAGAAGTTGGTTTGCTATGCAGATTGCTTTTACTCAAAGACGCACCTAGATCGCCAGAAGAGCTACGAGGAGGTGCGTACGAAGATGGAGTCTTTTTGGCAAAAAAGAGCACCCCGACTTGTGGCCGGGGCTATTGCACGCCTTGAGGCTATGCATCAAATGTTTGGAGATCCTGCCTAAGTGTTATCGGGGCAGGCGAGCATACCACTTGAGTAATGCTACTATGGTACGATGTTTTAGGCTTTGGGTGGGAGAGGCGCCAAGGTCCTCTTTGATTTTATCTACTAAGAGGTAGTCGTAGTCCATAGGCAAATTTCCTTTCTTATAGGGCTTCTAATCTGTATTCCAAGTCCTCTCTCCAGGCTTTTTAGGGGGGAGGATCTTTTAGTCCTAAAACGAGTTGTACCATCTATTTATTGTCTCCTCTTTTTGCTTCGCAGTCTAGAGAGTTGGGGGATCCGGAAATAAAAAAATAGGCTCTTGAGGGGCAAAAGTATGTGCGGATAGAAAAATCTTCGTATTTTTGTCGGGCAAGCAACAGAGTATCGCAATTAGTAATACGATTATAGTATGGAAGTAAAGAAATCGCCAAAGGCAAACTTGGAGAAAGGGAAGAGCCTTTCTTTCTTGATGGGTTTGGTATTGGCCCTCTCTGTAGTGTTCGTCGCTCTTGAGTGGCACTCTCTAGATGCTATGGGCGATGATGGTACCGATAAGGTCAATATTGCCGACATGGAGGATGTAATGTTCATCCCAGACCAACAGCAGGAGCCTGAGACTCCGCCCGAAGAAACTCCGGTAGAAACCGTAGAGGTTGCCCTGCCGGAAGAGTTTAAGGTTGTGGATAATAGCAAGGAGGTAGCTAAGATTGCCCTCGTATCCGTGGACGAAAAGAAGCCCCTCCCTCCCGCACCCGTTATTACGCAAGCTCCCCCTCAGGAAGTGGAGCAGGAAGAGCAAATCTTCGAATTCGTAGAAAGCAATCCTGTACCTCCCGGTGGTAGCCAAGAAGCTCTCCTCAAGTGGATTGCTCGCACCCTTCAATATCCAGAAATTGCTGCAGAAAACAACATACAGGGTAAGGTGATTGTCCAATTTGTTGTAGAGAAAGATGGTTCTATCTCGAAGGCTGTTGTGGTACGTGGGGTAGACGCATCTCTTGATAAGGAAGCCCTCCGCGTTATCAACAAAATGGATAAGTGGCAACCCGGTAAGCAGGGGGGTAAGCCCGTACGTGTGAAGTATACGCTTCCTATCCAGTTCAAGCTCCAGTAATTTGAGTGTAGAGGGGGAATAGGATAACTTGTTGCCAATTGTTGTGGCACAGCGAAGTTCCTTCTCTTAGAAATTTAGTCACATAGTTGTCCCCCGCAAGTTTCCCGTGATCGGGGAGTTTGCAGGGGACTTTTTTTGTTCCACCCCAATTATGACCACAATTCAAGACAATCTCAACTATATAGAGTCCGAGCTACAGGCTTTGGTCGCGCACTGCCGCACACAAATCTCCGAGCCTCTCTACGCCCCCATGGCATATGCTTTTGAGGGAGGAGGTAAGCGATTGCGCCCCCTTCTGGTGCTGATGGTGGCAGATATGTATGGCAAAGATCGTACGGATTTTATCAAGGCAGCGTTGGCGCTTGAGATCTATCATAACTTCACGCTCTTGCACGATGATGTGATGGATCACTCAGAGATGCGTCGCAACCGCCCCTCTGTGCCTGCACAGTTTGGTATTGCTCAAGCTATCCTAACGGGGGATGCCATGCTCTCTCTTGCCTACAAACTCATCCAAGAGTATCCTCTCGCTCTTCAGCCCTCGATTATGGGAGTCTTCAATCGCATGTCGCAGGATATAATGGTGGGGCAGCAGATGGATATGGACTTTGAGACGCGTTCGGATGTAACACTTGCGGAGTATGAGCGAATGATTCGCAAGAAAACAGCCGTATTACTCTCGGCGGCTCTAGAGATTGGGGCGTATATTGCCGATACAGGTATGCGTGATCGTTCCTATTTGATTCGCGCTGGGATCAATGCAGGTATGGCGTTCCAATTAAGAGACGATTACCTCGATGTATATGGAGATGAAGCGACATTTGGCAAGCCGATAGGAGGAGACATTGCTGAGAATAAGCAGACTTGGCTACTGATAAAGGCGCAAGAAATCGCTCGTGAGAGGGGCGAGTGGGAGCAACTGAAGGCAGCTCTTGCCATCCCCAAAGAGCAGCGAGAGGAAAAATACCGTGCTGTGCGGGCTTTCTACGACGCGTATGGGATCCCCGAACTTATCCGAAAGGAGATCCAGGAGCAGTCCGATTGGGCTTTGGATCTCTTGTCAAGAATGAGTAATTCTTATCCGGAGGCTTCGCAGCGTTTGGTTGATCTTATTCAGAAGATGGCGATGCGCGACCTATGATTGATTCGCACACTCATATCTTTGAGCCGGAGTTTGACGAAGATCGTCGGGAGGTGCTGGAGCGTGCCTGCGGCGCAGGTGTGGAGCATCTTATTCTCCCTAATATTGATGTAGAGTCCCTGCCTCGTCTCCTCAAAACCCACGAGGATTTTCCCCACAACACCTCTATTGCCATTGGCTTGCACCCTACCTCCGTAGGGGAGGACTTCCCCTCTCAGTTGGAGGTGATACACGAGGCTGTACGCAACTATCGCTCAAAGGTGGTGGCCATTGGGGAGGTGGGGCTCGATTTCTATTGGGATCGAACCTTCGTTCGGGAGCAGGAAGATGCGCTTCGTATCCAGGTGGAGTGGGCCATCGAAGAGGATCTCCCTCTTATCTTGCACACACGGAGTGCCCACCGAGAGATGTTGGATTTATTGTCCGCCTACTGTGGAGAAGCTCGTCTCCGAGGGGTCTTCCATAGTTTTACGGGGAGTGAGGAGGAGTTGGAGGAGCTGATCGCTTTCTCTCCCTCCTTTATGATCGGAATCAATGGCGTAGTCACCTTCAAGAAGTCCACACTGCGAGAGTATATCGCTCGCATCCCACTTGATCGGCTCCTTTTGGAGACCGATGCTCCCTATCTCGCTCCGGTACCTCATCGGGGTAAACGCAACGAGCCCTCTTTCTTGCCGGAGACCCTTGCAGAAGTGGCACGTGCCTTTGGATTATTTCCTGCCCAGTTAGAGGAGGCAATTTCAGCTAATTCTCGCCAACTTTTTGCCCTAGAAAATTTCTAAAATCAGCCAATTCTCCTTTTTTTATTGGCGAGTTTTCCGGAGAGAGGTCATAAGTCGTTCTCTCTTAGAGGCTTTCTTGATTGTGGAAAACCCACCATGCAAAAGATCATTTTATCCACTTGAAATAGTTACTTTTGCCTTTGCAAGGTTTAAGATAAAAGTGTGTCTCTTCTTGATTCTTAGCAAGTTGGCCATTATTGGTTGCGCTAGGACTCGGACCTTGTCAAGAGGATGGTGAGAAGTCTCGCCAGAGAGAAAGGGAGGAGAGCTCCTTGCATTAAAATCGCCCGGTATAGGATGTGCAAGCAATCAGCACAAGGGATATTAGAAATAAGAAAACTAAACTCGAAGCGTTATGGAACAGGAAGAACTCTACATATTAAAGCGTGACGGTAGTCGTCAGTTGTTTGAAGCCGAAAAGATTCGCTCTGCGATTTACAAAGCTTATCGGGCAGGTGGGGTTCGTCCCGATCCTTCGAGTATAGATGTGATTGTAGCGCGTATAGGGAGCGTAGCACGTGCTCATAAGGAGGGTGCTCTTGCCGTAGAGGATATACAAGATATGGTAGAGCAGGCTCTTATGGCTGCCGACCCCTTTATCGCCAAGAAGTATATTATCTATCGAGAGTGGCGCACCGTGGAGCGTGATAAGCGTACTCGTCTGAAGCACACCATGGATGGTATTGTTAAGATTGAGAAGAACGATACCAACCTGAGCAATGCCAATATGAGTGCATATACCCCTTCCGGGCAGATGATGACGTTTGCCTCCGAGGTAACCAAAGACTATGCGCGCAAATATCTTGTTTCTAATATTTACTCTCGTGCCCATGAAGTAGGCGATATCCATATTCACGACCTCGACTATTATCCTACCAAGACAACCACTTGCGTACAGTACGACCTTGAGGATCTCTACGAGCGAGGTTTCTTTACCAAGAACGGGAGTGTACGTACTCCACAGAGTATCCAGAGCTACGCCACGTTGGCTACGATTGTCTTCCAAACTAATCAAAATGAGCAACATGGAGGGCAGGCCATTCCGGCTTTCGACTTCTTTATGGCTCCGGGTGTGCGCAAAACTTTCGTTAAGCGCCTAGTGGCTACATTTGCGCTCTCCATCCGTCTCAAGTCGGGCGATGAGAGTACCGTGGTAGATGAGAAGGCGATTGCCGATCGCATCCGTGAGATCCATCCGCGTCTTTGTGACGATAAGTCTGAGGCAGAGCGCCTCTATGAGGGTCTGAAAGACCTGATGCCGGGGGTGGATCTTCCCTTTGTAGAGGTGACCCTTGGAGAGTCGTATCGACAGACCCGCAAGGATACACATCAAGCTATGGAGGGCTTTATCCATAACCTAAATACCATGCACTCTCGTGGGGGTAATCAGGTGGTTTTCAGTTCGATTAACTATGGTACTGATACGAGCGATGAGGGGCGTATGGTCATTCGAGAGTTGCTCCAAGCCACGATGGAAGGGCTCGGGCATGGCGAAGTGCCCATCTTCCCGATCCAGATCTTTAAGGTGAAAGATGGTATAAACTACTCGGAAGAGGATTTTGAGAAGGCAAGTGCCGATTTCGATGCTGCTCTTGCCGGTAAAATTCCCTTTTCCACACCCAACTTCGACCTCCTCTTAGAGAGCTGCTATACCACGGCAAAAGCCCTTTTCCCCAACTTCGTTTTCCTCGATACAGCCTTCAATAAAAATGATCTTTGGAAGGCGGACGACCCCAAACGCTACCTCTACGAGCTTGCAACTATGGGCTGCCGTACCCGTGTGTTTGAGAACGTGCGCGGCGAGAAAAGCTCCGTAGGCCGAGGCAATCTCTCGTTCACCTCGATCAATATGCCCCGCCTTGCCATCGAAGCACGTCGCGAAGCCGAAGAGCGCTATCCGGATGGAGATAAGAAGACGGTGCGCAGAGAGGCTCGCCGCCGCTTCCTCGATCGGGTGCGCGACATGTCCGAATTGGTAGCCGAACAGCTCTATGAGCGTTACTCTTACCAGCGTACCGCCTTGGCACGTCAGTTCCCCTTCATGATGGGTAATGATGTGTGGAAGGGTGGCAAAAAACTCGAAAGCAACGATGAAGTAGGCGACGTAATTGCAACCGGCACCTTGGGTATCGGCTTTATCGGTGGGCACAATGCCATGGTGGCTATCTATGGCGAGGGGCATGCTCACAATCAAGAGGCATGGCAAACTCTGTATGATGCTATAGAAGTGATGAACGATGTCGTTAGAGAGTACAAGCGTAAGTATGAGCTTAACTACTCCGTACTGGCAACACCCGCTGAGGGTTTGTCCGGGCGATTTACCCGCCTCGACCGTAAACGCTATGGCATTATTCCGGGTGTGAATGACCTTGATTACTACGTTAATTCATTCCATGTGGATGTGCGCGAAGAGGTGACCATTGCCGAGAAGATTCACCTCGAAGCTCCTTTCCACGCCATCACCGGTGGTGGGCATATTACCTATGTGGAGTTGGATGGAGAGGCTAAGAAGAATCCTGCCGTTCTCCTAAAGATCGTCAAGCTAATGCACGATGAGGGTATTGGCTACGGCTCTATCAATCACCCCGTGGATACGTGTCGCCGCTGCGGATATAAGGGGGTGATTTTTGATAAGTGCCCCGTTTGTAGTAGCGATCAAATCGCTCGTCTCCGCCGTATTACAGGCTACTTGACCGGTAGTCTGGAGTGCTGGAATAGTGCCAAGCAAGCTGAGGAACATGACCGCGTGAAGCATTGCTAAGAATAAGGCTACCTTACTTTAATTGACCATCGCGCTACCTTCGCTCTAGCCTTCCATCCCATAGAGGGATCTGCTACGGGCCAAGGTGGCGCACTTCATATGCAGCCTTCAAGCTTACAAGATAGGGATGTTGCACTTGTTAAATAGATACAAGGAAACGATTACCGACGGCCCTGGTCTACGCTATGCCATCTACTTGGCAGGATGTGGCCACCATTGCCCTGGGTGTCACAATCCCGAGAGTCATAACCCTTTGGGGGGTATTGAGTTGAGTGAGGAGGTGCTGCGAGGAATTATTGATGAGATCAATGCAAATCCCCTTCTAGATGGTATAACCCTCTCGGGAGGAGACCCTTTCTTTTACCCAGAAGAACTACTTAAGTTGGTACAACGCCTCTCCCAAGAGTGCTCCTTACCTATACTTTGCTACACGGGATATACCTATGAAGAGTTGCTTGCCGACGAAAGGAGAGCGCCCATTCTAAAGTATCTTACCACCTTGATAGATGGGAGGTTCGTTCGAGAGCTGCGGGATCCCTCTCTTCCCTTCAGGGGGAGTAGTAATCAGCGGATTATAGATCTTCGTAGCCGTTAGATACCTATTAATTGTCAGAAAGGAGCTATCTTTGTGCGCAGAATAAGAGACGGAAGATAAAAAGTAGAGAGAATATAGGCTCCCCCTTGGGTGAGCAGTGATATAATACAATACTCAAACCACTCTAAGTTTAAACTAATTCAATCATGAAGGAATCCAAAGATGTAAGACGTCTTGAGGAAGTTGTGATCCGCTTCTCAGGTGACTCTGGGGATGGTATGCAGCTTACCGGGACCATCTTTTCGGACCTCTCGGCTGTCTATGGCAACTCGATTGCTACATTTCCCGACTATCCAGCCGAAATCAGAGCGCCCCAAGGTACGCTTGGGGGTGTGTCGGGCTTCCAAGTTCACATTGGTACCAATCCGGTATACACCCCGGGTGACTTTGCCGATGTACTCGTTGCAATGAATCCTGCGGCCCTTAAGGTAAATCTAGGGCATATTCGCAAGGATTCTCTTATCATTATTGATACAGATTCATTCGGCGAAAAGGACCTTGAGAAGGCTGAATTCAAGACTATGGATCCTATCAAGGAGCTTGGTCTTAATCCTGATCGTGTGGTGGCTGCCTCTATCTCGTCTATGGTGAAAGAGTCTCTCAAAGAGCTTCAGCTAGACAATAAGAGCGCTCTCCGCTGTAAGAACATGTTTGCGCTCGGGCTGGTTTGCTGGCTATTCGACCGCACTCTTGAGCACGCTGTAGACTATATCAATAAGAAGTTTGCTAAGAAAGAACTCATCCGTCAGGCCAATATCAAGGCTCTCAACGATGGGTACAACTATGGTGCAAACACACACGCATCTGCAGGTACTCCCTTCCATATTGAAGGGCAAAAGCAAGAACCGGGTCTCTATATGGATATGAGTGGGAACAAGGCTACGGCTTACGGTCTTATGGCTGCTGCCGAACGCTCCGGTCTCCAACTCTTCCTCGGTAGCTACCCTATTACTCCTGCTACTGACATCCTTCATGAGCTTTCTAAGCACAAGGCTCTCGGTGTAGTAACCGTACAGGCAGAAGACGAAATTGCCGGTATCTGTACTTCTATCGGGGCTTCTTTTGGTGGTAGTCTTGCTGTTACCACAACATCCGGTCCCGGTCTTGCTCTCAAGAGTGAGGCTTTGGGTCTTGCTGTAATGGCTGAGCTTCCTCTCGTTGTTGTAGACGTTCAGCGTGGTGGTCCCTCTACCGGTTTGCCTACCAAGAGCGAGCAAACCGACCTCTTGCAGGCTCTCTACGGCCGCAACGGGGAGTCTCCTCTTGTAGTGGTTTCGGCTACTTCGTCTGGGGATTGCTTCAATCAGGCTTACTGGGCATCGAAGATTGCTCTTGAGCACATGACCCCCGTAGTGCTTCTTACCGACGCATATGTGGCCAACGGTTCACAAGCTTGGCGCATCCCCGAATACGAAAAGTTCCCCGAGATCAAGCCTAATTACATTGCTAATTACAAGAGCGATGAGCCTTGGAAACCCTATCGTCGCGATCTCGAAACGTTGGTTCGCTATTGGGCTGTACCTGGTCAAGAAGGCTATCAACACCGTTTGGGTGGTCTCGAAAAGGACAATAAGACAGGTGCCATCAGCACCAATCCTGACAACCACCAACTCATGGTGAACAACCGTCAGGCTAAGATCGATAATATTGCCAAGGTAATTCCTCCTCTCGAAGTAGAGGGAGATGTAGATGACGCAGACCTCCTAATCGTAGGTTGGGGTGGTACTTACGGTCACCTACACGAGGCTATGGATAAGATGCGCAAGGAAGGCAAGAAGGTAGCTCATGCTCACTTTACCTTCATTAGCCCGCTACCTATCAATACAACAGAAGTACTCCTCAAGTACAAGAAGGTAGTGATAGCAGAGCAAAATAGCGGACAGCTTGCCATGTATCTGAGAGGCAAGATTGCAGACTTTACTCCTTTGCAGCTCAATCGTATTAAGGGGCAACCTTTCAACGTAGGTCGCTTGGTAGAAGAATTTTCTAAAATGATGGAGGCATAAGAGATGGCACAAGATCAGAATACTCCAGTTATGTATACTGCACAAGATTTTAAGAGCGATCAGTACGTTCGTTGGTGCCCTGGTTGTGGAGACCATGGTGTCGTTCTTGCCCTCCAAAAGGCAATGGCTGAGCTTGGTATTGCTCCGCACCAAACGGCTGTGATCTCGGGGATTGGTTGTTCTTCTCGTCTCCCCTACTATATGAATACATATGGGTTCCACACTATTCATGGTCGTGGTGCTGCGATTGCTACAGGTCTCAAGACTGCTCGTCCCGACCTTAGCGTTTGGCTCGCATCAGGCGATGGCGATAGCTTGGCTATCGGGGGTAACCACTTTATTCATGCAATACGTCGTAATATCGACCTTAATGTTGTACTCTTCAACAACCGCATCTATGGTTTGACTAAGGGGCAATACTCTCCTACGTCTCCCCGTGGTTTCGTTTCTAAGAGCTCACCTTATGGCACGGTAGAAGATCCCTTCGTTCCCGCTGAATTGGTAATGGGGGCTCGTGGTCGCTTCTTCGCTCGTAGTTTGGACGTAGACCAAAAGACTTTGGTAGACTGCCTCAAGGCTTCTGCTCGTCACAAGGGCGCTGCTGTTACAGAAGTGCTTGTGAACTGTGTGATCTTCAACGATGGTGCGCACAAATACCTCTCTTCTAGGGAAGTGCGTGCAGAAAAGACAATCATACTTGAGCACGGCAAAAAGATGATCTTTGGACAGAATCTTGATAAGGGTCTTGTACTCGATGGATTCAAACTCAAGGTTGTAAAGATCGGCGAAGGTGGTTACTCTATCAACGATATCCTAACCCACGATGCTCATGAGCAAGACTCAACTCTTCATACCATGTTGGCTATGATGGATGGAGAGAACTTGCCTATGGCTATGGGGGTAATCCGCGATGTAGAGGCTCCTACTTACGACGAAGCTGTACACGCTCAGATTGCAGAAGTGCAAGCTAAGAACCCAACTCGCAAGCTTCGCGAGCTCTTCTTGCAACAAGATATTTGGGAGGTAAAGTAAGGACCCTTACTTTCTCCCGGCATCCTTAGCGGGTGTTGGCCTAGAATAAACACTCTGTTTCTTCCCCGAGGGGAGGAGGCAGGGTGTTTTTGATTATGGGGCTAAGGGGAGGGGCCGATTGCCGAGAGAGCCTTCTTTTCGAGCACAAGGAGGCAAGGGATAAGGTGCCTTATCCCGCTCTGCCATTCCTGATGAGAGAGGCGAAAACGTCTCTTTATTCAAAGAAAAAGGGGGTTAGGGGTGGTTCTGGAAGATGGAGAAATTGACCGCGCTATACCTCTTGTGTTTTACAAAGAAGGGCATTTTGGAAAAGTCGTAGGTCTCGGGGTGCTCCAGGATAAAGAGCCCCTCTGGCGCTAGCAGCCCCGAAGAGAAAACGAGTTGAGGTAGCTTTACAAGGCCTTCGAGGGCGTAGGGGGGGTCTGCAAAGATGAGATCGTAGGGCATGGTGTCTGAGCCCGTTTGAGGGGTAAGCCATTTGAAAACGTTGCCCACGTGCACAGCGGCTTCGTCTTCGGCTTGCAGCGTCTTAATTACTGACTGGATAAACGCAACTTGCTTGGGTTGTTTCTCCACCATGTCTACCCATTCGGCTCCCCGAGATGCAAACTCGAGTCCGATGCTCCCGGTGCCTGCAAAGAGGTCGAGTATGCGTGTCCCTTCGTAGGAAAACATGGATGTGATTGTGCTGAATAGGGCCTCTTTGGCGAGGTCGGTCGTAGGGCGAAGTTTGAATCCTTTGGGGACGTCAAAGCGTCTATGCCCATATTTCCCACTAATGATACGCATAGGATAAGTATAGATAGAACTCGCCTCTAATCAAGAGATAGGGGAGAGCATTGGATGCTTTGGAGGGAGAACCCGAGGGTGGAGAGGTGGGAGGATAGTGCATCGCCAAGCTCTTGTGCCATCTCTAGGGAGGTGGAGTGGAAGAGGTGAAGGGCATCGTCGGCCGCCTTTTCTCTCCCGATCTGTTGCCATACGGCCCCTAGGTAGTAGAGGATCTCTCCGGCAATGCTAGAGGGGCTTCCGGTGGCAATGAGTGCAAATCTATTGGCAAATTTGATGCTCCCCCGCTCGAATACGAGAATATTGAGCGTAAGGGGCGAGGCCAAGAGGTAGATAAGTCGCCCGTTTTCCGTGCTACGGCTTGCTGTGAGTCCTTCGCGGAGGGTGGGTACAACGTAGGGGAGGATTTCGGCGTAAGGGTAGGTGCGGCGTAGGAACGTAAAGGTAGAACGCTCCCAAGCGGCTAGTAGCGTTGGAGCCTCTGTGCCCAGATGATAAGAGGCTGTGTAGCCAACTTCGTGGTGAAGGACGGGTACAGCGATGGACAGCCAAGCCTCTTCGTCTTCGCGCACGGGGATGCCCGGGGGCACCAACACAAAGGCGGAGGCATCAAAAGCTATCTGTATGTGATGATAGGGGAGGGGGAGAAAGCTATAGGCGTAGATGAGGTCGCTCAAGCGATCTGTATAGCTAATACCCGCGTCTGTAGGAACAAAAAAAACTCTATCACTGCCCAATACCTTTGTGGGATCTTGAGCGAGTGATAGAGTATAAGTTATACCGTCTGGGTGAAGACGTAGGGAGAGGTTATAACGTTCGGCAGTGGTCTCGTCTAGTAGAGGCAACCCTTCTATCGTAGATGGAGCCATGCTTCGTTTCTCTCTCCTTCTAACTTAGAGTCTCGTTGTCCCTCTCTAGGAAGAATGCTGAATTCCCCGGGGAGAGCGTAGAGAATCTCTTATTCCCAGTTACCTGTAGTCTTAACTTCTTTGAGAGATCCGATGCGCAAACCAGGGTAGCCGGTGCCGTTGTTACGAGCCTTTGCATCGGAGATCTTTGTAGCAAGAATGTGCTTATCCATGCCGGCGAGGTACACTTCCATGGGCACTTGGGCTTGGAATACAGAAACGTTGATCGTATCGTTGCCCACTTCTTGTTGTATGGTTGCGGTCTCGATTTCGATGCGTTGGTTGGGGAACCCGGGCACCATGATGAGCTCAAGGGGGTCTTCTCCGTTCTTGAGGAGAGAGTCGCGTGCACTCATGTAGGTAGTGTCGCGCTTGATGAGCCCTTGCGCTGCGGCTTGCTTTTCTGTAATACCCTTTTCGCGCATTTCGTCGGTATAGTCCCCTTCTGCGTTGATGTAGAAGATCTTACCATTGGTGAGGAACTCTACCAATTCGTCGGCTGTGGCAAACTTGCCATAGTTCTCTTTGTAGGCAACCTCGTAAGTTGCGATCTCTTTGAGGCGCTTCTCAATTACAGCTTCTCTCTGAGCCTGTTCCTTTTTGAAGTTTTCGGGAGTTACGATACTCATCACGCAAAGGTAGCCCATTACAATTACTGCTAGGGCAATCAGTACAATCCTTACAATCTTCATCCTGTATAGTTGTTTATTATTATTCGTCTCTGTAGCTTTCTATCCCTCGATGTGCTAAGGATAGGATACATTCGCTCTGCAAATATACAACTACCCTGCAAATTGCAACGCTTTTTGGAGTAGAAAAGTGTTTTTTATCCCATTTTTTTTCAAGAGAATCTAGAAGAGGGGCGAAAAAAGTCGCATTACCGATTCGCAGAATCTCCGCCAGCGTTTACGATTGCGCCAACGCTGGGGGACTACCGCTTCGCTGTTGTTGAGGTCTTGAGCAAAGATCTCCTCGAGTTGTTGGGTAATGCCTGCTTCGTAGATGATGCTTGCACATTCGAAGTTGTGTTCGAAGCTTCTAAAGTCCATATTGGCAGAGCCTACAAGCGCCACCTCTCCGTCTATGGTGAGGAATTTGGAGTGCAGAAATCCGGTCTTGTAGAAGTAAACGTGCACCCCCGCCTCCATGAGTCCATCGAGGTAGGAGAGTGAGGCGAGATGAGAGGCAACTACATCCCCTTTGCGAGGAATGAGTAGATTGACCTCCACGCCACCCAGGGCGGCCATGGCGAGAGCCTCGTTTAGCGTTTGGGTGGGGAGGAAATAGGGTGTTTCGATGCAGATGCGGCGTGTTGCCCTTAGGATGAGATAATTGATCGCTTGCTCGATGCTGCGCCAGGCCCCTATGGGTGATCCCAAGAAAAATTGCATAGGGATAAAGGGAGCGTCGCCCGAAGAGAGTTTTTTGGGAAAGTAGTCTCTAAGGTGTACTACCCGCCGTGTGATGAGGAACCAATCGACGAGGAAGGCGGTCTGAAGCTCCGCAACGATCCCGCCCGTCAGGCGGAAATGGGTATCTCTCCAGGGGCCCATCTCGTTGCCGTAGTAGTAGCGGTCGGCTATATTCATCCCTCCCATGTAGCCTATTTCTCCGTCTATTATGGCAAGCTTGCGGTGATTGCGATAGTTCACACGCGAGGAGAGGTAGGGGATTACCACCTTCATAAAGGGGTAGACTTGCACACCGGCTTTTCGCATTCGCTTCCAAAAGGAGCGGCGAGAAGTCCAAGAGCCTACGTCGTCGTAGAGGATGCGTACAATAACGCCTTCGCGAACCTTCTGTATCAATAGGTCGGCAAGTTGATTGCCGAGTCGGTCGCTCTCGATGGCGTAGTACTGAAGGTGGATGTGCTGTTTGGCGGCCCGAATGTCGGCAAAGAGGGCTTCAAACTTGTCGTGCCCTGTGGTGAATATTTTGATCTCTTGCGCTGCAAGTACGGGGCTGTCCCCCAGGCGCTCGCAGAGTCGCTCCACGGGGCGATATTGAGGCTCGCGCACAATCGGTTTGCTTACGATGGCGTAGTCTTCGAAGCTGTAGGGGACGCTTGATAGCCTCCGGTAGACTTTACGATGAATTGTGTGGGTGTGACGGAGGTCTTGTCCGAAGAAATAGTAGAGCACGATGCCCACGGCGGGCATCAAGAGTACCACCATCACCCACGATATAGCCTTTATCGGATTTCTGTTTTCACTGATTACCACAAGGGCAATGCCCAACGCAACTACCAGATAGATAGCTGAGAATATGATACTGGTAACTTCGTTCCACATAGCTTGAGGCTTACTTGCGTTAGGAATGGATGGGCCAATTTTAGAGCATACTACTCGCTGTCAAGGTCGAAGTCGTCGGAGAAAAAGTCTTCGTCACCCACGAAAAAGTTGTCGTTCAGCCCCTGCCACTCATCGAGGGAGCGTCGGTCTTTTTTGGTAGGTCGCCCTTCCCCTTTGGCTCTATCAATGAATCCTGAGATGCGTTGCAGCTCAAGCACTTCGAGTTCTTCTCGTGGCGTTACGTTGAGGATGTAGTCGGGTACGAGCTTGGCGCCCATGCGGTTGCGTGCCGTTTGTAGTACCTTAAAGCTATAGGTCACGGGGGCTTTGCGCACGCCAATGACATCGCCGGTCACCACGAGCCGTGAGGGCTTTACGCTCTGTGAGTTGATGGTGACACGACCTTTCTTGCAGGCGTCGCTAGCCAAAGAGCGGCTCTTGAAGATGCGTACTGCCCACAAAAAACTATCAATTCGTACTTCTCCGGCCATTTCTTCTCCGGGGCCTAGTAGTTAGGTAGAGGGGTGGGGGAGTCGGGTTTCGGCTCCTCGGGGGGAGGGAGTAGGGACTTTTTGTTATGCCAATTCATGGCTCTGTCTATGCCCGAGAGGCAAAAATCACGCACGATGGCCACGGTCTCTTTGGTGAGAAGGGGCATGTGTTGCTCCTCTTCCGGCGTGAAATGCCCGAGTACAAACTCTATCTGGCGCCCTCTTGAGAAGCTACTGCCCAAACCAAAACGCAACCGAGCATACTCTGTCGTGCCGAGTAGCTGCGCAATGTTTTTAAGTCCATTGTGGCCTGCATCGCTGCCTTTCGACTTAAGTCTGAGGGTGCCAAAATCGAGAGCAAGGTCATCTACTAAGATGAGGAGTTGCTCCGTGGGGAGATTCTCTTTTTGGAGCCAATAGCGTACGGCCTCCCCGCTCAGGTTCATGTAAGTGGAGGGTTTGAGCAAAACGAGTTCTGCACTTTTGATGCGCCCTCGTGCAATGGCTCCATAGCGTTGCTCGGTAAAGGTCGCACCGATCTCTTCCGCTATTGCATTTGCCATGCGGAAGCCAATATTGTGCCGTGTTCCCCAATACTCTTCGCCTATATTGCCTAGTCCTACTATAAGATATTTCATATTCTTGGGCCCAAAGTTAGCCATTCCCCTTGAATTATCCTCTCTCTCTTTGGTAAAGAAAAAGGGACTGTAAAGTAGCCCAATCGGCTCAGTTGCCGATCGGGGGAGAGTTTGTAAGAGTCGCCCTCTCCCCGGGGGGTAAAAATAAAAATCCCCCACCTCTCATTGATATAGAGAGGTGAGGGGTTGGTTGTCGAAACTTTTTTTGGGGGAATGTCCCCGCCAAAAGGTCCGTTGCTTTCTAGCTCAATTACTTCTTGGCAGCAGCACCACGAGCAGCACGAGTGAGGCGAACAGCACACACAACGGCGTTCTTTGCGTTCATGATCTCAAGCCCTTCGAAGCTGAGAGCACCCACCTGCATAGACTTGCCAAGTTCGAGGTTTTCTACATTGATGTGAAGTCTCTCGGGGATCTGATCGTAGATGGCTTTAACGCGAAGTTTGCGCATTTCGAGCACGAGTTTACCCCCGGCGCGTACCCCGGCAGCGTGGCCTTCGAGTACAACAGGTACTTCCATTTCGATAGCCTTGTCTTTGTTAACTTCGAGGAAGTCGATGTGGAGGATTTCGTCTGTTACGGGGTGGAACTGAATATCCTTGAGTACAGCCTTGCAAGTCTTACCAGCTACAGAGAGATCGATGTCGAAGATCTCTGGAGTGTAGATAAGGTTGCGTACAGCTTCCTGTGTTACGGTGAGGTGATGAGTTGCTTCTCCACCATAGATTACTGCGGGGATGATGCCCTGCTTGCGGAGGCTCTTAGTAGCCTTCTTGCCAAGACCTTCGCGGAGGTCGGCGTTGAGTTGGAATGTCTTCATTCTCTTCTTCTTTTTTTTGTGTTACTCAAAATTAGTTGCTCAAAATAGAGCTGTCCCTAATTTCCCATCACACCCATGAGACCAACGGAGCTCTGAGGGGTGGCTTTTCTTGCCTTGGGCACCCGATGTGGGGAGTCTAGGGCTGAAGTGCTTGCCTCTCTGTCCGTATGTTGTCTCTAGCGGTCCTGCGATAGAATACCAAAAACAGGATGGTGAGTATGCGACCACTTAACTACAAAAAAAGCCACTGCCCTCCCTTGGTTATTAGGAAAGATAGAGGCTTCCTCTTCGTTGTGGCCAGAGATGCCTTGTTTTCAAATTCAAGACCATGCCACCATTCTCTCTATGCGTGGGCCCAATAGGATTCGAACCTATGACCCTCTGTTTGTAAGACAGATGCTCTAAACCAGCTGAGCTATGAGCCCTCTTTTCTTTTTTTTGTCGGTATTACTCTTGCGAGTTTTAGTGGCACTCTCTAATGCCACTGCTGCTAACAGCGATGCAAAGGTAATACTTTTCTCGAAATCTGCAATACCCTCACTTATTTTTCTCCGTAAGGGTGTTCTCTTGTTCTCTCCTTGTGAAACGGAAGAAAAACCTTGCCCTGCACTTTTCTCGGAATAGGGTAGAATAAAAAAGTTTCGTGGGCAGGAGCAAAAATTTTTTAGGCCTACAACTCTAGAATTCTTGGGCAGAAAGGAAACGAAACCCAGGCTACTCCCTTTTGCAAATAGAGTGCTAGGGTTGGGCGTAGGTGCTAAGTCGTTGGAAATAAGATGGATTTTAGGAGTGTCTTATAGGAGCCCTTAATCCGGGGGGGGGGCGTCCCTGCGGAGGAGAAGGTCTATTGTGGAGGAGGCGAGGTTGCTATCGAGTGTCTCTTTTATGAGGGGACTCTCTTCTGTGCAGCATAAGCAAAAAAAAGACACCCTTAGAGACCTAAGGGTGTCCAATCCTATGCCAGACTATTTTGCTGTTTGTATTCAGATAGCCTTTGCTTATTTGGCTTCAAGAGTTCGCTTTACAAGCTCGGCTACTTTACCCATATCCTTAGTGGGTTCGATGCGTGCAATGACGTTGCCATTGCGGTCTATCAAGAATTTGGTGAAATTCCATTTTATATCGCTCTTCGAACGCCAGTCGGGATCGGCTTTATCAAACATGCTCTCAAGTCTCGGACTCAAGCTGTTTTCTTTGTCGAAGCCCTCAAACCCCTTTTGGCTCTTAAGCCAAGTGTAGAGAGGGAGTTCGCTTTCGCCGTTCACATCGCTCTTTTTGAATTGTGGAAATTCGGTGCCGAAGGTTATACGACAGAATGTGGCAATCTCCTCGTCGGAGCCTGGCGCCTGATTCCCAAATTGGTTGCAAGGGATGTCGATAATCTCGAACCCCTCGGCTCTCATATTGCGGTACATCTCCTCAAGCGCCTCGTATTGTGGGGTAAAACCACATCCGGTAGCCGTGTTGACAACGAGCAATACCTTGCCCTTGTATTTCGCAAGACTGACCTCGTTGCCTTGGGCATCGGTGAGGCTGAAGTCATAGATCGTTGTCATTTTTCTTTCTTTCGTTTCCTTGTTGGGGCAGGTCTGGGTTGTCTGAGCATAAATAGGCATAGCCAGACAAGCCGTGAGGAGCATTAAAAACAGAGTTTTCATTCGATTCGTCTTTGTTTTATTAGTTTGTGAATCTGTCTTCTTAGAGTCTCTATCTCTTTGTTGGTTAAGGAGGTTTTCTTGGATATAAAGGTAGTAATAAAGTTGTGTATAATCGCTTTTGGGCAATTTGTTTTGCAAAGTTACTACAAAAAAGTGAAATGCGGAAAGATATAGTGATAGAATTGAGT
>NZ_CALHDW010000002.1 GCF_938023125.1 uncultured Porphyromonas sp.
CTCCTCCAGCATCTTCTCCAAGTCCGAAGCCTTGTAGAGTATCTTTCCTGCAAACAAGATGTAAAAGAAAAAGCTTTGCTTTGAGATGAATTTTCCATTACGTAGAGGTTCCTCTCTCGCTCTGTAGGGCGGGTTAGTCGAGGTTGTTGAGCATCGTTTGGTAGCGGTGCGCCTCCTCAGAGTAGCCGAGTTGCTCGGATACTTCGATTAGCTTGGTCAAGAGGGGCTTATTATCGGGATGCTCCACCACAGCTCGGCTCATTATCTTATAGGCTTCCTTATCCGCCCCCATCTCTAGATTGGTGAAGGCGAACTGCATGGCCACCTCTAGGTGTCGGAATAGCTTTTCGTACCCCTCTTTGAGTAGCTTGTGGGCTTCTTTGATGCGCCCGAGGGAGCGTAGCGCAAAGCCTTTGCGTGCTAGGGCTGTGGGATGGAGCGGATTGAGCGCGAGAGCCTTGTCGTAATTGTTGAGCGCCGAAGTCGGATCGTCGTATTCGTCGAGGCACTGATCGCCCATTTCTATGTACTCAAGAGCCAACTTCTCGAGCTGCGCCTTATCCTTCTTCGTCTCTTTCGTCTTCTTTTTCTGCTGTTCGATTACGCCCTCTACCTGATAGAGCTTGTGGAGTAGAAGTCTGCGCGCCTGGGGTGAGTCGAAGATGTTTTTCTCGTTAAGAGCCTGACCAAAGAGTGTAATGGCTTGATGGAGGTCGCCCTTATTGAGTAGTTGGAGAGCGGATTGGTAGAGTGAGTAGGCATGGCTCTCCTCCAGAGCTACCTGCAATTGCTGTGGATTGGCGGCAGCGCGGTAGTACTCAATGATGGAGGAGCGAGTGATTACATCCTGCTTGCGGAAGGGGCGAAGGAGATTCATCCCCTCGAGCGAGCGGCATCGGCTAAGGGCTACATAGGCTTGTCCTGCGGCAAAAGTGCCGTCGGAGAAGTCGATAGTGGCGTGGTCGAACGTTAGCCCCTGACTCTTGTGTATGGTAATAGCCCAGGCGAGACGCAGAGGGTACTGCGTGAAGCGTCCTATTACCTCCTCTTCTATGGTGTTATTCTCCTCGTTGAGCGAATATCGCTTGTTCTCCCACGTGTAGGGCTCTACTTGGCATTCTCTCCCATCCTCCAATGCCACTTCTATAAAACCAAACTCCTCGTTTGCCCCTAGGTATCGCCCTAGTGTGCCGTTGACCCACTCGTGGTTGGGATCGTTGGCAATAAACATCACTTGCGCACCTTCTTTGAGGGCGAGTACAAGGTCTGTGGGTAAACTGCTCTCGGGGAATTCACCCGATACCGAACCCTTAAATTCGGACTTCTTGCTCTCCAGCTCAGCCAGCTGACTTTCGTTGATAGCCATGGCGCGATCTCGCCGCGAGGTGAGGGTTATGTTGAAGTCCGAGGAGGAGGCAAGGGCTGCGTTTTGTCCGCTCCGCTCATTCAAGAGAGCTACATCTTGGTCGGACGTGTTGCCGGTGCGTATATGGTCTAGGATGGAAACAAAGGTGCGGTCGGTCTGCCGGTACACCTTGTTGAGTTCGATCAGCAGGGGCTTTTGGGTATCGAAGGCGGCAGCTCCATAGAAAAAGGGCGTTGTGTAGAAGCGGTTGATGATCTCCGTTTCCCCCCTCGTTACCACGGGTTCGAGTTGGAAGAGATCCCCCACAAAGAGCATCTGCACGCCCCCAAAAGGTGTAGACATAAGCCCCCTGATTACTCTTAGCAAATAGTCTATGGCGTCCACAATATCCGCCCTCACCATAGATACTTCGTCTATGATAATTAGTTCGAGTTTGTTGATGAGTTTGCGTTGCTCCTTGCGGATGCGCTTGAGCGAATTGCGGAGGAGTTCCTTGTCGCTCGGCGGAATGGGACTAAAGGGTAAACGGAAGAAGGAGTGGATGGTTTGCCCCCCGGCATTGAGGGCGGAGATACCCGTAGGAGCGAGTATGACGTGCTCCTTTTTGCTGTGGGCGCTTACATGCCTTAGAAGTGAGCTTTTACCCGTGCCAGCTCGCCCCGTGAGAAAGATATTGCGGTTGGTCTCCTCTACAAGTTGTAGAAGGTATTGCATCTCCAGATTCTCGGGGTCGGGGATACGGATTAGTGGGTCGCTCATTGTGGGTCGGTGGGGTTCGGGTTGTTCCCGCTTTCCTTACAAAGGAGAGGGAGGGCACTTCTTGCTTTACCGGAGGTAGGAGGTGGGGTCTGGGATACCTGCTAGGGCAAATGCCTCTTTGCGTTCACGGCACGTGGCACACTCTCCGCACTGCGTCTCGCCGCCTACATAGCAGCTCCAGGTGGTGGCGTAGTCCAGTCCGAGGGGCATCCCTACGGCTACAATTTCGCTTTTGGAGAGGTGGGTATAGGGGGCAGCAAGCTCTACTTGGTTGGAGGTCCCTTGCAGGATGGCCTCTGCCATAGGTTCGGCAAAAGTGGCTCGGCAGTCCGGATAGATGTTGTGATCGCCAAAGTGATTGGCAATGAATAGGCGTTTCAGCCCTCGGCTCTCGGCAAGTCCGGCGGCAATGCTCAGCATGATGCCATTGCGAAAGGGTACCACCGTGGCTTGCATATTCTCTTCGTTATATGCCCCCAAGGGGATCTCTCCGCCCGAGAGAAGTAGGTCGCTACGGAAGTATTGCCCCATAAAGCCAAGAGGAATGATCAGGTGCTCGATGCCCAATTGCCGGCAATGATGTTGGGCGCAAGGTATCTCCCTTTGGTTATGTTTGGAGCCATAGTCGAAGGTAACGGCTAGGGCAATCTCATGGCGATAGTCGTAGAGCAGCGTGGTGCTATCCAGCCCTCCGGAGAGTACGATAAGTCCATCTCGGACGCCATTATGCGCAGTTATTAGCATACGTACAAAGAAAAAGAAAGCCTTAGAAGGTCACCACACCAAGGCAGTGACCCTCTAAGGTCTTGTTGTTATTGGGGATTAGTAAGCTCGTGCAAAGAGTACACGTTGCTTAGAGGGTTTGCCCGTTACCATACATACTCCGGGCGTTGGGTCTCCGCCAAGAGGGATACAGCGAATAGTCGCCTTGGTCTCCTCTTTGATACGCGCTTCGGTCTCGGGGGTGCCATCCCAGTGCGCTAGGATAAAGCCGCCCTTCTCAATCTCTACCTTAAACTCCTCGTAGGTATCTACGGTGCGAGTGCTTGCTTCGCGGAAGGCGAGAGCCTTGTCGTAGATATTCTTTTGGATGCTCTGGAGGAGCGATTCGATATGATCGGCAATACCTTCGAAAGCAACCGTCTCTTTGGTAAGCGTATCACGACGAGCTACCTCTACCGTACCCTGCTCCAGGTCGCGTGCCCCGAGGGCAAGGCGTACAGGGATACCCTTGAGTTCGTACTCGGCAAACTTCCAACCGGGTTTCTTGTTGTCGTTATCGTCCAGCTTAACGCTTATGCCTCTAGCCCGTAGGTCCTTGATTAGCGGCTCTACACGCTCACGGATGGCCGCGAGGTGCTCTTCGGTTTTGTAAATAGGCACAATTACCACCTGTATAGGAGCGAGAGAGGGAGGGAGCACGAGCCCGTTATCGTCGGAGTGCGACATGATAAGAGCCCCCATCAAGCGAGTGGAAACACCCCATGAGGTAGCCCAAACCAATTCGCGTTGCCCCTCTTTGTTGAGGAAGTATACATCAAATGCTTTGGCAAAGTTCTGCCCCAAGAAGTGAGAAGTCCCCGATTGTAGGGCCTTACCATCCTGCATAAGAGCTTCGATGGTGTAGGTATCTACGGCTCCGGCAAAACGCTCTGTCTCGCTCTTGACCCCACGGATCACGGGTACGGCGAGCACCTTCTCGGCAAAGTCTCCATATACCTCGAGCATTTTCTCGGCTTCGGCTACAGCCTCCTCGCGAGTAGCGTGTGCTGTATGTCCCTCTTGCCAGAGGAATTCGGCAGTGCGCAAGAAAAGACGTGTGCGCATCTCCCAACGTACCACGTTTGCCCACTGATTGCAGAGCACGGGTAGGTCTCGGTAGCTTTGGATCCAGTTCTTATACGTACTCCAAATGATGGTCTCGGAGGTAGGGCGTACGATGAGTTCTTCTTCGAGTTTAGCCTCGGGGTCTACTACTACACCGCTTCCATCCGGGCTGTTTTTGAGTCTGTAATGAGTTACCACGGCGCATTCCTTGGCAAACCCCTCTACGTGGTCTGCTTCGCGGCTTAGGTAGCTCTTGGGTATGAATAGAGGGAAGTAGGCATTGACGTGCCCTGTTTCCTTAAATCGTTTGTCTAGCTCGGCTTGCATTTTTTCCCAAATAGCATAGCCATAGGGCTTAATGACCATGCAGCCTCGAACGGCAGAGTTCTCTGCAAGATCTGCCTTAGTCACCAAGTCTTGATACCACTGCGAATAGTTTTCGCTGCGGGGAGTAAGCTCCTTAATCTCTTTTGCCATACGTGCAATTACTGCTGATTTTTCGTTTATTTCTGCCGCAAAGGTAGTCAAAAAGTATCGCCCCCCTTGCACAAATGCCCCGTGGATAGTGGAGGTAAAAGGCTGGTCGCGGTGAGGCGGAACAAAAGAAATAGGGCAGACCTCCCGCTTGACGAATGGGGAAGCCTGCCCGAGAGAAGGAGAGGGGAGGGGTTAGAATGCCCCTGAGTCGCTATCCTCGTTGAGTTTTTGAGTCGATACGCTGCGGCTCTTGCCCCAAGAGAAGTCGAAAGCAACATTGAGGCGAATTACCGAGCGGTCGTCGCGGATATGAGTACGACCCCTGCTCTGTACCAGGCTTTGAGGCACAGTGTGCGCGAGGTACTCGCATTCGGTCAAGAACCAAAGACAATCGGTCTTAAACGTCCAAGGCCCTGTGGTGTAGCTAAGTCCTAGAGAAGATTGATTCTCATTACTGCTAACCAGCAATCCGTCTATATTATCCCTTAGGAGATTACCTATGTAATAGATGCTCCATTTGCCATAATTGAGCTCCACCGAGTAGTTGAGTGGTGTAATCCACTTTTGGATGGCGGCACGGTCGGCTCCTCTATCAATGCGTATGTTATAGACATCGCCGGAGGTCTTGAATACCAAGCTACCTTTGTCGCTCATCCACGGAGTGTATTGCAGGTTATAGCTCGCACCATAGCCTCTACGATAGCGCGCATTCACGGGAGTGGTGACGAGGTACTCACGCCCCGTTTTGGGGTCCTTCTCCAAGAAGTAATCGTCGTATTCGTCTCCCCAATTGCAGTGAGCTATCGGGGCTAGTTCTACATAGAGATTGGGATAGGTCAGGCTATAGGTTACCCTCGCTCCAAGGCTACGGGTTGGCTTGAGATTGGGGTTCCCTCGATAGAGAATGTATTGCTCTAGATAGCGCATATTCTCAGCATGGGAGCCTAGCTGAGACTCGTAATAGGTATAGCTTGTGCGCAGACGTAGGGCATTGTGTTTGTCTATTATGTACTTGGCATTGAGGTACACTTGGGGACTTAAAGAGGATTGGCGGGCTCCATAGTAATTGCTGTGTAGGTAATCCAATGTACCTTTAAGGGAGAGGTTTACCTGCCCGAGTTTGTAGGAGAAATCCCCATAGAGCGAGTGGTTGTTTTGCGTTGTTACACTCGGTTTATTCTCGAAAAAAGAGTTGGTTACGATGGAGTTTAGCTTTGCTCCGTAGTAGCGATACCCAAGAGAGAGTTGGGTAGGAGACTCAAAGGTATGTGTGTAGTCCGCTTGCAAGATGAGCGAATTTTTCTTGAGGTCTTGTACTATTTTGTCACTAAAGACCACCTCTTTGTTGCTGATTTTCTCTTCGTGATTGGTATCTGTTCTATCGGTGAAGATCCCCGTCCATACAGCATTAAACGAGAGCGAATTTTTTTTGTTTATCTCTTTGATAAAGAGAAGATCCACAGAAGATTTTACCTCTGTAGACTGACTGGTATTCTTCGTCGAAAGCTCTGTTCCATTCTCATTTATCGCACCACTTCCTACAGCATGGTAGGGAACGATAGAGGAGGCCGATACCAGTTGTAGGGTATAGTTGCCGGTCTCTTGTCGCTGATAGGTTAGGGTAGGTAGGTGCAGGCGATAGCCAAAGGCATCTTCGAGGCGGCTCTTTCTGGAGATCTTGCCAATGCTAGGGAGGGTAAAACTCTGCTCCTTATCGGTGATGCGTTCTTTATACTCTCGGCGAGAGAAGTAGTAAGTTGCGGCAAACATATCCTTTCTGCCAAAGGCTGCCCCTTGCAGCCATACATCACTCATCCCAAGCATGGGAGAGACGCTCTGTACAAGGTCTCCGGCGAGGCTCCCTCCGCGGAAGTTGCCATAGGTAAGTACGTTAATCACCTTGTCATACTCACGATAGCGCATGGGTACCATATCGAGGATCTCTAGACGTTTGATTTCTTCGGCGGACATGGATCGTAAGATGCTTACGTCCGATTGTACTCCGTTGATGAGAATAAGAAAACGCTCCCCGTTCATCATCTCGGGTTTGCGTGTCTCGGGATTCATAGCCACACCCGGTAGTACGGTAAGAAGATCCATGGCGTTGGCCGCTTTTTTGCGCGCTACTTCGGGAATCGAAAAAGCAACTCGGTCGCTTTTCGTTCGTACAGGATCTGCCTTGATTACTACGGTTTCGAGCTCTTTGCTAGGGACAGCAAGACTTGTGCTATCCTGCTGCGCCTTGAGGTACATGGGGAGCGATAAGAGACCGAGGCAGCCCATGCTGAGGAATAATTTTCTAAACATTTCTTTTTAGGGATTGAGAGTTGTTATTCGGAGAGTATCATACTATCGTGCTATACGATAGAGAGTGTGGTACGCTTGTTACACACACTCTCTCTCTATCCTATTTTCGCAACGAACGTTGCAATTCTTTTACTTTACCTTGATATGAATGCGGGGAGAAGCTTTTTGGTACGAGGGGACTTTCTTTAGCTGCCCAATGTAACGCATAATTGCCTCTGCCGTATTGTAGCCCTGTCCTACGGCCGGCTGCTTGTGTTCGTAGGGGTAAGCTGCATTGATATAGGAGTTGTAAGCCACTTTGTAGCGACGCTTGGGGCTAAGGGGTTTACCCTTTGCATCGCGCAGTTCGATGGAGGTGCATTTTTTGTCAGGGGTGAAGACGTAGTGGGCAGTAGCGCCGGAGATAAGGAAGGGTCGGTGCTCTTCTTCTCGCACGGTACCTGCCAAGAGTAGCGCCTTCAGTTCGTCTAGTGATAGATCTGCCACCATCATTTCGTTGCCAAAGGGGTCGAGTGTGAGTATGTCCCTGCGGGTTATATCTCCCTTGGGGAGCTTGGATATACGCACACCTCCGTTGTTTTGAACGGCAATGTCGCTCTCCGTCATCGAGCGGTAGGCGTCTACCATAAAGTAACCGAGCTGGTCGTACGAAGTGAAGTTGTCGAGGGCTGTCCCTACTACTTCGGAGAAGACGGGATTGTTGTTAAACTGATCCACGAGAGCGCGTACCTCTTTCTTTTCTTTCCCTGCCTTGGGGTCAATGGGTAGAGAGTGCGCCTCTTTGGCGATTACTTTACCCTTATGCAGGGTCATTTGCATCATGTTGAGGTGCTGGAGTTTGCATCCACTTTGAGAGATCGAGACCCTACCGACTTCTACGGGAGCGGGTAGGTAGGTGTGAGAGTGCCCCCCAATGATAAGGTCTATCCAGGGATTCTGAACGGCTACTACTTGGTCTTCTTCGAGCCCCAAGTGGCTGATGAGAACGGTCGCATCGCACCGGTCGTGCATATCTTTATACCGGGGGAGGACGTCTCTTGCGAGCTCAAATTTGATCCCATGTAGCCAATCGGGGTGCGTAGCCGGCTTGCCGTCGGCCTCGAGTTGTACAGCACCGAGGAGGGCAACGCGTACCCCCTTGTCGTAGAATGTGTGTACGGTAGAGGGGAGTATACGTATACCGATGTAGGGCTCTACCTCTACATTGCTACAGATGAAGGGGAATTGAGCCTCTTGTGTGAGGAGGGCAAAGCCGTAGGGACGCGAGTCGAACTCATGATTCCCCACCGTGGAGTAATTAAACCCAACGGCATTCATAAGTGCAATCATGGGGTATCCCTTAGGAGAGAACTGGTCGTTGATGGGGTTGCCTGTTTGGTTGTCTCCTGCCGATACGAGCACGAGATCGGGGTAAAGACCGCGTAGACTATCCACCATGTAGGCAAAGCGAGGGAAGCGGTCGAGGGTTGCATGCATGTCATTCACAGAGAGAAACGTAATGGTTGTAGGTTTCTCTTGGGCAAAAAGAAACTGAATCCCCAACAACAAGGAGAGCAGGATTTGAAGGTATGTACGGTGTTTTTTCATAACTCCATAGTGCTTAGTTTTTAATCTGTTTATAGGATATGATCTCGTTTGAGGAGAGCATTGATCTCGGGTTTGCGTCCACGGAAAGCTACATATAGCTCCATGGCTTCTCGTAGGTCGCCCTTTTCTAAAATATGGGTGCGGAAGGCTTGAGCCACCTCTGGGTCGAATATCCCTTTTTCTTGGAATAGGGAGAAGGCATCGGCATCGAGTACTTCGCTCCATTTGTAGCCATAGTACCCTGCCGCATAGCCTCCCGAGAAGAGATGCCCAAAGGAGGTCGAACCCATACAGCCCTTGGGAGCCGGGGGCACAATGCGTACCGAGGCTGTGGCGTCGCGCTCAAATTGCTCTAGGTCGCACCCCTCTGGTAGAGGCGCCTCTAGGGTATGGTATGCCATGTCGAGGAGGCCAAACGAAAGTTGGCGTAGCGTATTGTATCCTGCAGGATAGCCTTCGGCTTCGATCATCTTGCCTAAGAGTTCCTCAGGTAGAGGCTGATTTGTTTGGAAGTGTAGGGCTAAAGTCTTGACAAACTCAGGCTGTAAAAGCCAATTTTCCATGAGCTGACTCGGTAGCTCTACAAAGTCGCGCGTTACGTTGGTTCCGCTGAGGGAGGTGTATTTGCTTTGGGTAAGGAGCCCGTGTAGCCCATGCCCAAACTCGTGCAAGAAGGTATTGACTTCGTTGGGAGACAGGAGCGAGGGGAGATCTTTGGTAGCCTGCGTGAAGTTCATCACAAGCAGGATGTGGGGGCGTCGCTCGCCCCGTTGCTCTTTGAGATTGTTCATCCACGCACCACTTCTTTTGCCTTCGCGAGGGAAGAAGTCGAGGTACAAAAGTCCGAGCAGTTGCTTTGTTTTATTGTCTTGCACTCGGTAGGGAAGAACATCGGAGTGGTAGATGGGGAGTTCCTTAGCAGGGATAAATGAAATATCGTACAAGCGAGAGGCTAAGCCAAAAACACCCTCTATCACACGATGGAGAGGAAAGTAGGGGCGGAGTTCCTCCTGACTAAAGGCATAATGTTGCTCCCTATATTGCTCGATGTAGTACATGACATCCCATGGCTCCAAGGGGGCATTTTTGAGTCGTTCGATAGCCTCCATCTCTTTTACTCCCGTGGGCTTGTAAGACTCCCGTAGGTCGGTAAGGAGTTGCATTACCTGCTCAGGGGTGCTGAGCATTCGCTTCTCTAGAGCATAGTCCGCATAGCTTTTGTAGCCGAGGAGTTGGGCTATCTGTAGACGATGATTGACGATCTTTTGCGTTATAGCTCGGTTGTCCGTCTCCCCTCCATGGCAGCAAAGAGTCGCCTTGGCTAGGTACATTTGTTGCCGGATGTTAGGGTCGGGGCAAAACTTCATGATAGCCGTGTAGCAGGGGAAGGATAGGTCAAAGAGATACCCGCCTTTGTGTCCCTTCTCTAGAGCGGCAGAGGCGGTTTTCTCCCGTATGGCTTGGGGGAGGGGGGCAATGGATTCTGCTTGGTCTATATAGAGAGAAAAGGCGTTCTCTTCCTTAATAACGTGGTTGCCAAAGGTAAGCGTGGCAAGGCTTAACTCCTCACGTAGCGTGCGCAAAATCTCTTTCTTCTCGGGGGGGAGCAATGCGCCTTGTCGGGTAAACCCATCGTAGCAATTCTCTAGAAGACGACGATCTGCTTCGTCTAAATTGAGGGATTCTCGCTGTTCATAGACAATGCGAACCCGCTCAAACAATTCGGGCGAGAGGCTCGTGTCGTTGCCCAGTGCCGTAAGTTCGGGCGAAAGCTCTTCGGCAAGAGCCATCAGTTGTGCATTGCTATTGGCATGGAGTAGGTTGAAGAAGACGCCTTCTACAGCCTCTAAGGCCGCCCCCATCTCCTCTAGTGCTACAATTGTATTGGCAAAAGAGGGAGGTTCGGGGTTCTCTATAATAGTGGCTAGCTCGGCTCGATACTGAGCGATAGCAGCCCGAAAGACGGGAGCAAAGTGCTCGTCTTTGATTTGGTCGAAGGGGTAGGCACCATCGGGTGTTGAGGGGTTTACAAAGAGTTGATCTAAGATTGTTTGGGCTGTTGAAGAGGCTTTCATTGTTTGTTATCCTTTAGATATTTCTTGTTCTTTCCCAACGGTTCTAACAAGCAAGACGGAAGATGCGCCATGCTGAGCGTAGCACAAGTAAGAATATGAGTATCCCGATAATCAGATCAGGGTAGGGAGAGTGCGTGAGAGTAACGCATACGGCAGAGGCTATGACACCGATATTCACAAGTATGTCGGCAGAGGTAAAGATCCGAGAGGCTTCCATATGAGCACCCTTGCGATTAGAATGATTTAGGATGAGGAGTGAAACCGTATTGCCCGTGAGAGCTATGAGTGAAATGCCAATCATCAGCCACATAGAGGGGATTCCACTAAAATGGATAACTCGCATGGTAACTTCATAGATCCCCCAAAGGGCCAGTATGAGTTGTATGCCTCCGGCAATACCTGCTACCCGCCTTTGCCTTTGTGCGGATGCTCCCACGGCAAGAAGGGCTAGCGTGTAGACAAGGCTATCGGCAAGCATATCCATACCATCAGCCAGCAAGCCCATGGATTCTCCGATATATCCCGTAATGCTTTCGAGAAGGAAGCACCCGAAGTTAATGATCAGAACGAACCAAAGAGCTCTTCGTTCCGTTTTTTCCTTCGTTTCATTCCCCTCCACACAAGAGCAACTGCAAGCAGCCTCATGGGGGACCATGGTGTTAGGTATGGTGGTTGATTCTGTTGAAGATAGGAGATGACTCCCCAGCCGGAGGGTATCCAGTGCTGTGGTGATACGCCCCTCTTCGATTTCGTGGTAGAGGGTTACCTCTCGCTTCTCAAGATCAAATTGCATCAAGTGGATTCCCTCTATACCGGCCAGTTTCATGCGGATTAACTGCTCCTCACAGGGGCAATCCATAGCATCTACTCGATAAATAGTCTGTTTCATGATTTTTATGGAGATCTAACAAGTACGAAGTTGAGGTTGTGTGGCAATGAATTGCCGTAGGGTGGTGCCGTCGTCAATATGCGCGATACCAGCGGAGAGAAGTGTAATACGTGAAGTATAACCGTGACGAATGAGATCTTGCAAACTCTGTAAAACACAATAATCCCCTGCGATACCGGCAAGGACAATCTCTTGTGCCCTTTCGATAGTAGGGGGAACGGACTCGGGGAATGCGCTATAACTATCTCGCTCCGGCGTTGTTGCTTTCTCTACCATACAGAAAGGGATATGACGCCGATATACTTCGTGCACCAGAGGAAGCAGCTCCGGTGTGATGGCGGCTCCCTCGGTATAACGCACGCAGTGGGAGGGCCAAACTCCGCCTTGAGACGTAAAACTACAATGGTCAAAAGGGTGCTGATCGCTCGTGAAAACGACACTCTCTATCTCCTCGATGTGCTCTAGCCCCCATTGGGCAAGATAATTCATTGCCTCATGGGCACTAGAGACGGCAAGGGAGCCACTTACGAAATCGACTTGAGGGTCGATGACTACCAAGGTGATGGGATTTTTCATTTGAGGAGCTGGACAAATCTTTCGTTATTGGCGAGAGAGGCAAACTCTTTGTCCGAGATGGCTCGAGAGCGTAGAGCCGGATCTCTTCTGATGGCCTCTGAGAGGAAGTTGATAGCACTGCGGTCGTCTTGCATCCGTGCGGCAACAATGGCTTTCAGATAGTCTGTAGTGGCATTGGTGCGTACTACGTTGTTCAATGTCTCCATGGCGCTATCGTACCGACGATTGAGCAATTGGGCAATGGCAGCGTTGTTGCTTTTGGTAGAGCCAAACGCCTTGAGAGCCTGTTCGTACTTCCCTTGCTTGAGGTAGAGTAGAGCGAGTACTTCGCCGTTGTCGCTTTGCAACGATTGCCCGATAAGCTCTTCGGCCTCCGAAGTCTTATCCTCTTCTAGAGCAAGAAGAGCAAGATTGAGGCGAGCCTCGGGGGTGTCGTTTACCGATCGGCTCCGCTCTAGCCAGGTCTTAGCTTCACTATTTTTCCCTTGTAAGATTAGTAGGGCTGCTATATTGTTATAGGCTCGTGCATCTTTGGGGTATAGCCCGGTAGCCTTTTGGTAGATCTGCTCTTTTTCTTTGTCGGTTTTAGCGATGGCAGCGGCGTAGAGAAGCTCTTCGATGGTCAGTTTTTGGGGTGTTGTCTGAGCTAGCTCGGCAATCTCCAAATCGCTCTTGCCGATAGTTTCTACGAGTGCCGATACACGAGAGCGACGCAGCTTGGGTAAAATGTCTTGGGCAAGCTGACTAAACACGAGACTGATGTTGCGGATTTCGCGCTCACGTTCCTCGGGGTCGGTATACATAGAGAGGACGCGCAGGATAAGGTCTTTGTCCTGAATATTGCTTTGCTCTACAAAGGTGCGGAATCCCTCCCAGTCTTCGGCGGTGTAGTGTGCCGCTATTTGGATGTCACGAGCTAAGGCACGATGCAATGCTTCGCTGGTGTTTTTCTCTCGCTGAGCCGATAGCTTTTCGTTAAGCGCAAGCCCACCATCGGGGGAGGCATAGGCTTGTACTTCTACAGATACACGCTGATTGGGAGCTTCGTGTGCATTCTCAATGAGCTCTCGTAGGTCGCTTACTTCCTGCTTTTTTAGCTCAGAGGTGCGTACGTTTGCTTGCTGTATCAAGAAGAGAATATCAGCATCGTAGCGATCTTTTATTATCCGTTGGAAAGCATCCGGGGCAATTACAGGAGTGCAGCCCGATACGCCGGCAAGCGTTACCGTAGAGAGTACTCCCTCTCCTACTTTTACATCGGGTAGTGTTACCTGTTTGCCCTTTATCGTAGCTCTAAAAGAGAGATAGAGGTCACTCTCTTGCATGCGAGGAGTGTAGGCAAAGCGAGTAGAAAAGTGGGTCGTACCCCCTGCTTCGTAAGGGACCACGGAGTTATTGTCTCGCACGTTTTCGCCCTGTATGGTATAGGTTGTTCCCCAAGTTTCTCCCCCTTTGTAGCGCAGTACGGGTACAAAGCTCACCTGTGCATTTTTGTTCATCCACTTAGAGGGGATATTGATTGTGAAGGAAGCGGGAACCTCTGTACCCACTAGCTCTAGAGGGCGTGGGTCTGCGGTAATATGCTCAGAGGCTAGCGGTTTGAGTTTGGCAGCGCACGACGAAATAAGGACTACCGAAGAAAGTCCTACTGCAAGGTGGAAAAAAGATTGACAACGGATCATTTTAGGGAGATTATTGGGGTTATTTCTATTTAGGATTGTAGGGAAGTGGGGGTAGATTCGGCTCTCTTACAACGGACGATAGGGAGTACAATCGAGAGTAAAGCCATGAGTAAAAGAAGTATGCTTGCTGACCAAGCAACCGCTTCGAGTGTGGAGATACTCCTAGGCGAGAAGGTGAAGCGCAGGGTGTGCTCTCCGCCGGGGACAATGACTGCGCGCAATACATAGTCCGCCCGTAGGATCTCTGTTTCTTTATCATCGATTGTGGCATGCCATCCCTCGGGATAGTAGATTTCGGAGCAGACCGCAAGGGCTGTCTCTCTGTTTTTTGTCTTATACACGATCTCTTTTGGGGTATAACTAACAATCGATATAGAGGCCGTGCTATCGGTTTGCTGTGCTGGGAGGGAGCGCAAAACGTCGCTAGCAAACCGCTCATCTACCACCGCCGTAGTGCGAAGGTCTACCTTGCGGAGAGCTTGCATCTCGCTATTGGCATCGGGCACGATCTCTACCTTTTGTGCAAACCAAGCCGCTCCGTATGCATTGGGGTTGAGGATGGCTTGAGGCTGCCCCTGCGGAGTAGGTTGTATCACGTAGCGTGTATTGAGCATATTTACTACCTCTATATTGATTGCAGAGGCATCGTATTGCCCCCCTCTCTGGGGCGTTAATTGGTGCGTTATCAGGTCTTGATAACGTTGTAGTTTGGCAGCATGATACCCTCCAATGCTGTGGTGCCATCGGCTGGTTGTGGCATCGTTGAAGGTATTGACAGATTGGTTCCAAACTCGGAATCCGGGGGTCTTGTCCGCTAGGATTGTCTCATCCGCAGGCGTCTTGGGGGCAGCCATGGCACTGACCTCCCTTTGGGGGCGAAACATTCCGTCGTTGAGGTAGCGTTTATCTACCATCCACAAGTCCACAAGGGAGAGTACACCTATGAGGGCAAATGCCGGGAGTGCTTTGAGTTTCCCCCGGCAGTAGATAAGTAGGATACCTCCCGAGAGCACGATAAAGAGAAGAGACCTCCAAGCATCAGCTTGCAGCATAGACTTGCGTACCGACACAAGGGCGTCTCGAAGTCCTACATACTCGGGGTTTTGCAATACGAGAGCGGATAGTTGCTCCTGCTCTGCATGAGATAAGAAGCTAACCAGTAAGCCGGGGGCTAACGCGTAGACGAGGCAAATAACGAGAGGTATCCCTAGAGAAATGCCAAGGGCGAGTCGATTCTTCATCACCTCTTGAGGAGCGCGAATCACTTCTACCAGGGCAAGAATGGCGAGCGTGGGAATGGTAAACTCTGCAATGACCAGTATAGAGGAGACTGCTCGGAAGTTGTTGTACAATGGGAAGTAGTCGATGAAGAGATCGGTCAGTCCCATAAAGTTTTTGCCCCACGAGAGGAGAATGGAGAGAATGGTAGTTGCAAGGAGAGCCCATTTGACAGGGCCTTTTACAATAAAACACCCTAAGAGGAAAAGACAGAGCACGAAAGCCCCCACGTACACAGGGCCGGAGGTGAAAGGTTGCTCACCCCAATAGGCAGAAGCCCCGGCTATTACCTCGCGATATTCCGGCCTTACCTTGGATAGTCTTGCAGGTTTGCTGCCGATAGGCTCGGAGGCTCCTCCTCGTACGTTGGGTACGAGTAGGGTCATGGTTTCTCCTACGCCATAGCTCCATTGCGTGATGTACTCTCGTTCCAAGCCTTCTGGGTTGGCTTGCGATGATGCGCCTTGCGGAGCCGTGGGGTCTGGGATGGTCAATTCGCTTCCCCCACGCATCGTCTGTTTGGCATACCTATAAGTGTGGTATAGATTGGTGGCATTGATCGCTACTCCCACCAGCCCGGCAATAAGAGCCACAGCGGTAGATTTGGCAAACTGAGCCATCTTTTTCGTGCGTATGGCCTCTACACCCCATGCTATGACCAGTGCTGCCATAACGAACAGGAAGTAATAGGTCATTTGCACGTGGTTGGCGAGGATTTGCATCGCCGTAAAGAATGCCATCGTAACACCCCCTGAGAGCCACTTGCCTCTGTATATCCAAACAAGACCTGCGATAGTGGGTGGAATATAGGCTAGGGCTGTGAGCTTCCAGATATGCCCGGCGGCAATTAGGATTACAAAGTAGCTCGAGAACGCCCACATTATCCCCCCAATGGCAGCAAGAAGGTTGCGAACTCGCAACGATTTTAGGAAGATGAAAAACCCTACCATTAGGGCAAAGAGAAGCCACCCTAGGCTACCCAAGAATGCCCTCAAACCATATAGTTTCTCCAGATTCATCCAGGGGCGAGTGGAGGGGTACGAGGGGGCTATTTGGTACATAGGCATCCCCCCAAAGAGACTATTGGTCCAATAGGAATGCTCTCCGGTGGCGGCCTCAAAGTCTCGTACGTCTTGAGCGGTGCCCGAGGCTCCTGCAATGTCTTGTTGGAAAAGCCCTCTTCCCTCAAGGTTGGCAGGGGCGAAATAGACAAAGGTAATGGCAGCAAAAAGCAGTATAATGCCTATGTAGGGGAGGGCTTTGCGAAGCCAATGGGGTAGAGAGAGAGCCATAGTTTATTTGTAAAATGTTTGATTGAAGGCAGAGAATTCGGGGCGGCGGAGCACAACACAACGCCAAGCTGCAATGAGAAGCCCCGAGCCGTAGCCAATAACTTGGGTAAATGAAGCCCTGATAGCAAGTAGGGCGATGGTGAAAGAATGGGTCTTGAGAAGGGCGTCTACAAAGAAGAGTAGAGCAAGTAACAGGATGGGTAACCAGACAAGAGTAGCCCAAGCTCCCAACAAGGGTAAGAGGATAAGCCCCAAAAGAAACAGAGCTACAATCCCCAGGGTAGCTATGGAGGGAAGCAAATGAATCAGCCTTAGGCTATTGGGATGCCTCTTGCTTAGGTGAATACGTGCTATGCCGCTATTGAATACTTGGCGGAAGAATTTGCGAAAGTCCACACGTCGCTTGTGGTACACCTTAGCATCTTCTAATAGACGCACATGGGCTCCGCGCTCATGGAGCCGCATACTAAAGTCGAGATCCTCGCCAAAGCGCATGCCGGTATCGAAGCCGTGTACCTCTTGGTAGAGAGTTCGCCTACAACCGAGATTGAAGCTCCGAGGAAAGTAGTGACTTACTCGGCGTTTTCCCCCTCGTATCCCTCCGGTTGTTAGGAAACTTGTCATCGAGTAATTGATGGCTTTTTGTACGTTGGAGAAATGCTCGTGCGCTGCATCGGGCCCCCCGAAGGCATCCAAAGGCTTGCCTATACCATCGTAGTAATTGATAGCCGCTACAACGTTTTTGATGTAATCCGGGGGGAGGACGACATCCGAGTCTAGTATTACAAGATACCGCCCTTGGGCTTGAGAGCTTCCCACATTGCGGGCATTGGAAGGCCCTCCATTGGGTATGGCAATGTATTGAACAGGGAATGCACCCTCGTAACGCTCTACCACCTCTTTACAAGGAATAGCCGATCCATCTTCCACAATAATAACCTCATAACAGAAAGGTTTCTGACCAACGAGAGAGGCTAGTAGCTCCTCAATCTCGTCGGGGCGATTGTAGACCGGTACAATTATCGAGAGTAAAAAATCCTCCATAGCACCTCTTGCGTATGTTGCTTCTAGTCCGAGGAGGGGATATTTACTCCCCGAGAGACCACTCAGCCCCCTGTTTGGTGTCCTTTACGATGAACCCTAGTTCGGCAAGGCGGTCGCGTATCTTATCGCTCGTAGCCCAGTCTTTGTTGTCTTTGGCTGTCTTGCGGATTTCCATCAAGAGGTCCATAGCACCCTTGTAGGCTTCTGCCCCCGAAGATGTGGATTCACGCTCATCTTGCATCCCGAGTATATCGAAGAGGTAGAGACGGAATACGCGCTTAAGTTCGGCAAGATCGCCTTGGGTAAGGCTCTCTTCTCCGTTGCGTAGGCGGTTGATCTTGGTCGCAGCTTCGAAGAGGGTTGCTATCACGATGGGGGTATTTAGGTCATCGTTCATTGCCTCCTGAGCCGCCTTCTCAATCTCTTTAGGATCAAAAGTGCTTGTTGCCCCGGGGGCGAGTTTGTCAAGAAGCGCATTGGCATCAAGTAAACGCATCAGCCCCTTGCGAGCCGCTTGTAGTGCTTCGTTGCTAAAGTCTACCGTGCCTCTATAGTGAGCCCCTAGGATAAAGAAGCGAATGGTCATGGGCGAATAAGCCTCTGCAAGCTTGGGGTGACTGCCGGTAAAAAACTCGTCGAGGGTAATGAAATTGCCATAGCTTTTTCCCATCTTCTTACCCTCGATGGTAATCATGTTGTTGTGCATCCAGTAGTGCACGAGCTCGTGCCCCATAGCGGCTTCGGCTTGGGCTATCTCGCACTCGTGGTGGGGGAATACGAGGTCCATGCCACCTCCGTGTATGTCGAACGGCTCTCCCAGATACTTACGCCCCATGGCGGTGCACTCGCAGTGCCAGCCGGGGAATCCTTCGCTCCAAGGGCTGGGCCAGTGCATCAGGTGCTCAGGCTTGGCACACTTCCAGAGAGCAAAATCCAAGGGGTTGCGTTTTTCGTCTTGCCCATCCAGCGTGCGGGTATTGGAGAGCATGTCTTCGATGTTGCGTCCGCTGAGCTTTCCGTACCCTTTTTCTCGGTTAAACTTCTCTACGTCGAAGTATACAGAGCCTTTGCTCTCGTAGGCATATCCGGCTTTGAGGATCTCCTCTACCAATCGGATTTGTTCGATGATATGCCCACTTGCCATTGGCTCAATACTTGGGGGGAGCACATTGAGAGCCTCCATGGCATGGCGGTAGCGAGTAAGGTAAAATTGCACCACCTCCATAGGCTCAAGTTGCTCTAGACGGGCTTTTTTTGCCACCTTATCTTCGCCATCGTCGGCATCGGCTTCGAGGTGTCCTACGTCTGTAATGTTGCGTACATAGCGCACTTTATAGCCAAGGTGCGTTAGGTAGCGATATAGTATGTCGAAGGTGATAGCGGGGCGAGCATGACCGAGGTGCGCATCCCCGTACACTGTAGGACCGCAAACGTACATGCCTACATGGGGAGCCGCAATTGGGATAAATTGTTCCTTCTTGCGTGAGAGTGTATTGTAGAGGTAAAAAGGGTGTTCCATTTTATTTCTTTCGCTAAGTGTATTACAATTCTAGTTACAAAGGTAACGAATACCCAGCAACCCTCCATTCTCTTTGTGGGCAGGATCTGTTTCGTTATCAGCCGGCAAAGGGGGAGAGGGTGACCTCGGGAGCCCCCCTCTATCTCTGTACGCTTTACAGCCTGCATGTAGAGCGCGGAAAATCGTTGGCTGGATTTTCTCTTTTTTTTAGCTGAAATAGAGGTGGAAAACAGGCTGATTTTTCAAAAAGTTTTAGGCAGAAAGTGAAGGGGAAACTAGCTGATTTCTGAGAGAAAATAGGCCTGCGATCCGTTCGCTTCTCGGATAAGAGTTTTTTTTTGGTAAGAGAGCCTTCTCCCGAGGTGGAGCACGAATAAAAGGGGGGCGGCTTTATCCTCAAGGGGGGGGAGGGCCCTTTGTTAAAGCGAATCGGGATGGCATTGCGCCAGATTCGTTATCTTTGTACTTGAATAAGTAGATTATATAGAGATCAATCGTATGTTTTCAGGAATCGTAGAGGGCACTGCCCAGGTCAAAAATATTCGTCAAGATGGAGACAATATCCACCTTACACTCACCTCTCCTTTTAAGGAAGATCTGACCATTGATCAGAGTGTGGCGCACAACGGAGTTTGTCTCACGGTAGTTGCCCTTGAGGGGAATGATTACACAGTAACAGCCATCCGAGAAACGTTGGATCGTTCGAACCTAGGCCTTTTGCACGAAGGGGACCTCGTGAATGTAGAGCGCAGCATGTTGCTGGATAGCCGTCTCGATGGGCATATCGTGCAGGGTCATGTGGACTGTACAGCGCGTTGTGTAGACCGCCGTGAAGCCAATGGTAGCCACTACTTCCGCTTCGAGTATAGCGTCCCCCGGGAGATGGCTCGCAAGGGATACACTACGGTAGAAAAGGGCTCTGTGTGCGTCAATGGCGTGAGCCTGACTGTATGTAACTCCACCGATACGAGTTTCGAAGTGGCCATTATCCCCTATACTCTAGAGTATACCAACTTCTGCCGTATAGAAAAGGGGAGTGTGGTAAATCTTGAGTTCGACATCATTGGCAAGTATCTTGCCAAACTAAAAAACTTTGACTAAAGGCGAGTCTCTCTATGGATGCTCAGGCGCTTTATGATCTTTTTCGCTCAAGACAGAGCGATCGGCATTACGATACGACCCGTACTATCCCTCGAGAGGTGCTACAGCGTATTGTAGAGAATGCTCTTCTTGCCCCCTCAGCTACCAATCAACAACCTTGGCAGATTGTAGTAGTAGATACTCCGGACTTGTCTCAGAAGGTAGCTTCGGCGGCGCGTTCGGGGATGTTGGGTCAGAATAAATTCCTACTTCAGGCTCCTATTCATATCCTGATCATTGGCGATAGACCCGGAGCCTTAGCCGCGACGATGGGGAAGACTTTTCGCGATATTAATTACGTGCCCTACGACCTTGGGATTCTCATTGCACACTTAGTACTCGCCGTGGAGGCTGAGGGGCTTGTGTCTTGTATTGTGGGTTGGCTTAATGGACGCAAGGTGGCCAAGGTCTTGGGGATCCCAAAGACCAAAAAGGTGCTCTTCGATATCTCCGTAGGCTACTCTCTAGACGCCAAACGCCCCAAAAAGAGAAAGAAGCCCGAGGATTGTATTCACTATAATGGGTGGTAGTGCCTTAGAGGATCCGGTGAACAAATCATTTTAGAGAGTGTTTCTGTAGATACAGACCTCAGGGGTTGTATTCTCTGCCCCTCCCTCTCAGAGATCCTCCACAATGGTGCATCCCCTTACGAAAAGAGACAAACGATTATTTATTACATCCTATACAGAGAGATAGAGATTGTACTGACAAAGCATGAAAAAAGAAGATAACCTTCTGCCCTGGTCGAGCTATTTCGACTTTTTATCAACAATAACCATTCCATTCCCTCTCCCGTACCAAATCATGGAAGAGTTTGTGGAAGATGCCCGCAATACGAAGGTCCTTTCGGAGCCTTTGCCCTTCCTTCCTTTGCGTGGGTCCGTTATGTTCCCACATGTCACGATGCCGATGGAGTTTTCCACTCCACGCGAGCAGGCTTTGCTTAAGCATCTGCATGACGGGGATGGTTACTTTATAGCGACCGCCACAACCCCCGATGTAAAGGGGCACGAAGAGCACGAATACGACAAGTTTTGCTACAAAGTGGGCGTGCTATGCCGTCTTGTGCGTGTTATTGCCATGGACGAAGATAGTACGCAAACCATTGTTTTGGGTTTGAGACGGGTGCGTATCCACACGATAAATAGCCAATCTCCCTTCTCTTTTGCAGAGGTAAATAGTTACCAAGAGGTGCTTGCTTCTAGCAATGAAGAGGAGAATGTCTATCTGCTGGGGCTTGTAGATAATATCCTTGTCGCTTCGCAAAAGAATGTATCTAAGGCATTCGATAACCTATCTAAGGAGATTTTCAAAAACCTAAAGGATAGTAATGATCTGCAGTTCATCATCAACTTTGCCGTTCAGAGCTCATCGCTCACTCCCTACGTTAAGCAGGAGCTACTCGAGCTAAGGTCTATCAAGGCAAGGGGGGAGCGTATCTTTGAGATTCTCGACAAGGAGAGTCAGTTCCTTTCTATTCGAGAAGACATTCGTAGAACGGCTCGCAAGGCCATAGATCGCAACCAAAAGGATTTCTTTTTGCAGCAGCAGATTAGTGCCATGCAGCAAGAGCTTGGGGGGGGGGACGCCATGGATTCACCCTTCTATGAGCTGATAGAGGCGGCAAAAGATAAGAAGTGGAGCGAGGAAACGGCCCAAGTTTTTGCAAAGGAGCTGCGCAAACTCGATAACTATAATCCACAGAGCCCCGACTATGCCGTTCAGTACCAATACTTACAGACGTTGCTGGAGCTCCCCTGGAACGAGTACTCCGAAGATCATTTCGACCTCGCCCAGGCACAAAAGATACTAGACCGAGATCACTTTGGTCTTGAGAAAATAAAGGAGCGCATCATAGAGCATCTGGCTGTGCTCCGCCTTAAGAAAAATATGAAGTCTCCCATCCTTTGCCTCTGGGGCCCTCCCGGAGTGGGGAAAACCTCTTTGGGCAAGAGTATTGCTGAGAGTTTGGGGAGAAAATATGTACGTATCTCTCTTGGTGGGGTACACGACGAGGCTGAGATACGAGGCCACAGACGTACCTATATAGGGGCTATGCCGGGGCGTATTATCCAAGCCGTCAAGAAGGCAGGGACTGCTAATCCGGTGATTGTGCTCGACGAGATAGACAAAGTGAGCAGCGATTACAAGGGAGATCCCTCAGCTGCCCTCCTAGAAGTGTTAGACCCCGAGCAGAATAATACATTCCACGACAACTACATCGACCTCGACTTCGACCTCAGTAATGTTTTGTTTATAGCTACGGCCAATACCCTTAGTACCATCTCTCGTCCCCTTTTGGATAGAATGGAATTACTTGAGCTATCCGGCTATATCACCGAAGAAAAGGTCGAGATCGCCAAGCGACACCTCGTGCCTCACCAATTAGAGGAGCATGGATTGAAGAAGACACAAGCCAAGTTTAGCAATCACCTACTAGAGAAGATCATCGAGCAATACACCCGTGAGAGCGGTGTACGTGCACTTGAGAAGCAACTCGCCGCTGCCATGCGTAAAATCGCCAAAAAGGTAGTTGCAGAGGAGCCTTACAATGTCTCCATCAAAGAGAGTGAGCTAAAAGAATACCTCGGCCCTGCGCCTTTCTCTCGTGATATGTACCAAGGGAATAAGTACGTTGGCGTGGTAACCGGGCTTGCTTGGACGCGTGTAGGTGGAGAGATTCTTTTCATAGAGTCGAGTCTGCACAAGGGCAAGGATAGTCGTCCCACCCTTACGGGAAATCTTGGCGATGTGATGAAAGAGTCCGCCATTATAGCCCTAAACTACACCCGGGCGCATGCTGCGGAGTTGGACATTGACCCCGAGCTATTTGCCACCAATGAACTGCATATCCACGTACCCGAAGGGGCAATCCCCAAAGATGGTCCCTCGGCAGGTATTACGATGGTAACCTCCATTGTTTCGGCATTCACCCAGCGTCTTGTGCGTGAGCGTATTGCCATGACCGGGGAGATTACCCTACGTGGGAAGGTATTGCCCGTGGGTGGTGTGAAAGAAAAGATCCTCGCCGCTAAGCGTGCCGGCATCACCGATATTGTGCTCTCGTCGGAAAATAAAAAAGACATCGACGAGATTAACGAGATATACACCCAAGGGATAACATTCCACTACGTGGATGACATACGCCAAGTTTTAGACTTTGCACTACTCCCCAAGGGGAAGAAAAAGAAATGATTTTGTCCTAAAACATACATCCATTCCTAGTTATGATACAAGATGTAGACCTCACCACTCATCAGTACCAAGAGGTGCTTAGAGTATGCCGTACACTCTACAGCCAAAAGTTGCAAGACTATGGAGTGGCATGGCGTATACTCCGTCACGAGTCGCTTACGGATCAATTATACATCAAGGTAATGCGTATCCGTAGCATTGAGAGAACGGGAGAGGCTAGGGTAGACGAGGGGATTATTCCTGAGTTTATCGGGCTGGTCAATTACGCCATTATGGGACAGATACAGTTAGAACTAGGGGAAGCTGATAGCGTCGATCTCGAGGTGGCGGATGCTTTGCGCCTCTACGATGCCGTTGCCGAGCGCACCTTCCGTCTCATGATGGACAAAAACCATGATTATGGAGAGGCTTGGCGCTCGATGCGTACGACCTCCTTTACCGATATGATTTTGTCTAAGGTACTCCGTACCAAACAGATTGAAGATAATAATGGAGCTACGCTGGTATCCGAAGGCATTGAGGCGAATTACATGGATATAGTAAATTATGCTATCTTCGCCCTTATAAGGCTCATGGTAGAATGAAATTAGCTACAAAACGTATTCTAGTAGAGGTTGCAAGATTCCTTCTTGCCCTTACTTTCCTTTTTTCGGGGATTGTAAAGGCAATAGATCCTGTGGGGGCGAGTATCAAGGTAGGAGAATATTTCACCTCCTTCCAAATGCCCTTTATGACCTCCTTTGCGATGCCCGTTGCCATTGCACTCTCCACCCTCGAATTCATGCTGGGGGCATTGCTTCTTATGGGTGTATGGCGCAAGCTAGCCGCTTGGGGTACAGCCTTGCTCATGGGGTTTATGACGCTGCTTACCCTCTATCTCGCACTCTACAATCCGGTGGCGGATTGCGGCTGTTTCGGGGATGCTTTTAAGCTAACGAACTGGCAAACCTTTGAGAAGAATGTAGTCCTCTTCTCTGCGGCTCTTGTCTTCCTCTTTGGCTCGAAGCATATATCCGGAGCCTTTACTTATAAGGCGGTGTGGATCCCTAGTTTGTTTGCCTTATTGGGTATTTTGGTTTTTACGTTTGCCAATTATTGGCACCTTCCCATGCTTGACTTCCGCCCCTATAAGGTGGGAGAAAATCTTCGCTCCTTGGTGCTTGTGCCCGAGGATGCTCCTCAAGATGAGTACGCCTATGAGTTTATCTACGAAAAGGATGGAGTGCAAAAAACATTCGATATGGACAACCTCCCCGATAGCTCTTGGAGCTATGTGGATAGGCACGACAAGCTTATATCCAAGGGTTACACACCTCCCATTACAGACTTTATCCTCTTTGCGGGGACTGAGGATGTCACGTATGATGTACTGATCAATGAGGGAGAGGTTGTCTTTATTACCACTCCAAATTGGACAAAGGTCTCCCCATCGTTGGGCCCAGAGCTAAACCTCTTACAGGAAGCTGTTGAGGAGCGTTCGGCTACGCTGTATGCCCTCTCTAGCTCCACATTCGAAGAGGAAAAGAACTGGAGAGAGAGCACCGGAGCCTCTTATGAGTGCCTATTCCTCGATGCCACAACCATTAAGACAATGGCACGAGGGGTGCCCTCTATCATCTTTATAAAGGACGGCGTGATCTATCGAAAGATGAATGGACACGATCTGCCCGGCACCCGGGAGGAAATGGGAGAATTGCTAGAGAATACATATGCACAAGGAGTACGTCACGAGGAGTATTTACTACGGTCTATCCTTCTGATAATTTGGTTTTTATATACCCTTGTATCCTTGATTGTTACCTCTACGCGTCGTGAGATTACCAAGTCTCGCACGCTGCCTATCCCTCCCTCTGCATAGCAAAGAATATTGTTTTACCTAAAATACGTACAACACCATTATGAGAACAAAAATTGTAGCAGGCAATTGGAAAATGAATAAGAGCGTTGCCGAAGGTCTCGAACTAGTAGAAACTCTCCAAAAGGAGCTGAAGGAACAGCATCCGAATTGTCGTGTTATTGTTGCACCCCCCTTCTTGCATCTTGTGCCGATGGTAGAGCGTGTTGATCAATCCATAATAGGTATAGGTGCGCAAAATTGTGCCGATCATACTAGTGGAGCTTATACGGGAGAGGTGGCTGCTCCTATGCTAGCGGCTAGCGGTGTTCGTTACGTAATTATAGGCCACTCCGAGCGTCGTGCTTACTATCATGAGGATAGCGAAACTCTCGCAATAAAGGTGGATTTAGCTCTTGCAGAGGGGCTTACTCCCATCTTCTGTGTAGGGGAGCAACTGGAGGATCGGGATGCAGACCGCCATTTTGAGGTGGTTGAAAAGCAGATCAAAGAAGCTCTATTCCATCTCTCATCAGAGGACTTCTCTAAGCTAATCCTTGCTTACGAACCCGTTTGGGCTATCGGTACCGGTCGTACGGCCACTCCTGAGCAGGCTCAGGAGATGCACGCTCGTATCCGGGCTTTTGTAGCCTCTAAGTATGGTCAAGAGGTAGCCGATAATTGCTCAATCCTCTACGGTGGTAGCTGTAAGGCTTCTAATGCAAAAGAACTTTTTGCCAACCCCGATGTAGATGGCGGTTTGATTGGTGGTGCTGCCCTTGCTGCTGATACTTTCCTTCCCATTATCCGTGCTTTTGATAAATAACGGATCCTCTCCCTCTCCGGAAGTAGAGTAGAAGAGTCGCTTTATTCTCAATTAATACAACGTAAGATGGTTCGTTATTCGATCTCAAATATAACTAGTGGCCGTACCCTTTTGAGGGGTATGGCTCTAGTGCTATTCATCTCATTGATATCTTGTTTCCAAGGCTATGCTCAGACAGAGAAGGAGTCTTTGGGTCATGGTGCCAATGGTATTTTTGAGGCCCTTGCTGCCCAACGAGATGGACAGGGAACAATTGATATTACTCAGCCCGAAGACATTAAAAACCAAGTCGGCCTAGTGCATCATAAGCAAGCCCTCCACTCCGAGGGTGAGAGGAGCGGATCCTACACACAGCAGGGTTTTCGCATACAAGCCTATACGGGCAACCTTGCAAAATCAAAAGACGAGGCTTACCGCCGAGCTAAGATCGTAAATGCGGCCAATCCTGCATTGGGCTGCTACGTAACCTATAAGTCACCCTTTTGGCGCTTATCGGTAGGCGACTTCAAAACCCGAGAAGAGGCTCAGAAGGCTATGCAAGATCTCAAGAGAGCGATCCCTGCGATTGCTCCGGAGCTATACATTGTACGAGACAACATTAGAGTATCATACTAGTGAACAAACAATCCACATTCGACCCTCAGCTCTCTCCCGAAGAGATGGCCGAGATGAAACATCTTCAGCGTCGCATCCTTGAGCTGATCGGCGAAGATCCCGACCGAGAAGGTTTGATTAAGACGCCCGAACGGGTAGCTAAGTCCCTCCGATTCCTTACTAAAGGATACAGAGAAGACCCCGAAGAAATATTGCGCTCTGCTATGTTTCGTGAGGAATATCGGCAGATGGTGATTGTAAAAGACATTGACTTCTTTTCCATGTGTGAGCACCATATGCTTCCCTTCTTTGGCAAGGCGCACATTGGTTATATCCCCAATAAGTATATAACGGGGCTCAGTAAGATCCCCCGTGTTGTGGATGTTTTTGCACGTCGTTTGCAGGTGCAGGAGCGTCTTACTACGCAAATAAAGGATTGCATACAGGCGACTCTCAATCCTCTTGGTACCATCGTGGTTATAGAGGCGCAGCACATGTGTATGCAAATGCGTGGGGTAGAGAAGCAAAATTCGCTTACTACAACGAGCGACTTTACGGGTGCTTTTGAAGAAGCTAGAACTCGAGAAGAGTTTATGAATCTTATTGGAATTCGTCGCAATTAATACTAGAGATGGCTTTTAAACTACTGCTCCTATCTCCCGAGATAGAGGACTTTGAGCGTCTTCTAGAGGTGCCTGAGTCGGCAACCTTGTTCGATCTGCATCAGCTTATCTTGCAGGCGGTGGACTATCCCTCCAACCTGTTTACCTCTTTCATGTTGTGTGATGAGGACTATAACGTGCTGCAAGAGATTACCAACGATTCGACCTCCGAAGAGGAGCCTAGAACCATGCAGACTATATCGCTTAGCGAGGTAGTAACCCAAGAGGACCGGCAACTTGTCTATATCTTCGATACCCTCACGGAGCGCTGCTTCTTTGTCAAGTATGTAGGGACTTCTCCCTCATGCGAAGAGGAGGCTAAGGTGCTCAAGAGCAAAGGAAATGCCCCCAGCCCGATTTTGTCTGATGCCGAGATGGATGCCCTTCTTTTCGAAAATCCCCTAGATGAGCCCTCTTTCGAAGACTTCTCTCTGGATGAGGACGAAGAGGATTTTGGTGAAGATGCCTCTTTCGACGATAGCGATTTCTATAGTGATAATCCGGACTACTGATACTGCTACAAAGAGGGGACACGTCCTGCTTCTGGCGGGCCCTACGGGCGTTGGTAAGACGCGTCTCTCTCTTGCTCTGGCCCATCACTTTTCCGCTCCCATTGTGTCTGTGGACTCTCGGCAGATCTATCGGGAGTTGCCCATTGGCACCGCAGCGCCCTCTCCGGAGGAGCGAGCTGCCATCCCACACTACATGGTGGGGAATGCTACCATACATGATCCCTACAATGCGGCACGCTACGAGAGCGAAGTTGTCCCCCTTATTCAAGATCTGCTCCAGACGCATCCCATCGTCCTTTTGGTGGGTGGGTCAATGCTCTATATTAGTGCTATTACTCAGGGTATAGACAATATGCCGGATGTAGATGTAGCCATTAGAGAAGAGCTTAACGAACGCTACGCTGCAGAGGGTTTGGAGGGAATGCTCCGGGAACTTGCTCTCGTGGATCCCGACTATTATCACATCGTGGACCGCTGCAATCCCAAACGGGTAATTCATGGATTGGAGGTCTTTCGTACCACGGGCCAACCCTTATCTTCTTTCCGAACCAACACGAGCAAAGAGCGTCCTTTTACCATTATCCCCTTTGAACTGACCTCTCCTCGGGAAGAGTTATACCAACGGATCAATGCTCGTACAGAGCAGATGATGGCACAAGGTTGGCTAGACGAAGCTCAAGCCGTCTATCCTCATCGAGCCTTAAATGCTCTAAACACAATCGGCTATAAAGAGCTATTCTCCTATTTCGATGGAACAATCTCTCTTGACGAAGCTATCCATAAAATACAGCGTAACACACGCATATATGCGAGAAAACAGATGATGTGGTTTAAGAAACAGCACGACTATCATCGAGTGGATGCTTCTATATCTTCTCTTGCTGATATCCTCGATTTCCTTCCTCTTTAGTGCTAGAAAAGCCTTTGATCAAGGCTGGAAAAACTCGGTTTAGGGGTAAAATGCTCTTTTTAGACAAATATTTCCATGGAAAAGGTAGTGTGAATCATATTTATTAGTACTTTTGAGGACGAGAGTAGTCTCCTCTTCTTTCGGAGCTAAGGACTCTGTAACTCTCTTTTGTACGGGGGCGTTTAACCAGAGAGCTAGAGGAGATAAAGATTGAAATACAGAATAAGATTAATACGAAAACAATGAACAAGACTGAATTTATCGCTGCTGTTGCAGAAAAAGCCGGCCTTACTAAGGCTGATGCTCAAAAAGCTGTCAACGCTTTTACGGAAGTAGTAAAGGAAACGATGGAAAAGGGGGATAGACTTCCTCTCGTAGGCTTTGGTACATTCTCTGTTTCTGAGAGAAAGGCACGCGAAGGAAAGAATCCTCGCACTGGGGAAACTATCAAGATTGCTGCTCGCAAGGTAGTACACTTTAAGCCGGGTGCTAATCTTGATCTTAAGTAAGAGTTCTCTTGTAGCTTGTCGTAGCCTGTAAAATGATTTGCGGATCTCCCAAAATCGTGTAGCCGGCGACTAAGGCGACTGAAGAAACCTTCTATTTTTATAGAGACACCCCGAGGTAAAACTTCTTGCCCCGGGGTGTTTTCTTTTTTATGAGTGTGAGGGGGAGTGACCCCATTCTCTCTGACGGAAATGTCAATTTTCGCTCATCATTTTTACCTTACTCTTACTGATGTGATGTGACGAAGAAAGGACTGTTTCTTCTCCTTCTATGCTACCCTTTGATTAAGCCCTCACTAGGACCTTTTTTGTCCGATACCTCGCTTTTGTCCGGTGGGGTACAGATCCCAAATCTTTTCTCCCTGATTTTCTTTCCCTTTTTGGCCTATTTTGATCTGCTTTACAGGCTGATTCCTTTTAATTTTTAGGGCAGTAAGGGGGGAAGTTCTGCCTGAAAAGTTTTTCGTTTTAGCTCGAAATTATCCGAACCTTTAGAGTCGCCAGAAATTCGCCGCTAGTGCAACGCCTCGGCCACCAGCCCCACAAGGGATCCCCTCTCCACCTCCCGATTTCCTGCCTATAACGAATCTCTCCTTTCCCTATTAACCCTACACTTTGGGGGATATCTGGGGATAAGAAGGGGAAAGTGTAAATGAAATTTTATCTTAAATCTTTTGGTTGCCAGCTATTTTGTACCTTTGTTTTGTTACAACTTTGTATGCTAGGGGTAAGATGATTCAACATCAGAGCAAATACTTTTGTAGTGTGATTTTTCTTTAATAAGATAATTGGACTGGTCGTGAGTAACTTGAGTAATAGACTGAAACATCTAGCACAAGAAAAAAGAATCTCAGTGAGAGCGCTTGAGAGAATTATGCACGTTGCGAATGGTTATGTGAGTGGAATTGGAGAGACGATGGGGGCAGATAAGGCTGAAAATATTCTACAAGCCTTCCCTGATGTCTCTCGGAATTGGTTGCTATTTGGTGAAGGCGATATGATGGGGAGCTCCTCTAAAGTACAAATAGGAGATGGAGATCTGAATTATCAAGGCAACACAACGAATAATAAGGAGAGCTGGATTTATGAGGCGAACCTCCTCGAGAGAGCAATGGAAGAGATCGGTGAGCAGAGAAAACTCCTAACTAAAGCTCAGGAGCAGATAGATCGCCTCCTCTCGATAATTGAAAAGATGAATGATAAATAAACACATGGGCGTGAGATGGTTCCCATTAGCCTATGCATACTCCTTCCAAAATGATATATCCGAGTATAGAAGATCCCTTTGTAGGCGTTAGATAGTTAAAGTTATGAGTGTAAATCTTAGCTTAATCCTTCCCAATGAATGCTATGACATCTGGGATAATGCCCTTGCCACGAAAGTATTCTATAAAAAGATCGAAGAGATTGCAGAGTACTTTGGGGGGAGAGAGACGTTTGTTGAGAACATCTGTATCCATAATTCAGACTCTCCTGATTGGGGAAGGTTCCGCACTTCTTCGGAGGACCCGGAGGATTTGCTGGAGTATAGTTTTGAACTCCCTCTCATTCATGCTACTTGTTTGCTTAGACAAGGATACTGGGATATCTGGATTATGTCTCGCTATAGCACTTACTTTTGGCCCTATTCGGTGGATATCAATGGGCATATTCGCTCGTGGCCAAGAGAGGATGCCTTTGATGTTGCACGGATCTTTGGATTCTCCGAGGGTTGGATTTGCGATGAGTATCATTCGTGGAACTCCCTCCTCGATGAAGATCCTAATGCCAGTTTTGAAAAGTGGTGTGCCTATGGAGACAGTATAGAGGATGCCCAAGTTCATGAGTTCGACCTCTCTATCTTCAAAGGGAGAATGGAACAAGTTCTGGACTATCACCCAAAGTACCATGATCTTTTCAGTGAGTGTCATGCATTGGTGGCGACCCTGGAGCAGAAGTATCCGGACTATAAAATCCTTTCCCTAAATAGACCAAAGAATTGGGTTTTAACCGCTAAAGGTAAGGAACTGTATGTTTTAGACCCAACTACGGGGGAGTGTCTCACCCCTTTCCCTATTGACTGTTGTCATGCAAACTTTAATGGTGCAGGCTTCTCCGTATCCAAAGGGGAGGAACGAGCCTTCTTCAATAGGCAAGGGAAGCAGCTTACGGAGTTCCGAAAAGGTGGTTTTAGATGGAGTTGGGCGGAAGGGCTCGGCTTGAGTACTATCGTCATTAAAGATGAGGCTAGTGGGCGTCTCTTCTTAAGTGACGGCACTGAAGTCCCCCCTGACCAGCAAAACTAAAACCCACTTCCCCCCTTTTCTCCTTAGGTATGCGAAGATCTGAAAAATTGAAACTCAGTTGGGAATATGTAGGAGAGAGAAATCGTCCTTTTTATAGCAGACATTGATAGATATAAAATAAAGAAGTGATACAGAGCAATAAATAAGGTGTTGCCAATGAATACAACAATAACCCTGAGAGAGTACCTCAACAAGCACAAAAACTTTATTATCCCCTATTATCAGCGAGGCTATGTTTGGGGGAAAACAAGCTCCAATAACCAGACAGATTCGGCAACCTACATGATGCAATCCCTTCTTAAAGGATTTGTGGAGAGGCAAAGTTCCATATTTATTCAAGGTGTTACTGTTTCTGAAATGGAGGAGTCTATTGTACTAGTAGATGGACAGCAACGCACGACTTTCTTCTATCTTCTATTGAAAAGTCTAGGTTATCAAGATCATTTTGTTATCAACTACGAAGTTCGCGAAGAGTCTCAGAAGTTTCTTCAGAGCAGTGAATTTTTGGGAGACTTCAATACTCTACCTGAGGATACTGAGGAGTATCAAGACATTTATTTCTTCAAGAAATCTCTGTATATCATTAAGTCCAGGATCAAAGAAGTCCAGGATCCTGGACTCTTCCTTGACTATATCCTTGATAACGTCAAATTCCTTTACATTGATATTCCGAAAGAAAGGGCCACGATAGTATTCTCAATGATGAATGGGAATAGAGCTGAGATGAAACCGGAAGAGCTTATTAAAGCAGAATTACTTCGCTTGGCATCTCTTAGTTCTCCAGACCCTAATACCGGATCCGATGAGCATCTTTCTCGGGAGTGGGAGTGCAATATGCTGCGAAGTCGCTATGCTCGAGAGTGGGACAAATGGCTCCAATGGTGGAATAAAAAGGAGGTTCAGAATTTATACATGGTGCATAATGTTATGGGGCTTCTCGTATTAACTCTGCATCAGTCTATGGGCTTTAAAGATTTATCATTCGAAGGGTTCTGCGAAGGGTTCCTAAAAAGACAGCATCCAAAAGAAGCCAAGGATACTTTTGATAGGTTACGAAGACTTCAGAAGCGTTTCGAAGACGCCTTCAATACTCCTAGAATCTATAATTGTATTGGGGCAATCCTTAGGATAAGAGAAAAGGGAGATAAGAAAGAGTTTATAAAATGGTACTTTTTAGGAGAGAAGCCTCGGCAGGACGAGTTGGAGAGGTATTATTTCTTGGCTTTCCTAGATGTGACACATAAGGAGATTATAGAGAATAATGAGGAAGCAATCCGTAATAAGTATCAAAAAAGGAGAGAAGAACTAGAGGACAACTATCTCTATCTCACTAATCCAGAGGTGGCATTTCAGCTCCTTCTTAGACTGAATATAGACGAGGACAATCTTCAAGAAGATGGATGGGGAAGGAATTTTGACTTCTCTATTTGGGACAGAACGGATAGTCGTGGACGATCTCTAGAGCATATTTATCCTAAATCTAAAGTCTATCACACCTATAAGGATGTTGATAGAGAACAATTATTGAATGGTAATGACGAAGAGCTAACTAACTCCGATATTGATGGTTCATACATCCGAAGAGAGGACTGTGTGTACGATGGGGTTACGGCAAGCGAGCACTCCATAGGGAACTTAGTTCTACTCTATAAGGATGACAATTCATCTTTCAGTAATAGTTCGTTTGAAGAAAAGAAAGCCCTCTTCTTCAAGAAACTCAATAATAAAAAGATGAAAGAGGTCTTCAAGAGTAGACATCTACTGCATAGTATTTACAAATTTTCCAACTCCGAATGGAAGGGATCGGATATCGCTCAAAACAAGTTGCAAGTACTAAAAGAGTTTGACACAACCTATGAAAGATACATATCGATCAATCATGTACAGGAATAAAATCAACTTTGTTACAGGGGAGACCTATACCCTAGCAGAGCTCTTCTCCGGCAATCGTAGAATTATCATTCCAGACCTACAGCGCGACTATTGTTGGGGAGGTGTACGGAATCCAAAAACAGATTCGATCAAAGGGGAATTAGTCCGAGATTTTATTCAAGCTCTTATAAGTCAGTTTAGGAATAACGATAGGTATTTTACACTTAATCTAGGGCTCTTTTATGGCTATGAGATGCCGGCTAATCATATTCAACTCTGTGATGGTCAGCAACGTCTTACTACACTCTATCTTCTCTTGGGGATGCTCAATAAACGTGTTGGCAAGTTCCGTCAGTATCTCATATCCGACTATGAGTATAGCCTAGATGATAGAGAGCCCTATCTTCAGTATGCTATTCGAGAATCATCTCTCTACTTCTTAAGCGATCTTGTCTGTCGATTCTTTATCGAAAACTCGGATGCAGTGAGATGCATTAGAGATGCGGAATGGTACTTCAGAGACTATGACTACGATCCGAGTATTGGATCTATACTTCTTGCTCTGGAGTCGATAGAGTCGATACTAAAGGACCAAGAAGATGCTTGGTGTGAAGACTTTGGGAATTGGCTTCTTCATGGACTCACATTCATGTATTTCGATATGGAGACCAGATCTAATGGAGAAGAGACTTTTGTTGTTATCAACACTACGGGGGAGCCTCTGTCGGTGACTGAGAACCTAAAACCCCTAGTTATTAATTCTGAAATCAATAAGAAAGAAGAAGATCTTGCTACAAAGTGGGAGAGAATTGAGACTTGGTTTTGGCGCAATCGCAGGGCTCCTAATGACACTGCAGATGTGGGATTCTCAGAATTCTTGCGATGGATCTCTATTATTGAATATACGGTCGGAGGCGCATCACAAAGAACTAGTCATAATGAAACAGAGGGGCCACGCAAGTTGGCGAAAAAGATTCTGAAAGGGGAAGAAATATACAAGTTCCCCTATGATGATATTTCATTTGATACAATATACAAGTACTGGCAAGCTCTTAAGTTGATTGTTGGTGAAAACAGAAATGTTTACAATTTCGAAGAAGACCTACTATCTCCTAAAAACAAAAAGATTGAGCAGAAAGAATGTTTCGTCTTGCTCCCTTTGCTACGCTTTGTCTACAATCAAGGGGGGGCCATCCAAGAGAGACAATGTCTCAGAGTATATAACTTCTTCAAAAACTTAATCCGTATTGACAATGTCCAGAAGTCGGTAAACGATCTAGTCTCCGAGACTCTTGACCTTGTTGAGCAAATCGCAGACTCCGATATTACCTCCTTAGTCAACGTTAAAGATGAGTTTAAGATACTTTCTAAAGAAGAAATACGGAAGCTAGAGATTCTTAGAGACTCTGACTGCCGTGAGGAAGTTGAGGAGCTATTCTGGAGTCTCCAAGCACAAGATCTATGGGATGGCGAGATCTTGCCAATTATCGAATGGGCTAGCCATAATGGAGAATTTGATTTCGATCTCTTCCGACAATACACTGAACTTCTTGATAGATTGTTCTCAGGAAAGGTCGAATATGAGGACCTTACTCAAACACTGCGTCGTTGCATAATAGTTTGTTTGAAGTCCTATGAACCCATTGCACGAGGGGCATATAGAACATTTGGTTGGCTCTGGAGTGAGTGGAAGAAGTTCTTAAGTCAAGATTGTTCCCAGATAAAAGCCTTTCTTGACTATCTCCTAAAAGAGGACGCTTTGAGTGTCAATAAGGGTTGCGATGAACTCCTGGCCCTTTTGGAAAGATATATTAATGAGCATATTGACCCAAAGGAGGAATATAGCGAATTTGCCAAAGATGATTACTTACTCTCTTTCACGAATGATTCTGGAGCTTGTGATATAATTTGGGAAGCCAACGATTGGAAAATCTCTACCTCAGGTAGCACCGTAAAACATACAGCTTTCATTTCTCGACGCAATGCTTATATCCTCAAGAGCTTCGAGGGAGGGTATGAAAATAGAGGATGGAATCAAAAGCTTCTTAAGCATGATGGGTGGACTGTTTGGTACTGGGACGCTTCCAAATATGAACTCAATTGTATAGTTCTTCAATACAAGAATATCAAGCTCGATATACGGTTCCTCTCGAAGAGCAGCAGTAGCTCTACTGGAGTACTGAGGATCAATCTGAAGGATACGGACAACAATACGGACCTCTCAGCTTATCCAAAGTTGCTTGAGGTGTTTGGTTGCTCTAAAGACCAAAAAGAGGAGGTCGTCAAGGAGGTCAAATTTGACACTTTTGATCCTTCTAAGATCAAAGAAGAACTCGAAAAGCTTATGACAGAGGTAACTAATTCATTTCTTTAGATAGAGGTTTCGGAGACTTTAGCATCGTTTCTATTCGATGATTATTCCTCAAAACAACCCTAGATGAGCCACGCCATTCAGCCTCTAGAATCTCCCCTTGCAGATATTTAAGGGGGGAAAGCATGCGGTTGGGTGAGTAGAATATAGAATGAAGTACCTTTGAGTAGAAGACAGCAATCGGATTATGTTAGGAGCAATTATAGGGGATTTAGCTGCTTGGACTTGGGAGCGTGACCCAGCTCTTTTTTATCGAAGGCTCATTGCGCCTGAGGCCCAGATTTCGGAGGTCGGACTAGCTGTGCTTGGCCTTGCAGAGCCTATGCTTCGTTGGTCTTCTGACTTCGAGTGGGAGAGTCTTTATAACCATATCAGAGGGGTCTGTCGTAAAGGCAATATCGCCGATGCCTCTCCCTACTTCAGAGATTGGCTGCAAGCAGGATATCATACGCTCATCCCCAAGAGAGTAAAACGAGTGATGCTCCTTGTTATCCCTCTTATCGGGGGATGGTGCAAAGCATTCTATCGGAATGCTGTTGATAAAGAGCGGATTGTCGCCTTTTCGAGAAAGTTTCACGGAAATAAGGAGGAGCATTACTTCTCGCAGTTGGCCGAGGTTATCTATCGTTTGCGGCAGGGAGCGACAAAGCACGAAGCTATACAAGGTGTTCATTATCTCAAAGACTGGAGTCTCCTCGACCCAGAAAGCCCTCTTGGCTATGCCTACCATGCGTGGGAATGCTTCAAGAAGAGTTGGGATTTTACCTCCGCTCTTCACAATGCGATGAGATGCCCCTATGGTGACAAACACCTCCTAGCTGCCTTAACCGGGGCTATTGCAGAGGCAATGTACAGCTGTGAATATGGGTTTATTAGGCGGAAGTATAGCCTTAATAATGACATCCGTTTTGAGGTGTCTATTCCCGAAGAATTGGGGCGATCATATCGGGATGAATTTGCCTTGATCAGTTCACATAAAGACCTTGATCGGGTTTTCTTTCCCAAGAATAGGGCACTGACGAATGTAGAGCGCTGGCTGTGGTTTGACCTTCCCAATATCTTTGTGGATCGCCTCTTGAGGCCAGAGGAATACCAACGCATTCGCCTATCTCATGATACGGATTGGGAGGCTCGTTATGGTATTTACCTCGATGATGGTTGGTACTATGTCTATCGTAGTGAGATACTTCTCAATCGCTTTCTGATCGAGCAGGCGACAGAGAATACTTATCGCATCTCGCGAGTGCAATACTGTCGCAACCATCCACAGGGGAAAACGTATCAAGCTCTCATCGAAGCACTTCGGGAGGATGGCCTGGATATGTCTGATTGTTCGCTCATAAATGATTCCCATTTCGTGTGACTACGGCGTGCAGTCTCTGATGATTCGTGAGCAAATGTGGGCAAATGAATGAGATTATTCAATGGGGTGTCTCGCTACCATCAAATAACCTCGAAAGTACTAATTCACTTTGTTAGCTCTGATTAAACTTCTACCATGCAGTAGTAAAAATCTGCATTGGGGTTGCAACCCTAAACTCTAGAAATCTTAGGCTGTACATCTTCAGCATTTCAGCTAACTTTCCCAGCCCTCTCCCCCAAGGGAGGTCACTAACGCACAGAAAGGGTAAAAAGAAAGGCGCCCATCAATGAGCGCTTTTTCTTTTAGGTGTTGTGTCACTACCGGTTGTAGTCGGATTCCTATTTGCCGATGCAATATATTTACCTCTCTATCAATTAGGCGATTAGCCTTTTAATCGGTACAAATACCCCTTAAATAAATGGGGAAACAGTTTTATCTCACTGTTTTATAGGGATTTATATACTTGTACCGCATGGCTTAGTTCTCAGTCTTTCAATCTTCTTTTGGGTGTTGCACTCTATAAATCAATAGATTACAACACCTCCCATTTGTACTTAGCACGCTTGCTCACTGCAAAAGTACCCATTTCGGAGCATATCAAAGCAAAGTGATGCAAGGAAAATATCATAGTCCTCCTTATTGGGTATAATTCCTTCTTTCATTGAAATAATATCCCCGAAAAGGGTATAATTGATTTTTTATTCCTTATATTTGCTACCGATAAGGTATATAATGACTTTGAGTGGAAGAGTGTAGTGTACATATTCTCAGTCATTATTCATAATCAACTCAAGAGATGATATACAATAATTATGGATGAAAATCTACGACAATTAGCAGAGAGCATACTCACAGATCTCACCCAAGATGCTCCGATAGCAAATACCATGCTGAAGGCCAAAGTCTTTGCATCCAAGAAGAATGATAAGGATTTACTGTCTTGGATAGAGCATGAATTGAATGGATATGAGGAGAACCTTCCGAAATACAGATTACTTAATGCTGGGGTAAAGGTGGATATACATCGTGGATTCCAAGAAGTACTGGGCTATAACTACCCTGTGGGCATGGTAAAAGACGAGAAAGTCAGAGAGCGCTTGTTGCATCTACCTATCCATGGATCAATATCTGAAGTTGAAGAGCTCAGTACGAAGTCTGGTGAAGGAACCATACACATTGATATACCGATAGAAATATGGTATCATCACATGAGACATTGCATCAACGGCGATATCCAGCGAGCATATCAATTTGCTACAGTGGCCTCTGTCAAGCAAATCATGGTAAAAATAAAGTCTTTATTGATAGATTATTTCCTCAAAATAGACAAGGGAGAGTCGCTTCCCTTCCTCTCACTCATAAAAAAAAGAAACGCCAACAATGCAGATAATAGCAGGAATCGTAAACACCGGCTCGGGGAATGTAACAGCAAATGGTGCAACCATAATATCTGGTGCCAATATCAGCATAAACAAAGATAATCTTCCAGAGTTACAACGTATCTTGTCGTGCATTGAAGAAATAATGAAATCTCTTAATTCGGACGACTATAAAGAGATATCGGAAGAGTTGAAAACTGAAATAGAAAAGGATAGCCCTTCACGGAATATCATCAAAAGAGGGCTTCAAGCCATTAATGGCATAGCATCTGGCATCGTTTCTGGAGTAATAGCTAATCAGGTCTCGCCACTCGTGACATCGGCAATAGCATTATTATAGACTCAAAAGAATATCCCCGAAAAGGGGTATAATACATTTATATTCCTTATATTTGCCACTGATAAGGTATATAATGACTTTCTCGGAGTGAGCCGTGCATAGTGATATGCCTTGAATATGTACCCAAAAGAGACAAAATGGGTACATATCCTTGGGACGTGTACCCGAAAACGGCATTTGGGGTACATATTCGGAATGTGGAACTTCAAGCAAGCGATGTAAGATGCAAGCGAGGACAATCATAGCGCAGTATGTGAAAGAGATGCGCAAGAAATATAAACTAACACAAGTAGACCTCTCCGAGAAAGCAGGAGTGGGGCTACGCTTTGTGCGTGAACTAGAGCAAGGCAAGACCACGCTTCGCCTTGATAAGGTCAATAAAGTCTTCGAACTCTTCGGCTCAGAGTGTGGACCTGTACCCATGAAACGAGGAGGAGATGATGTATGAAGCAGGCTATTGTTTATTGGAAGACGCTCAAGGCAGGCGTTCTTACAGAAAGTGATGAGGGCTATTCCTTTGCTTACGACAAGAACTATCTGACTATGCCTGAAGCTCAAGGCATTAGTCTAACGATGCCTTTGCGAGAGGAACCATTCCAAAGCAATACGCTTCATCCATTCTTTGACGGACTTATCCCTGAGGGATGGCTGTTAGATATTGCTCAGAAGAATTGGAAGATAGACGCAAGGGATCGAATGGCTTTGCTTCTGGCTTGTTGCCGAGACTGCATTGGAGCGGTAAGTATCGAACCTCTAAATACGACTGAAGATGACGAATAGATGCCTATACTGCTACGAACCTTTGGTTGATGGAGAGATGGATTACCATGCCAAGTGTTGTCGCAAATTGTTTGGGACGCCCCAAGCTCCTATATTGCCTTATACAAGTAGCGAAGTACGAGAGTTGGCTGACGAGGTTGTTCGTTCGCAAACCACAATGACAGGAGTACAACCCAAGCTATCTCTCGACTTTGACCAAATGAGCAATTCGCCCAAGCGATTTACCATCGTGGGCTTGTGGGGACGGTTTATTCTTAAACCTCAAACAGAGCGTTATTCGCATCTCCCTGAATTGGAGGATGTGTCAATGCACCTTGCAGAGATTGCCAAGATAGAAACAGTTCCTCATGGACTGATGCGATTCAGCGATGGCGAACTATGCTATATCACTCGTCGCATAGATCGAACAGGGCAAGGGGAAAAGCTCCCAATGGAAGATATGTGTCAGCTTTCAGAGCGTTTGACGGAGTATAAATACAAAGGCTCACACGAGCAGATAGCCAAGCTCATCTCCAAGTATAGCTCTGTGCCAAAACTTGATCTTGTCAAGTACTGGGAGCAGGTGCTCTTTTCGTGGCTGATAGGTAATGCCGATATGCACCTCAAGAATTACTCGCTCTATGCTCCAGAGGGAAATGAATATCAACTCACTCCAGCTTACGACCTGCTGTCTACGGCACTTGTTATTCCTGAGGATACAGAAGAACTTGCATTGACCCTCTGTGGCAAAAAGCGCAAACTCACCCGCCAACACTTCCTCGAAGCAATGATAGCCTCAGGTCTGGATGAAAAAGTGTGCGACAACATCTTTGCTCGCTTTGGGCGCATCCTCCCCGAATGGGAAGCCTGCATCCACCAGAGCTTCCTACCGAAGGAGATGCAGAGACAATACATCGAGCTTATTAATCTCAAAATCAACCAAATTTAAGAATGGAAAGGAAATATCCGTCTTGGGAAGTGTTTAAAGCAAAGTATCCAAGTGAACAGCTTCAACGAGATCGTTTCGAAGACTTAGTTCGTTCTCTATTCTGTGATAGATTTGGACTAAAGTATGGCATTTTTCAGTACCGGAATCATGCAGGTAATGAAACACAAACGGTTACTCAAGGTCTAGATGTCATAGGGTTTAATGCAAAGTTCTTCGAGAAGGAAATTGATGTAGGCCAAATTATAGGCTCCATTGAAACAGCCCACCAACGACATCCAGAGCAAAATAGGATGATAATATATACTAACATCCCATTTGGTAATCCTCCTAAAAATAAGGAGAAAACCTCAGCTCAGCAGAAGGTAGAGGAACACGCCTCGTCTGTGGGTATCACTGTTGAGTGGATTATGGACAAGATGATACTCGACCATGTGATAAAACTAGATTGGGTATATGATTATTTCTTCGCATTGGAATCTCCTTTGGAGCAAATATTAGAGTCCGAAGAATCTAATGCAAAGGCAATACTCGCCCCAATTCGTACAGCTCTATCCTTTAATGGAGACGTTATCAAGATTGATTACACTCAGGAGGAAACACGAGTACTGGATGCTATAAAGGAAAGGAGGCATATTGTCGTCTACGGAGAAGGAGGATGTGGAAAAACAGCCCTATTAAAGTCTATCTACGAAAAGAGAGGTGATTCTATGCCTATTTGCATTAGAAAAGCACAGGACATAAAGAATATAGGCTTAGATAGGCTATTTAATAGCGACATTGATACTTTTCTTAAAGTCTACAATGACGCCAGTACCAAAGTTATGATAATTGATTCTGCCGAAAGGATACAAGGTATAGATGATACGTCTACATTTGAATCATTTATCACAAGGTTAAATGATGCTGGATGGACATTCATATTCACAGTACGAAGTGCTTACATGGGAATCCTCCTAGAGGATCTAGGCTTCTCTCACAATATATTTCCCGAAACGATTCAGGTTAGTTCATTAATGAGAGATAAATTGATTTCATTAGCCGCTAATCACAACTTTAAACTACCAGAAAATGAAGCCTTTCAGGATAGACTATCTACTCTGTTCTACCTAGATTACTACTTAAGGCTATATAGTACCCTTAAGAAAGATGATAGTTACTCTAAATTTTCCGAGCGTATTTGGAGAGAAAAAATATCTGGTAAAACAACGGCTAAAGGGCTGGACATCAAAAGGGCTCAGACGTTTGTAAAATTTATAGCACACAGAATCTCAGGCGACATCTTCTATCTTAATGATAATCTCTTCGACCCTGAAGTAACTCAGTTGTTGATTGATGATGAGGTGCTAGCTCGTAATGATTATGGGCTTTTCATTACCCATGATATATATGAAGAATGGGGAATAACTAAAATCATTAGTGATACATGGAGAGACAGGACATCTGTAGAACATTTTTTCAACTCTCTAGACAAGTCCTATCTAGTGAGGAAGACATTTAGACAATGGCTTATAGAGAGAATCGAAACATCCACAGAAGATCTTGAGGAGCTATTAAGTAACAGCTTTTCCCCACAAATAGAGTCGCTTTGGAAAGACGAGATACTCATTGGTATTATGAGCTCTTCATACGCTACTGCATTTCTAGCCAAACATCAAGAAGTCCTACTGGAGAATGACGCCAAACTATTAAATAGAATTGTATTCCTGTTGCAGCTTGCTTGTAAACGTCTGAATAAGGTCATTGAATATAAAGGCAGAGAATACCCTCTATACGTCCCAATGGGAGCAGGCTGGGAGGCTGTGATTTCTGTTTTGTATCAATTGAAGGACAGAGACATTCCTTTGAAATACAAATTCAAAGTATTGAAAGAGTGGGTAGCAAATAACGATGAAGGTCTGGCCACAAGACAAGCTGGATTACTTGCACTTGCAATCTGGGAAACAACAGAATGTGACGATGAGCATATTTATGATGAGAGTCTAGTACAAGACTTATCCGAGATCACTTTTAAATCAGCCAAAGAGATAAAGGCGGAGCTCAGTAATCTTATGAAAAAGATAGTAGATAATAAGTGGAACTCATTTGAAGACCCTTATTACGAATGGATCCATTATATCCTCTCAAGACCTCTTGATGCTCAGTCGTTAATTAGAGCTATCCCCGAAGATATATTTCCATTGATGGATTTATTCTGGAGGTATAGTAAGCCTAAAAACCGACCCAGAGGACAGTTAGCGGACTATCTTGACTATTCTCCTTTGGACGAGAATCTATTAGGTCTTAATAAAGAATTAAATTACTCTTATGGTAGTCCATGGGCATGCCAAACCCCGTTATTTGCTCTTTTAACAACCAATAAATACTGGCAAGCCTTAGATTATATCATCGACTTTACTAATGACCTCGTTGCACGAATATCTAAAGATAAGCGTAGAAATGAGCAACTAAACAAGGTGAAAATCTACCTTAGACATGGGAAGTCTAACATACAGTATGGTAATTACTCACTTTGGGGGCTATATCGTGGAGCTGTTCACATTACCTATCCATATGTTATGCAATCTATGCATATGGCCCTAGAGCGAGTTCTGCTAAACCTTGCTGATGATAAAAAATGCGATGACATAGTCAAGGCTTCTTTTGATCGGATCTTAAGTCACTCAAAGTCTGTATCACTAACTGCTATAGTAGCCAGTGTTGTTTTAGCTCACCCTGAGCGATATAGTGAATATGCCACCAATCTATTCAAAACAATCGAATTATTCCATTGGGACAATATGAGGAGTTTTGATGAGTCCCTATTGGCCTCAACTTATGGTTTATCTCATGGTCATTATTTGGAGTGGATTATCCAAGAGAGAGCAGAAACTCTTAATCAAGCTTTTAGGAAAAAGAGCTTGGAAGCCCTGTGTGTAGAGTATCAATACACTAGAAGTAGTAATACCGATGAAGAGGAACACAACAAGCTGATCAAAGAGATACATACGGTGTGCGATAAACACTATAATGACATACAAACGCTCTCTGATGGTGAAGAAAAGAGGACTAAATTGATACTACTCCACAGACTAGATCGGAGAAAACATAATCCTCAATGCTCCGAAATCAGCGAAGGTATTCTTATAGATATGAACCCTCAGCTACCTGATGAACTAAAGAGATTTAGTGAAGAATCGAATAATAATTTTAGAGAGCAGACACGTTCTGGGCATCTGTGGATTTGGTGTTCAAAGAAATTTGATGGGGAAGACGTATCAGTGTATCAACAATATGAAGAAGAACCATTAAAAGCTATTGAAGATGCAAAGAATATACTTGCCCAGATTGAGTCAGGGCAACCTTTGCTGCCACTAGACGACTCTATACCTGCTGGTGTTGCTGGAACTATGTTGGTGTTTTATGAACATTTGCTTACAAAGGAAAACCTATTATTTTGCAAGCAGGTAGTTGAAGATAGTGTGTCTTCTATACTTAGTTCTAGATATCGAATACAGTTCCCAAATAGTTTAGAAGTATGTGTTCGTGCTTTGCCTATTCTCATTAGACTATTCACTGAGAATAAACTCAGCTATGTAAATATGCTGGCTTCAGTTCTATGCATTCATGATAATGCTGGAAGAAAGCGTATCTGTGATTATGCAATCGAAACTATGAGGCTACACAGAGACGAGGAATGGTACAATACGATATTGGCTCATTATATTGCCATTGCTAGTGATCAGAGTCAAGAGATCACAGGACTCATAACCTTTAGTGGCAATCTAGGAATACATATAAATGCTTTGAGTCTGGAGGTTGCAGAAGTTCTATTTGAGTTATTTCCCTACGGAACAGAAGATATTCTGTATAGGCAGTTTATCAACCAACTACTTCCTCGCTTTGCAGGGACCCTTGAGCCTAAAGATTATCATGCCCATTCATTGGAATATAAAGAACGGATGTGTTTATATCGTTCTTTGGCATACCACGCACTGCACCTCAAAGAGGAGGATTTAAGAGCGTTCTTAGCTCCATTTATTGAACATCTTAATTGCGATCGTAACTGTGCAGATTTTATTCGAGAGCTTGTTAGAGCCGAGATCGCTTTGAAGACTGGGGCTCAGTTTTGGGCAATTTGGCAGTATTTTTATAACAAGGTATTGGCTAGATGCGTTGATCATCATGGGGAGGTTCTACAGGTATATCTCCTTGCGGATCGCTTGTCTACACCAGAAACGCTAGAATGGCACAGCTTCGACGACAATAGTCTTTGGCTATATGATAATGCATCACAGGATTGTGGAGATTCTGCTACGACAATGTATTCAATAGCCAGAAATCTCAACTATTTTGCTCGTAAATTTGAGAGCAAGGGGATAGAATGGTTATACGCAATGGTGTCAAAATATCCTTCAATAGACCTTCAGGGAAAAGAGTCTGATACCATCTTCTATATGGAGAGGTTCATCGGCGAAGTCATACGGAAGAATCGCTCGGAGATAAGAAAAGACAAAAGCAAGAAATCTAAACTGATAACCATTCTGACCTTTATGGTTGAGAGGAACTCTGTGCAAGCTTTCATGCTAAGAGACACGATTGCATAGATATGATAAACGAGTAGACTTATAGATGTAAAGTAGCAAGTGCATTAGGAACGTTCAAACTAGGGTATCTAGGATCCTGCATTCCTAATGCACTTGCTCTCTATTTCAGCTATATGAACCTATTACAGGCGGCCTGTACTCTCAAGGTCGGTAATCGAATAAGCCACGAAATAGAGATATAGAGCCACCAGCATACCGACAGTGACTTGTACTTCAGATTCGCTCGCCTCGGGGGCTAGATGCGACTCTTCGTTGCGCCAAGCGCGTACACGATCGAGATGCTTAGAGAAAGCCTGCCCAACCTCATCGGTACGATACCTCAAGCCCCTAAGACTATCAAAGGCGAAGATACACTCGGCGAGTCCAGCTGATTTGGTGGGCGTCTTAGGGTTACGAGGCACGTCCTCGCTGTGGATGAGATAGTATAGCTTCTTGAGGAAGGTCTCGTACTTCGTCAAGAGCGAATTCAAGTATGTGCGCCTATCCATCGCCTCTAGAGCCTCATTGCAGTATAGATTGCCTAGAGCTGTCTTGGTCAGGCCATCGACCTCATCAAGCTGAGGGATACTGCTCTCTCTGAGAGCATATGTAGGAGGGAGTCAATGACCTCTCTAAGCGGACGTATCTGCCCAACTAATGGAGCAAATATCGGCTCGAAGGCTTCGTGTAGTCGCTCCTTGAGTGCCTCCTCGTCATAGACAAAGCTAGAGGTACGAGCACTACGCTCGGCTATAGATGCGCGAGAGGTCAATGAGGTCACCCGAGGTATCGGTACGCACGAAGTTCGCCAAGATGTCTCGTACATTGTCCGTGAAGCCATCGAGATAAGCTTGGAAGGCTGTGCCAATTTGATCGGGAGCTCCGAGCAAGAGCTCTAGGGATAGCCCAGAGGTATTGAAGAAGGTGAGCCCATGTTGCTACATCAGACTACGGGGCTTCATGCGACGCATAGTCTCGGGTTTATCACGCATTGGTTCTAGCTCCTGCATGATGCTGGCACGGTGTAGGTCGAGTACGCAGTCTAGGCGGCGCAAGAGCGTAAAGGGGAGGATGACATCCTCGACCTCGGCATCGTCGTAGAGGTTGCGGATAATCTCTTTAATATCCCAAATGACATTGGCAAGTTCCTGTTCGGTCATACGATGGTTCTAATTCGTTATATAGAACAAAGATAAAAAATCTTGAGTGGCTGACATGACCTCGCCTCAGGCTAAGCCTAGCTTCTCAAAATTACGAGCCTAGGCTTTCCATCCATTCACTCCCGCTCTGAGCCTCAAGTGTGGACTAGGTAGGAAGTGCTATGTGCCTTAGATAGATTGTGAGCTGACTCCTAATCTAGGGGGGCTCTTCGGATAAGAGTAGGTAGAAATAATTCTAGTGGGCCATACTACGCGGAGATTTAGAGATACCACAAATACAGACCTCTAGCCTAATATATCCCAAAGCATATCATTATCTTTGAGATATATAATCCTCTCAATGAGTCTGAAATGATTCAAGATAAAACATATGAATATAGAATGGACTAAACTCAGGTCTTATAATGGAGACCAAAAGAATGCCTTTGAAGAACTCGTTTGTCAGCTGGCAAGAGCAGAGACCATAGAGGGTAAGCAGAAGTTTGTAAGAGTAGCTGCTCCCGATGCAGGAGTTGAGGCCTATTGTATCCTAGATAATGGTGATGAATTTGGTTGGCAAGCTAAGTTCTTCAACTCCATGGGGGATTCTCAATGGAATCAACTTAAAAAATCGTTTGAAACAGCTCTATCGAAGCACCCTCGTTTGACAAGGTATTATATCTGTATTCCACTGGATAGAGCAAATGCAAGAATTAGTAGTCGAAAATCTTTATTGGATAGGTGGAATGAAAGGGTTACTGCTTGGACAAAGATTGCTCACAGGCAAGGGCGTAAGATCGAGTTTGAATACTGGGGTGATTCGGAGATATTTGATAGATTGAGCAAATCAGAACATGCTGGTCGACGGTACTATTGGTTCGGTCAAGAGGAATTCTCCGATAGTTGGTTTAGTCAGAAGTTAGAAGAAAGTATTTCTAATCTCGGTGTGCGTTATACACCTGAACTCAATTTTCAATTGCCAATATCAAGGAGTTTGCAAGGTTTATCAAGGGATAAATGTTTTCAATTTCAATTTGATACGTGTTTTCGTAAACTTCAGACAGAGTTCAACAATCATATGTTGCGAATGGGTATAGTAGAGCTTCAAGCTGAAATACAAGAAATCTATCTATTATATAATGAAATTACAAGCCTTATTAATCAGATTGATTTTGTAGAAGTTAGCATTATTCCTCAAGACCGATTGACTAATCTTTTAGATGCCATACGAGACAAGATAAGTACTCTGATAAATAAGCTTTATGAATATGGGGCAAGAAAATCAGACCATGGAGAGGGAGCATCTAGTATTCATTTTTCATCCAAGCACGACTTTGAGATTAATAAATTGGAAAAACTAAAAGAATCGATTCTTCAATTTAGAAAGTTTATTAGTAGCTCATCTGTCGACTTATCAAACAGACCGATTCTTATTTTGCGTGGAGAGGCTGGTGTAGGTAAGTCACATCTACTAGCCGATATCGCACGAAATCGGAAAAAACAAGGGGCGTATACACTGTTACTCCTAGGTCAGCAATTTGCCACAACAGAAGATCCTTGGACTCAAATAAGAAAACTTCTACAGCTCCAGTGCGATAGAGATACTTTTCTAGGAGCACTTAATGCTAAGGCAGAAGCATCTGGAGCAAGAGCTCTCATACTCATAGATGCGATCAATGAAGGGCAGGGCAAAAATATTTGGAAGGATCATATCTCAGGCTTCATTACTGCTCTCAAGAGATTCCCTAATGTTGGACTCGTTTTGAGTTTGAGAACATCCTACGAACAACTCCTCGTTCCCAATATAGATCGCTTGGGGGTAACTAAAATCATGCACTCTGGCTTCTCTGGATATGAATACAATGCTTCTAAGCTGTTTTTTGACAATTATCAGATTAAACAGCCAAGTATTCCTCTGCTTCATCCAGAGTTCTCAAATCCTTTGTTTCTCAAATTATTCTGTGAAGGACTATTCAAAAAAGGGCTTCACGAAATTCCAGATGGGTATGAAGGGATTAGCAGTATTCTAAACTTCTATTTAGATGTTGTAAATGAGAAAATATCTGACAAGTACAATTATCCACGAAAACTTTTTTTAGCTCATAAGGTTCTGAAAAGAATAGCAGAAAGGATTGCAGAGACGAACAACTCTTACCTGAGTTATGAGGATGCTTTCAGTTTTATTGAAAATCTTGAGGATGCGAAAAGTATTTTAGACAAATCTCAATTCTTTCAAGATTTAATCTCTGAGGGACTATTGACTGAAAATATCTATTGGGATAAAGGAGGTAATCCTATTGAGGGCATATACATAGCTTACGAGCGGTTCAGCGATCATTTGATAGCCTCCTACTTGTTAGAAAAATATTTAGACAAAGGAAATCCAAAGGGAACATTCTCTGATAGGAATAATAAACTGGGATGCGTCCTATGGGATCGGCATAGTGCTTATCACAACAAAGGATTAATTGAAGCTTTGTCTATACAATTGCCAGAGAAAATCGGACTGGAACTATATGAAGTAGCTGAGCATGCGAAGGCATTCAAGCCTGTTATTTCGGGTTTTATCGAAAGCATTATTTGGAGAAAGAAGGAGACTCTTAGTGATAAGCAAATTAGCTACATTAAAGCAACTATAGTAGGCTCCGAGTATGAGAAAGGCTTTATAGACACAATTTTATTGGTTACCTCTAATCCTGGGCACTACTTTAATAGCGATTTCTTGCATAATGTTCTTGCTCCTCTTTCTATGGCAGACCGTGACGCTTGGTGGACTCAACTAATTCATGATATGTACCCAGGTGATTCAGATACTCCAACGACGATTCGGCGCATTATAGACTGGGCTTGGATTGATGATATTAGAGAAAGTCTATCAGATGAATCAGTCAGATTGATGAGCCAGACAATGATATGGTTTTTGGTAAGCTGTAATAGGACATTACGTGATTCCTCAACAAAAGCTCTAATTTGTCTGCTTAGAGATAAAATACACGTGTTGATGCAACTTATGGAAAGATTCAAGGAAATTAATGATCCTTATGTTCTCCAACGAATTTATGCAGTTGCCTATGGTTGTGCCGTGCGGACAGGCAATATAGAGATTCTAAAGCCATTTGGAGAATTGGTATTTAAATTGATATTCAACACAGAAGAGGTTGTTCCCGATATCCTTTTGCGAGACTATGCCAAGGGTATAATTGAGTACGCAGTTTTTAAAGGACATAAATTTGAGTTTGATTTAGATCGGATTCGCCCACGATTCAGAAGTGAGCTACCCGATAGTTTTCCTTCAAACGAAGATATCGATCGCTATGAGTTTGGCCATGCTCAGAAAGGTTTTACAGGAGTAACCAATATCATAAGCTCTATGACCACGGAATATGGACGTGGAGTTGGTGGCTATGGGGATTTCGGTAGATATATTTTTGCTAGCGCCTTGTCTCATTGGGATATAGATGTAGATGGATTAAGCAATCTAGCAGTCCAACAGATTGTCGAGAAGTATGGCTATGATATAGAGAAGCATGGAAGGTTTGATCAGAGCATTGGCTATATGGGACGACACAGCCACCATGAAGAAAGGATTGGTAAAAAATACCAATGGATTGCTTTTCATGAGTTACTAGCGAGAGTTTCTGACAATTGTACCTTTTCCTATAATCGATATGGAAATAACCTAGAACCTCTATATGATGGGCCTTGGGAGCCATTTGTTAGAGATATTGACCCAACTATAACACTCCGCAGAAATGAAAAGAAAAAAACTGCAAAGAACTGGTTCCCTCCCTTATCTTATTCAAACTGGGAGCATTCAAATAGAGATTGGGTACACTTGAAAGATGATCTATTAAATCCAATAGACCAAGTCTTAGTTGTTGATGAACACGGAGTAGAGTGGCTTGTTCTGAATATGCGCCCAGATTGGAGAGAACCAGGTCCTTTAGATGAAAAGGAGAGTGATAGTCTGAAGAAGAGACTAGTCTATGACTTGAGTAGTCATATCGTCCACAAAAAAGATCTTCCCAAGATACTTGGTTACTTGGAAAACTCTAATCTGAGAGGATGTGGACTATCTGAAAGCAAGGTTCGATACGAAATGTTTAGTCGAGAGTATTATTGGGCATCTGCTAATGATACTTTTAGATCAGAGTATTACGGTGGTAATAACTGGGACAACTTTTACGATAGACGTACAAATCGAAAGTTTATTTGTAAAGTGGCAAAGACTGCAATCCAACATTTATGGGAGAGCGAGCATGACTACTCCAAAGATGAGTCCATTAGTTTCTATAAGCCTTCAGAACTCGTTTTTTGTCTACTTAATCTACAGTATACAGATGTAGAGGGAATACTTGCCAATGCTGAAGGAGAAGTAATTTGTTTCGACCCTAGCATTGAGTATAACATGCCTAAATGTTTGCTAGTAAGAAAAAAAGACTTCTTAGAAACCCTTGATGCCAATAATCTAAGTGTTTTTTGGAGCATTTTGGGAGAGAAGCAAGTTCTCGGATTTTCTATTAAACCAGGATGGGCGGGAAAACTAAATATCTCAGATTTAGTCTATTTTGAGTCTGGAGAGTTCAAAAGTAGTTCATACTATAACATAGAAGAGAATGACTCAGAGGAATAAGTATCCTGAAGTATATCTTTTGAGATGTTGTAAAGTTCTTGACATATAATTCGGTCTTCCGTTCCTAATAGAACAAAAATAGGAAGAATAAGGCAATCGCCTAATGGCATTCGTAGGATGCTATTAGGCGGTTTATTGTTTTAGTGTTTCAGTTGTTGAGAGAGGGCTTCTTGCTCTTGAGAGAGACGTTGCTGTTGAAGGTGTAGTTCGGCTTGGCGTTCGACTGCGAGTTCGTAGTTCGTGACACGAGAGCGGAACTTGCGGATGCTGTCGTCTGAGTCCTCAGCCGAGAAGAGGCTGTCAAGACTGGCGATGTTTGGCTGTGTATAGCCGAGCTTCATTCGTAGGATACGATAGCGGAGAGCATGACTATCAAGGGTTTGATTGACACCATAGAGATGTGTCGCCCAACCAATGACGCAGGCAAGGACAGCAACCATCACACCCCATATGAGCCATTCTGCCCAGCGTTTGACATAGAAAAGGTAGTATTTGGAGAGCTTTATTTCGGGTGTAGTTTGTTTAGTTTGGAGTTCTGTCAAGAGTTTGTCGGTCGCTTCGTCTTGACTTATCCGCACCTCGGCAATGCCTGACTTCATTTCGTGGATGCTCTCTCCAAGTTTAGCAATCACTTGACAAAGTTCCTCTCTAAATTGACGATGAAAATCCAGCTGTTCCTCTAAAATCTTGGCGATTCCTGCGAGATTTTTCCTGTTCTCAACTTCGCCTTGTGACTCTGTTGGTTGTGGTAAATTGGAGATACTCGTTTTGAGTTCTCTATTCTGTTGCTTAATTTCTTCGAGTACTTCGAGGAGGACGTTGATTTGGTCGTTCATAATCTTCAGCGTTTTAGTTTCTTATTAACTTGATTTCTTAGTTTACGCTGGAATACGAGTTCTGCGACATCTACGGCAGGTATATTGCTGTCGAAAAGCCCCTCGCCAAGGGCTTCTATGGATTCTCACTCACTTCTCCGATAAAACTTTCAGTTTCAGAGGTGGGGAGTGATGAAGAAAGAGCTTGTTTTGCATTCTCATTTCACTCGATATGATTATCCTATCTTATTCCATATTCAACCATATTCAACTTTGTCTAGTATCTCGGTATATACGAGAGAGGCTGGAGGATTGGAGAGCTACGTGCGGTACAAATAAGGTACAAGAATGAGCGAAAGAACGGCTCTGAATGATGCCTAACGCACAGGACGGGCAAAAGAAAAGGCACTCATAATGAGTGCCTTTGTGATTTTTGGTGATACTTGATTATCGTTGATAATCAGAAGTTACTTGCCGATGCAGAAGTGAGCGAATATGGAGTGGAGCACCTCCTCTCCGGTGATGGTGTGACCCGTGATTTCGCCGAGCGCCTCGAGCACGAAACGGAGGTCCAGCGTGATAAAGTCGGCCGATACGTTGGCATCCAGAGCCTCCAACACAGTCCGAAGATGGGTGGCGGCCTTCTCTAGGGCGTGCAGGTGCCGTTCGTTTGTAATCAACGTTTCTTCTTCGGTATTGCCCTCTTGTATTCCGCTTTTCTCGAGGAGTAGCTCTTGTAACTCTTCGAGTCCACGCCCCTCTTTTGCCGATAGTAGGACGGGCATCTGCCGGAATGCCAAGCTAACCTCTGAGGCTAACGCCTCCAGCTCTTCCTCAGTTAGAAGGTCGATTTTGTTGAGGAGGACGAGTCGATTTTCGGGGGATAGCGGCAGAGAGGTGAGTTGCTCTAGAGACGGATTTACCCCTTCCTTCTGTACACGTAATGCATCCAGGAGGATAAGGCTGAGGGCGGCATCTTCTGCCTTTTGTAGCGCTCGCTTTATTCCCAGCTGCTCGATAGGGTCTTGGGTATGGCGCAGGCCTGCTGTATCTATGATGCGGAATAGCACTCCCTTTATCACCAGTCTCTCTTCGATGCTATCGCGAGTGGTGCCCTCTATATCGCTTACAATGGCGCGATCCTCTCCCAGTAGGGCGTTGAGTAGTGTGCTTTTACCCGTATTGGGTTGTCCGATAATGGCAATAGGGATGCCCTCTTTGAGGTGTTTCCCCTGGGTAAAACTGCCAATGAGTTGCCCGATGCGTTGTTGGATAGCGGTGGCAAGAGTGCGCAAGGCCTGGCGATCGGCAAACTCAACATCCTCTTCGCTGAAGTCCAATTCGAGCTCGAGCAGCGAGGCAAACTCGAGTAATTGATCGTGCAGAGAACCTAATTCTTGACTTAATTTTCCCCTTAATTGCTGCAAGGCAAGGCGGTGCTGGGCGGCACTCTCGGCTGCGATCACATCCGCAACGGCTTCCGCTTCGGCTAGGTCTTGACGACCATTGAGGTAGCTCCTGAGGGTGTATTCTCCCGGTTGTGCCGGGCGGCATCCCTCTGCCACAAGCCAGCGCAGGAGCGTTTGTACGATGTAGGGGGAGGCGTGGCAGGATATTTCCACGAGATCCTCACCCGTATAGGAGTTGGGTGCCTGGTAATAGGTCACCACCACTTCGTCTAAGATTTCTCCCGAGCGACTTATCGTTCCGTAGTAGGCATGGCGGGGAGTCCAACTATCTCTATGGGGAGAGAAAATCTGTTGGAGGCAGGGGAGAGCCTGACTGCCCGATACACGGATGAGGGCAATGCCGCCACCACGGCCCGAAGCAAGGGCGCAAATGGTGGATTCGTCGGTGAGATGATCTAGATTCATGAGGCTTGGGAGAGAAGAGAGGCGATGCGTTGCTGCGCTAGGGGATGCACGAGTGTGGGGGCAATAGAGGCCAAGGGCTCCAGCACAAAGAGGCGCTTGAGCATCTGAGGATGAGGGATTTGGAGCCGATCACCTTGCTCTATTACCTCTTGATTATATAACAGAATATCAATGTCGATGGGGCGATCTTGATAGGCTTCGTGGGGGAGGTGCTTGTGCCTACGCCCCAGAGCTTGCTCTATGGCTTGCGTCTGAGAAAGCAGTTCGAGAGGCGTGAGAGGCGTGTAGACAGCTACTGCCGTATTGAGAAAAGGGTGCGGAGAGCTAAAGCCCCAAGGTTCGGTTTCTATGTAACGAGCAATGGATGCAATAGAGCCTACTTCGTCCCTTATCTTGTGGATAGCAAGCGATAGCAACTCCCATCTCTCTCCTTGATTGCTCCCGAGAGATAGGTAAACCAAACTAAGCGGAGCCAATTTCTCCATCAAAGAACCCCCTTCTATCTAGATAATAAGCATGGCATCGCCATAGGCTCCGAAGCGGTACTTCTCTTGCTTTGCCACTTCGTAGGCGTTCATAATGTTTTGGTATCCTGCCACAGCAGCTGCGTTCATGAGAAGGAGCGATTGCGGCATGTGGAAGTTGGTAATAAGGGACGTTACAAATTCGATAGGGTAGGGAGGATAGATGTACTTATTGGTCCAGCCATCGAATTCCTTTACATATCCATCGGTGCTTACGGCGGTTTCGAGGGCACGAAGTACGGAAGTACCCACTGCTACGATATGCTTCCCTTCGTCACGGGCTTTGCGAGTAATTTCGCAGCATTCGGGCCCGATGAACATCTGTTCGTTGTTCTTTTTGTGCTTAGATAGGTCTTCGATATCTTGATTTTCGAAGTTGCCCAACCCATTGTGTAGGGTAAGGTACGCAAGACGGCAATCCGCAATTTCTAAGCGTTTGAGTAGCTCACGACTAAAATGCAACCCTGCTGCAGGAGCAATAACAGCTCCCTCTTCGCTGGCATAGATGGTTTGGAAGCGTTCCAAATCCTCTTCGGTTGCATCTCGCTCCATGTACTTGGGTAGAGGAGCTTCGCCCAGAGCGTAGAGGTACGACTTGAACTCTTCGTGAGAGCCATCGTAGAGGAATCTGAGGGTACGTCCGCCATTGATTGTATTGTCAATAACCTCAGCCATGAGACCATCGTCGGGCCCAAAGTAGAGTTTGTTGCCGATACGGATCTTACGAGCGGGGTCTACAAGTACATCCCATAGCTTGATTTGGGGGTTGAGTTCTCTCAAGAGAAAGACCTCTATCTTGGCATTTGTCTTCTCTTTCTTGCCGTAGAGGCGAGCCGGTATTACCTTGGTGTTGTTGAAAACGAAAGTGTCTCCCTTTCCGAAGTATTTGAGGATGTCTTTGAAAATACCATGTTCGATAGAGCCATCTTTACGATGTAGGATCATAAGACGGGACTCATCTCGGTGCTCTACCGGATGTGAGGCGATCAATTCCTGGGGAAGGTCGAAGTCGAACTCAGAAAGTTTCATAGCTATCTTAGTATTTAATCATTATCAATATAGGGGGAGCAGAGGGGAAATTAGCCTTTCTACTCCTTTTAGTTTTAGGGGCAGATGCTACTTCGAAGTAGGGGGGACAATGGGGTCGAATCCCTCTTCGTTTAGTTCTGCATGGGCTAGAAAATCGGGCAACTCAGCCAGGGTGAGACTATCCTCTACCCGTACATTGCCCAGCTGCGTGCGCCGTAGAGCGGTGAGGTAGGCACCACTTTGGAGCCTCTCCCCAAGGTCTCTAGCGAGAGAGCGTATGTAAGTGCCTTTGCCACAACTCACCCGTAGAGTTGCATAGGGAGGCTCGAAACTTACCACCTCTAGCTCGTGAATCGTAATGGGCTTGCCCTCTAGTTGGCAATCCTTTCCTTTACGTGCAAGGTCATACGCACGCTTGCCTCCCACGGAGACGGCTGAAAATATAGGGGGCACTTGCAGCGTTGTGCCGAGGAACTCCCGAAGAGCCTCCTCTAGCATCTCCCGAGTTATATGCTCATAGGGGTAATGGGCATCTTCGGGGTGCTCAAGATCAAAAGATGGGGTAGTGGCTCCAAATTTGAGGGTGGCCACATACTCTTTTCTGTCGAGCATTAGTTGCTCTATTTGCTTGGTGGCTCGCCCCGTACAGAGGAGGAGTAGCCCGGTTGCCTTGGGATCTAATGTACCCGTATGCCCTACCTTGATTTTCTTGAGTCCAACCATTTGCTTGACCATGATGCGGAAGCGATTAACCACATCAAAGGAGGTCCAATCGAGGGGTTTGTCTACGGCAATAATGCTCCCCGACCTGAGGGTAAGGGGTGCGATAGGCTTGCCATCTTGCGTGCGAGTATGCAGTACTATTTCGCTCATCTTTGCGCTATGCCCTCCCTTAATCAATCGTAAGTTCTACCCCACAAGCCAGTAGGGTGAGGATGAGAATCCCCACGACAATACGATAGTATCCGAATACCTTAAAGCCATAGCGTGTGAGGAAGTTGATGAAGAATCGTATAGCTACAAGAGCGAGAAGGAAGGCTACTACATTGCCAATAAGCAGGGTCTGCCAGTTCTCGACAAAGATGGCTGAGCCAAAGCCTTTGTAGAGTTTATAGGCTTTGAGTAGGGTAGCGCCAAACATAGTGGGGACGGCCAAGAAGAAAGAGAACTCGGCAGCCGTTCTACGACTCAGACCCTGTTGCTGCCCTCCCACGATGGTGGCCATGGAGCGAGATACCCCCGGTATCATGGCAATACATTGGAAAAAGCCGATCCAAAGAGCATTGCCAAAGGTAATCTTTTCCCCTTGAGATTTGCTGAATAGGCGGTCTACAAAGACCATGAGTACGCCACCAAGGAGCAGCATCGTTGCCACTACCCAAACACTACCAAGTAGGGCATCAATTTGCTTTTCGAAGAGCAAGCCCAGCACCGCAGCAGGGAGGCACCCCACGGCGAGTTTGAGGTAGAAGAGGAAGAAGTCTTTCCAACGAGTGGATTTATCACCGGTGGCACCCATCTGTTGCTTCCCGGGAACGAAGAACCTACGCCAGTAGAGAACAACTACGGACAGAATGGCTCCGAATTGAATCATAACCGTAAAGGCACGGCTATAATCGGTACTCTGCATCCCAAGGAGCCCTTGGGTGAAGATCATATGCCCCGTGGAGGAGATGGGTAAGAACTCTGTAAGCCCCTCTACAATGGCAAGGACAATAGACTCTAAGATGGTCATTGGCGAGGCGTTTCTTCGGATTTATTTTTCTTTTTCTTGTCTTGTCTCATGATGGCATAGATCATAAGTACAAACCCTATAAGGCATACTGCAGGTGCTACTATAATGCGACGAGCCGAGAATATAGCCGGGTTAAAGCTGATACCATCCTCAGAGCCTCCGCCCATCATTAGGATAAAGCCTATAGCTACGAGGGCTATAGATGCGAGCATAAGCACGTAATTCTTCTTGCCAAAAATCATATATTGTATGGATTGATACTTAGGGAGATGCTTTTCTCTTTCGGATAACTTGCCCTCTCTCTTACGAGGTGAGGTGCGAAGAAAAAGAGAGAAGCTGCCCCCTTATCTTGTTAATTTCTTCTTTAGCTTAGCACCATGCGACCTCCATCCATCCGGATGTAACGGCGAGTGGCAAAGAGTGCCGTGATAAGGGATAGTAGCATCCCGAGAAGGGGAAGAGCTATCATCACAATGGCACAATGTAGATGGGAGAGATAGCTTATGGCTTGCTGCATGTAACGATCGGCCCCCCAGAGAGAAGCAAGCAGCAAGACTACGGCAATACAGCCACCCCACAGGCCGTTCATCAAGCTATAGAGCAAAAAGGGGCGGCATATAAAACCAAACTTTGCCCCTGCCAACGTCATCGAACGGATCAAAAAACGCTTGGTATAAATCATAAGGTGGGTAGTATTGTTTACCTGTACGATAGCGATCAGGAGCAAGAGCCCGATCAAAACCAAAAGAATGTAGGAAATTTTGCTCATCCTCTTGTCTACCGTAGAGAACATATCTAGCCGGTAGGAGAGCTTATCCACTCCATTTATCGATGCTATGTAGGCATCAACCAAAGGTAGGCTGTCGGGGTCGGTGTATTCGGCATTGAGGTGCAACTCGATAGAGGGGAGTAGAGGATTGTGACCAAGCACCAGTTCCGGATTTTCTCCTAACTCCTCTTCCAAGTCTTTTGCTGCCTCTGCCGGAGAAATATAGCGCACCTCCTTGATATACCTATGTTGAGCTAATTCTTGACTCAAGGCCTCTGCTTTCTCTCCCTCCATCTCCTTGTCAAGATTGATAGTGAAGGTTAGCCCCTCGCGCATTTCGCGCTCCATCCCCTTTTGTACCGACTCAAGAATACCAACCCAACCTAGGATAAAGAGGGGGATGGCAATACTTATGATAGCAATAAATCGAGTGTGAAATGAATACTTCCTCTTCTTGGGATGTGCCATATATCTAGGATTTTCTTACGCTGTCTGTCTCTATTTCTGTTTGGTAAATTTGTTGCTATATGAGACGATGTTGCGAGATACAACGCTCATTTTAGTGCATAACTTCACCGCCTACAAAGTTACTATCTTTTCATGATTCAGGCAATTTTGCTCCCCGGTTGCCCCTGTTGTGGGGGCCTCTTGTGGTTCGTAGTGCATCGATTGCCCACGGCCGGTCGATCCAAAAAAAATCTCCGGAGTGAAAGAAATGGATTAGATTTCCTTCACCTCCGGAGATAATGCGTAGGTATTACTACCTACAAACTCGGGTCTTTAGTTCTCTGGTTCTTATTGCTTTATTAGGCCGTAAGAGCGTGTCATGAAGTCGTGTAGACGCTCGCCTGAGAGCAAACCACGACTCAGAAGAGCGAGGTCCCAAAGCTGTGCAAGCTGGGGGGCACCTTCTGCAAATGCCTTAATAAGGGAGGTGAGTTGCTCGCTCTTTTCGTCGATTGCTTTGGTAATATCACCTCGGCGAGTACGCAGATCCTCTGGAATATCCTCTTCCTTTTTATCTCCGATCTCCTTGACTACTTCGGCGCGTTCATCGTGGAGTTTCTTTAGATCCTCTTGGAGGGACTGAAGAGAATCCTTCGAATTGTTCTTGAGCTCCGAGAGAAGTGTGCGCACGATAGGATGAGAAGCATTGACCACGAGGTTAAACGAATCGGGCAAAGTGCCGTAGAATGCCATCCCTTGTTGGAACTTGCTCATGTCTTTCATACGCCTAATCCACTCCCCTTGGATGAGTTCAACCGGTAGGGCGGTGGCGGAGGTGACCTCTTTCGTTGTTACCTGCACGTGGAAGGTACGTCCCTCTTCTTGCGGAGCCGTTTGAGTGAATAACTTATTGATAAGCTCCTCGTCTTGCTGGTCGAGAGACTCGTTCTTTGTCTCCTCTTTTACGATGAGGCGGTCTATGGTATCGCTATCTACGCGGGCAAAATGCACCTTCTCTTGCTTCTGTTCCAGCATATTCATAAGAGGGAGCGCAAGAGGTCCATCCATCACAATTACGCTGTATCCCTTATCGGTAGCCGCACGCATGGATAGGAATTGCTCCTCTTTGTTGGTGGTGTAGAGGATGCAAAGATTCCCGTCTTTGTCGGTTTGTTGGCTTTCGATGAGAGTGCGATACTCGTCGAAGGTGAAGTATTTGTTGTCGCAATCTCGGAAGAGCATGGAGGGGAAGAGACGATCATATGCTTTATCGTCGGTGAGCATCCCGTAATGTACGAATAGTCCGATAGAATTCCATTTTTCCTCATACCCCTTGCGGTCGTTCTGGAACAGTTCTGCCAGCTTATCGGATACCTTTTTGCTGATGTGCCGTGCGATCTTTTGAGCATTGGCATCATTTTGCAAATAGGAACGGCTTACGTTTAGGGGAATATCGGGAGAGTCTATTACCCCTTCGAGTAGCGTGAGCCACTCGGGTACGATGTCTTCTACATGGTCGGTAACGAAGACCTGATTGCAGAACAGCTTAATTCTATTCTTTTGTAGCTCTACATTGGGTTTAATATCAGGGAAAAAGAGTACCCCCTTTAGGGTGAATGGGTAGTCTACATTGAGGTGAATCCAAAAGAGAGGATCGTCTGAAGTGGGGTAGAGAGAGCGGTAAAATTCTTTGTAATCCTCCTCTTTGAGGTCATTGGGCGTACGTACCCATAGAGGGTTGGTATCGTTAATTTGATTATCCTCATCGGTGGGAACCATCTTGCCATCCTTCCATTCTTCCTTTTTGCCAAACAAGATGGGGATGGGGAGGAAGCGGCAATACTTATCGAGTAGAGCTCCTATTTTTTCTTTTTCTAGGAAGGCAAGGCTATCTTCGTCTACGTGGAGGGTGATGGTGGTACCACGATCGGTACGACTGGAAGGAGTCAAAGTATATTCCGGAGAACCATCACAAGACCAATGAACAGCTTCTGCTCCGGGCTGATAGGAAAGCGTATCAATCTCTACGGTATGTGCTACCATAAAGGCCGAGTAGAACCCTAGACCAAAGTGCCCAATGATGGCGGCTTCGCTCCCCTCGTACTTCTTTAGGAACTCCTCAGCCCCACTAAAGGCAATCTGATTGATGTAGCGGTCAATTTCGTCTCGGGTCATACCTACTCCCCTGTCCGTGATGGTAATAGTTTTGGCATCCTTGTCCAAATCGACGCGCACGGAGAGATCTCCTAATTCGCCTACACTAGTATCGGTACGTGCAATAGTGGTGAGTTTGGTAGTGGCATCTACGGCATTCGATACCAATTCTCTCAAAAAGATATCATGTTCGCTGTAGAGAAACTTTTTGATGATGGGGAATATATTCTCGCTTGTTACCCCAATTTTTCCTGTTGTTGCCATGTTATTTTTTGACGACTGATTGTTTGTTTTTCTAGATTATTGAGCCACCTCTGCAGGCTCGAGTTGCTCTTGCTTAGAGGGTACCTTAGCCTTGAGAGCTCCATCCTCTAATACGAACTCCACACAATCTCCTTGTGAGATGGCTCCATCGAGTATCAAGTCTGTGAACCTATCTTCGATCTCGGTTTGTAGGAGACGCTTCAGAGGTCGTACTCCATAGAGAGGATCAAACCCCTTTTGTGCCAGCCAGCGCTTGGCCTCCATGGAGATCTCAAAGCGATATTGCTCCCGTGCTACTCGTTGTTGCAAGACGGCTAGTTCGTTTTCGACAATGTGTAGGAGAGCCTCTTCGCTGAGGTGAGAGAAGTGAATTACGGCATCAAGGCGGTTGAGGAACTCCGGGCTAAAAGTGCGTTTGAGTTCCTTATCAATGATGTTTTGTGTGTACTCAGAAGCCGATTCGCTACTCATCTCAGACTCGGTACGGAATCCCAATGCCGATCGGAACTCAGAGACCCGACGGCTTCCCACATTCCCCGTCATGATGATTACGGTATTCTTGAAGTCTACCTTACGTCCGAGGCTGTCTGTTAGGGCCCCTTCGTCCAAAACTTGGAGCAGCATGTTGAATACTTCGGGGTGGGCCTTCTCTACTTCATCGAGTAGGACAACGGAATAGGGTTTCCGTCTTACCTTCTCGGTGAGTTGACCTCCCTCCTCATAACCCACATATCCCGGAGGGGCACCCACTAGACGAGAAGTGGTAAACTTTTCGGAGTATTCGCTCATATCCAATCGGATAATAGCATCCTCATCCCCAAATAATTGCTCTGCGAGTTTCTTGGCAAGGAACGTTTTCCCAATCCCGGTAGAACCTAAAAATAGGAAACTCCCGATGGGACGCTTTTCGTTGCGTAGCCCCAAGCGATTTCGTTGGATGGCTCGTGATACTTTGTCGATGGCCTCGTCTTGTCCGATAACAATGCTGCTGAGGGTGTCCTTTAGCGCCTTTAGTCGTTCCGTTTCAGCCTTGGCAATACGCTCTGCAGGGACGCCTGTGATGAGCGCCACGGTCTGAGCGATGTGGTCGGATGTGATGGTTGATACCGATTCTAGTTCCTCATTTTCGGAGGCGAGCTGCTCCATGCGGGCAAGTATATCACGCTCCTTCTCGCGCCAAGAGGCGGCAAGTTCGTAGTTAGAGGCCTTGATGGCTGCGAACCTTTGTTCCTTATAGTATTGGCTTCTCTCCTCCAGCTCTTTTGCTTTTTCGGAGGGTTCGCTATTGTTGGCATGCATCCGAGCCCCGGCTTCGTCTATTGCGTCTATTGCCTTATCGGGGAAGTATCGGTCGGATATATAACGATCGGTGAGTTCTACAGCACTCTCCAGAGCCTCATCCGTATAGTGTACTCTGTGGTATTTTTCGTAGATCCCTTTGATGTTTTTGAGGATGTTGAGGGTCTCTTCGGGGGTGGTGGGATTGACAATAATCTTCTGGAATCGTCTCTCCAGTGCCCCATCTTTCTCAATGCTTTTGCTATACTCCGCAAGAGTAGTTGCCCCTATGCAGCGGATCTCTCCTCGGGAGAGTGCCGGCTTGAGTATATTGGCCATATCCATACTCCCTTGGGTGGAGCCGGCTCCTATTATGGTGTGGATCTCGTCTATGAATAAGATGATCTCGGGATGCTCTTTGAGCTCCTTTACGACGGATTTTAATCGCTCCTCAAACTGGCCTCTGTACGAAGTGCCCGCAACGAGTAGCGCTGTATCTAGGGAGATGATGCGCTTGTCGTGTAGGATATGAGGAGTTGTACGGTCGTGAATGCGTTGGGCTAGCCCTTCTACAATGGCGCTCTTGCCCACTCCCGGCTCTCCGATCAGTACCGGATTGCTTTTCTTGAGACGGCATAGGATCTGGATAAGCCGCTCCACTTCCTTCTCCCGCCCAATCATGGGGTCTAGCTTACCCGTCTGAGCAAGCTTTGTTAGGTCTGTACCAAAGGTAGAGAGGGCTTTGAGTTGAGGGTCTTTGTGCTTCTCTCTCTCAGACGATGGGCCTGAAGAGGAATTGCTTGCCCCCTCGTTGTTTTTATCCGGCAGAGACTCCTCAAAGTCCTCTTGGCTAATGCCATTGAGAACCGTTGTCCCTTCTCGGTCTGGATCCATCCCCCTGAGGTGGTTGGTTTGCTTTATATTATTGTAGTCCATAATGCACTTCATTCTCATTATTTGCTTCAGACTCTTGCAACGTGCAAGTGTCGTCTCGGAGCTAAATACTCTCGAGGCTATCTGATTATTAGGAGGAAATTACAAAAACTGTGCCAAAAGACAACCTGTCATCCTCTCAGAGTTGGGGATAGATAGCAAAAAAGAAGGGCAATCAACTCATGCCTTGAGTGATTGCCCTTCTTGGTGATGTAAACCTAAAAGCTCCTCTCTTGTTTCCTCTTTCCCCTCTATTGCGCCATTTTACGATGGCTATTAAGAGTAGGGTACTAGCGTACCAAGAGAAGAGAGTCTCTGTTGTAGGGTTTATTTTACCTTCTCTACGATAGCTTTGAAAGCTGCAGGGTTGTTCATAGCGAGGTCTGCTAGAACCTTGCGATTGATCTCGATACCCTTGCTGTGAAGAGCTCCCATGAGACGAGAGTAAGACATCCCTTCCATACGAGCTGCAGCGTTGATACGTTGGATCCAAAGTGCGCGGAAGTTGCGTTTTTTATTCTTACGATCGCGGTAAGCATAGGTAAGACCCTTTTCCCAAGTATTCTTGGCAACGGTCCATACATTGCGGCGAGCACCGTAGTAACCGCGAGTTAGTTTAAGTATTCTCTTGCGCTTTGCGCGAGATGCTACATGATTTACTGATCTTGGCATAATAATTCGTTTTTGATGGGCAGCGGCTCTCGGTAGTCGATGCTACTCGTGAACTCTTTATCGGGCTTGCCCCTCGGTGAAACTTCGTTTTCTCTGAAAAACTTCTGATCGGATGTGGTTAATTGATACAGGAGAAGTTGCTATTAACGCATAACGAGCATCTCTCTTACGCTGGCAACGTTGGCCTTTTCTACCAACCCACTATACGTAAGATTACGTTTGCGCTTTTTGCTCTTCTTCGTGAGAATGTGGCTCTTAAAAGCATGTTTTCTCTTGATCTTCCCAGATCCGGTGATCGCGAAGCGTTTCTTTGCTCCCGATACAGTCTTTTGTTTAGGCATTTTCTTTTCTAATTTATTCGTGAAACTTTCAGTACTACTTCCTGCAACCATGGGGCACGCCTATGCCCTTCTGTTTACAGCCTTCTCCCTCTCTCTTAAAAGGAGATCGAAGTGAAATAGCACTCTCTTTGTTACTTGCTTTCTGTTTCTGCAGCTTGGGTCTCCACTTGAGGCTTGGGCTGTTGTTTCTTTGGTGCTGTTCCTTTTTTGGGGGCGAGCATCATAAACATTCGTTTTCCTTCGAGCGAAGGCATGCTCTCCACTGTTGCTATATCTTCCAAATCGGTAGCAAAGCGAAGTAGGAGTACCTCCCCTTGGTCTTTGAAAAGGATAGAGCGACCTCGGAAGAATACATAGGCCTTTACCTTCGAACCTTCCCCGATAAAGCTACGAGCATGCTTGAGCTTAAAGTTGTAGTCGTGATCGTCTGTTTGGGGACCGAAGCGGATCTCCTTGATTACGACCTTTACAGAATTGCTCTTTTGCTCCTTGAGCTTTTTCTTCTTTTGATAGATAAACTTCTGGTAGTCAATCACCCGGCAAACGGGAGGATTGGCCTCTGCAGCAATTTCTACAAGGTCGAGACCGGCACGATCTGCTATGCGTAGAGCCTCTTGTATGGGATAGATACCTTGGTTCACATTATCGCCCGTGAGACGAACCTCGCGTGCTGTAATGGCTTCGTTAATACGATGCTGATCTCTATTGTTGTTATTGCCGCTATGCTTCTTGTTGTCGTTCACTATCCTTTTTCTTAAGGGGTTGAGGGTTCTGAATATTCTTGTTTCTTTTCTTCTATATCTCCAGAGTGGTGATCCTGATGAGTTGTTCTACGCTCGAGTCTTGTGTAAGGCTCTGTTTATCAGCGGTCTCGCTGCCAGGCGTTCATTTCATCATCCACCTCTTGGCAGATTTTCTCCGCAAAGGTAGCTAATTTTACGGAACCTTGGTCTCCTTCTCCCTGCTTTCTTACAGAAACGGTTTCGTTTTCGCACTCTTGTGCACCCACGATTAGGAGGTAAGGAATGCGCTTGAGTTCGTTGTCTCGTATCTTTCTACCGATCTTCTCGTTGCGGTCGTCTACCGTTGCGGTTATGTCGTGATCGGCCAAGAAGTCCCTGACTTTATAAGCGTATTCGTTGAAGTTCTCACCGATAGGTAGCACGACAACCTGATCCGGAGTTAACCAAAGGGGGAAGCGGCCTGCGGTGTGCTCAATAAGGACAGCAACGAAGCGCTCCATGGAGCCGAAAGGTGCTCTGTGGATCATCACAGGGCGGTGCTTCTGATTGTCTTCGCCCGTGTATTCGAGGTCGAATCGCTCCGGCAAATTGTAATCGACCTGGATTGTACCCAATTGCCAGCGACGGCCAATGGCATCTTTGACCATAAAGTCGAGCTTGGGCCCGTAGAAAGCGGCTTCTCCATACTCAACTACAGCAGGCAGTCCCTTCTCTTGGCAGGCCTCTATAATAGCCTGTTCGGCACGATCCCAATTCTCATCACTCCCGATATATTTCTCGCGATTGTTTTTGTCGCGGAGTGATATTTGAGCTTCGAAGTTCTCAAATTTGAGGGCCTTAAATATGATGAATATGATATCCATCACCTTGAGGAACTCGTCTTTTACCTGCTCGGGCATACAGAAGATGTGCGCATCGTCTTGGGTAAAGCCACGTACACGGGTGAGACCATGTAGCTCACCACTCTGTTCGTAGCGGTATACGGTACCAAACTCGGCAAGGCGTACCGGAAGGTCTCGGTAAGAGTGCGGTTTGATGCGGTAGATCTCGCAGTGATGAGGGCAGTTCATGGGTTTAAGCATGAATTCCTCACCCTCCTGAGGCGTGGTGATGGGGCGGAATGAGTCTGCCCCATACTTGGCATAATGCCCGGAGGTCTTATAAAGTTCGATGTTCCCGATATGGGGCGTCATTACCTGTTGGTAGCCAAAGTCTTTTTGGATCTTCTTGAGAAAATCTTCGAGACGGAGGCGAAGTCGAGTACCACGAGGGAGCCAAAGGGGAAGCCCTGCACCTACCGTTTGGGAGAAAGCGAATAGCTCTAGCTCCTTGCCAATCTTGCGGTGGTCCCGCTTTTTGGCCTCTTCGAGTACGGCAAGGTACTCATCGAGCATCTTCTTTTTTGGGAAGGTGATACCATAGATACGTGTTAATTGCTTGCGCTTTTCGTCGCCACGCCAGTATGCCCCGGCTACGCTGAGCAGTTTTACAGCCTTAATGTACCCTGTGTTGGGGAGGTGAGGGCCTCGGCACAAGTCGGTAAAGCTACCTTGAGAGTAGGTGGTAATAGTACCATCCTCTAGGTCGTTGATTAGCTCTACTTTGTAGGTTTGCCCCTCGTTTGCAAAGCGATTGAGGGCCTCTTGCTTGCTGATGGAGCAGCGAGCCAAAGGTTGTTTCTCTTTGGCAAACTCGAGCATCTTCTCCTCGATCTTTGCCAAATCACTCTCTTTGAGCACGGTATCGCCTGTGTCTATATCGTAGTAAAACCCATTCTCAATGGCGGGTCCTATCCCAAACTGAGTGTGAGGGTATAGGGCTTGTATAGCCTCAGCCATAAGGTGAGCGGAGGTGTGCCAATAGGCGTGCTTACCCCCTTCGTCTTCCCACTTGAGGAGTTTTACGTTTGCATCTTTCGTAAGGGGAGTGGATAGGTCAACAATCTTTCCGTCCACCTCTGCTGCCAAAACGTCTTGAGCGAGGCGAGAGCTGATCTCCTCTGCTATCTGATACGGAGTTACACCCTCTTGGCATTCGCGTTGCGATCCATCGGGTAGCGTTATCTTTATCATAGTCTTTTCTTTTCTTCCTCTATTGTTCTAATGCCCGGCATTGACCCCTAGGAGTAGGTGTCATGCGGTCTTTCACAGAACAATTCTGTGCAAAGTTACAACTTTATACCCAATCAGCCACTTTTTCCTGGGGAGTTGTTTCTCGGAAATTTCCAGGCCTGTTGTTTTTCTTTTTCAGGCCTATAACAAAATATTTCTAGGGTGAGATTTTGAGGGATATAGGCTGGTTTTTCGGAAAATCTTGGGCAGCAAATTCTCAAACTTCAGGCGAGTTTATTTTGAACCTCTTTTGAGACTTCGTTTTCCCCTGGCCGGTTGCGGATGAGGTGAATACGCTATCTTTGTAGCCGAATTGTCGGATATGCACCTACTAGTAAGGTTCTGGCCCAGTTTTTGTATTTCCGTCTCGGGGGACGACCCTACCGGCAGTTTAAGGCGAGTGGATGGGTTCCCCTTAACGAGATTAGATACATTGCAATGGATGAATGAAGATATGAAGCAAAAAAAAGAGACCGAAAAAGAACTTGAGCAGAACGCTGCCAAGTCTCAGCATACAGAGGAAACAGTCCCCCAGAATGCCCCCGAAGTGGAGCAAGAGGCGCAAGACGAGCTCTCCAAAATAAAGGAGGAGTTGGCTGTGGCCAACGATAAGTATCTGCGTCTGGTGGCCGAGTACGACAACTTTCGCAAGCGCACAATAAAGGAAAAAGCCGACTTGATACAGAATGGAGGGGAGCGTATCTTGCTTGACCTCTTGCCCGTTGTCGACGACATCGAATTGGCTCTCAAGAATATTCGAGAGGCTAGTGATGTCTCTGCTTTGCGGGAGGGCGTAGAACTTATTTGTGGTAAATTTTCGGATTATCTTTCACGGCATGGAGTAGAGGAGATCAGGGCGATAGGGCAGCCCTTCGATGATGAGAAGGAGCAAGCTATTGCCATGGTGCCGGTCCCAAGTGAAGAGCAAAAAGGTATAGTAATTGATTGCACCAAAAAAGGATATACTCTCAATGGCAAGGTACTTCGCTTTGCGGATGTGGTAGTAGGGGAGTAAATAGTATCTCGGAGCAATTATAGATAATATGGCAACAAAAAGAGATTATTACGAGGTACTTGGTGTGGACAAAAACGCCACAGCAGAAGAACTGAAAAAGGCTTATCGCAAGATGGCCATCAAGTACCATCCTGATAAAAATCCTGGAGACAAGGAGGCTGAAGAGAAGTTTAAGGAGGCAGCCGAAGCCTATGACGTACTGAGCGATGCCGATAAGCGAGCACGCTACGATCGCTTGGGTCATGCAGGAGTCGATGGTGCCGCCGGTGCCGGAGGATTCTCGGGTGGCGGTATGTCTATGGAAGATATATTCAGTCACTTCGGAGATATATTCGGTGGCGGATTTGGCGGATTCGGAGGCTTCGGAAATGACGGACCTGTAGTACCTCAGGGTACTGATATGAGGGTCAATATTCGCCTGACCCTGCGCGATATAGCCAAGGGGGTGACTAAGAAGATCAAGGTCAAGAAGAAGGTGGCTTGTAGCATCTGTCACGGAAAGGGTACTACAGAGTCGGATGGGAAAAGCACTTGCTCCGTATGTCACGGAACGGGTCGGACCTCACGTGTAGTCCGTACTCCTTTTGGGCAAATGCAGTCCCAAACAACGTGTCAAAATTGCCACGGTACAGGAGAGGTGATAACGAAACCTTGTGCTCATTGTCATGGCGAGGGTATCGAAAATGGAGAAGAACTTGTAACCTTTGATGTACCCGCCGGAGCCAGCGAAGGGATGCAGATGACCCTGCGAGGCAAGGGAAATGCAGCGCCTCATGGAGGGGAAAATGGGGATCTGATCGTGCTATTCTCGGAGATTGAAGACCCCAATTTGATCCGTAATGGCAATGATCTTATATATAATCTTCTCATCCCCGTGCATATAGCTATACAGGGGGGAAAGGTCGAGGTTCCTACCATTGATGGAGTGGCACGAGTGAGCATAGAGCCAGGCACTCAGCCGGGGAAAATCCTTCGTCTCAGGGACAAGGGCCTCCCCAGTGTTCGGGGCTATGGCCATGGGGATTTACTCATCAATGTGAATGTATTTATCCCAAAAACGTTGGGCAAAGAGGAAAGTGAATTGGTCGAAAAGATGGCGTCAAAGCCCAGCTTTATGCCCACGCCAAAAGATAGAGAACTTATTGATAAGAAATATCGGGAGATGCTGGCTCGCTAGTCGCCTACCCGCATCGATATTCGCTTATGAAGCAACAAAATAAGAATGTTTGGAGTTGTTGGCTATTCTGTAGTCTGCTGAGTGGGCTTTTATCCCTCTTGGCGGTTCTTCCCCTGCAGGCAGAGCCTGTCGAGGAGGAACATACGGCAACTCCATTTAGCCCTTCGCTGGATAGCATTCCCACCCCTACGGTGAGTCTGCTGATTGTCCCGCCAAGAGACGAGGCTATTTATACGATCTATGGTCATGCGGCCATCCGAATACAAGGGGGCGTGGGGCTTACAGACCGGGTATACAACTATGGGGTTTTTGATTACGATGCCCCCAACTTTACGGCGAAATTTATTGCAGGGCGTACCGATGATTACATGCTCGCAGCTCAATACACGGCGGACTATGTACACAGCTACACAGAGCAGGGGTGCGATGTATATGAGTTGGTGTTGAATCTAAAACCGGAAGAAGCAAGAAAGGTGGAGGCTCTCCTTATGGATAATGCTCTTCCCGAAAATGCTAAGTATAGATACAATGTCGTCTACGACAATTGCGCTACGCGCCCTGTTGCCATCTTAGAGAAAGCAATACAAGGGCGCTTGTTGTATCCCGAGGATCTCAAGCCTTTTCTTGGGGTCACTTGGCGTAGTATGATCGATCATTGCAGCACTAAGTGGGCATGGCTCAAGCTGGGGACCGACTTAGCTTTAGGGATGCCTGCGGATGAAAAAGTAGAGGTGAGGGAGCAGGTTTTTCTTCCTCTCTATTTGCTTGATATAATGCGTTATACTCGTATTGTGGATGAGCAAGGCGAGGAGCGCAAGCTCGTACTCTCCGAGACTTCTTATATACGCACGGCAGAGCCTTCGATGGTTGCCCCTACGCCATTCTACCTACATCCGGGAGCTTTGGCGGCTCTTCTTCTAATAGGGGTACTTGTTGTTTGTGCCATAGATCGTAAGGGTCGCAAGGGATGTCGCATATTCTATGCCGGGTACTTTGCCGTTTTGGGATTGGTGGGAGTAGTGCTATTTTTTCTTTCTTTCTTATCATTGCATCCTCTTACATGGCCTAACCTTAACCTCATCTCGTTGCATCCTCTACACCTTTTTGTGGGGGCGCCTCTTATACTTTTTGCTCCCTACTCGCGTTGGAGCTACTGGTACCATCTTATCAATATAGGTCTGCAATTACTTTATGTCTTACTGATTGTATTTGCAGGTTGGCAGACGCCCAATTTGGCTCCTGTTGCATGGGCTTTGGGCAGTGTGGTGATATCTCTTCGTTTGATAGTTACAGCTAATCTAAAAAAAGCTCGGCAATGAATAAAGGGGGAGGGTGGTCTCGGTTACTTACTTCGCTGGTTGTACTCTCTGCACTCAGCATTCGACCTCTAGAGGCTCGTGATATTCCACGCCTCTTGCTGTGCATCCATTTAGAGGGGGCTGAGAGCAGTTTACTCGAGACTTACACTCCTTTATTAGGGCAAGATGGGCTAAAGCGCCTACTCTCTGAGGGCGTTTTGTATACCAATGCCGACTATGGCTTCCCCATTGCTGAGCCGCAAAGTGCCCTTGCAACTCTTGTAAGCGGCTGTTATCCGCGCGAGCATAATTTGGGATGGGGCACCGACTATACGGAGCTCTTCCGCTCTTCTCAACGAGGTGTCAATACGTCTAGCCGTCTCTCTCCCGAGCGCTTATCTTACTGCACGGTAGGGGATGTACTAAGGGACGTGACGCAGGGGAAGGCCTCTGTCTATGCTATCAGTGCTACTGCTCCTGAGGCTCTTACGTTGGCTGCAACGGGGGCTTCCGGAGCATTTTGGCTTGATGAGACGAATGGCATGTGGGCCTCGTCGGCTTACTATCCGGCTCTTCCCAAGGCTTTTACAGAAGTAAATAGAGCCACCCAATCGCTTAGGAATACAATCGCCAAGCAGGTTTGGACGCCTCTGCGCCGAGCCTCTTCTCCTTTGCCTTCTCACTATCTCCCCCAACCTCTTGAGGGAGATTTCCGATATTCTTTTGTAGGTGCTCATGCTTATCGTGAGTATATCTCTTCTCCCTTGGTGGGGGACGAAATTACACGTTTTGCCACGGCGTTACTCCAAGAGAGTGCCGTAGAAAAGTCTTCTGCACCTACCATCCTCAACATTACTTACCCCTTAGCTCCCAAGCATGCGGGTACGCCTTACTCTCCGTATAGTGCGGAGGCTCTCGATGCCTACCTCAGAGCGGATAAAGCTATTGGCTCTCTATTGCAGGTGGCAGAGAAGGCTTTTGGTGCAGAGCACTGCCTTTTTGTTGTCACCTCAGCTCCTCGTATTGCGGGAGCTGCCAAGCTAACACCCCCTAGTAATTCGATCAAAAAGCCTCTCTACTCTCCGGCCAAGGCTACGGCTTTGATTAACCTCTATCTCTCGGCTCTCTATGGTAAAGAGAATTGGGTAGAGCGTGCAACGAGTGATGCCGTTTACCTTAATCGTACCCTTATAGAGCGCAAGGCCTTATCCCTTAGGGAGCTGCAACTGCGTACGGCTGCCCTAATGCGAGAGATGGATGGCGTGGCAGAGGCCTTTGCGGTGAGCGAAGCAACCCCGGGAGATAACCTCTCCATGCGAATGCTGCGGGCTATCCCTCTTTCCGGCCGAGCTGATGTATTAGTTCGGCTCGATGCCACAACGTATGTTTCGGAGGGTAATGTTGAGTATCTTAATAATCCTCCTACGGCTCTGTCGCCCCTGCCTTGTTGGCTGATTATCGCCCATCCGGGAGGGAAGGCAAAACGCATAACACGACCCATTGAGATGGTGGCACTTGCCCCCACTCTGGCATACATCCTACGAATAAGGCCTCCTACGGGGGTTCAAGGTAGCCCTCTCGAAGAGTGGCTTTGACCTAAAAGATTACCCCCCTCTAAGAAGATAAAAAGAAGATATAGACTATAATACAGATTGATCATATGGGATTCAATGATATACTATCGAAGCTATTCGGTAATAAATCTCAAAGAGACCTCCGCGAGGTACAACCTTATCTTACAAAAATCAAGGAGACCTATCCTAGCATTCAAGCCCTAAGCAACGATGAGCTTAGAGCCAGGAGTGAGAGCCTAAAGCAGAAGATACGCGAGTATACGGCTGCCGAGCGTGCCGAGATTGAGACCCTCAAAGCCAATGTAGAAGAGTTGGATCTTGAGGCTCGCGAAGAGGTGTGGAATAAGGTAGACAAGATAGAAAAAACAATCCTTGATAGAACAGAAGAGATCCTCGATGAGGTGCTACCCGAGGCCTTCTCTATAGTGAAGGATACGGCTCGCCGATTCGCAGAAAATGCAGAGATTGTAGTAACAGCTACCGACCGAGATCGTGAGTTTGCCACCAAATTCGACTTCGTACGCATCGAAGACGACAAGGCGATTTATCAGAATCACTGGGTTGCCGGTGGTAATGATATGACCTGGGATATGGTGCACTACGACGTGCAACTTATTGGTGGGGTAGTGCTCCACAAGGGGAAAATTGCCGAAATGGCAACCGGGGAAGGGAAGACGCTTGTGGCAACTCTGCCCGTATTCCTCAATGCCCTATCCGGCAATGGAGTACATGTGGTTACAGTGAATGACTACCTCGCTAAGCGTGACTCTGAGTGGATGGGACCCCTCTATATGTTCCATGGCATTACGGTGGATTGCATCGACAAACACATCCCCAACTCCAACGGTAGACGCGCAGCATACAATGCCGATATTACCTTTGGTACGAACAATGAGTTTGGCTTCGACTACCTGAGAGACAACATGGCTACGGCTCCTTCAGACCTTGTACAGAGGAAGCACAACTATGCTATCGTCGATGAGGTGGACTCTGTGCTTATTGACGATGCTCGTACACCTCTTATTATATCCGGCCCTACGCCTAAGGGTGAAGATCAGCTTTTCGAAGAGTTCCTTCCCAATGTGGAAAAAGTGGTAGAAGCTCAGCGTAAGCTCTGTAATCAGATTCTGCTCGAAGCAAAACAGAAGATTCACAGCGACGATAAGAAGGTGCAGGAGGAGGGAGCCTTGCTGCTCTTCCGTACATTCAAGGGGCTGCCCAAGTCTAAGGCTCTCATTAAGTTCCTTAGCGAACCCGGGGTAAAGGCAACCATGCTCAAGACAGAAGAGTTTTACATGCAAGACAATATGCGTCAAATGCATGTGGTGACCGACCCCCTCTATTTCGTTATCGACGAAAAGATGAATAGCATTGAGCTTACCGATTTGGGGATTGATTTGCTAACGTCCGGTATAGGAGACCCAACGTTCTTTGTACTCCCAGACATTGCGGCAGAGCTTGCTCAACTCGATAATCTAGAGCTCTCTCCGGAAGATCGCTCCGCTCGTAGGGATGCTATGATTACGAACTACTCCATCAAGAGTGAGCGAGTGCACACGGTGAACCAGCTACTCAAGGCCTATACTCTCTTTGAGAAAGACGACCAGTATGTGGTAATGGATAATAAGGTGATGATTGTAGATGAGCAGACGGGTCGTATCATGGACGGGCGTCGCTACTCAGATGGTCTCCACCAAGCTATCGAAGCCAAAGAGCGTGTGAAGGTAGAAGCTGCCACACAAACATTTGCCACAATTACGTTGCAGAACTACTTCCGTATGTACCACAAGCTATCGGGGATGACCGGTACTGCCGAAACAGAAGCAGGAGAATTGTGGGACATATACAAGTTGGATGTTGTGGTTATTCCTACGAATCGCCCCATCCTCCGCAAGGATATGAACGACCGCATCTACAAGACGGCTCGTGAGAAGTATAACGCTGTTATCGAAGAGATTGTAAGCCTCGTAGAGCAGGGGAGACCGGTGCTTGTGGGTACTACTTCTGTAGAGATTAGTGAATTGCTCAGCAGAATGCTCTCTTTGCGTAAGATCGAACACAACGTGCTCAATGCTAAGTTGCATCAGCGAGAAGCCGACATCGTGGCTCAAGCAGGGCGCAAAGGCACTGTTACCATTGCTACCAACATGGCAGGTCGTGGTACCGACATTAAGCTCACCCCCGAGGTGAAAGAGGCGGGTGGTCTTGCCATTATTGGTACGGAGCGTCATGAGTCTCGCCGTGTGGACCGTCAGTTGCGAGGCCGTTCCGGTCGTCAAGGAGACCCCGGTAGCTCTGTTTTCTACATCTCTCTTGAGGACCATTTGATGCGTCTTTTTGCGAGCGATCGTATTGCTTCTTTGATGGACCGTATGGGCTTCAAAGAGGGTGAAGTACTCGAAAACAATATGCTTTCGAAGTCGGTAGAGAAGGCACAAAAGAAGGTCGAAGAAAATAACTTCGGGATTCGTAAGCGTCTTCTTGAGTACGACGACGTGATGAACTCTCAGCGTGAGGTGATCTATACTCGTCGCCGCCATGCTCTTATGGGTGAGCGTATTGGGATGGACGTCCTCAACATGCTCTACGATGTAACGGAAGGGATTGTATCAAAATACAAGGATGGAGAAGACTACGAAGGCTTCGTCGCCGAGATGTTCTCTACGCTAGCCGTTGAGGTGGAGCTAACCGAAGAGCAATTCCGCAAAGAGCGTGAGCTTGTAGAGATTGTCTTCGATGAGGTATACAAGACCTTTAAGCGTCGCTGTGATACCATTGCTTCTGTTGCTTATCCCGTTATTCATCAAGTACGAGAAGAGCACGGAACGCAATACGAACGCATCGTAGTTCCCATTACAGACGGGCGTCGCGTCTACAATATCGCCGTAAACTTGCAAGAAGCCGATGCCTCAGAGGGTAAGAGCATCGTCAAGGAACTTGAGAAGAGTATCTCACTCTATACCCTAGACGAAGCGTGGAAAGAGCATTTGCGTGAGATGGACGAACTCCGTAACTCGGTACAGAATGCAAGCTACGAAAACAAGGATCCTCTCCTCATCTACAAGCTGGAGAGCTACGAGCTATTCAAGACAATGATAGACTCGATGAACCGCAAAGCCTCTGCTATCTTGATGCGTGCGCACATCCAAGTGGCTCCTCCTCAGGAGGCCGAAGCTGCCCCAACCCAAAAGGTGGAAGTGAAGCAAGCTACTCCCGAGCGCCCCACGGATATGAGTCGCTATAAGACTAGAAAAGACGATATCGAAGAGCAACGTGAGGCACAACGTGCCGCTGCCGCAGGAGCCGGACAGGCTTCGCAACCGAAGGCTGAGCCGGTACGTGTAGAGCCGAAGATTGGCCGCAACGATCCTTGCCCCTGTGGTAGTGGTAAGAAGTTTAAGAACTGCCACGGACGCGATCTCTAATCCACTAGCTTAGGGATAGCTCACCTAGGTATGAGAAAATAAAAGTCAGATTTCGTACTACGACAAGAGGGGCTTCCCTCTCTATCGTAGTGCGAGATCTTTTTTGATTTTGAGTTGTTTTGATTAATACTTTATAGAGCATTATATTCTCATTTATACATAGAAAAAATAGGACTATAAGATATGATTCTATCAATGACAGGCTTTGGGAAAGCCGAGGGCTCCATAGCTGGAAATGCGATCTCAGTGAACATCCGATCTCTAAATAATAAGCAACTAGAGCTATCTTCTAGAATTCCCAATTTATTTCGAGACGCAGAGCCTGAGATACGTAGTGTAATAAGTAAACGAGTAGTACGTGGAAAGGTCGAACTTACAATCTCGTTGACTCCGATTACAGACCCTGCCTCCGGAGGGGATACCTCTGATAGTTCTTTCTTTGACAAGGAGAAGATCGCCCAATACTACCGAGAGCTGACTCAGATATCTTCGCAATACAACATTCCCCTTCCGCAAGATTTGCTAACTCGAATCCTCTCGCTTCCCGGAGTGACAGCGACTACGTCTGCCGAAGTGGCTACCAAGGCTTCCGCTCAAGAGCAAGCAGAGCTCTTGGCCCTTATAGAGGAGGCTCTTACGAGCTTTGAGGCTTTCCGCAAACAAGAAGGGGAGATGCTTGAGCGTGTGTTTGAGGAGAAAATTGCCAATATCGGGGCCTTACTAGAGGAGGTTGCCCCCTACGAGACGCAACGTATTGAGGACATTCGTACTCGTTTTACAGAAGAATTGGCCAAGCTTGATGGGGTAACTATTGACAACGGCCGCTTCGAGCAGGAGATGATCTACTACATAGAGAAGCTCGATGTGCACGAAGAGAAAGAGAGACTTGCCAACCATCTAAAATACTTTATGGAGACCATGAAAGAGGCCTCAACACAAGGGGTAGGTAAGAAGCTCGCCTTTATTGCTCAGGAGATAGGTAGAGAGATCAATACCTTAGGCTCGAAGAGCAACCAAGCCGCCATGCAGCAGATTGTAGTGCGCATGAAGGATGAACTGGAGCAAATTAAGGAACAAGTACTGAACGCTTTGTAATAATCTATTATGTCTCGCATAGTTATACTATCAGCCCCTTCCGGTACGGGAAAAAGCTCTGTGATAGGTCGTATTATAGAGGATCCTAACCTTAAACTTACTTTTTCTATCTCTGCCACCAATCGTCTCCCCCGTGGAGAAGAGAAGGATGGAGTGGAGTACTATTTCCTCTCCGACCAACAATTCCAAGAGTATATAACGGAGGAGCGATTCATCGAGTACGTAGAGGTGTATCCAGGGCGTTACTACGGTACGCTCAAAAGCGAACTAGAGCGCATCGGTGGTCTTGGGCGCAATCTGATCTTAGATATAGACGTAGAGGGTGCCTTGGAGGTGAAGAAGAAGTATGGTCAAGATGTGCTCGCTATCTTTTTGCTACCCCCTTCTATCGACGAATTGCGCCACCGGCTCGAAGGGCGAGGTACCGATACCCCCGAAGTAATTGCCGATAGACTGGCACGGGCTGAGTATGAAATAAGCCTGGCAGGGCAGTTCGATACTCAGTTTGTCAATGATGATCTTACACGTTGCTCCGAAGCGGTGCGGGAGGCCATTGCCGACTTCCTAAGTCGCTAGACCCTACTTGTCCAATTATCATAGAAGGTATGTGCTGAAGATAAATTCGGTGCGTCCTTTTCTTTTTCCCAAAAAAAATCAATACTAGGCCCCTTCCCCTCCATTGTAAATAACCTAAAAAGAGTACCTTTGCTGGGCAATGAAAGCGATTGTTTTGTGTAATATTGCTACTCCCAAATCCTCTGCTTCGGAGGATGTGCGTGAGTACCTCTCTAAGTTTCTGAGCGATAGATACGTAATCTCTATCCCTCAGCCCTTCCGTTCTATCCTCGTTAATGGCATTATAATACCACGTCGGCTCCGCCATTCGACGGCTCGGTATCGGCTCTTGGAGTCGCTCTACGAGGGGGAGATGCCGCTCCGTAAATATATGAATGCGTTGGTTGAGACAATGCAGGGCCTCTCCCAAGATTGGGATGTCTTTGGCTATCTGCAGCACGGAGAGGAGCGCCCTGAGGACTTGGTAGCTCGTCTTAGAGCAAGGGGGAATTATACGGAGATTGTGGTGCTTCCCCTCTTTCCACACAAGACCTTTAGTACCTATTTGTCGGCATCTCGTCAGCTTTGTCGGCATCTACGGCGTCTCTTGGGTGAGGGGGTCATACTGCGTGTTACTCCGCCTTATTTTCGCCATCCTCACTACATCCAACTCATCCAGAAGCGGCTAGCCGATACGCTGGATACGCCTAGTGATCTCTATGTTGCTGGGTTTCATAGTATCCCTATAAAGCATCAGCGTATGGGGAGGAAGCGGGGATTTAACTACCGAGAGCAGTGCTTGGAGACCGCCACCCAAATGTTTTCGATTCTCCCTCATACGACCGAGCGCAGGGTCTACTTTCAGTCCGCCCTAGATAGGGTGCATTGGATAGGTCCCTTTTTAGAAGAGGAGATGAAGGGATGGGTTGACGAGGGCTTCCAACGTGTTACCATTGCCTGTCCCGGCTTTGCGATAGATTGCCTTGAGACGGTACTGGATATCGGGGTGGTGCTACGAGAGGAGTTCCTAAGCCTGGGAGGTCAAGAACTTCGGTTGCTACCGGCACTCAATGGTGATGAAGATGTAGCAGACTTCCTCTTGTCTCTCGCTCATGAATCTCTGGATATCCCATCTGCCTTCTAACGGAATTCTCTCTCTATATATAAGTTTCTTAGATTTACTTTGGAGGGACTGAGGGAGAGATAACCCCCGTTGCTACGGATTTAGATCCACGAAACCTTCTGTTTCCCTTGTGGTGAACTTGTGAAATATAAGGAATTTTACCCCCCCCCCTCTATGCTTTATAGTACATTTGCACCGGCTAAGAGTAGCAAAGGAAAAGTATTTAATTCACAATAAATCAGGAAAGGAAAACAGAGAATGAAAAAGATTATCTCACTCTTGTTGTTGTGCATGGCAATTCTGCCCATGTCTGCTCAGAAAAGGAAGTTAGAATTGAGTATCTATGGAGGAACTCAGTCTTATACCAAATTCGGCAACGCGTACAAATACACCTTCCAAACGGGCTTTGGTTTTGGTGCCCAATCTAAGTACTATCTAAGCAACCGTGTGTTTTGGGCTACCGACCTATATGGGGGAACAGATGGTGGTTCGGATTGGATATTAACGGGGCTTCCCGGAGTGGGTTTTCGCTACATTGGTATGTGTCGTCGAGACTACTCAATAACTACAGGTGTGGGCTTTAATTACGTGTCAACAAAGCTACTAGACTGTTATCTGCAAATGAATCTGGGGGTAGGCATAGTTGATGGATATTACCACGATGTTCTTCCTCCCGATTACGGTGCAGTGACTATAAGTCTATTGAAGCCCTCTTACATGATAGCCCCTTCTACGGGAATAGACTTTAAAATTGCCGACAAATGGAAGTTAGGACTAGGATATACTTTCCGATATTTGGGGGACGTCGATGGTAGCCACTCTGTCTTTGCTCGTGTTACCTATGTGCTAAAATAGAAGGTAAAAGATGGATAGATAGGAGGCTATTTCTACCTCCTCCCTTATAAGAGGATGTGTCAATTGGGCATATCCTCTTTTTTTTGGTTTTCTCGCAATTCTTATGCTGCGGCCTTGATCGTAGGGAGTCTATACCTCTAGAGGGTACACTGTGCCGTAGGGCACTTGCAGGTCGAATATATGGTCTAGCGAACAATGCTCAACTAGGAATCGCAGCGCCGTTATTACGCCTCCATGGGTGAATAAAGCCAAGGTATGAGGTGGTGGTATTGTCTCTTTTAGCTCTTCTAAGAACTCCTCGGCACGAGCTACCACATCCATAAAGCTCTCGCCCTCCGTTGCCCTGGTGTGCACAAAGTCGGCATACCAAATCTGTAATTGGGGATCGTCAATACGTGCATATTCCAATCCCTCCCAAGCCCCGAAGTTCCGCTCGATGAGCCGACTATCCGCTACTGCATGGGGGAATCCACAATACTCCGCAAGCCGTTTACAGCGACTGAGTGGACTTGTAAAAGCCTGATCTATCTTGTATTCCGAAAGCCTCGTTTTCACCCGAGCTGCCTCTTCGCAGAAACTATCTCGTAGGGGCATATCACTTGCTCCGTAGCAAATCCCAGGCTTTACATCTACCGAGGTATGGCGAATCAAAAGTAGCTTCATAGGGTGTGGGGTAGTAAGGCGATGAGGGAGAGATAGGAAACAAGCTCTACCAAGAGGAAAATCCCTCCGTAGCAGTCGCCCGTATAGCCTCCAATTCGATGCTTTAGATAACGTAGGGCAGCGAAGAAGGTCACCCCGGCTATCCCCAAGACGATGAGTAGGGCCCACCAGAGAGTAGGCCTTAGGAGTAGTAAGCCGATAAGAAGCAAAAGTGCAGGGGTAAACTCGTAGTAAATACCTTGGCTAGAGAGGGATTTGAAGGAAAACCCCACCTTGGCTTCTTGTTCTTCTCGGGCGTAGGGGAGGAAGTTGTGTAGTAGGGAAACGAGGGCTTTGCTGCTCACGTCTAGCCAAACAATGAGTAGGCATAACTCCCAGCCCGAGGCGTAGATTTGCAGCAATACGAGCATGAGAGATAGGAGCGAGAAGTGAGCGATTAGCCCCAATACTCCGTAGGTGCCAATGTGAGAGTCTTTCATAATGGCAAGGGCCTTCTCCCGAGAGCAACTGCCCCCGAAAGCATCGCAGCAATCTGCCCAGCCGTCTTCGTGCAATGCGCCCGTAAGTAAAAGACGGAACAATACAGCCATGAGAGCGCCTCCAACAGCCCCCCAAAGGAGCCCGCCTAGGTACATGCCTAGGGCCATACTTCCCCCCGTTAGAATGCCCACTATAGACCAGTAGGCTACTACGTTGCGGTAGCTATCGGGGCGGATATTGGGGATGAACTTGTAGAGCGGTATGCGTGTGAAAAAACATACGGCAGCAAATAGCTCGTCAAGGGCTTTAGGGCGCATGGTGTAGTCTCTTACTTGAAGTATTTGATAATGCCGTCTGAGCTAAAGGTACCCATTTGGGTAAGCATGGCTACAGCTCCCTGTACAATGGGGTAAGCCATCATGGCTCCCACTCCTTCTCCTAGGTGCATACCGAGGTCGAGTAGGGGCGTTGCACCCATTGCGGCAAGCATCCGAGCGTGTCCGCTCTCTTTGCTCTTATGCCCAAAGACGGCATAATCTAGGAAGTTGGGGTTGATGTGCGATGCCATAAGGGCTACAGCGCTCATCACAAAACCATCTATGAGTACCACCATCCGCCGCTCTGCTGCTGCAAGCATGGCACCTACAGCCATTACGAGCTCAAATCCTCCGAATTCTTGCATGAGATGCTCAGGGGTTGGGGTGCCTGTAAATCGGCGAATAGCAGCCGATAGTACCTCAAGTTTGTGTTCTACCCCCTTGCGAGATAATCCGGAGCCCACACCTACGCACTCTTCGAGAGGAGTCCCTGTAAGGTAATGCATCCATAGGGACGAGGTGGAGGTATTACCAATCCCCATTTCCCCTACACTTAGCACATTACACCCTTGGCTTGCAAACGAAGCCACAAACTTCTCCCCAACGGATAGACAACGCTCCATTTGCTCAGGAGTCATAGCCGATTCTAGGCGATAGTTGCGGGTTCCTTCGGCTATTTTTCGGTTTATTATGGAGGGCTCTATGGAGAGATCTCCTATTACACCGGCATCTACAATGGTGAGGTCGAAGCCGTATAGCCGAGCAAAAACAGTGGCGCAAGCACCGCCTCGGGCAAAGTTTAGCGTCTGTTGGTAGGTAATGATCTGAGGTGCCAAGCTAACTCCGTCTGCTACAATGCCATGATCTGCCGAAAAGAGGATGTGGTAGGGATGCTCTAGGTGAGGCGATAGGGTACCCTGCATTAGGGCAATGCGTTCTGCCAGAGTCTCTACATAGCCTAGCGATTGTTTACTCTTGGATAGGTGGTCTATCTTTTCTCGAATAGGGGCAATCAGCTCACGGTCTATAGGGGGGATATTGTATTGTCTCATTCTAGAGTAGATTATTTAATGCGTATAGGGATGCCGGATACCATCAGAGTGACCTCGTCGGCTTGGTGTGCAACGATCTGATTGAGGCTTCCCTGTAGGTCTGTAAATCTGCGCTGCGTGGCATTGGGAGAGACGCCGCCCAGCCCGAGTTCGTTGGTGACAAAGATATAGGTAACATCCTTTTGGGCAAATAGAGCCTCTAGCTGCTCGCGTAGGGCAAGTAGGGCTTGCTCGATAGACTCATTGAGGTCGAAGAAAAAGTTGGTGGCCCACAACGTAAGGCAGTCTACCAATACAACGCGTTGAGAGAAGTTGTGGCGAGCTAGCTCTTTTCCCTCTTCTATGTTGGTCCACTGAGGACCCCTGCGAGCTTGGTGCAAGGCTACACGCTGGCGAAACTCTTCGTCGAAGACTCGAGCCGTGGCTACATAGATGGGATTGGGAGAGAGAGACAGAGCCAATTGCTCGGCATATTGGCTTTTGCCGGATCGCTGTCCTCCGGTTATTAGCAGTACGCGTGTCATCTTGAGGATCTTCGAGGGGGTTAGGGGTTCTTTTTCATCGCTTGCGGATGAGTGTGAGTCCATCACGGAGAGGCAGCATGACTACTTCCACACGGGGGTCGCCGGCTACGAGGTCGTTGAAGTTGAGTATCCCTTGCGTCTGAGCATCCTTAGGGGGAGGGGATTGGAGTACCTTGCCGTCCCACAGCGTATTGTCTGCAAGGATCAGGGCTTGAGAGGGTAGTGCAGGGATAAGTAGTTGGTAGTAGCTCGGGTAGTGCCTTTTGTCTGCATCGATGTACACCAAGTCAAAGGGGTGCTGAGAGAGTAGCTCTTGCATTACCTCTAGAGCATCTCCAATATGGACTACCACTCTATCTCCAAAGGGGGAGAGAGCCAGCGAGCGATGGATAAAGTCTTCCATTTCGTCGTTGTGCTCAATGGTGTGTACCCGAGCAGAGGGGTTTTGTAGCCCTTCGGCTAAGCATAGGGAGGCGTAGGCGGTGTAGGTACCCAGCTCCAGCACATTACGGGGATTGACCAACTGAACCAGCATCTTGAGTAATCTCCCCTGCAGGTGCCCCGAGAGCATCCTAGGTTGCAAAAGGTGAACGTGCGCCTCACGACGCAACCGGCGTAGCTCGGTGGGTTCTTGGGAAGAGTGTTGCTCTAGATATTCCTCTAGTAGGTCTGTTTGTAGTGACATAGTGCGGTTGCCTCTCCCTTATTCCTCAAGGAAAGCGAGTAGAGCTAAGCGATAACTATGAATGCCAAAGCCGGTAATGGTGCCGCGTACTACGGGCGCGATGTAGGAAGTGTGCCGGTACTCTTCTCTCGCTGCGGTATTGCTGAGGTGTACCTCTATTACGGGAGTGGATAGACTACGTATGGCATCCGCAAGGGCTAGGGAGGTGTGGGTATAGGCTCCGGCATTGAAGATAATGCCCGATACCTTTTCGTCGTCGAATTGTTGGAGCAGGTCAATCAGCACTCCTTCGTGGTTGCTTTGGTAGTACTCTATGGTAATGTTGGGGAAATCTCGTTGCAGTCTCTCCATCATTTCTTGGCTCGATACTACTCCATAGATAGAGGGTTCTCGCCGTCCCAGGCGATTGAGGTTGGGGCCGTCTAGTATAATGTAACGTTGCTGCATAGGTATAGTAGTCTTATCTTTGTGGCTACAAAGGTAGTGCATTAGCTCTATAGGTGGTTACCCCTCTTGGGGCACCGGAACTCGCAAACGGGATGAATACGGAGAATCAAAGGCTTGCCGCAGCTTTTAAGCGACACTTGCAACTGGAGCAGGCATTAAGCCCCAATAGCATCAGTGCCTATCTGATGGATTTGGGCAAGCTTATTGCTTATGCCGAGGATTGCGCTCTGCCCCTAGACCAGGTAGAGTATGAGCACCTCGAGACCTTTGTTGCCTCGCTCTACGATTGTGGCATAGCGGCTCGCTCTATTGCGCGCATCATTGCCGGCGTAAAGAGCTTCTACCGCTTTCTCTATGTCGATCAGTACATCCAAAAAGATCCGACAGAGTTGCTCGAGTCTCCCAAGTTGGATTTGCACCTACCTACCGTGCTCTCTGTGGAGGAGATCGACCGTATCCTAGAAGCCATAGACTATAGCAAAAACGATGCCCTCCGCAATAGAGCCATCATAGAGGTACTCTATAGTTGTGGCTTGCGTGTGAGTGAGCTGTGTCATCTCAAGTTGGGCGATGTGCATCCGGAGGAGGCATTCGTACATGTCGTTGGCAAGGGGCGCAAAGAGCGTCTCGTACCCATTAGTCCGGTGGCTCTCGATGCCCTGGCTCAATACCTCGCCTCGCCCCATAGACCTATACCCAAGCCGGGGCAGGAGGATTATATATTTCTCTCTCGCTTGGGTAAGGCCATTGCACGCAATAGCGTCTTCGATCTTATCAAATCTCTGTCTGAGGCGGCAGGGATCACTAAGACGGTGAGCCCGCACACTTTTCGCCATAGCTTTGCCACGCATCTACTCGATGGAGGAGCTAATCTGCAAGCCATCCGCCTAATGCTGGGGCATGAGGATATAAGCACCACCGAGATTTACACGCACATCGATAGCCAAACTCTGCGAGAGGAGATCCTCCGGCACCATCCGCGTAACAAGGAGGGATAAACCCAATGCTCGGGGCAGAGTAGAAGGCATGCCGATGCGGAGCCTGCTCTAGGCGGCAAATAGCCTTTTTAGTCTAAGAAGAAAAGCGAGGGAATTGCTGCCTAATTTTCGATTCCTTTTTAGCCAGAAACCTCACCCCATACTGCCTGAGATTTTTTATTTTCTCACCCCAAAGTGGAGGGGAAAATTAGCCGGAATCCCAACAAATTCCACCCAAGAAAAAACACTTTTCTGAGCCCCAATATTTTTTATACCTTTACGCATTTGAAAATCCGTTGGTCTTAATCCCGATCGGTTGTTGGGAGTTTGTACTATGCGATTTTCCTCTATGTATGATAGCAGTTGAGCAACGTGTTTGATAAAACTATGATAGAAATACCTCCAGGCCTAAGGGAGGCCATCAAAGCAGATGAGTTGGTACTATTCGTGGGTGCCGGCCTATCTTGGAACTTTAAGAACAAGAAAAATGAGACGTTGGAAGGATGGACAAAAATGGCTTCGTCTATTACCTCCCATTTAAAAGAGAAACGTCGTATCACGGAGGAGGTGAAGCAATCTTGCGATAAAAAGGAGCCGATAGATGCTCTTAAAGAGATAGAAGATAATGGAGTAAACAAAGGAATAGTAGGGAGCTTTGTCAAGGACTACTTCTCCTTGGGAGAGGAGAACGATTATTCCTTTCAGCAGAAGCTGTTCGAATTATCCACAAAGATCATTACCACCAACTATGATAGAGCCTTTGAGATGGCGGTTCCTAGACTCCAAGAGATAAAAGCATATCGGGGTAAAGACTATGAACTAAATAGACTGAAAAAAGATTCTATCTTTTTATTCAAATTACATGGTTGTATAGAGCATATAGACTCTATGGTCTTATTCCCATCCGACTATGAAAAACTTTATAATAGCAAAGGGAGAGATGCAGAGCATGCCCTATATGCTTTGAGAAATCTCATTTTCAATAAAACATTTCTCTTTATTGGGACGGGTTTGGGTGATCCTCAAATCAATAGCTTTTTTGAAGAGATCAAAAGAATTCAAGGGATCTATAGTCAAGAGCACTACATTATTACTCCTGAATCGTTAGGGGAGTCTCTTGATTTTTTGACTCCTATTAAAGTTGATTCTTATGTAAATGTCCCAACGGTTATAGATCAGCTTTTAGAATTTAAGCGAGTTGCAGAAGAAAACAAGAGCTCTCAGGAGAAGCTGTTCCTGGCTCAACTCAAGGAGACCGAAGAGAGAAATGAAGTCCTTACAAAAGAGCTTGAGAAAGTAACGGATGAAAATGAAAGACTCTTACTTCTTTTAGAGAGAGAATCCAATAACCACCTTAATATCGGGTTAAGGCATCATCTGGCTGCAGAATACTTAGATGCCTCAGAAGAGTATAAGTGCGCGATTGAATTAAATCCTAGAAATTATGAAGCATTCTCTAATTGGGGTGTTACTTTAAGTTTGTTGGCACAGACAAATTTTGGATTCGACATTGAAAAATTGTGCAACGAAGCCATTGACAAATATCAAAAGGCAATAAAGTATAAGCCAGGCTCTACTGAGATATATAACAATTGGGGGAATACTTTATGTCTTCTAGCACGGATAAAATCAGGAAAAGACGCTGAATTTTTCTACAACGAAGCATTTGAGAAATATAGAGAGGCAGCAATGTATAAGTCAGACAAGCATGAGACCTATTATAATTGGGGAGTTGCTTTAAGTCTCTTGGCAGAGACAAAATCTGGCAGTGATGCAGAACGATTCTATAATGAGGCTATTGACAAATATCAAGAGGCAATAAAGTATAAGCCGGACAAGCATGAGGCCTATTATAATTGGGGACTTAATTTAAGTTCCTTGGCGCAGCAAAGATCTGCTATTGAGGCGGAAAAACTCTATAATGAAGCTATTGAGAAATATCGAGAGGCAATAAAGTATAAGCCTGATTACTATGAAGCCTTTTGCAATTGGGGAATTGCTTTAAGCGATCTAGCAGGGACAAAATCTGGTCTCGATGCTGAAAAGCTCTATAACGAAGCTATTGAGAAATATCGAGAGGCAGTTAATTATAGGCCAGATCACTATGGGGCCTATAATAATTGGGGAAATGCTTTAATTTATCTAGCGCAGATAAAGTCTGATAGCGAGTCTGAAAATCTGTACGATGAAGCCACTGAAAAATATCAGCAAGCGATTGAGTATGGAGGAGATTCTTTCTATAATTTGGCTTGTCTTTATGTGCTGAGAAATCGGAAAGAGGAAGCGCTGAAGTATTTGGATCATGCGCTCTCAAGAGGAGAAGTCTCGGTAGAAATTCTGGAGAGTCGGTGGATTTGGTTGCGAGATGATCCGGACTTTAAGTGTCTTCTCTCTCAACATAAGGGAAAGTAGGGGCGGGTGCTTACTAGAATCCTCTACAGAGCAAAAAAGAGAGACAAAAGGCTATCTATATCGGATAATTCGTAGTAACCTTCTCCCGAAGCTCTCAAATAAAAAGAGTCGATATATCTCTCCATTTGGAGAAATATACCGACTTATTACATCTGCTCCTCCCTTTGAGTTACGCACCCAAAGGGGGAGAGAGGTGCTCTATTAAAGAGCGATTTTCTTCACGAGACGCTTGCCCTCTTGGCTTACTACTACGATGTAGTGTCCACGGCCAAGGTTGAGGGAGATAGCTTCGTGAGCGTTAGCTTCTACAAGCATCTTACCTTCGAGGTCGTAAACAAGTACGTGAGCGCTATTGAGCCCTGAGATGCTGAGAGCCTCGCCTTGGATAGCGAAGAACACGTTGTCAAGAGCTACCTCATCTACTGAGAGGAGGTCTTCTTCTACGATATTGGTAAATATCTTCCAACCCGGAGCTTGGCTGTATGCAGCCTTAGTGCCGAAGGGTACGTGGAGAGTTGCTTGCTCGATTTCTACGATATCAGAGAATGCCAACTCATCGAGTACGGGAGGTACTGTATTGAACGAGAATACGTTGGCAATAGACTGGCAGCCTCTGAATGCATTAGCCCCGATCTGTACGTTCGTAGGAATGTTGAGCGAGACAATAGCAGTACCTTGTAGTGCTTGCTCACCAATGAAGGTCACACCCTCTCTGGGGAGATCGAAACTTGCCAATCGGAAACAACTCTTGAAGCAGAAGTTGCCAACGCTCTTGAGTGCCTTGCAGTGATCGATCTTGAGCTTAACGATGTTGGCAGCGCCATTGAACGCATAGTCTTCTAGCACTTCGAGAGACTCGGGGAGTACGAGCTCTTGAGGAACAAAGTTGAAGGCGAAGGCATATCTCTCGATCTTCTTAATGTCATTAGGGAGCTCGATAGGCTTCGCAGCTTGCCCTTGTTGTACAAATGAGGGGTAGTGCATCAAGGCACGGTCTGCCTTGCGGATGAGCATACCATCAACGGTTTCGAAGAAGTCGTTGCTACCCTCAATCTTCTTGATGCTCATAGCAAAGGTGAATGCACCCGTGCGTATCTTTTCTACAGAAGCGGGGAGTGTGAATACCTCTTTGGGGTAAACGGTAGCTACTTGTACCAGTTCCTTACCATCCTTTGAGTAGACAGCGTTGTCTACAGACTTGAAGTGTGGGTTGGCAGCATCTACTTCCAATTTCTTCAACTGTCCGCAGTACATAAAGGGAAGTACCCCGATGGTTTCTACCTGAGCAGAGATCGTTAGGCCTGTTAGCTTAGAGCCCATAAAGGCATAGTCTGCAATGTGCTTAACATTGTTGGGTACCACGACATCGCCCACGGCATCCCACTTAACGAGTGTATTGCCTTCGATTACGGGGTCGTTGTCGCCACCATGGTGTCCTTCCTCGTAGCAAACCAAGTGTACATTGAGGTCGCTCGTTACATTGTTGATGCGAAGTTCGTTATTCGTTTCGGTTTGCTCCTCATCGTTAATGATCCAAGCTCCTACCTTGTAGCCCGCATTGGGAGCTGCTGTGAAGATAATATCTTGGCCACTTGCAATAGCTTCGCCACTAGCGACGGGTGTACCTTCTGAGGTGCGAGCCGAGAGTGAACCATTGCCGCTCATCTCTTTGTATTGGATAACTACAGAGCCTTCGTTGCGCTCGAAACGAACGAGGAAGTCGATCGTTTCTGTAGGAGTTACCGTCCAAGTTGTTTGCCCCTTGAGAGACTCTCTTTCTACATACTTACCTTCGCTATCCTCAAAGAGCCAGTCTGTCACCTTGTATCCCTTGATGGGAGTAGCCGTGAACGTTACGCTCTTACCTGTGGGTACGAGATCACTACTCTTGAATTCTTTTCCGTCCATTACGGCGGTTACCGTACCACCGGCAGCGTTGGCAGACTTGAAGAATATACGGTTCCCCTCGGGGAGCTTGTTGCAATGCGCAACGATGTTGAGCGCTTCATTTACAGAGGGTATCTCAAGTATCTTTTGGGTTCCGGGGATGCCTTCCATCTTCTGACCGTTTACGGTCCAGTGCGAAAACTCGTATTGAACGAAGTTGTAACGGCATTCCATCTTGAGCGTACTGCCTTCGGCTACCTCGTCTCCGTTCTCCACGGTAACGGGTCCCAAGAGCCATGCTTCTATAAATCCTGCTTCTTGTGGATCTACTTTGAAGGTTACTCGATGTTTCTTTAGTTCTGAATCGGGAGCTCCTACCTGGATCTTAGCTCTCTTATAATACTTCTCAAGGGATGTCTTTACCGTTTCGTTGGCTACATAGATAGTCATGGAGGCGTTGTCGCTAGGACCACTCATGTTGTTGTCGCCAAAAGCAACAAATCCGGCACTTTCGTGGATGTCTACAAGCTTGATACCGGCAATTTGGCTGAATGCCAAGAAGCCTACAGTCTCGAGCTTAGGTAGGTCGATGCTTTCCAAAGCATCTGCCGATAGGAAGCAATTGTCGCCTACGCTTTTTACGGACGTACCGATGATTGTATTGAGCTTCTTTAGGTTCTGACCTGCGCCATCGGCTATGATTGTTGTTTCGTTGGGGAGAGTAATCTTAGCCACCTGGGGGAGTAGGATTACGGCCTGTGTCTTATCTTTCGAAAGCACAGCTCCGTCCAAAACCATATATCCTGCCTGAGGATGGGTGATGGAGAACTCAGTAATGTTGGGGTTGTTATTGAAGGGATTCTTTTCGATCTTCTCTAGGGCTCCTCCTAGGATCACTTTGGTGAGAGAGGTGCAGTTGAAGAAAGCATTTTTCCCCAAGATCTTGATTGCCGGGAGCTCAAGGGTGGTAAAGCTCGCGTTGTCGCAAGAGGCAAAAGCATCTTCGCCGATTTCCTCTACTTGAGGCATCTTCATGGACTTAATACCCTTGCATTCCTTAAAGGCTTCTTTGCCAATCTTTTTTACGTTGTTGAAGTCGATAGAGGTAATTTCGTCGTTCGAAGAACGTAGGCCACTGCGCATACCGGCAGATTCCCAATCGTCATCGCCCCAATCACCACCACTTTGGTAGAAACAGTTAGGGGCAATTTCTACTACCTCATCGGGCATTTTGATGTCTCCTGATGCCATTGGCCAGCTTATAAGCACGCCATCTTGAACGTTCTGAGCTTTGACGACGCCAAAGGTCGTGGCAAGCAAAGACAACAGGAAGAAAAGAGTAATTTTTTTCATCTGTAAATATTATAACGATTCAATTTTTGTCTGCGCATGCAGACACTTCTTTTTTGTTGGTGATAAGTTCGTTGCGAATAAAGGCCCATCGGAGAGGAGGGCTTTTACAGGTTTTCGATGGTAGGTGAGAGTTGGGATTTCCCCGATAGGGAAATGAAGAAAAAGGTCACACCTTCCCCCTATATTCGATCTATTTAGCCGATCGCAAAGGGAAAATAGCGCATAGGAGGGGGTGTTAGTCCCTCTTAGTAGTCTTACAGACTCTCTTTGTGCGGGTATAGCTTTATTGTCCGTTGTTTGCAAAACTTGTTTCTTAAAGGGAATTCACTGTAGGTTTGTTGGTGTTTTGTGAGAAGTGTCTCTAAAAATGACCTACATATGCACTATCCACGCTAGGATAGCTATCTCTTTGGGAAACAAAGGTATATAATTATTGGGGCTTTTCAATAGACTTCTCGGGAGAAAAATAGGTGCAAATACCGGGAGCAAATAGCTATCTTTGCCTCGAGAATGTGAGGTAAAGCCATGGAGAACACCGTCACTTGCCCTCGCTTCATGCCATGATTCTTTAGAATGTAAAATGCTATGACAAAGAAAAGTATCGCACGATGGATTGCTCTGTTTCTCACGAGCACAACCTTATGCCTAGCCTTCGGCTCCATCCCAGCCGAGGCTCAAAAGAAAAAGGGAGCCACTCGTCAGGAGGCAAAAGGCTCGAAAGTGCCCAAACTACAACTCCTCAAGCATCACAAGTCCGAGGGGGATGTGGATCTCGTTGTTTTAAATAAGTCGGGTAGTGTGGCTGCCACCTACTTTGGAGAGGATTATGGGACGCAGCGTAAGGTCAAGAAGCTCGTCCTTTGGGACACTTCTAAGTTTACCCAAATTGCCGAATACAAGATTAATTGTCGTGATATATGCTTTGGAGAGGACGAAAATACCCTCCTGTTTGTAGATCCCTATGGGATCAAGGAGATGGACATCCGAAGCGGAGAGATCTCGCTAGTGCTAGAGGGAGAGTTCCTAAAGGCGGCCTACAATCCGCTAGACAACAATGTGATTTTTTATTCCGATGAGGTGGATGCCTATTATTACGATCGTACAACAGAGACTTCGGAGCACCTACATACAGTGAGCAAAGGCTCTGGTGTAAGACCCTTCCGCTTCTATCGTTTCACCGAAAATCACTTGCAGATCTTGATGTGTCGTAACTATACGTTACAGATAGATCTTAGAGACTATACAACCCAAAAGGTGTATTTCTCGGAGGATGATAATTGCCACATAGACCTAGCACTGAGCCCCGATGAACAGTGGATCCTGCAGGGAGGTGCCTTTAACTATAACCGGTTGTATAAGAATGCTGACTACCTAGCTCGAGGAGAGGAGGCTAGGCTTCAAGGTCAGTTTGATACGAATAATATCAATTATGAAACCCTTAAATTCATGGAGGATGGCTATATCCTCTGTGGAACGGTCAATGGTCGCTCGGTAGAGATCTGGGATCTCAAGACGCTCAAGAAGGTGAGTTCTTTTGCTCAGAAGGGTAAGCTCAGTTATGTTGGTGGTATTGCCTATAATCCGGAGAAAAGGCTCATTGTTGTAGGTTCTCTCTACGGCATCGTCTGCTTCTTTAGGTATTAAGCACCATTGCTTTCTGTTACTTTGCCTCGGTTACCTTGGAATAAATCCGAGGCAGCCGGGGCTCTTGGATATTATTACGTACCTTTGCAGATACAAAAAATAGATTATCTGAGAAAATGAAATAGAGGAGATGAGAAATCGATTGTTTCTTGCCTTTGTATTTGCCTTCTTGCCCCTACTGGCAAAGGCACAGACTGATACTCTTATTCACTCTTCACAACAGTTGGGAGAAGTGGTAGTGACGGGGACCGGTACTGCTCACTATCTCAAAGACGCCCCTGTACAAACCGAAGTGATCACTCGTAGCATGTTGCGCAATTACTCAGGGCGCAGCATCAGCGATATTCTTACGGCTCTTAGCCCCGGCTTCGATATCTCCTCTAGCGATATGGGAGGGCGTATTACCATGGGAGGACTCAATAATTCCTATATTCTTATTCTTCTCAATGGACGGAGATTGCATGGTGACCTTGGGGGGCAAAACGACCTTTCTCTCATCGACCCTCTGGATATAGAACGTATCGAAATAGTGCGCGGAGCCTCTTCTTCTCTCTACGGATCAGACGCCATTGCAGGCGTAATCAATGTGATAACAAGACGGAAAACCAAACAGATCCCCCTGAGCTTCGATAATACAACTCAGGTGGGCGGCTTTGGGCAATTGCTCCAACATAACCGCCTACAGCTGCAACTAGGGCAACTGCATTCCGATACAAAGTACTCGGGAGCACGCAGCGATGGTTGGCAAAATTCGACTCAAGAGTACTATCGTTATAAACTCTATGAGAACTCCACCACAAAGACAGAGAGCGCATCCGATAATAACCGCATAAGTCAGGCTTTTTCGTTCACCCCCTCTCCTCATTGGAGCTTCTCCGCAGATGGGATGTACTACCTTAAGCACATCTATCATGAGCCGGGGTTACCTCGCTTTCGCTCTTATAATCTCCGTTACCGAGACTTCTCTCTGGGAGCTTCGGCCGAGTATAAACAAGAGGGAGAGTTCTCACTCGCTTTCCTTGCAGACTATAGTCGCCACCGTTACTTCTACGATTACTACAATAATTACATTGACGAAATATTTGAGCATCAGCTTATTGGGGGGAAAGATGTGCGGGTCCCCAAGCATATTGTCTACAGTCCCGGATCCTCTTCCTTGGAGAGCGATCAAGGGCAATTCAATGCTGCGCTAAAAGCCATTATCCCGTTCAACGAGAAGCATCTTTTCTCGGCAGGGGTGGAGTATCGTCTTGACGACTTATATGCTCCTAAGCGTATGGTCAAGGCGCGCGAGGCTAACTATACACTCTCTTCTTATGCTCAAGATGAGTGGAATATTCTCCCCAAACTAAATCTAACAGCAGGGGCGAGATTGGTGCACCATGAGGCATTCGGTTGGCACCTTACACCCAAGGCTTCCCTTCTCTACAAAAGTGGAGATTGGAGATGGAGAGCGACTTATTCGTGGGGATTCAAGACACCTACGATCAAAGAGTTATACTACTTCTACGAACGCCCCATCATGAGTAAGGTGAGGCTTTATATTGGGAATGAACGTCTCAAACCGCAGCGGTCTCAGTACGCCTCGGCAAGTGTAGAGTATCGACATGAGGGCTGGCAATTTTCGTTTACCCCCTCTATCAATAAACTATGGGACATGATTGCTCTCGTTTCCGTACCCATTCCTCCCGGTTATGCCGGTGATGAGGGGAACGACTACGATGGAGCCATGCAATATATAAACATGGAGCAGGCGCTCGTCGCCAACTTCGAATTCTCGGGAGCATACACCTCCCCCCACGGATTTGCTTTTGGTGCAGGCTATAGTTATACCTCGGCTCGAGCTCACTTGGTAGACGAAGAGGCGAGTAAGAAGGCGCAGAGTCCCATCATAGAAGTGCGCAGTATCGATGGCACGGCTAACCACCATGCCAATCTCTTTGCCAAGTGGGGGCATACGTGGGGCAAGTACTCTCTAGGAGTCGGGATCTATGGAAAAGGTCAGACCGAGCGGTACTATAAAGAGTATGGCAATGCCCCAGGATTTTTCCTTTGGAAACTCTCTACGGATCATTCCTTTGCCCTCCCCGCAGGATTGCATTTGGAAGCCGCTTTGGGGATAGACAACCTGCTCAACCATGTAGAGAGACATCCTTATGGGTACAACTTTGGTACTACAACCCCCGGTCGTACCCTATTCCTCTCCCTCAGTTTGGGCTATCAAACGGGAAAGAAATCTCAGAAAAACAAAAGGCAACAGATAAGAAGTACAACAATCTAATTAGTATCGAAATGAAGATTCTAAAGGCTTTGGCTATAGCAACAATAGCCACTACTACACTCCTTATGGCTTCTTGCAAAAAGCAGGATCCCAAAGATCAAGAGATCGTAAAGTATGAGAAGAAGCACGACACAGCCGTTTTGCTCGTAACATTTGGTTCTACTTTCGACGATCCCCACACAACATACAAGAAGCAGATTGCAGATTTCGAAAAAGCATTCCCCAATGCCGATGTATTCTTCTCATTCACCTCTCGTACTTGTATCAATCGTTGGCAAGCTGCTAAGAATGAACAATTCATTACTCCAGACCTCTGGTTCAAATCTTTCCTTCAGAAGGATTATAAGACCGTGCTCGTACAGTCTCTCCATGTTATCCCCGGAGAAGAATTTACTCTCTTGCGCGATGGTTATGTAAAGCCTCACTACAATTTCCCCGCTGAAGAGTTGAATCGTGACAAGGCTGTGCTAGGGAATGCCCTTCTTACTTCGGACGAAGATATCGAAAGCGTAGCAAAGATCTTGGTAGATGCGTTTGCTACTCAGCTCAAGGCTGGGGATGCCGTTGCTTTCATGGGTCACGGTAATCCCGTTTCAGACTACGACCGCGCCAATGCTTCTTATGAGAAGATCGAAAAGGCCATGAAGGCTTATGCTAAGAAGACCTACAACAATGATAATGTATATGTAGGTACCGTGGATTATCCCGCTATGCTCGTAGATCACGTAATTGATCAGCTCAAGAGCTCTACATGCGCCACCAAAAAGATCCACCTTCACCCTCTCATGTCTATTGCCGGAGACCACGCCAATAACGATATGTCTAGCACTGCTACCGAAGAGGATGGTAAGAAGCTCCCTCTAGAAGAACAGAGCTGGCGTAATCAGATCGCTGCTCAAGGTTGGACTGTAGAGTCCCACCTCAAGGGGCTCGGCGATTACCCTGCCATCAACCAAATTTGGATCAAGCACCTCAATGAGGCTATCGCAAGCGCCAAAGAAGATTAATCAGAAGGTATCTCGCCTTGTCTCTGGAGAGGGGGACCGCTCATACCCCCTCTCTTTGTACGAGAGACGATCTAGAGATACAAAAAGAGGTAGGATGCCCCCGAGCATCCTACCTCTTTTCTTTTAAGGAAGAGACGGTCTTAAGATGGTTCCCTAGACGCCCTTGGTTATCATCGTTCGGTCTAGATCGTGGCGGAGATTCTCTAGAACACGATCGTAGGGAATGTTGAGAAGCTTCATCTCCTTGGCCACTGCAGGGAGAATCTCGTTATAGAACCTCTTCTGACGTTCTTGCGCAACAATCTCAATAGCCCCCTCTTTTATGTAGTTGCCAACCCCGGGACGGGATTCGATCAATCCGGCTGCAATCAAACGATCGTATGCCTTTACAATGGTGTTCGGATTGACCTCTAGACGAGCCGCCATATCACGTACGGATGGAATACGAGTTCCCACTTTATAGGTGCCCGAGAGGATCCCATTGTGGATTCTCTCAATAACCTGAAGGAATATAGATTGTGGTTGAATCGGATTCATTGGATTTGCTTCTTCTTAAAGATATAATACCCCCCAACACACATGGCAATATCCACGAATAAAAATAGAACAGAGGCAATGATATAGGTCGAGATCTTCTCGTAAAGATCTCCTGTAATGTAATTCTCAAGGGAGAACTCAACGAGAAGGGGAAGCAACGTCACGAAGATAAGGATAAACCCTACACTGGCTGCCAAGGTGGCTATCACTTGATTTCGTATAAGTATCCGGAAGAAAAAGAGCCCTACGATAAGGACAGATACGAGAGATACGAAGAGTATATGTTGCCAGATATCTAGCGGAGTCTGCATGTTTTCCCCGAGGAATGGCACAATGTGGGATAGGGCCATAGATAGATTGGGAGAGAAGATGAGAAGATAGGGAATGAGTGAAAGAACAGCAACAACTGTAGCCAATAGAGACATCACAACCCCCTGCAATAGTATAAGAAGATACTTCTCTAGCGAAGACAAGGGCGCCAGATAAAAGTGTGGAATACGGCTATAATAAAGGGTGTTCGAAACCCAGGAGAGGAATGCAAATAGGTAAAGAATACGCGCAATGGCGAAGTGAAAAAAGGAGGGATCTATGGAGTAAATCGCTTTTTCCCACTCTGTAAATGATCTGGAGAAGGCTAAGGGAACAAGCTCGATAAACCAGATTACGATCATAAATATGATGGCAACGAGTATGTGCTGCCTACGATTGATCATCCAATCTCCCTTAAGCAAAAGTAGTATGCGTCCGAGGCTATTATTTATCATAGGTGATTTTCTCTAAGGGGTAGGGTTACACTAGGTTATTTGCTCGTAGTATGGCACTTATTTTTTCTTTCTCTCGGGAGATCCCATTGAGGAAAAGTTCTGTGGAGAAAAGCCCTTCTTCCATATCATCTCGGTGCTCAAATATTCCTATATCTCCTGAGAGAGATGACTCTTCGTAGAGGGCTTCTGCTCGGTTGTAGTCGGTAACCATCCCGAAAGAGAAGATCTCGGATAGCTTATATATGGAGGCATTTACCAAGAGGTGTCCACCCTCTAATATTACTATGCCATCGAGGAGAGACTCAAGGTCTCTTAGCTGGTGTGTACTTATTATTACGGCTTGCTCTTCTGATATATGCTTTGCGAGCAATTTCCTAAAAGCCGACTTCGAAGGGGTGTCTAGACTATTAGTCGGCTCATCCATCAGAAGAAGAGGAGTCTGTAATGAGAGGGCAAGGGCTATAGCTACCTTCTTTTTTTGTCCCTGAGATAGCATCGACAACCGTTGCTCCCAATCCAACCGAAACTCCGTCATTGCCTCCTCTGCAATCTCTTGCGAGTAGTTGGGATAGAAGGGGGTGATCAATGAAAAGTAGGTTTTTACCTTAAGGTTGGGCACAATGATCTCTTCGGGGAGGTAGTACACCTGCTCGAGAGTTTTACGCATCCTCTTAGAGGGGTCTTCTCCATTGACCAGAAGATTTCCCGAGAGAGGGAGCAATTGCCCACACAGCAGCTTGAGAAGTGTTGTTTTTCCTTCTCCATTGCATCCAAGGAGCCCTACGATAGATCCCTTGGAGAGATTAAGAGAGAGATCGTCAAGGACGAGGTTCCCCTTTTTGTACTGGAAAGAAAGATGTTCGATTTTGATCATACAGACATTTTACAAACGCGCTTTAGCATAACTGTGGCTCCTTCCGGCATATTGCTTGACTAGCTGTGAGGCCATTTGGCGACACTCTTCATTTATCTCAATGAGAGCTGTTAAGGAAACGTCAGTCTCTTCAATGTTAGGAACATGCCCTAGGACATATGCATTGATCTCGTGTATCGTAGTAAATCCTATTTGCTCGTGGAGGAAGGCCTCTACGGCTATTTCATTGGCAGCGTTGAGAGCGCAAGGGGAGGCTTTCCCCGCTTCCATAGCCTGATAGGCCAAGCTGAGATTGGGGAACCTCTCAAGGTCGGGGTGCTCAAAGGTCAGTTGTAGTTGGGTGAAGTCGAGCCTAGGAAATCTATTGTTCAAGCGTAGTTCTTCTCCCAACGCAAAGCTAATGGGCAAGCGCATATCGGGCTGCCCAAGTTGCGCTTTTACGCTTCCATCCTCAAATTGCACCATCGAGTGAATGATACTCTGGGGGTGTACGAGAACCTCAATTTTTGAGGGTGGGACATCGAAAAACCAACAGGCCTCCATCATCTCAAAGCCCTTATTCATGAGAGAGGCAGAGTCTATTGTCACCTTGGCTCCCATACTCCAATTGGGGTGCTTTAGAGCATCTTTTGGGGTTACGTTGCCTAGTCGCTCGGTAGGAACGTGCAAGAATGGTCCGCCCGATGCGGTAAGAAGTATCTGCTCCAGCGGGTTGCGTTCTCCGAGCAAACACTGGTAGATTGCGGAGTGCTCAGAGTCTACGGGGAGGATATTTACCCCTTTAGCTCGAGCTTTCTCGGTAACAATGGCACCGGCCACCACCATTGTTTCTTTATTGGCTAGGGCAATAGTTTTACCCGCATCAATGGCACAACAGGTGGGAAGGAGGCCGGAGTAGCCCACCAGAGCCATGAGTACGATATCGGTTTCGGGGAAAGAAGCGACCTCGTAGAGGGCCTCTTTGCCTGTGTGTACAGAGATGGGAAGATCTTGAAGAGCCGCACGAACCTGAGGATACAGGCTTTCGTCTGCAATTACTACATGACTAGGAAGAAACTCCCGAGCTTGCCGGATAAGTAGCTCCGCTTGTCTATTCGCGGTAAGTACGGAGACAGCAAAACCTTCGGGGTGCGCCCTAATTACGTCAAGGGCTTGTGTGCCAATAGAGCCTGTGGAGCCGAATATTGCTATCTTTTTCTTCATATTCAAATTAGATCAATCCGTCGGGGATAGTAAGACTTATAAGCTGTTTTTCAACATCAATATAGTGCACTAGCCCGTCCGCTATGGGTATCATGACCTCCTCATTGGAGTCTTTTCTCTCCACAATCAAGAGTATATTGGCTGTATTGTCATCGATATCTATAACCTTCCCTACCGGCACTTCGTTTGCATTCACAAGCGTATAACCGATAAAGTGGTGGGGTTGGAACTCGATATCTTCGCCTATCAAATCGGCGGGTACATACACAGGGCAACCATCGTATCGCTCAGCTTCCTCTCGGTTATCCACCTCCTCAAACTTGACCAGTAGGGAAGACTCGGCTTTCCCTCGCAGATCTTCGACTAAAAAGGGGACGGGGAGACCATCTATCTCTAGATGTAAGAAAAAATCTTTATCCTCAGCAAGAGAAAACATACTCTCCTCATCTATGGAAGGGTAGAGGTTAATCTCTCCGTGGATGCCATGGGCACGCCCCAGCCGCCCTACGAGGATAAGTTCCGGTGTGTCGGTCATTCTCCTATGCGACTGATGTGGGCACCTAGATTATTCAGACGGAGATCAATCCGTTCGTATCCGCGGTCTATTTGGTCTATTCGATCTATTCGGCTTGTCCCTTCGGCGCTCATGGCGGCAATCAAAAGGGCTATACCGGCACGTATATCGGGAGAAACCATCTGAGCAGGGCGAAGAGCTACTCTACCGCCTAGCCCAATAACCGTAGCTCGGTGGGGGTCGCACAAGATGATCTGTGCCCCCATATCGATGAGTTTATCGACAAAGAATAGGCGGCTCTCGAACATCTTCTGGTGGATAAGAACGCTACCACGAGCTTGGGTGGCCACTACCAAAAAGACGCTCAAGAGGTCTGGTGTTAGACCGGGCCAAGGGGCATCGGCAATGGTAAGTATGGAGCCATCCATATAGGTGTCGATCTCGTAGCCGTCGTGTTCGGGTATAAAGAGATCGTCGCCACGCTCTTCTATCGTGATCCCCAAGCGGCGGAATGCCGAGGGAATGATACCGAGGTTGGGGATGTTTACGTCTTTAAGCGTAAGCTCACTATGGGTCATAGCTGCCATACCAATAAAGCTACCTACCTCTATCATATCGGGTAGGAGTCTGTGTGTGGTCCCACGTAGGGAGCTTACTCCCTCTATGTGGAGGAGATTTGAGCCTACACCGGAGATCTTAGCTCCCATGGTGTTGAGCATCTTGCAGAGTTGTTGCAAGTAGGGTTCGCAAGCTGCATTGAAAATCGTAGTCACTCCCGGGGTCAGTACAGCCGTCATAATAACGTTGGCGGTACCCGTTACAGAGGCTTCGTCGAGGAGCATATAGGCTCCCTTTAGGTTGCCTCCATAGATCTCGTAGCAATGCTTTTCTTCGTTGTAGGTGCATCGTGCCCCTAGTGCTGCAATACCCGTAAAATGGGTGTCAAGACGCCTACGACCAATCTTGTCTCCCCCCGGTTTGGGGAATATGGCGAATCCGAATCGGCTAACAAGAGGACCAACAAGTAGGATGGATCCTCTAAGGGCACGACTCTTGGCTTGGAAGTGCTCGCTCCGTACGAAGTCCAAATCAATAGATGCCGCACGGAAAGAATATTCGCCGGGAGCCAACATATGCACCTCTACTCCCATACTATGGATAAGGTTGATCAGATTGTTGACATCCAATATGTCGGGTATGTTGCTAATACGTACTTCTTGGTCGGTGAGTAGGGTGGCTGCAATTACTTGCAGAGCTTCGTTTTTTGCTCCTTGAGGGGTCAAACTACCACTAAGTTTGTACCCACCTTCTATTACAAATGATGCCATATCCTTATTCGTGCTTTGGTCCGAGGAAGCGCTTTACTTGCGCTTTTTGTTTTTCTGTTTTGTCTGTTTGGGTGTAGAGTATGCGGGTAAGTCAAGCTTATAGCGAGCCTCGCTGTACACGAGGTTACCGTTGGAGAGCTCAAAAAGATCCTTGAAGATCTGGTAGTCGTCTACTGTGTTCTTGTTCCACTCCAAGTAATTGATCTTCATCTGTTTGGCAATACTGATGGCAAGAGCATCTCTCTCGGCGCCCTCGGGTAGCTCTATTGCTTTTTGGATTAAGCCCTGTATGATGTGCCCATAGTGACGGTAGATAATATCGTTATCGGGGTAGGGGATTGTCTCAGGCTTGGAATAAAGAGAGGTGGGGGAGACTACTTCGTAGGGATAGTCTATATCCAGCTGGAAGCCAGACATGATGGCAAGATGATCCCAAAGAGCTTTTTCGCCATCTTGAGCCAGACGATGATCCGGAGCGAGTTTCGCCATTATGCGGATGATCGACTCGGCGCACCACTGACGCTCAGCTCGGTCTTCGAGCGTGAGACAGTGATTCACCATATTTTGGATGTTACGCCCATACTCGGGCATTGGTATCTTTTGTTGTTTACTATTATACTTCATTGCATTCTCTTTGGTAGTGAGAAGTGTTCGTTCTAATATAGCTTTGCTCTATTGGGGAAGTACCCCGCAGAATCGGGTTATACCGGTTTGTTTAAGAGCTGATTCATCTTTTGTTTGTAGGCCTCAACCCCAGGCTGGTCGAAGGGATTGATCTGCATCATGTACCCACTAACCCCTGCTGCCATCTCGAAAAAGAGGAGAAGCATCCCCAGGTTATACTCATCGAGGCGAGTCATTTTAATCCTAAAGAGAGGAACTCCGCCCTCGCTATGGGCAATACAAGTGGCCTCTTCGGCTTGGCGGTTAACCCAATGAAGGGATTGGTCTGTGAGGAAGTCTAGCCCATCCCTAAAGTGCTTATCCCCCTGAATGATGACATCATTTGTAGGAGCCTCTTCTACAGATAACATGGTCTCCATGATGGATCGCTCTCCATCTTGGATCCACTGCCCCAAGGAATGGAGATCTGTACTAAAGGAGGCTGTGGTAGAGAAGATGCCTTTTCCGTCCTTGCCTTCACTCTCTGCAAAGAGCTGTTTCCACCACTCTTGAAGCGAATGGAGAGGGGAAGAAAAGGTGGAAAAGATCTCTATTTTCTTTCCCTTTTTGTATTCTTTGATGCGCCAACCTGCATAGGAGAGTAGCGGCATCACTGCCTCCTGGTCTCCCCGCAAGATCGCCGCAGAAAAGTCTCTTGCCCCACTGAGCATCTTGCGAATATCAATACCGCAATAGGCTAGGGGAAGAAGCCCTACAGCACTGAGCACCGAGTAGCGCCCGCCGACAGAGGGAGGAATAGAAAATGACCGATACCCCTCGTGGGTGGCTATTGCTCGAAGAGATCCATGCTCGGGATCTGTTATTACGACAATATTATTTCGAATTAAGTCTTCGTCTCCCTTGGCATTCTCGACCAAGAGGTGCCTTAGTTGATGAAAGGCAATAGAAGGCTCTAATGTGCCCCCACTCTTCGATATATATATGATGCCAAAGCTTTTCCCTTTTAGATAGTCTTGTAGATGGGATAGATAGCAACTATCTAGGTGATGCCCTGCAAAAAGTAAAGAGGGAGTCTCCCTACAAAACGAAGGAGGAGTAAGTGCATCTATCACGGCTTTGGCCCCGAGATAGCTACCACCAATACCGATACATACAACGCACTCTGTACGGGTGCGTAAATCTTGGGCTGCCGTCTCTATCTCCTCCAATAGGGTAGTCTCTGCAAAGGGAAGGTCTAGCCAACCCCTGTATTCGCTACCCAGGCCTCCCCCCTCAAGGAGTCGATCAAGCGCTATTTGCGCCTCTTCTAGAGATCCAGAGGATATGGTTGCAAAACTCGTATCTATGCAGAGGGGAAGCATATTTTGTTACCAACGATTATTTGAAGTGTTTAGAAAGCTCAAGTATCGCCTCTGTAGCATCTCTTTTTTCGTAGAGGATCTCATAGACCATATCGCAGATGGGAATATTTACTTGATAGCGTGCATTCACTTCGCGTACGCACTTGGCTCCGAAGTATCCCTCTGCAATCATTTCCATCTCTGTTTGTGCCGCCTTTACGCTATAACCTCGCCCAATCATATTCCCAAAAGTGCGGTTGCGACTGAACTGAGAGTAGGCTGTTACCAGCAAATCCCCGAGGTATACAGAGTCTGTAATTTCCCTATCAATCAGGTGCACTGCATTGACAAAGTTGTTCATCTCTGCTATGGCATTGGAGATAAGTACGGATTGGAAGTTATCTCCATATTGCAGTCCATTGCAAATGCCTGCAGCTATGGCGTAGATATTTTTGAGCACAGAGGCATATTGCACCCCCACGACGTCGTTTGTCGTAACGCAGTTTACAAAATCATTGCGGAGCACCTCTGCAAAAGCTTCTGCTTGCTTGAGGTTTTTACAAGCGACTGTGAGATACGAACGCCTATGTTTTGCAACTTCTTCTGCATGGCAAGGCCCTCCTACCACAGCTATAAGCTCTTTGGGGACATCAAACTCCTCCATCAAGTAGTCGGAGACAAGCATATTTTCATCGGGTACGATACCCTTGATCGCATTGACGATCAACTTGTCTCGCATACTCGACTTGCGTACCTTTTTGAGGTAACTCTTCGCATAGGGCGAGGGAGTGACAAGTACAATCGTATCACTGGCACGAAAGAAACTATTGATGTCCGACTCCGAGAAGAAGGTAATATTATTGGTATCGAACTCTGCCGCCGGTAGATAATTTGGGTTGTGGCCCAGCTTTAAGAAGCCTTTTACCTGTTCGCTACGGCGTACGTACCAATTGATATGGGGCTGCGATGTTAGTACAATTTTAGCCAAGGCGGTAGCCCAACTACCACTTCCTAAGATCCCAACTCTTCCTATAGGTTTCATCGCCTTTCCTTTTCTTTCTTAATCACCAACTCCTACTCAAGATGAGTATAAGAAGGTTTTATTTCCCTCAATTCTCTTATCAGTATCCACCATCTTTGGGAGCATTATAGGATTGAGAGATTAACCGAACCTCCCCAGCTCCCTTCGATTCTTTCTCTATTCTTTACTCTGTGTCCAGGCTGTTACCTCTTCTAGAGAAGGCATAGTCATGCCGAGTTTGTACTTCTTGTTTATGTCCATCATAGCCTGCATGATACGCCCGGGCTTCTCTTCTGCATGTAGAGATTCAACGGTAAGGTAACCTGCTTTCTGCAAGAGGGGGACAAAATCTTCGTTAACTCCTAGGGCAATGTAGGCAGCCGGTTTGTCTCGTTTTACTACAGTCTCCGGCTTCATTTGGGGGAAGAAGAGCACCTCTTGGATGCTTTCTTGTCCCGTTAAGAGCATCACAAGGCGATCCATACCAATTCCTAATCCTGCCGTAGGAGGCATCCCGTACTCAAGAGCACGGAGGAAGTCTTGATCTATAAACATGGCCTCATCGTCTCCTTTCTCGGATAGAGCCAATTGGTCTTCGAATCGTTTGCGCTGATCGATGGGGTCATTCAATTCGCTATATGCATTGGCAAGCTCTTTACCATTGACCATCAATTCAAAACGCTCTGTAAGGGCGGGATTGGTTCGGTGCTCCTTGGTGAGAGGCGACATCTCCTTGGGATAGTCTGTAATGAAGGTGGGTTGGATGTACTTCCCTTCGCACTTCTCTCCAAAAATCTCGTCAATGAGCTTGCCTTTACCCATACTGGGAGTGGTCTCAATACCGAGTTGCTTGCAAACCCCTCGCAACTGATCTTCGTCCATACCACTGATGTCGATGCCGGTATGTTCCTTGATGGCCTCTAGGATGGGAACCCGCTTGAATGGGGGGCGGAAGCTGATCTCGCGATCTCCCACTTTTACCTCCGTGGTGCCTAGTACCTCCTGAGCAATACGAGACAACATGGTCTCTGTAAAGTCCATGAGCCAGTTGTAATCTTTATAGGCTACATAGATCTCCATGGCGGTAAACTCGGGATTGTGGGTACGATCCATCCCTTCGTTTCGGAAGTCTTTGCTGAATTCGTACACCCCTTCGAAGCCTCCTACGATGAGCCGCTTTAGGTATAGTTCGTTGGCAATACGCAAGTAAAGGGGAATGTCAAGCGCATTGTGATGCGTAATAAAGGGGCGTGCTGCTGCGCCTCCCGGTATCGATTGCAATATGGGGGTCTCCACCTCTAGGTAACCATGCTCGTTGAAGAAATTGCGCATGGAAGTGAAGATCTTGTTGCGCTTTAGGAAGATGTCTCGCACTCCGTCATTGACCAAGAGGTCTACATAACGGCGGCGATAACGCTGCTCGGGATCGGAAAACCCGTCGAAGACCTTGCCGTCTTTCTCCTTTACGATAGGGAGAGGACGTAATGACTTGCTCAGTACCGTAAGGCTTAAAGCGTGTACAGAGACTTCTCCCGTTTGCGTCTTGAAGACGTAGCCCTCTATGCCGATAAAGTCCCCAATATCTAGGCACTTCTTGAATACGACATTGTAGAGATCGGTATTCTCGCCATCGGCTAGACTATCTCGTGTGATATAGATTTGAATGCGTCCGGTGCTATCGGCAAGCTCCACAAAAGATGCTTTGCCCATAATACGGCGTCCCATGATACGTCCGGCAAGGCGTACCCGTTGCTCTCTCAAGAGAGCCTCTCGTTCTTCATTCCCTTCGGGGTATGAATTGATGATCTCTTGTGCATAGGCAGTAACTTTGAATTCTGCCGCAGGGTAGGGGTTAATGCCTAAGGAGCGTAATTCGTTCAGACTATTGCGACGTGCTATCTCTTGGTCGCTAAGTTCGAGCATGCTGAGGTCCATCTCTATATCTCTCGTTTATATCAGTAACTACTTTTTGATTGGCGATGTTGGTGAAAGTGTGCCTTACACTTGCCTTGCTCGATACTTATCCTTCTCAATTTGCTGCTGAGAGAGATGATCGCTCTCAAAGAATGATAATGCGAGCCTTTTTTGCCAACATATGTCACCACAAAGATACGAAATTTATTCGCTTCTAGCTGAGATTTGCTCAGAAGGGAAGCAACAACCTGGTGTTAGCTAGCAGAAAAAGATATTTTCGGAGGTATTAGTGGTAGCGACGAACACTTTGCACCAAGTCGGAGACTTGCTGTTTGAGCTCTTGTAAGAAGTCTGATGCCGTGTATTCGCCACTTTCGATTTGTCGGAGCTTATACTCCCACATGCCCGTTAGTTCTGCGCTTTTTAGCAGGGGGTCTTGTATTGTGTCAATCAATTGAATCCCCGTCTCGGTGGCACGTAGCGAAGACTTTTCTCTTCGGATGTAGTCACGCTTGAAGAGGGTCTCGATAATGGAAGCCCGGGTGGAGGGGCGCCCAATACCATTTTGCTTAAGAGCCTCTCTCAATGTTTCGTCCTCGACTTGCTTCCCTGCTGTTTCCATGGCTCGCAGCAACGTAGCCTCGGTATAGTACTTGGGCGGCTCTGTCGTACGCTCTCGAATAGAAGGCTCGTGGGGACCGGACTCCCCCTCCTTAAAGGCGGGTAAGAGGCTCTCTTTTCCCTCTTGGGGCTCCCCTTGTTCCTCTTTATTTCCTTGGCTTGTTGCCTCCTCTTTGCCCTTTTGAGGATAGAGTACAACACGCCATCCCGGATCTAAAATCTCCTTTCCGGTCGCCTTTAGTTCTGTCCCCTCCACCTCGGCAAGAACCGTCGTTGTAGCCGTTTTGGCATCGGGATAAAATGCGGCAATAAAGCGTAGGGCGATAAGGTCGTAGATCCGATTTTCGTTCAACGTAAGTCCGGAGGGGAAGGGCACTCCTGTAGGAATGATGGCGTGGTGATCGGTTACCTTTTTGTTGTCGAATACCTTTTTGCTCTTCTTGGGAGGCTTCCCCGTTGATAGGATGGGGGTGACAAGCGGCTCGTAGGGGCGTAGTCCCTTGAGGATGGATGGCACTTTGGGGTAAATATCCTCGGATAGGTAGGTGGTGTCTACACGCGGGTAGGTCGTAAGTTTCTTTTCGTAAAGGCTTTGGATGGTCTGTAGAGTAGTCTCTGCCGTCATGCCAAAACGTTTGTTGGCCTCTACTTGTAGGCTGGTAAGGTCGAAGAGTCTTGGAGGGAGTTCTTTCCCCTGCTGCTTGGTTACCTTTTTGATGGTAAGTGGAGCGGAACGGATGCTCTCAATAAGTGTTTCCACCTCCTCTTTGGTGGAGAAACTCTCTGCCGTCTGCCGGAATAGCGTCTCTCTATAGGTCGTCTGCAACTCAAAGGAAGTCGAGGGTACAAAGTGCTCAATTTGTCGTCCTCGCTCCACAATGAGAGCTAGGGTGGGCGTTTGTACTCGCCCAACAGAGAGCACCCTCCCGGGTTGTGGGAAGCGCATGGTGTAGAGGCGCGTTGCATTGATCCCGAGGAGCCAGTCGCCAATAGCTCTTGCGAGGCCTGCCTCGTAGAGACTTTTCATCTCTTCATTCGAGCGAAGTTGGGCAAATCCCTCTCGGATGGCCTCGTCTGTAAGGCTGGATACCCATAGCCTGCGAATGGGACATTTGCAGAGCGCTTTGGTGAGAACCCACTGCTGTATAAGTTCTCCCTCTTGCCCGGCATCCCCACAATTGATCACCTCATCGGCCTTCTCTACAAGCTGGCGGATGACTTCGAACTGGCGCTTATAGTCTTCGTTCTCAATTAGTTTGATGCCAAAGCGCTGAGGAATGAGAGGGAGGTCGCCGAGGCTCCATCGTTTCCAGAGAGGGAGGTAGTCGTTGGGCTCTTTTAGGGTGCAGAGATGCCCCAGAGTCCACGTAACACAGTACCCATTGCCCTCAATGAACCCATTTTGAGAGTGGTTTGCTCCCAATATGCGAGCAATCTCGCGAGCTACAGACGGTTTCTCGGCAATACAAACAATCATAGATAGATGGGCTCCTCTCTCTGGGTGATATTTTTTTCTTTTTAGGGCAGAAACCACTCCGGTTTCTAGCTGGAATTTCTAGAGTTTCTGCCCTAAAAAGAAATTATTTCTCGCCACCAAATTCCATTAAATAGGCCTTGATAAAATCATCAATGTCACCATCCATTACAGCATTTACATTGGAGGTCTGGAAGTTGGTGCGATGGTCTTTTACGCGTCGATCGTCGAATACATAGCTTCGGATCTGCGAACCCCATTCGATTTTCTTCTTACCGGCCTCTACTTCTGCTTGGGCAGCCCGTCTCTTCTCTAACTCTATGTCGTAGAGTTGAGAGCGGAGTAGGCGGAGGGCGTTCTCTCTATTGTCTAGCTGAGATCTACTCTCGGTATTCTCGATAACGATCTCTCGCTCTTCTCCCGTGTCGGGGTCTTTGAATTGGTAATGCAAGCGTACACCAGTCTCTACCTTGTTCACGTTTTGCCCTCCGGCTCCACTTGAGCGGAAAGTGTCCCATGATAGGTTGGCAGGGTTGACTGCAATCTCTATACTATCGTCAACAAGGGGCACAACAAAAACAGAGGCAAATGAAGTCATTCGCTTCCCTTGGGCGTTGTAGGGAGAGACACGCACGAGGCGGTGTACCCCATTTTCGCTTTTGAGGAATCCATAGGCTAGGTCGCCCTCAATCTGCATGGTTACCGTTTTGATACCCGCTTCGTCGCCATCTTGCCAGTTGGTGATGGTTACTTTGTAGTCGTGGTTTTCTGCCCAACGCTGGTATAAGCGTACAAGCATCGAGGCCCAGTCTTGGCTCTCGGTACCTCCAGCTCCCGCATTGACCTTGAGTACTGCCCCTAGGCGATCTTCTTCTCTGCGGAGCATGTTGCGGAGCTCTACATCCTCAATCAGAGAGAGAGCTACTTGATAGGCTTGGTCTACCTCTTCTTCTTCGGCAATCCCCTCCTTGTAGAAATCAAAGCTCAGTTTTACCTCTTCTACGGCAGACTCTACGGATTCGTAGGCTTCTATCCAGCGACGAATCTCCTTGACCTTGCGCATTTGCGCCTCGGCTCTTTTGTTGTCTTCCCAAAAGTCGGGAGCTTGGGTGATAAGTTCTTCTTCCTCTAGTTGGATACGTCTATTATCGACGTCAAAGATACCCCCTCAGCGCTTCCTTGCGCTCCAACAGATTGTTCAGTTGGTCTATTGTAATCATCTTCTATATCATTAAAAACTTCTGCAAAGGTACGGATTCATTTCTCAAGGGGGCCTATTTCTCTTGATATGATGTGCAACTAATAGGCGGAGAATGTCTGTGATGGCAGCAAAAAGAGTAACTTTGTAGCCTGTATGGATAATGTGTTTGATATACGAGAAGAGAGTTGTCGCCCTATTACCGACGAACAGATAGAGGAGGCCCTTCGCCCGATTAGTTTCCGTTCTTTTAGAGGACAGGATACGGTGGTGGAGAATCTCACTGTATTTGTGCAGGCTGCAGCTATGCGTGGCGATAGTCTCGACCACGTCTTATTGCATGGTCCCCCAGGACTGGGGAAGACCACGCTCTCCAATATCATCGCAGCCGAGCTAGGGGGGGGCATTAAAATAACATCCGGTCCGGTACTCGATAAGCCGGGTGATTTGGCGGGGTTGCTTACCTCGTTGGAGCCTCGTGATGTCCTATTTATTGACGAAATCCACCGACTAAGCCCCATTGTGGAGGAGTATCTCTACTCGGCAATGGAGGACTATCGCATTGATATAATGATTGATAAGGGCCCTGGTGCTCGCTCTATTCAGATAGATCTCAACCCCTTTACTCTGGTAGGAGCAACAACGCGTAGTGGCTTGCTTACAGCCCCCTTGCGTGCCCGTTTTGGGATAAACCTCCACCTCGAGTACTACGATACCAAGACGATTGCAGGTATTGTACTCCGGTCGGCTGGCATTTTGGGGGTTGCGTGTAGCGAAGAGGCTGCCGCTGAGATTGCGCGTAGGAGTAGAGGTACGCCCCGTATCGCCAATGCCCTACTGCGCCGGGTGCGTGACTTTGCCCAAGTGAGGGGGAATGGAACGATTGATTCCGAGATTGCCGTTTTTTCATTGGAGGCCCTCAATATTGATAGCTGTGGGTTAGACAATATAGACCACAAACTATTGACGACCATTATAGATAAGTTTGGAGGTGGCCCCGTGGGGGTATCCACCATTGCCACGGCTATGAGCGAAGATGTCGGCACCATAGAGGAGGTTTATGAACCTTTTTTGATCAAAGAGGGTTTTATCAAACGCACTCCCAGAGGACGAGAAGCTACAGCTCATGCCTATGAGCATCTTGGACGTACCATATTACCTCCATACAGCAACTCCCTCTTTGAAGATTAACCCTCCATCGGGAGAAATAGATACAAAATAAGAGTACTAGAATTAGTAATATAGATATACATATGAAGATAGATAAGTTAGATCGTCGCATTCTTGCCATTATCTCGGACAACGCTCGTATTCCGTTTCGTGATGTAGCTGAGCGATGTGGTGTATCTCGTGCTGCTATTCACCAGCACGTACAGCGCATGGTGGAGCGTGGAGTTATCACGGGCTCCGGCTATCGTGTAAACCCTAAGGACCTCGGTTATACCACTTGCACCTATATTGGGGTGCGTCTAGAGCGTGCTGCCATGTATCGTGAGGTATTGCCCCAGATAGAAGCAATACCCGAAGTAGTGGAATGCCATTATACTACGGGTCCGTACTCAATGCTGATCAAACTATATGCTGTAGACAACTCGCACTTGATGCACATATTGAGTAATCGCATTCAGTCTATTGCCGGAGTCTCTTCTACTGAGACCCTGATCTCTCTTGCAGAAGGATTTGTACGTAACATGCCTATCCCAGAAGAGGATACATCGGATTCGTATACTTCCTATAACGCAGAGTAATAGGATATTCCCCGGTAGGGGATATCACCCCAATCCCTATGAAGGTTTTTTCCCTTCACGAGTTAAATAGCAGTATCCGTCGAGCCTTTGAGCAAAACTTTGGAGGCCGATATTGGGTTACTGCGGAGACTAGTGGGATTAAGTCTCCCCTTCAGGGGGGACACTTTTACTTCGAACTCCTTGAGAAAGGAGAGAGAGAAGGGCAGATCTTAGCCCGATCTCGAGCTGTGATGTGGCGCCCCTCCGTAGGGCCTTTGCTCGCCAAGTTCGAAGCGGTAACAGGTCAGACTTTTACAAATGGTCTGCAGGTGCAGCTTCTGGTAGGCATCCGCTTTCATGAGCAATTTGGTCTCTACCTTGAGATTTATGATCTAGATCCCTCATTTACCTTGGGGGATATGGCAAGAAAGCGCAAAGAAACGCTTGACCGCCTAGAACGGGAGGGGCTGATCGATTGCCAGAAGGCTCTATCCTTAGGTCGCCCCTTACGGCATATTGCTGTTATCTCTTCGGCTTCGGCAGCAGGGTGGGGCGATTTCTATAGTCATATACAAGCAGCAAGAGAGCAGTGGCCTTTCCTTCTTCGACTTTATCCGGCCTTGATGCAAGGGGAGGGGACAACTTCGTCTATTCTTTCCGCACTCCAAGAAATCAAACAGAGTGGGATCGCCTATGATTGTGTGGTACTTATACGAGGTGGAGGGGCAGAAATTGATTTGATGGCATTTGATAGCTATGAGCTTTGCGCCGCAATAGCTCGCTATCCCTTGCCGATTATCGTGGGGGTGGGGCATGAGCGCGATACCAGCGTTGCCGATAGAGTGGCTCACCACTCCCTAAAGACCCCCACAGCTGTAGCTGAGTTCCTCCTCAATAGCAGGGAGAGAGAATGGACGCTCCTGAGGAAGCTCTCGGAGCGATTGCAGCGATCCGTTATTCTCATGCAGGACTACCATTTGGTCCTTTTGCAGCGGTTGGTGCATCATCTCCCGATAGCGATAAAAGAATCTACCCAGCGGGAGTTCTTTAAGTTGCAACGACAAGAGGCAACTTTGCAACGCACCTCACTCATGCTTTTGACTCAAGAGAGACAACGAATTGAGCACTGCAGCTACGTGCTCAAAGCCACAGTGCCCAAGTTATTACTCAGCTACCAGGGCGCATTAGAGCAGGAGCAGCAGCACTTGCAGCGACTTCTCCCTCTCATCCTAGAGAAGAAGAACGAATCTCTAGAGCACCTAGCAAGGTTGGTGCAGCTCCTTAGCCCTCGACAGACACTCAAGCGTGGCTATTCGATTGTGCGAAAGGCGAATAAGAGTATTCTCTCTTCTCAGCAACTAACAAAGGGAGATACCCTTGAGATCTTCTTATATGAGGGACGTATAGGTGCTGAGGTCTCGTCTGTAGAACTCCCTCCCCCCGACTCCAATAACCCTGAAAACCCTAACTCTTTGTGATGAAATATATTGCTTCTATTGGTTCTCTATTGGTCTTCTTAGCCCTCACTTTGACGGGTTGCCATGACCAATTTGATCATTTTACATCAGACTCGAGTGCCCGTATTTCGTTCTCTCAAGATACCTTGTGTTTGGATACCTTGTACTCTGAGCAGCCCTCTTCTACACGTACGCTATTGGTGTATAACAAAGGAAACAAGGCTCTCAAAATAGATGAGATAAGGTTGCTTCATGGAGTGGAGCGAGGCTTCAGAATAAACGTGGATGGGCGCTCCGGACAACGTTTTGAGAGAGTGACACTACCTGCAGGAGATAGTATTCATGTGTTTGTAGAAGCTACTCTGCCAAGGATGATGGACGATTTGCCCCAATTGATTACGGACTCAATTCTATTTCGCTTCAATGGGAAACAACAAGCACTACGAATAGAAAGTTGGTGTCATAATCTTGATCAATACGATCTGCTTCACATCCAAAGAGACTCCGTGATTACAGCTCAAAGACCCCTTTATGTCCGTGATAGCTTAGTCGTAGATGAGGGGGTAACCCTTACCTTGGATGCAGGTGTACATCTATTGTTAGGCGATAACGCCCACATCAGCGTCTATGGCACTTTATGCTCCAATGGTACTCCAGCGGAGAGAGTACTCATAGAGGGCTTGCGACGTGACTATTTAATCCCCTCCGTTAACTATCGTCTCGTGCCCGGGCAGTGGAACTATGTACGTTTAGCTCGTGGTACAAAGGGGAATAAACTCCTCTATACAACCATCCGAAATGGTAGAGATGGGCTTATTTGTGATGGCTCTCTGCCCGCAACCGGAGACGAAACTCTGTATGCCGAGGGGCTGATTATTACAAATATGAAAGGGCGAGCCCTTACTCTTGATAGAGCACGTGCACGGTTGTACAATTGTGAGCTTTCAAATACACTATCTACAACGCTTTTGGTTACAGGAGGCGTAACGGAACTATTGCATTGCAGTTTGGTGAATTACTACGCCTGGGATAAAAGAGAGGGGAGTACCCTGGTATATAATTTGCCAGAGGGGAGTGGAGCAGAGCAGACCTCACTCAAAGCGACCAATACCCTAGTGGATGGCACGCGCAGCGTTATCCGTATTGCCGGAAGGGATCTTATGGGAGGAGAGATCGAACTTGCCGAGAAGGTAAGAGAGCGAACCACATTTGATCATTGCTATTTGCGTACTGCCCTTCCTCAAAGTAATGGTGTCGCCTACTTCGATTGTATCGAAGCCAAGCAACCTGCAGACGATGTGTATGTGAATGCAGGGCGAGACCGGAAAAAGGATAAGATGGATTTTGTTTACTTCTTCCAGCCTTGGGCAGATGCTCCATGGGTGCAGAAGGGGATGCCTACCACCCTGTCTATCGATATACAAGGGCGTACAAGAGCTACTCAGCCTACTATAGGTGCCTATGAACCCTCTACGGAGAAGCGGAAGTAGATAAGGGAAAAAGGACTTCTTACGGAAATGAAAAGGTCTCGATTTAGAAGGTTGCGACAACCTTTTAAACCGAGACCTCTTTTTTAGAGCTCTTCTCTCTTGAGAGAAGGAACTCCAAGGATGGGAACGTTGTACTCAAGTCCTATGAGACGCAAACGTTCCCTAAATAAGGATCAATCATGATCGTGGTGGTAGTGGTAGAGGATGTTTGCAAGTACTCTATACTTACCTTCATGGGTTCCTTTATTAATCTTTTGAGTATATATGATAATAGAGATCTGTTCGTCTTCTTTGTGTTCCTTTCCGAACATCTTGCTGTTGATAGCTCCATAGGTATATCCGATACTCCCCGTAGAACCTCCGAAAGTGCCATTTTCGGTAAAGCCGTATGCTTTAGCAAATTCTTCGATCTTCTTCTTTCCCTCTTCTGTGGTAAAGGGATTTTGCTCTTCTCTAATACCAGTATACAACTCGATGTGGATGAAGTCCTGGTTGTCTTGAGGATAGTCGTAGCGAATAACCTCAATATATCGGTTGTCAATGAGCTTCCCTTCATCAGTGACGGGGGCAAAATAGTACCCATCTTTGTCGGAATCCTTTTTCAAGAGATCATTGCTGAATCTCCATCCAAAGGGTTGGTTGGCAGCGTTGATTTCTTTGAAGAGTACTTTCATAAGAGCTCGTTCGGGAATATAGAAAGGAGGAGCTAGCTTATTGTCTTTGTCGCCAATCATGCGAGCAGAATAGTCTGTATCAGGTGTGTAAACGAGTACAGGCACTCTTCTTGTTTGGTTTCCTGCCTTTACAGCAATGGTAGCAGAGCCTAAGGCAATAGCTTTGACTTCTCCCTTTTCGTTCACAGTTGCGATCTTTTCGTCGCTAGAGCTAAAGGAAACAGCCGTGCTCTCTGGGGTGACAATGGCTTTGATCGTTGCTTCTTCTCCCACTTTTAGTTTTAGAGAGGTTGGAGAAACCGTTAGTTTTACGTTAACTTCTGGGGTCTTGGGACCGCATGCTGATACCATCAAAGAGAAGATGGCAAGCGCCATAATGGCAAATTTGTTTCTATTCATATGTTTTTTGTTTGGATTGCCCTTGGAGGAGAAAAGGTAGTACAGCAGAGGTGCTGTACTGGCCTTTTCTCTACCGAGGATTGTTTATTTCTTTAGTACAGTGATGCGTTGAGAGATACGTTGGTTTGCAGTTTCTAGTACTACAATAAATACGCCTTCGCTTAGCTGAGAGAGATCTATACTCTCTTGAGGATTGCTGATCTGAACGAGGCGAGCTCCGTCCATGCTGTACACACTTAGCTGGGCAACCTCTTGTGCATTCTTTAGATAAAGTGTAGAGTTAGCTCCAAGCTGTGTGGGGAATACTTCCGGAGTATTTGCATTGATTTCTTCCGTTGCAAGCTCTGCTTCGTAAGAAACCTTCACTTCGTACTTATCGCTAGCCGTACCGGTTGCATCTTGGTAGCTTGTGCCTTTTACACCCTTGGCTACTTCTACACCATTCTTCAATACCTTATATTCCTTTACAACAGGGAAGGGTACGGGAGATGCTGCTTTGGCGAAGCATTCGAAATTTTCTTTCTTTTCTGCTTCGGGAGAAGAAGAGAAAACGACACGGATTGCGTGGTAGGCTTCGGGAGGTGTAGAGCCCTTGTAATAATCTTCGGGAACGGGCTGTTGCATCTCATTAACGAGGAGGAAGGCGTCTAGGTAGCGGCGAATTTCGTTTTCGCTATCCTTTACGTAAGCAACCCCAAGGGGAGCCTCATTGTTGGGAGATCCAACACCAACAAATAGATCTTGCATGGGGTCGAATTGGAAGGGCTTATCAAGAGTTACCGTTAGCCATTCGCCTTCTTTCCATGTGTCGGGTACATCGAATACTTGCTCGTATAGCTTACCAACATTGGAGTCTTTTATCCTGTTATATACAACGCCATTGCGAATGCAGATGCTATATTTCCCCTTTGCTTTTGTATCGGGGATGAGGCGTACGGCATAGATGCAAGGAGCTTTTTCTCCCACAAATTTGTCGCTAGGCATGCGCTGTACCAATCTGTATCTATCAGGAGTTCCCCAGCGGCCCTTCATTTCGCACTTCGTACGTGTGTATGTGCCGAACTGCATGTTTTTGGGATAACCAAAGAGGGAGAGCTCTTGCAAATAAGCGGGAGCTGTCCAAGTCAAGCTAACGCCATTAGAACCATTGTTGGCTACCTTCACAGGTACAGTGTCGATGAGTTTTCCGAGGTACAAACCGCGTTCGGCGATATCCGAGTCCCCATAGGTGTAATCCTTACCGTTATTAAACCCATCATCGGGGATGGTAAGGCCGTTGTAGTTATAGCGTACTTGTACACCATATACAACACCTCCTTCTCGGTCTGTCCCGTTGAGGGCTTCGGCAGGAGTCTCTGTAAAAGAGAGTTCGTCTGTTTCGGCGATTTCTTTTACCAATACTCCATTGCGATATACACGATACTGCAACTTCCACTCTGCGGGGATGTTCGTTTTATCGATGGCTCTCCAAGATACTGTTATCTTATTGTTGTCTGTAAGCTTAATAGATAGTCCTGTAACGCTTTCGAGGGGCTTTAGGTTTTCCCTCCAAGTCCCTTCGAGTTTTTCTGCCTCACCGTGTGTTTTGGGGTCGAGGTAGATGTCCATTGAGGATAGAGGATTGCTGGGATCCTTATAGTTATCCCAGTGGCGGCTGAGACGTCCATAATAGTTGGGGTAGTCACCACACTTAGAGCGCCCTCCCGTGAGGGTCCCTATGACTAAGTGATTCTCATCAAAAATTGAAGAACCCGATGAACCTCCTTCTGTATCCCCTTCGGTGAAGGTTACTAGGAAGTGGTCTCCCTTTCCGCCCTCAGATCCGAAAACATCCCATGTACTAATCTCCAAGGGTTTGTCAGAAATAGAGATCTTTTTAGCATCTCCAGAAGGATGGTGGATTCCTACGATTCTACCTTTGGGGCGTGAGGTGATACGATCCCAACCGTTGTAGTAAACTCTATAGTTCTTGGGAACCTTACTATTGGCAAGTAGGAGCATACCATCGCTCTTGGGTACTGCCTTTCCTTCAATAATAGGAAGGTAGGTCTTTACGGTACAGCCGATAACAGACTTGCCTCGGCTCAACGCTTCTGCACCATTGCTGCAAGTTGGCTTTTCATAATTGAATCTGAAAACCCATTTGTCGAGATCTGCTTGCGAGGTTAGAGGTTTGTCATTATCTCCGGTGATACAGTGTGCTGCCGTAAGGATGTAGGGAGCGAAGTCGAGGTTGGTGTTGTTTAGGAGGTTACCTGAGCAGCAACCCAAAGATACTTTACCATCTTCGGTTTCGTACATAACGATTTGTACTACACCGGTTTTTTCGGTTTGCCATTCGGCCCCTTGCTTACAATTAACGCCGATCTGGCAAAGAGGGTCGCTATTGTCTTCTCCGGGGTCGAAGAACTTCTTTGTGAGAGAGCCTAGACCTACATGAGAGTAGACAATGTGACCTATACCATCGATCAATAGAGAAGGCATTTCATTTCTTCTGCCCGGTACGTACTCAAGGATTAGTTCATTACCCTTGAGAGGCTCTGTTGAGAAGACACCGTGTTTGGGGTGTGTTTCGTTGGTGTAAGCTCCAAGAAGGGCACTTCTATTTGCGTTGTATATAAAAAGTTTCCCTCCGTCGTTGGGGATGAAGAAGTCTTTGTAGGTAATAGAGAGTGCTTTAGCTCCCGGAGAAGAGATAGCTAGGCGATACACCTCTTTACCATATTCTAGTGTGGTTCGTTTAGCCTCTTTGGCGAAGTCGATAGAGGTTTCTACTACCTGGCCTACGCGTAGAGGTTTAAAGTGAATGGCATTCTTGTTCCATTCGTTCAAGGTTTTTAGGTCTTGTGCGTTAAAGTCGGGGGTTACTCGCACAATGTTGATGGCCTCAGCACCACGGAGCTCAGACTTAGCAGCTGTAAAGCTTGGTGGCAGTCCTCCAAAAGACTCTTGAGCTTGTGCTTCATAAGCTTGCACTCCGAAGAAAGGAGCAGCTACTGCAAGCAGTAAGGCCTTTTTGCAATTGATTTTCATTATGATTTGTTATAATCTATATGTCTTAATCCTTTACAGAAGAGAGAGGGAGAAGCTGTGTCATCTTTTGTATGACAAGGTAGCTTCTCCCTCATAAAGACTAATTAAAACTATGCTTAGTGACGAACAATGAGACGCTTAGAAACATTGCCTACCAATACAACATAGATACCTTCTGCAAGTCCGTCTACATTGAGAGCTGCTCTACCAGAGGGGTCTGCAACAGAAGAGAGAACACGTACTCCGTCTAATGTGTATAGATCGATAGTAGCTTCCTTAGAAGCACCTTCAACAAAGACTTCTGCTCTTGCAGGGTTGGGGTAGAGTACAACATTTACATCGTCTCTAACTACTTGCTTGGTGAAAGTACTGTTCCAAGTCTCTCCTTCATAGGGATCCTTAGTGTCGAGGAGCCATTCGAATTTAGCAACAACTTCAGTGTCTTTGTCGAGGACAAATTCTTTGGTACCCTTAATATTTATACCATTTGCCTTCAAAGATTGGAGTTCTCTTTCGCCATCTGTTTCATTGGGGTCAATGGTAGCAATAACTTCAACCTTCAAGCCCTTAGGAAGTCTTTCGAGATCCTGATTGAGTCTTTCACCTCTGAGCTTGAGGATACCATGACCTTCACGCTTTAGTGTTACCTTGCAGATATCGTTGGTGAATGAAGCAACTACTTCACCATCTTTAGACACCCAGAAGGTTGAGTTTGTAAAGAGATTTTCGGCAGCCGCACCTTCTTCAGAAGGCTTAAATGCGAGAGTCTTTAGACCATAACCAGCATCAGGAGTAATTGTTACATCTACTCTTGTGTCTGTGTAGGCCTGTATAGAAGTAGCCTCTTGGTTGTTGAGTTTGATAGAACCGCCATTGCCTTCTGTGCGGCACTTGATCGTGCGAAGCATAGCTCCCGGGTAGTTAGCCCAAGTACGGTGGTCGAGGATATTCCAATTCTTGTCCTTAGCAGTCTTTACATCGTCTGCGGTACAGAGGTTCATTTCTTTGGGATCTCGAGTCTGTACTGCATAAAGAGAGCCTGCACTGAACGAATCTTTCTTATCCACTAGAGAAGCAACAAGCTTCTTCATATTCTCTCCTTGAATGTTGTTTTTGTAGACATTGACTTCGGAGAGTTGATCCAAGCCTGTAAGATCCAAAGCAGTGAGCTTATTATTGCCCAACTCGATGCTTTCTAGAGATTTACAAGCAGAGAGATCGATAGAGGTAAGTTGGTTGTCGTTGAGGAAGAGGTATTGGTGAGAAGCAAGAAGTTTGATAGAAGAGAGTTTGTTCTCGCTAGCATAAACATTTTCAAGGTCGCCATCGCAAGCCGTGAGGTCTAGTGAGGTGAGCTCATTCTTCTGAATACCAAGAGTAGACAATGCAGGACATCCGGTAACCTTGAAAGAGGTTAGCTTGTTGTTTTCGATTGTGAACTTATTAAGATTATCAAGACCCTTCAATTCGAATTCTCCTGTAAACTTATTGCTTCCTAGACCCACTTCGCTAAGAGACCCGGCACACTTGGAGAAATCTACAGCGGTAAGTCTGTTGTTTTCCAGGTTTACTTCGCTGAGTTCTGGGAGGTTTTCCAACTTTATTGTAGAGATTCTATTCCCATAGAGGTTTAGCTCTCTAAGTGCAGGAAGGTCAACTGCGGTAAAGCTTGTAAGTCTTGAGTCTTGAGGCTTGTTCTTGATCGAAACTACTTCAAGCTTGGGGCAGTTAGAGAAGGTTACTGCATCGATAGGGTTATACGAAAGTACAACACTCTCTAGAGATGTCAGGTCCTTGAGATCAATCTTTGAGATACCATTGTTGTTAAGGTCGAGCTCTTTGAGATTCTTCAAACCTGTAAGATCAAGATCTCTAAGCGAACTTAGAGTTAGAGAGAGTCTGCGAAGATTTGTAGCAGCAGCAAGATTGATCTTGACCAACTTACTCCCATTACATTGGATCTGCTTCAAGCTTGTACACCCTGTAAGATTAATTTCTCGTATTTCAGTAGCAGAGGCGCCTAGGTATTCGAGAGACTTCATCCCGGTAAGGTCGAGTACCCCCATCTTATTGGTTTCTACAATAAGCTCTTGTAGATTAACGGGGTTTTCGAACGTAATAGAGTCAATAGCAGAGAGGTTACAGTCGAACTTTACGACGGGACCGGTAATGGTGATCCAGTTCTTTGATACCTTCCAAGCTTCGCCTCCATCGGGTAGCTTTACGAGTTCACACCCATCAATTTGTACACCGCTTTCTCCAACTTTAGGAGTCATGACGAGGTTGATCTTCTCGTCACTGTTCGGCTTAACTTGGGTTCTGAACTTGATAACTTGCTGTTTCTGCTCTTGCGCATTAGCATGGTTAGGCAAAAGCGCCCCCACGAATGCTAGCAACGAAATTAGCGTAACAATTCTAAGTTTCATAGCTTTTGTTAATTATGAGAATGATGTTCTATAACCAATACTTAGGGGATGTAGACCTTCTGAGTCTTTCCGTTGGAAGAAACCAAATAGATACCCGTAGACAACTCTACACTGAAGGCTGTTTCGTTGGTGCTATGTACCAAATAGCCGTTGATAGAGTAGAGGTTTACTTGGTTGGCTTCGGGGTTTTCGATGCGAAGAACACCGGCTGAAGGCATCAAAACAAGGCTTTCGCTTGCGACTTCTTCTACGCTCTGGCCTTCAAGTTTTATGATCTGACGGAACTTCTTCCATGCAGAGGCCTTCTTGTATTCAGAGAGGCTTGCCTCGGGAACTTGCAATTGTGCGCCCTTAACGAGATCTTCATCGAGTTCTATAGACTTACCTTCAATGTCTTGTACTTTAGGGGGTACCTCTGCATAGATACGGATGATACCTTTACCCTTTGTCGCAAGAGCGGGGCATGTTGCGAATACGAAATCCCCAAGGGTCTTGCACCCCTTGCCGATCTCTACATAATTGAGTCTTTGGCAATCTTGGAATGCACCTGCAGCAATCGTTTCAACTGCATCGGGTACTTTTATAGAATAGAGGTTGCTACCACTAAAGGCAAATGCGCCAATAGATTTTAGGCTGCTGGGGAGTATAACTTCACGAGGACCTCTACCTCTATAATCTTCTTCCATATGGCTGTTCTCGAAGAGTACGAGCATAGCCTTATCTCCGATGTGTTCGATACCTTCGGGGATTGTAATCGGCTCTCTCTTTTCTGTGTAGAGGATAGAAACAGCTGTGTGAGTCTGCTTGTTGGCAAGAAGTCTGCCATTCATAAGCACTTCGAAGGTGGGGTTGCCTGCAGCTACTTCAAACTTTTCGCAGCTTTCGAGAAGGCAGAATGCAGAACCATCTGCAATCTTCTCTACAGAAGCAGGGATCTTTACAGACTTCAAGCTTCTACAGAGATAAAATGCTGTTGATTCGATCTCTTTGAGCCCTTCGTTCATGGTAATATCTGTGATGTACTCACAATACTCAAATGCTCCTTCAGCAATTTTCTTCACTGTAGAGGGGAGAATAACTTCCTTTACATTGTTTCTGTACGAAGGATATTTGATAACAGTGGACTCGTCCTTGGTATACAGAGCTCCATCTCTATTTGAGAAGGCAGTGTTCCCTTCGGCTATCGTTATCTCTTTGACATCCCAGCAGCCGGAGAAGGCGCCTGTCCCGACTTGGGTAAGCCCCTTACCAAGTTTGATAGTGCTGAGTTTGATAGCTTCTTTGAAGCACTTGTCACCAATTTCTTCCGTTGCATCAGGAATTTCTATCGACTTAATAGAAGACCCCCAGAATGCGCTCTGTCCAATATATTTAATGGTCTTAGGAAGTTTGACGCTTGTCAAATTGAACATATTCGCAAAAGCGACACGTCCGATAGCCACTACTGTATAGGTGTTACCGCCATAAGAAATAGTCTCGGGTACCACCATGTCGTATTGGTACACGTTGTCTATACCACTATATGGAGCTACACCTACAGTCTTGTCAGCTTCGCTGATAACGTAGTAGAACAACTTGTCTACCTGGAACTTCTTTGAGTAGTCAGGCTTTTTCCAAGAATCGTCAAATGTTGTGCTCCGGGTGGTACTATAAGTAACCTTGTCTCCGGTGCTAACTCCTATTTGAGAAGCCGCTGGTGCCACGGTGTTCCCAAACGAATTTGTCGCTACTGCCGACATTAGAGAAGCAATAGCAACAGAAATGAGAGTAGATCTTTTCATTTTTCTGTTTTAATGTTTAATTATTGCGGTTTTATATCATATAGCATTTGCGAGACGTTTCTCGGCTACTATTTCTATGATCTCTCACGTGCGAAGGTAAGCACTTTTTCTAGAATAGCAAACTTTTCACCCCTTTTCGAGGCTATTTTTTGGGAGAATTAGGCGAGAAAAAGCAGGCTTGTTTTATTCCGTGCTATTCTTCGAGAGTATGGTACGGTTACGTGTTTCTATGGGCTGGGTTTCCTCTCTCGAAAGTTAGATATACTCTCAGTTACAGCCTTTTTGAGAGCTACTTTTAGTGTTTATATATCCTAAAATATATTGCTATTCCGATTGCGTTTAGAGCGATTTTTCCTCGATGGATTTAGTTTTTTTATCTCTAATGATCTTCTTGAGAATGTCACTTTTTTCGACTTTCTAGAGGGCTTCTCTTGCGGATTAGAGGAGGGATAATTTGCTGCTTTGTGGTCGCAATTTCTTATCTCTCGAGTTGCTAACCTCTATTTCAGAAACTCTTTTGTTGATATCTGGTGATAAATGGATGTATTGTGGATGGGGTAATAATATGATATTATCTTCTGATTTTGCTTTTTTTAAGCCATTGAGGATTGAGACCCTAGATAAGCATTTCTTAAAATCTGTTTTAATGTTTTGTCCGGGCCTATCTATTCTTGAGGAAAATAGAAAGCTATCCCTCTCCACAGAAAAAGAGTCTGCCTTGTAATCGTTATGGGGTAGGCTCTTTTTGTTTTCGCCTGAGGGGGCTCTCAGCTTCTAGCCCTCACCTCTCTATCTTGTGTCGAGTAGATATGGGAGAATGGGGAACTCCTTACTCTCGCTTAGCGAGAGAGCATTGCCAATCCCAAGCAGAACGTAGAGTTTCCTCTAAACTCTTTTCTGCATGCCACCCGAGTACCTCGTTAGACTTTGTAGCTTCCGCCCAAATGGCTTCGATATCGCCTTCTCGTCTATCCACATACCGATGAGGAACCTTTACGCCTGTGGCGGTCTCAAATTTTTCTATGAGTTCGATTACACTTACCCCTCTGCCGGTTCCGATATTGAAAACATCAAGCTGAGGGGCGTCCTTCGCTTGTAGCATTCTGTCTAGAGCTGCGATGTGAGCTTTTGCTAGGTCAACAACATTGATGTAGTCGCGAATGCAGCTGCCATCGGGGGTATTATAGTCAGTGCCAAATACACTGAGTACTTCACGGATGCCTGCCGCCGTTTGCGTTAGATAGGGAATAAGATTTTGAGGAACTCCGTTGGGTTCTTCCCCGATAAGAGCTGAGGGATGGGCTCCGATTGGGTTAAAGTAACGTAGCAAGGTAGCTCGAAAATCTGCTCCTGATAGGATGGTATCCCGAATAATTTCTTCGTTAATCTGCTTGGTATTTCCATAAGGAGAAGTTGCAGGAAGGATAGGGGCATCTTCGCTTACGGGGAGCACATCGGGCTGCCCATACACCGTGCAACTCGAAGAAAAAACAAGAGCTTTGGTTGCAAACTCTTGCATGCACTCTAGCAGGGTGATGAGCGAGAGGATATTATTGCGGTAGTAGAGGAGGGGTTTTTGTACAGACTCCCCTACAGCCTTGCTCGCTGCAAAGTGGATAACGGCATCTATGGGGTGCTCCCTAAAGACTTGGCGCAAGGCCCCTTGGTCGCAGCAGTCAATGGCATAAAACTCGGGGCGTTTGCCCGTGATGGCTTCGATCCCATCGAGCACCTCACGACGGGAGTTGCTTAGGTTGTCTACTACTACTACCTTGTAGCCTGCCAAGATCAGTTCTACCGTTGTATGGGAGCCAATATAGCCTGTTCCTCCCGTTACGAGAATGGTTCCTTTCATAGTGACTGATTAATAGTGTCGATGTATTGTAGCAATTCGTCTCTCCCTGCCGCTTTCTCTGATGAGGTATAAAAGAAGGGGGGCAGTTCGTCCCACTCTTCCGACAAGGTCTCTTGGTATCGCTTTATAGACTCTTGCAATTTTGGGCGAGAGAGCTTATCAATTTTTGTCATGACAATAGAGAGAGGTACCCCGGCTTCACCCATCTGCTGGATAAACTCTAGGTCTATTTTTTGTGGTTCCAGACGGCTATCAACGAGTATAAATAGGTTGATAAGCTGCTTACGTCCCAAAATATATCCCTCAATCATACGGCGAAAGGTAAGGCGTTGCTCCTTATTGCGAGCGGCATAACCATAGCCCGGGAGGTCTACAAGGTGCCAATCTTTGTTGATTAAGAAGTGGTTGATGAGTTGGGTTTTGCCTGGTTTGGAACTTGTCATGGCCAACTTGGCATGCCCTGTAAGCATATTGATAAGGGAAGATTTACCCACATTGGAGCGTCCAATGAAGGCATATTCCGGCAGTTTACTCTCGGGGCATTGATCCAGTTGAGCGCTACTTTTGACAAATTCGGCAGTCTTTATGATCATGAGTCTCAGCAATTGTGTTTGTTGGGTGACGCAATAAATACCCGTCCTTTTGGGCTGGGGCTCCCACAAAGGTAGTCTCTTTCTACTAATTTATTGCCTCCTCTTCTATAAGTGCCTAGGAAGTGGGAAGAGCATTCCTAGTCGCTTGATGAAAGGCTGGTAACCAACAGAAACAAAAAAGGGAGCTACACCATAGAAAGTGTGCTCCCCTAATAGTGGACCCGAATCTGGGTAGATTTCTATCAGAATCTAGCTAGTTTTTCGCTAGAATCTGGGTGGATTTCTATGGGATTCTGGGCAAGAAATTATTTATTGTAGCGTGCTTTTAGGATGCGTACCATGTCTTCGCTCATGGTGTCGATGTCGAATTGGGGCTTCCAATCCCACTCTTGGCGAGCGCAGGTGTCATCAAGCGAGTTAGGCCACGACTCGGCAATGCCTTGGCGGAGAGGGTCTACATCGTAGGTCATCTCGAAGTTAGGGATCTGACGCTTTACGGCAGCTGCGATCTGGCTAGGCTCGAAACTCATGGAGGCAATGTTGAAAGAATTGCGATGAACGAGGCGCGTAGGATCGGCTTCCATTAGCTCGATAGCTGCACGGAGAGCATCGGGCATGTACATCATATCCATGTAAGTACCTTCCTTAATGGGGCAAACAAACTTACCCTCTTTTACGGCAGCATAGTAGATATCTACAGCGTAGTCCGTTGTACCCCCTCCGGGGAGAGTTACGTTGGAGATAAGGCCGGGGAAGCGTACCGAGCGAGTATCTACACCGAAGCGTTTGAAGTAGTAGTCGCTAAGAAGCTCACCGGCTACTTTGGTCACCCCGTACATCGTCTTGGGGCGTTGTAGGGTATCTTGGGGTGTCTTGTCTTTTGGGGTGTCGTTACCAAAAGCTCCGATAGAGCTAGGAGTAAATACGGCACAACCCTTTTCACGAGCGATCTCAAGTACATTGAAGAGACCTCCAAGTCCGATATGCCATGCAAGTTGAGGTTTTGCCTCAGCTACTGCACTCAGTAGGGCTGCCAAGTTGTAAATCGTATCCACATGGTACTTATCTACCACTTCGCTAATCTGCTGGGCGTTGGTAATGTCCACCACTTCAGCAGGACCGGATTCTGCCAAAATTCCCTTGGGTTCTGCGCCCGGGATATAGCCTGCAATTACATTTCCAGAGGGGTAGGTCTCCCTCAACTTCATAGTGAGCTCCGAGCCAATTTGCCCTGTTGAGCCGATGATGAGTATATTCTTCATTACTCCTAAATGGTTAACTATATATCTTCTGCAAAGGTAACTTTTTGCTAATTATTAGAGGTCATTTTGCCTCTTTAATAGCGAGTAAATGATTGCGTAATGGATTGGCATACATGAGTAGCATATGCTCCCGTAGTTGGGGCCGAGCCTCTAGTGGTGTGGGGCATTTTTCTAGTTGAGCCTCTATATATTGCTCAAATTCACCCTTTTCTTTGCTGCTGTAGTGCCCTGCAGTATGATGGCGCATAGAGCCACTAAGAAGGTCATCTGCAATATAATTGGCCGGATAGAGCCGGTAGTGGCGATGTATCTCTTGGTCTATAAGCTCAGCGGCAAGATGTAGCTGGTCTTTAGGACTTTTGGGGATCTCTACTTCGGAGATTAGCTCCCGAAGCGGTGTGCCAATTGTAACATGGATACGTCCCTTTTTACCCATGAGCCCCTCGCGCATGTTCAGTACGTCCTCGCCGGGCGACTTGTGGTATTCTCCATTTTGCTGGCGGGCAAGTAGCTCCATAGCCTTGAGGTAGTCGCAAGGGTCGTATTCGTAACTAATGGCAACGGGTACCGTATTTATGTCAAGTAGTCGGTCTATGATACTTCCCTCTCCAGCAATGGCAAGCATTTTGAGTAGGGCGGGCTGGGTGCGGTCATTGCTGTCTTTTGCACGCCCCTCGCGTTGGGCAATCCACAAAGAGGCTTTGTCTTGTGTAATACTATGGTGTATATAGGCTGAGAGCGCCTGGGAGGAGGCAAGGAAGTCGCGGGGCGATTCGGCGCGTTTCACGGTGACGCTATCCATCAGCCTCACCACTTCTTTGATCCAAGGGCGAGCAAAGAGGTTGTCGCCAATGGCGATACGGGGGAGGCGATAGCCCTTATCGGCTAGGAGTACATTGAGTATCCCGGTATCTAAAATGATGTCTCGGTGGTTGCTTACAAAGGTAGCCGGAATATCCCCCCCAAGGCGAGATGTACCCGACAAGTCGCAGCTAAATGCCGTCTTTTCTACGATATAACGGATGATGTTGTATCCAAAAGCAAGCTTGATCTCCCGTATTGTTTGGGATTTTAGCATGCCCTGCTTTAGAGCCTCGGCCTGGCTAGGGAGAACCTGATCGAGCAGTGCAGAAAACTCCGGATCGGCCAATAGTCGCTCTACGGCATCGTGTACTTCACTATCGAGATAGGGACGAATATCACCCCATATTTCGGTTGAGGCTGTTGAGGTCATAGGAGGTGTAGTTTGTCGTTTATAATCGCTGTAAATATATGAGATAGCTCAAGCCCGGCAGCTCGTATCTCTTGAGGGATAAAGCTCGCTTCGGTCATCCCGGGGGTCGTGTTTACCTCTAGCAACGTAGGCTTGCCGTCGGCTTCGATAATATAGTCTACACGGATAATCCCTTGGGCGTGCAATAGAAGGGCAATATGCGAGGTGAGGTCTTGCAATTCCTTTGTGAGCTCTGTCGAGATACGCGCAGGGGTAATCTCATCGCTATTGCCATGATATTTGGCATCGAAGTCGAAGAACTCCCCTTTCTTTATCACTACCTCTGTGAGAGGGAGAGGGTGGGGTGTGTTGTTTACAATGTAGCAACCGGATGTAACTTCGCTACCTTCGATCAGACGCTCTACAAGCACCTCGGGAGCCTCTTCGAAAGCCTTTTGGATAGCCACGGAAAGTTGATCCATAGAGGTAACTTTGGTTGTGGCTATGCTAGAGCCTCCGGCATTGGGCTTTACAAATACGGGGAGAGGGATGCGCTTGGCCACCTCTTCTACTTGGTAGGGAATGTCTGAGAATAATCTCTCGGAGGCAGCTATGCGAATGCCAAAGGCAGAGAGATAGTGGTTGCAGGTAAACTTGTCAAAGGTGAGAGACTCGCACAAAACACCCCCCGTATTGTAGGGGATCTCGAGCATGTCGAAGTACCCTTGCAGCAATCCATTTTCGCCGGGAGTGCCATGTATGGTAATGAAAGCATAGTCGAAACGGCACTCTTTACCTCCAAAGATAAACGAGAAGTGGTTACGGTCTATAGGAAGCCATGTTTCCTCTACTTCTACCTCCCATAGATCCCTAGATAGGCGAACAAGGTAGGGAGAGAAAAGGGTCGTATCTATATTTTTTATGATGGTGGCTGCACTACGGAGCGATACTTCACGCTCGCCGGAGTACCCGCCGGCAACAATGGCTATCAGTGGTTTTTGGGTCTTCATATACACTACACTATATAGGTGGAATAGGGTCGAGTTTGATATCTATACGAGGGCAAGAGCATAATCTCTCCACTCCGAGATGAGTTGCTCCATATCGGGAGGGATGGGAGCTTCGAAGCGCATAAATTCTCCGGTTGAGGGATGGGTAAATCCCAAGGTGCGAGCATGGAGGGCTTGTCTCGGGCAGGTGTCGAGCATGCGTCGTGCAAAGGCTAGGTAACTACTAGAGGGGCGACCCCGAAGTATCTCACTGCCGCCATATTTTTCGTCACTAAATAGGGGGTGATTTATACTCTTCATATGGGCGCGGATTTGGTGGGTTCTCCCCGTCTCTAGCCGGCACTCAATGTAAGAAACAAAGGCAAAGGTCTCGAGTACCCGATAGTGTGTAACGGCATTTTTCCCCTCATCGCTATCGGGAGGGAAAACGCTCATACGAGTTCGGTCTCGGGGGTCTCTGCCAATATTGCCCTCTATTCTTCCTTCGCTCTCTTTAAAGGCTCCCCATACGAGAGCTCGGTAGCTTCGCTCAGAGGTCTTCTCAAAAAATTGCTTCCCTAGGGCCGTCTTAGCCTCGGGGCGTTTCGCCACAACAAGGAGCCCACTGGTGTCTTTGTCGATACGATGTACGAGCCCAACATTGGGGTCGTTTGCATCGTATGTGGGATCGTCTCGGAAGTAGTAAGCCAGGGCATTTACGAGGGTGCCCGTATAGTTGCCGTTGCCAGGGTGTACGACCATCCCCGCCGGCTTATTTACCACCAGTAGGTCATTGTCTTCGTAAACAACCTCTAAGGGGATATCTTCGGCAACGATACCACGCTCGTGGGGCGGTCTGGCCAGACGTAGGGTAATAACGTCTCCGGGGCGAACTTTGTAGTTGCTTTTGATGGGGGCCTCTCCCACAAAAAGATAGCCCGCCTCTGCAGCCAGTTGGATGCGATGTCGAGAACTGTGCTCTAACTTGTCGACTAGGAATTTATCGATACGTAGGGGAGCTTGCCCCTTATCTACAACGATGCGAAAATGTTCGTAGAGAGTTCCCCCTTCCTCATCCCCCTCTTCGTCGAGAGGTGATAGGGTGTCTAGGTCCTCCTCTTCATTCTCCCAATTCAGAGCCATGTTACCACCATTCTTCGGGTTCGTCTTCTTTTATCGGGGCGACTTCGCGTGTGTCTATCTCCGATTGGGCCGTTGCGGAAGCATCATCCCCATTGGGACTGGCAAATAGAGACTCTTCTATGGCAAGGCTATCCGCACTAAAGCTCAAAGCATCACTCGTAACCAAAAGGGTAAGGTGTGCCTTGAGGGGAACTTTGGTGCCGGGGGGCATTAATTGGCCTTTGTCGTTGGCAATACCTACCACAAGGCCGTTGTATTTGCCATCCACTCGCTTTAGTCCGATATTGGTGAAGCCTAAGCCTTCTAGTAGGGCGTTGGCATGACGTGCAGACTGCCCCTCTACCTCGGGTATAGCTATCATACGAGGATAAAAGGCATTGATAGTTAGGAAGATGATGCGGCGTGGCTTTACACGAGAACCCGCCTCGGGGAGGGTCTCGAAGACGGTTCCGGGTTTCATGTCCTCCACATAGTTGGAGTCCACAACTTCGTACTTCAGTCCGGCATCGTCGAGTTTCTCTATGGCTTCGTCAAAGGATAGCCCCTTTAGCTCGGGTACTGTCACTGCTTGTCCGTGCCGAGTGTAGAGATGCATCAGCAGGAATACGATAAAAAGTACCAATATGGAAATGACAACCATCGCCACTATAGAGCTGATTGTGGGGTGTTTTCGAATGAATGTCCAGTTTCTCCAATTCATATATTTCTTCGATTGGGGTGTAGAGCACCACAGCCTTACGCCTCTATTCGGCTCCCAAGATAATGGGAGAAATAGGGGAGGTTGGGTACTTTCCGGCATCAAAGATACAGCAAAAGAGGCACACAACGAGGTTTCTTGCCTGATTCTCTAATGAAAAAGAGGGAGAGCAAGAAGCCTATGGGCGCATCTCTTTCTCTGAGGGTTTGATTGAAAAATAGCGCCGGATTGGGAGGATTCTTAGGCAAAAGTAAATCCATTTTTGCCCGCTACTTTCCCTTTATTCGTAGGAGAGGAGTCCGCTATTCTCCCCGGTTCGAGGGAAAAGACTCCGGAAATATGATGGCGTGTGTGAGGAATATTGTATATTTGCAAGAGATATAGTAAATGCAGAAGTATGAGCAAACAGACTACTCCATCTTTCCGTAGAACGCTGATAGGCTGCCTACTAGCGGTTTTTACTTTGGCTGTATCCACTCAAATGATGGCTGCTTCCGAAGCGCCGGAGCCAATTGCGCAAGAGGAATCCCGAGTTGCGGATTTGGGTGCTCCAGACGATGATTTTGCGTTGGTACGAGTCTTTAGTACTCCGTCTGATCTCGTGATAGAGCTCCCGACTTCTAATGTACAGCTAATAACTATTTACGATATAACGGGTCGGGTATGGTATAAGGTTGCCCCACAAGGCGAGGGCGTCTTGCGTATTGGGCATGACCAGCTCCCCTCGGGCTTACTACTTGTAGAGGTTATCAGCAAGGAGGGGCATCGCAAGACCTTTAAGGTGAAGTTGTAAGAGAAACTCTAATTGCGGAGCGTATTAGGGTTACCCGGCGCCTAGAGCGGTGTCTGACCTGCTTCTCCTGAGGCTGGGTGTGGATAGAGGGCTGCTCTGGAGGCATACGTCCGAATAATAATTACGGCTATATAGTTGTAAACGAAATGGATATGAAAGCACCATTAACCCCACACGCAGCCAACGAAACTGCAAAATTACATACCGTAGTACTTGGTCTGCCGGATTCTCCCGGAGTCACTCCCTCTCTGGAGGAGGCTTATGATGCAACAAGCTATCGCAGTGTGGAGTTGGGTATTTATCCCCAAGAAAAAGACATAAAAAGGGAGATGGATGCATTACTCTCCGTCTTGGAGAGGTATCAAGTGGAGGTGCTTCGCCCTACGTTTATCCCCAACTACAATCAAATATTTGCCCGAGACGTAGCCTTTACCATAGGGGATCGTTTCTTTGTGGCCAATATGATAGAGGATCGGATGCGGGAGGTTGAGGCTTTCCGTCCCATCTTCGATCGCATAGCTCCCGGTCACTTGGTAGAGATGCCCAAGGAGGCACATGCCGAGGGAGGGGATGTACTTTTATATAATGATTATCTATTCATCGGTACCTGTCGGGAGGATGAATTTGATCGATATAAGACCGCACGTACCAATCGTGCCGGCATAGAGTTCTTCAAAAAGCAATTCCCCGACAAGAAGGTTATTCCGTTGCATTTGAGAAAACACGACACGGATCCTACTCAATCCATCCTGCACCTCGATTGTACTTTTCAACCGGTTGCCGAAGGGAAGGCCGTTGTTTATCCCGGAGGTTTTGCCGTAGAGGAAGAGTACCAACTGATCGAGCGCATCTTTGGTCGCGAGAACCTCTTTGTCGTAACCCAAGAGGAGGCCATGAGCCTTTCTACGAATTTGTTCTCTCTTTCCCCCCGAGCCATTATTTCGGAAGAACGCTTCGAGCGTTTGAACCATCACTTGGCAACCGAGTGGAATATGGTGGTAGAGGCAATTCCCTATCACGAGATCTCAAAGGAGGGTGGGTTGCTCAGATGTTCTACTTGTCCTATTATTCGTGATTAAATAGCTCTAGACTCCTATCCCTTCGAGAGCTATGGCTGTACGCGTCAAGGTTTCATTTGTTTGTAGTGAATGCGGAGCTTCTTATCCCAAGTGGCAAGGGCAGTGTACGGTTTGTAAGGAGTGGAATACACTAAAAGAAGAGGTTGAGCGTCCCTCTCTGTCTAAGGGTGGGGGTGTTGTGGAGCGCATTACGGGGCACAAGCCTGCTGTTGCGCGTCCTCTGCATAGCATAGAAGCCTCCGAAGAGGCTCGCTGGGATTTGTTAGATGGCGAGTTTAATCGAGTCTTGGGAGGGGGGCTGGTTCGGGGCTCTTTTACTCTACTAGGGGGAGAGCCCGGCATTGGTAAGTCCACCTTGCTCTTGCAGACCATGCTTCGGCTTCAGACCCTTCGCATCCTCTATGTCTCCGGAGAAGAGAGTGAGCAGCAACTCAAAATGCGGGCGGATCGCCTCAATAGCGAAAAGAGTAACTGCTTGATTTATTGCTCAACCTCCATAGAGGAAATTTTGGCAACAGCTCAAGAAGTACATCCGGATTTACTCGTTATTGATTCCATTCAGACGGTGGCAACGTCGTCTTCGGAGAGTAGCCCCGGTACGCCATCTCAGATTAAAGAGTGCGCAAGCCTCCTCCTCCAATATGCCAAGACACAAGGCGTTTCGATTATCGTTGTTGGGCATATCACAAAGGATGGTTCTATTGCAGGTCCTAAGGTTTTAGAACACACGGTGGATACGGTGTTGCAGTTTGAGGGAGACAAACACTTCCTTTATAGGATCCTGAGAGCCAGTAAGAATCGTTTTGGTAGTACCCACGAAATAGGGATTTACGAGATGCGCAACGAGGGGCTTATGGCCGTGGAGAATCCTTCGGAACATCTAGTCTCAAAAGATATGGAGGCTCTTAGCGGAAGAGCCGTGGCTGTAGCCTTGGAGGGCGCACGCCCCCTACTTATAGAAACTCAAGCTCTCGTCAGCAGTGCCATCTATGCCAATCCGCAGCGGAGTGCTACAGGATTCGACCTCAGGCGGCTCAATATGTTGCTCGCAGTACTGGAGAAGCGCGCCGGATTCAAGCTCATTAAGCAAGATGTCTTCTTAAATATTGCCGGAGGTATACGCATCAACGATCCGGCTGTAGACCTGGCAGTATTGTCGGCTGTGCTATCTTCGGGATTAGACCGAGCCATCCCCTCCACTTTTTGCATCGCAGGAGAGGTGGGTTTGTCTGGGGAAATTCGAGCCGTTCAGCGTATTGAACAACGCATCGCTGAGGCCGAACGTATTGGATTCAAGGATATTATTATACCGAGAAGCAACGACTCCGATCGCTTGCATCCTGCTACGGGGAGAGCGATTCGAATTCACCTTTGCAGTGGTGTGGAGGAGGCTTTCCGGATTCTATTTTCATCAACTAATCAGTAGCAGTATGCGTCGTTGTATTTCTCTACTTTCGCTCACTCTCCTTTCTCTCTTGCTCAGTGGTTGTATTATTACTAATGTATCGGGGCATCGCGCTCCCGCCACTCAAGGATCTGTTTTGATCGGAGGTAAGCTCTATACTTCTGCATGGATTCAGCACTCTGCAGAGTACAAAGCCCTTTGCCAGCAAGCCTATAATATTGCAACGGATCGGGTACTCGAAGCAACTCGTTCGCCTCTAGCTCCCGGGGCTAAGCCTTGGGCCGTTGTTACAGATATTGACGAAACCATTTTAGATAACACTCCCAATGCTGTGCATCTAGCTCTTCGAGGAAAAGAGTTTACGTCCGAATCTTGGAATAAATGGTGCGAGTTGGCCGAGGCCGATACCCTAATAGGTGCTCTAGACTTCTTCTGTTTGGCTCAGGATCGGGGTGTGGAGATTTTTTATGTCTCCAATAGAGATCCCGAGAGTAGGGCTGCAACCCTTGCCAATCTACAGAAGTTTGGGTTCCCTCAAGCCGATGAAGAGCATCTTCTCTTGCGTGAGCAGACGTCTGATAAGAGCACTCGCCGTGAAAAAATCCTCTCTAAATACAATATTTTACTCCTCTTAGGGGATAATTTAGGGGACTTCGATCATATTTTCGATAGCTTGAATGCTAAGGATCGAAAGGATGCTGTCCAAAAATTCAAGAGCGAGTTTGGTAAGAAATTTATTGTATTGCCCAATCCCAATTATGGTACTTGGGAGCGAGCAATTATACACGAAGGCCGCTCGAGTAGGGACGAAGAGCGTCTTCTTATTCAGTCCCTACGCTCCCAAAGTGGAGAGTAATGCTTCAGTCATACCTTCAGGTAATTCTATACAAAGACCCTTTGCAAACAGATGAGTGACTCCATAGAAGATCTAGAGAACCCTTTCCAATCTCACGAAGTGAGTTTGTCTGAGAATAACGATTCTACACACCCTCAAGAGGAACGTGAGGCTAGTCACTCTCATCCTACCGATGTGGTGCGATTGCACTCGTTGCCACAGATGTATCGAACTTGGTTTTTAGACTATGCTTCGTATGTGATCTTAGAGCGTGCGGTACCTCATATTGAGGACGGACTCAAGCCCGTACAGCGTCGTATCTTGTATGCTATGCAGCTCTTCGAGAATGGGCATCTTCACAAAGTGGCGAAGATCGTGGGGCAAACTATGGCGTTTCACCCCCACGGAGATGCCTCAATTAACGATGCTCTCGTGCAATTGGGGCAGAAGGGATTTTTGGTAGATACGCAAGGAAACTGGGGGAATACACTCACAGGTGACGAAGCCGCTGCGGGTCGATACATCGAGGCCAAACTATCATCTCTAGCCTTAGAGGTCCTTTTTGATTCCAAACTTACAGAATGGAAGCGTACTTATGACGGTACTGCGGATGAGCCGGTAGCCCTCCCTGTTCGTTTCCCCCTCCTATTGGCCCAAGGGGCCGAGGGTATTGCCGTAGGGCTTTCTTCTAGGATCTATCCTCACAATCCCAAAGAATTGCTAGAAGCCGCCATTGCTTACCTTCGAGGGGAAAGCTTTGAATTGTATCCGGACTTCCCTACGGGCGGTCTTCTCGACGTGGATAAGTACAACGATGGTCACCGAGGTGGAGCCTTAAAGTGCAGAGCTAAGATTGAAAAAATAGACGATCGTGTCCTTAGCATTACGGAGCTTCCCTTTGGGAAAACGACCTCTTCTCTTATTGAGTCTATCTTAAAGGCCAACGAAAAGGGGAAGATAAAGATCAAGCATATTGACGATATGACCGCGGCAACGGCGGATATTCGTATCCAGCTACCTGCAGGCGTGTCTACCGACAAAACAATAGATGGACTCTATGCTTTTACCGATTGCGAGGTGGGACTTTCGCCCAATGCCTGTGTAATTAAGGATGGGACTCCGGTATTCCTGGGCGTCTCAGATCTTCTCAAATATAGTGCTGATAGAACAAAAGAACTACTCGTTGCTCAGCTCAATTATCGCCTAGGCGAGGTGCAAGATGCCCTTGTAACAGCCAGCTTAGAGCGGATCTTTATAGAGAATCGTATCTACAAGGATAAGCCCTTTGAGGAGGCGGCTTGTGAAGCGGATGCTCTAGATCATGTGCGTAAGCGTATCGAAGCCATGGAAGATCTTGTCTTTGTACGTCCTATCACGGAGGCTGACCTCAAGCGTCTTCTCGAGATCAAAATGGCTCGAATACTGCGTTTTAATATCGAAAAACACGAGGAGCGTATTGCTCAATTGATGCGTGAGGCGCAAACGATCGAGAAGCATCTCGCCCATAGCACTCAATACACCATCGATTACTACACGCACATTCTCAAGGAGTTCGGCTCAGGCTGGACGAGAAAGACTACTATAGCTCGCTTTGGTACGATTGAGGCGACCAAGGTAATAGAAGCCACAGAAAAACTTTACTTCGATAGAGAGGGCGGCTTTGCAGGTACAGGCCTCAAGAATGCCGAGTTTGTAGCCGAGTGCTCCCTACTTGATGAGATGATTGTGATTTTCAAAAATGGTACATATCGGATCTCGAAGATAGAGGAAAAGAAGTTTATCGGCAGGGGAGAGGTACTCTACATTAATCGCTTCCGTCGCAACGATAATCGCACTATTTATAACATAATTTATCGCCAGGGAAAGAGAGGCCCTTGGTTGATAAAACGATGCAGCATCACCGGGATTAGCCGAGACAAAGACTACAATCTGATTAGTGATGAGGAGGGGTCTCGTATTACTTATTTCTCTGCGAACCCCAATGGAGAGGCAGAAACCGTACGGATTGCCCTCAAACCGCAACCTCGAATGCGTGTTTTGACCTTCGAAAAGAGCTTTAGTGAGGTACCCATCCGTGGGCGAGGCGCTAAAGGAAATCTGGTAACTCGTGCAGAAGTGCAGCGCATTACGCTAAAGCAACGAGGGGCATCTACGCTTGGGGGGCGCAAGATTTGGTTCGACCGAGACGTGATGCGGATAAATTATAATGGTCAGGGTGAGTTTATCGGAGAGTTCGAAGCCGAGGACAGACTCCTTGTCTTTGCCAAAGATGGAAGTGTCTACACCACCGATTTTGGGGAGTCGAATCACTTCCCCGAAGGCACAACCCGAGTTGAGAAATTCGATGCCAACAAGGTTTGGTCTGTGGTGTATTTTGATAGGGAGCAGGACTATTACTATCTCAAGCGTTGCCAGATAGAAGACTCAAAGAAGCCCCTTTTACTCCAAGGCGAGGGCAATGACCTCGTTGCTTATAGCGATGTGCCCTATGCTCGGTTTGCTGTGATTTTTGGAGGCCGAGACGAGGGCCGTCCAAACGAAGAGATTGAGGCTGTAGACTTTATCGGAGTAAAGAGCGTTAGGGCTAAGGGTAAGCGCTTGACTACTAGAGAGGTTGCCAAGGTAGAAGAGATGCCTCCCCTACGCGAACCGGAACCTGCTACGGACTCTTTACCGGAGGTGGATGAGTACGACTTTTCTACTTCCGAAGATGAGGAAATGGAGGAGGAGGGCCTAAAGCAGACCTCCCTTTTTGATGATGAACTCGAGTAATTACTTTGATTTTCTTCCTTAGATGAGACTTGGTTATATCACCGCCGTTTTACTACTCCTTAGAGTACTATCTCTTCCCCTTTCTGTGGCTCAAGAGCAAGATAGCTCTGCACTGCCCATAAGCACCTATACGGCTATCACTATTGGTGTGGGGGGAATGTACAACACCGATCAGTTTTTGTCCCCTCTTCCCTATGGGGGGAGTGCTTATGAGATTGGGGTACATACAGAGACCCCTTTGGGTACTAAGCCTTGCATGATCATGGTAGATGGTGCTTTCGATTACGCTCTTACCCTTAATCCGGCACGCAATGCCAGCATGACCTATTACCGAGCCGAATTGCATCCCCAGGTGATGTACCTATGGAGTTTGCCCTATGATATAAAATTCTTGTTGGGCCCCGGGCTTCGCCTTGGTGGTGGCGGACGACTTCACTCTCGCAATAGTAACAACCCCGGATCTGTGGATCTAAAAGGCGACCTTACGGTGAGTGCTCTTGCGGCATATCGTTTGCCGAGTGAGCATTGGCCCATTGCCATACGGCTCAGCACTACTTGTGGTTTGCTGGGGTTTGCCAATAGTATTGGCTATGGTCAGAGCTACTATGAACAGGCGTTTTTGGCCGGAGGTCTGATGAAGTCTTTCTCTTTTACAGCCCCCCATAATACGTTCTATTCTACCTCTCAAATGCGTATTGACATCCCGCTTTGGAACGTGTGTACGTTGCAGTTGGGGTATCGTTTGCAGTACGATTATACCCAACTTAAAGGGTTAGAGCGTAGGCATATTCAGCATATGGGCATGGTAGGCTTTAGTTTTGAGTCCCTATCTTTTATGGGAAGGCGGGCTGCCCGAGGGGCTTCTCATCGCCCATTCCTTTTTGGTAATTGATGCTAACCCTTACTTTCTACTCCGGTATATATGAAACGAGTTCTGAGTTTTTTCTTCCTTTCTTTACTAGCCTTTAGCTGTACAACTAAGGAGCATTATACCTCCTCGCCTATAGCTAATTATAGAGCTCTTTGGGAGGTACTAGACAAGGGCTATTGCTACTTTGACGAAAAGCTTCCGCAAGACTCTTCTTGGCAGGATATGTACAATAAGTATCTTCCTCTTGTAGCCAACGATATGGGGCAAGACTCGCTATTTAATGTGATGGCGATGCTTCTCTCCGAGCTAAAAGATGGGCATGTAAATCTCGTCGCTCCCTTCGATATTAGCCGCTATTCACGCTGGTACAGCGATTATCCTAGCCAGCTGGATGCTTCTGTTCGGAGGCGTTATTTAGGAGAGGCCTACCGAATTGCGGGGGGGATTCACTATGCTCCCATCTCTTATCAAGACCATGCAAAGGATAGCATTGGCTATATCGTCTATACGAGTTTCACGAGTTCTCTGTCGGAGGCGGGTGTCTCTTCGGCTTTTGCTCGTCTGGCAAAGTGTAAAGCCCTAATCATTGATATCCGAGGAAATGGGGGAGGGTATGTTTCCTATTCCTCGTTTTTGGCGTCCCACTTTACGGATAAGAGAGTTCTTACGGGCTATATGCGCCATAAGACGGGCCCCGGTCATAGAGATTTTTCGGCCCCGGCCCCGGTTTATCTCGACACCCTAAAGGCGGGGATAAAGTGGCTACGTCCGGTGGTTGTCTTGACCAATAGGGGCGTATATAGTGCTGCTAACGATTTTACTATGAACATGAAAAATCTTCCATTGGTTACCATCATGGGGGATCAGACCGGTGGCGGTGGCGGCGTGCCTCGCAGCAGTGAGCTACCTAATGGCTGGGCCGTGCGTTATTCGGCCTCAGTGGTAACCGATGCCGATGACCAGCAGGTAGAGTTTGGTATTCTCCCGCACTACAAGGTGGAACTCAAGTCCGCAGATGTGGCCCAAGGGAAGGATACATTGATAGAAGAGGCGATTGCCTACCTCAATCGTACTACAAAGGAATACCGCTTGACGGGTGTATATAAGAAGTGATAATAACTAAGCAATAACAATAGATATGAAGCAAGGATATGTAAAGGTAGCAGCTGCCGTACCCTACGTTAAGGTGGCAGATTGTTACTACAACGTAGAGCGCATCAGCGAAATGGTGCATCAGGCGGATGCACAAGGGGTGGAGATTGTCACCTTCCCCGAGTTGTCCGTTACGGGGTATACATGTGGTGACCTTTTTTTGCAGCCTTTCCTCCTAGACGAGGCTAATGCAGCCCTCTGTCAATTGGTGCAAGATACGGCTGATACCCATGCGCTTGTAATTGTGGGGATGCCCGTGCGAGTGGAAGAGAAACTTTTCAATAGTGCTGTGGTCTTCCAGCAAGGTCGTATCCTAGGAGCTATTCCCAAAACCTACCTCCCCAACTATCGGGAGTTCCAAGAAAAGCGTTGGTTCTCCCCCAGTGATGTCCTTCAATACAAGACCGTAAGGATAGGCGATCATATCGTGCCCATAGGCCGTAACATCCTTTTCCGCTCCGGAAGAGTGGGGATTGGTATCGAGATATGCGAGGATATGTGGACGCCCTATACCCCGGGTACTCGCCTCAGCCTCTATGGCGCACACATTATTTTTAACCTATCGGCCAGCAATGAGAATGCCGGTAAGCACAACTATTTGCGCTCCATTATCAGCGGATTGTCTTCTCAAGGATTGTGTGGTTACGTCTATGTTTCGTGCGGATATGGAGAGAGCTCTACCGACCTCGTTTACACGGGTAAGGCCTTTATTTCTGAGATCGGGAAGATTGTAAAGGAGATGAAACGCTTCGAGTATTGCGAGCGAATGATCGTGAGCGATATCGACGTGTCTCACGTACAGACGGAGCGACTCCTCAATAGTAGTTTCAAGTCGGCCGTCTCCCATTTTACCCAAGAGGAGCTAACGGAGATTCCTTTTGCCCTCAGGAGCGAAGAGGAGTCTGCACCGGTGGATCGTCCCATCGAGCGCAATCCCTTTATGCCTACGGGTGTAGACCCCGACGAGCGTTGCGAAGAGATGTTCCAAATCCAGGTTTGTGGGTTGGTACAGCGGTTGCGTCACATGAAGGCAGAGCATGCCGTCATTGGCATTTCCGGAGGTCTCGACTCTACATTGGCCCTGCTTGTTACAGTACGAGCTTTTGACATACTCGGCTTGCCCCATAGTAACATAATTGGGGTTACGATGCCCGGCTTTGGCACCTCTATGCGCACTCGGGAGAATGCGCATAAGATGATGAGGCATTTGGGCGTTACCCTGCAAGAAATTGATATTACGGAGGCATGTATGCAACACTTTGCCGCTATCGGGCATGACCCCAAAGTGCATGATACCACCTACGAAAATGTACAGGCTCGCGAGCGTACCCAGCTGCTAATGGATATTGCCAATCGCTATAATGCCCCTGTGATTGGTACGGGAGACCTCTCGGAGATTGCCCTTGGTTGGTGTACCTACAATGGGGACCATATGTCGATGTATTCGGTCAATGCAACCGTTGCCAAAACCTCTGTTGCACTCATTATTGATTGGCATGCTCGAGTGCTTTCGCATGGAGATGAGGTGCTCAAAAAGACGCTTCTTGATGTGGTTGCCACTCCCATTAGTCCCGAATTGATACCGGGAGTTAATGGAGACGAACCCCACCAGAAGACGCAGGAGGCAATTGGCCCCTACGAGTTGCACGACTTCTTTATCTATCACTTCCTCTTTAAGAAGAATCAGCCGAGTAAGATATTCTATCTTGCACGTGTAGCGTTTGAGGGCATCTATCCTCCCTCGATGATTAAGCGTTATATGCTACTTTTCTTCCGCCGCTTCTTCAGCCAGCAGTACAAACGTAATTGTATGCCCGATGGACCTAAGGTGGGAGCGGTAAGTCTCTCTCCCCGAGGAGAATGGCGTATGCCTAGCGATGCTGTTAGCTCAATGTGGATTAGAGAGATTGAGCAACTCCCCGAGGACTAATCCTCCGTCCCCTATCTCCCCGAGAGTAACTTGCTTTTAGAGTTTGCTCTCGCCGAGTGGTGAGTTTACTCCGCAGCCTATTCTCAAAAGGGAAATAGGCTGCGGATTTTCTTTTTCTTGGGTAGTAAATTTTCTTTTTTCAGCCGGTTTGTCCCTCTCTTTCTGGCTAGATTTCCTAGAGTTTTTGGTCAGTTCCCTTTAGGAGCTCTGAAGATGCTATTTCCCTTCTTCGGAGAGAGGTGTGTGCTGCGACTCTGTTATACTTTGTTTTATGCCGTGTGGAGTGGGGTGAATGCGGGATTTTTCACCTGTAATCATTTGTCAGAATAGTAATATTTCGCTATCTTTGTAGAGATATTGATAGGTGTGCCTATTCCTAAGAAATAGGGTGTAGGGCACCTTTTTTGAAGAAGAAAGCAAGAGAGCACTATGAGCGACGAAAATAATAAGTCAACGGAGCAGCAAGAGTATTCTGCCGGTAGTATTCAGGTCCTTGAAGGGTTGGAGGCCGTGCGCAAACGCCCTGCCATGTACATTGGCGACATCAGTGAGAAAGGGTTGCATCACCTTGTTTATGAGGTGGTAGACAACTCCATTGACGAAGCTCTTGCAGGGTATTGTACAGATGTCAAGGTTACGATCCTTGAGGATAATTCGATCTCTGTAGAGGATAACGGCCGTGGTATCCCTGTGGATATCCACCCCAAAGAGGGGCGTAGTGCCCTAGAGGTGGTAATGACCGTATTGCATGCCGGGGGTAAGTTTGACAAAGGCTCCTATAAGGTATCCGGTGGTCTCCATGGGGTAGGGGTCTCTTGCGTAAATGCTCTATCTACGCATCTTAGAGCCGATGTTTACCGAGATGGTAAGCATTTTGTGCAAGAGTTTTCTAAGGGCAAGCCGCTCTACTCTGTAAAAGAGGTGGGAGAAAGCGACCGCACAGGTACTACGGTTACCTTTACTCCGGATAATACCATTTTTACGGTTTCTACCTATCAGTTTAAGATCTTAGCGCACCGCCTGCGAGAGTTGGCCTTCTTGAATGCTGGACTTCGCCTCTCTCTTACTGATTTGCGTCAGCGAGATGAGGAGGGGAATCCCTTGACAGAGGTTTTCTACTCAGAGGATGGTCTCAAGGAGTTTGTGCGTTTCATCGATCAGAGTAAGGTCAATTTGCTAGACGATGTTATTCATATCAAGAATGACAAAGGAGAGGTGCCCATCGAGGTGGCAATGACCTACAACCAAGACTATCAGGAGAATGTATACTCCTATGTTAATGATATTAATACCATAGAGGGGGGGACGCATCTAACCGGTTTCCGCCGTGCCCTCACTCGTACTCTCAAGCAGTATGCTACGGACTCTAAAATGCTTGAGAAGGTAAAAGTAAACGTGGAGGGCGACGACTTCCGCGAAGGGCTCACGGCCGTAATCAGCATTAAGGTGGCAGAGCCTCAGTTTGAGGGACAAACGAAAACCAAGCTGGGGAATAGCGAGGTAATCGGTATTGTAGAGAGTGCTGTAAGCGAAGCCCTTGCGATCTACCTAGAGGAGCACCCACAGCAGGCTAAGGCAATTGTTGATAAGGTAGTGCTCGCAGCTCAGGCTCGTCATGCCGCAGCGAATGCTCGTAAATTGGTGCTTCGCAAAAGCCCGCTAGCCGCAGGTGGTCTACCCGGTAAGCTCTCGGACTGTACAAGCAAAGACCCTGCCAAGTGTGAGATCTTCTTAGTGGAAGGGGACTCGGCAGGTGGAACGGCAAAGCAAGGGCGTGACCGCATGTACCAAGCTATCCTACCCTTGCGAGGGAAGATCCTCAATGTGGAGAAAGCTATGCAGCATAAAGTGCTTGATAGCCAAGAGATTCGCAATATATATACCGCTCTTGGAGTTACTATTGGTACAGAAGAGGATAGCAAAGCCCTTAACCTCTCCAAACTTCGTTACCACAAGATTATTATTATGACCGACGCCGATGTGGACGGCAGTCATATCGCTACTTTGATTCTTACTTTCTTCTTCCGCAATATGCGCTCCCTTATAGATAACGGATATGTCTATTTGGCTACACCTCCTCTCTATCTCTGTCGTAAGGGTAAGGAGCAGGCTTATTGCTGGACGGAGCAGCAGCGTAGGGCTTTTATCGATAAGTATGCCGATGGCAACGAAAGCCGCGTGCATGTACAGCGTTACAAAGGTCTTGGGGAGATGATGGAAGAGCAACTTTGGGAGACAACCATGAATCCCGAAAATCGCATTCTAAAGCAGATCACCATAGAGAGTGCGGCGAGTGCAGACCGCACGTTCTCGATGCTCATGGGAGAGGATGTACCTCCTCGTCGGGAGTTTATCGAAGATAACGCTACCTATGCTCGCATCGACGCTTAGTTCATCTTCTTGGACTGACCTATCTCCTATGCTTCGCTCCTTGTACGAGACGGCTGATAGCAATCCGTCTCCCAAGGGGCGAAAGCCTTTGATTGGGCTAACTTGTCACCATACGGAAGCTGGTAACTCTGTAAATGAAGCCTATTCTGAGGCTATATTGCAGGCCGGAGGGCTCCCCATATTGCTGCCAACAGAGCATACTACGGCGCATTTGGGAGAACTACTCGACTCCCTAGATGGCTTGTTGCTTACGGGGGGAGGAGATATTCACTCTCCCTTTATGGGTAAGGAACTCACGCGTGAGGTCGGATCAATAGATGTCTGGCGCGATCGTTTTGAGTTAGTTTTGATATTAGAGGCTTCACGTCGTAATACCCCTATTCTTGGGATCTGTCGTGGCTTACAAATATATAATGTAGCAATGGGGGGAACCCTAATCCAAGATATTGCTACGGAGTACCCCCAACCATCTATTGGGCATGATCCTAAGATGGATAAAGAGGTGGGGTGTCATACTATTCGCCTTGCAGAAGGGGACAACCCATTAGTGCAGGTCTTGGGCCTTGCACCCGGCGACGAGCTGATGGTGAATAGTCTGCACCATCAAGCTTTGGGCGAATTAGCAGTGGGCTTGCGAGCATTGGCTCACTCTTCGGATGGAATAGTAGAGGCTGCTACAGCCCTCCCATACAAAAATTTCTTAGGGGTGCAGTGGCATCCTGAGCACCTTGTGCGTCAACCCGAGGGGCAGTGTATGCGTGGCCTATTCACTTACTTAGTGCAAGAAGCTCGCCTTTACGCTCAAGCCAAATCACTCCACCAATCGGCCGTTGTGCTAGATTCGCACACCGATACTCCCATGTTTTTCTCTTCAAATACAGATCTATCGCATTGGGGAGATACACTCGTTGATTTGCAAAAAATGAGGGTGGGTAAGGTGGCTTCTACGATTATGGCAGCCTATTTGCCTCAGGGAGAATGTACGGAGGAGGGGCATACGAGAGCACAGCGGTATGCGCTCCAGAAGCTCGAGGAAATACATAAGTATGGTTCGGCTCATCCCTCTTTAGGCAGAGTGGCTACCTCTCTAGAGGAGATAAGGTCATGTCACAAACAAGGGCTTTGCAGCCTAGTCCCCGCCATAGAGAATGGGTATGCGATAGGTCGAGACCTATCTATTATTCAGCGTTTTAGAGACTTAGGAGTTTGTTATATCACGCTGTGCCATAATGGAGATAACGAGATTTGCGATTCCGCACGGCATAGCGAGCACCGCCATCACGGGCTGAGTGCCTTTGGTCGAGAGGTGGTGCAAGAAATGAATCGTCTTGGTATTTTGGTGGATATTTCGCATGCAGCCCCTGAGACTGTGGCGGATGTCTTGGCACTATCTTCGCAGCCTATTATTGCAAGTCACTCATCGTGCTACGCCCTTTGCCCCCATCCTCGCAACCTTAGCGATGAGCATATCAAGGCAATTGCTGCGGCCGGTGGTGTAGTACAGGTCTGTCTCTATGCAGGCTTTATTGCAGAAAAGGAAGAGGAGGCAACGGTACAGAGAGCTGTTGATCACATTGAGCATATTATAGAGATTGCAGGAGTACAAGCCGTAGGTATAGGTTCCGATTTTGATGGAGACGGCAGACTTATAGGGTGCCAAGGAAGTCATGATCTGATCAACTTGACGCTTGAACTATTGCGCCGTGGGCATACAAAAGAAGAGTTACGTGCTATTTTGGGAGGCAACTTTCTTAGGGTGCTGGCGTCCATAGGGCGTTAAACATATTGGCATGGTATTTGTCTTATTGAGTGTGTAAGCTAGGTGCAATGAATAAAAACGAGAGATAACGAAAGAATGGCAAAATATAGGAATAACCCTTCATCAGGAAATAATAAGCGCAAAATGGGGTTTAACCCCTTGTGGATATACCTCTTGGTAGCAGTTTCTCTACTCGGGATCTTCTTTATGCGCTCCTCTGGTAGCAGTAAAGAGCTGAGTTGGAATGAGTTCCAGAGAGTTGCTAAAGAAGAAGTTTTTGAGAGTATTACGGTACATCGAGAAGGGGATAAGGTAGAGGCTGTTGTGAAGAAAGACAAACTGTCTCAAGTCTATACTAAGCAAGAGCTCCTTGCACTGCGAAAATCCTATCTTCCCGGTTTCCAGCAAAACGATCGCTACGTTGTATCCACTCAAATACCCTCTGTCGATAATTTTGCAGACTTCTACGAGAAGGCTGGCCTCAAGACCGAGGTGAAATATGTAAGCCGAGGATTCAGCTTAACCGCCTTCCTGCTCAATTGGTTCCCGATGATTATCCTCATCGTCTTTTGGATCGTGATCATGCGTAGGATGAATGCCGGAGGCAAAGGAGGAGCTGCCGGTGGAGGTGGTATTTTCAATGTAGGTAAGGCCAAAGCGCAACTCTACGATAAGACAAATATTGACGTAACCTTCAAAGATGTAGCAGGGCTACACGAGGCAAAGCAAGAGATCGAAGAAATTGTGCATTTCCTCAAAGACCCGAGTAAATACACCGCTTTGGGGGGGAAGATCCCTAAGGGAGCCCTTTTGGTTGGCCCCCCGGGAACCGGGAAGACATTACTCGCCAAAGCTGTGGCTGGAGAGGCTCACGTACCCTTCTTCTCTATGTCGGGTTCCGACTTTGTGGAGATGTTTGTGGGGGTGGGTGCTAGCCGTGTACGCGATCTATTTGCCCAAGCAAAGAGCAAGGCTCCTTGTATTGTCTTTATCGACGAAATTGATGCCGTGGGGAGAGCCCGTGGGCGCAATAGCAATATGGGCGGTAATGACGAACGGGAGAGCACGCTCAACCAATTACTTACCGAGATGGACGGCTTTGGTTCGAATAGTGGCGTGATTGTCTTGGCTGCGACCAACCGCGTAGATGTACTCGATAGCGCCTTACTCCGTGCAGGACGTTTCGATAGACAAATCTCGGTAGACCTCCCCGATATAAATGACCGCAAGGAGATCTTTGCCGTGCACATGCGTAGTTTGCGATTAGACCGAGATTGTGATGTGGAGCAACTGGCACGCCAAACCCCGGGTTTCTCGGGTGCGGATATTGCCAATGTATGTAACGAAGCTGCCCTTATTGCTGCAAGACACGAGAAGAGTGTCATCACAAAAGAGGACTTCATGAATGCTGTCGATCGTATTATCGGTGGCTTAGAGAAAAAGAATCGTATTGTAACGGAAGAGGAGCGCTTGAGCATTGCCATCCACGAGGCTGGTCACGCTACTGTCAGCTGGCACCTCCAATATGGTAATCCATTGGTCAAGGTAACCATTGTTCCCCGAGGGAAAGCCCTTGGTGCCGCTTGGTATATGCCAGAGGAGAGACAGATTACACATACTCAAGTACTGCTGGACGAGATTTGTAGTCTCTTGGGCGGACGTGCTGCCGAAGAGCTCTTCTTGGGCCGTATCTCTACGGGAGCTGCCAATGACTTGGAACGTGTAACACGTATTGCCTATGCTATGGTTGTGTACTATGGTATGAGCGAGAAACTACCGAATATAAACTATCATGAGCAGGGGGGGGACTACTCATTCCAGAAGCCATATAGTGAGAATACAGCAGAAGTAATTGACCAAGAAGTCTCTCGCATCATTGCAGAGCAATACGAGAGGGCTAAGCAGTTGCTTCGAGAAAAAACAGAGGGGCATCACCGCCTCTATCAGCAACTGCTAGAGCGCGAGGTGATCTACACTGAGGATGTAGAAGCAATCTTTGGCAAACGCCTTTGGGCATCTCGTTCGGATGAATTGTTGCTCGCAGCAAAATCTACCGAGGCACCATCTGAGTCCTCTCAGAGTGAAGAACCCTCTGAGGCCGGAGGAGAACAGCAACCGCCCGAAGGCGAAGCTCCAAGCTCTGTACCGCCTCCATTTCACCTCTAATTAGCATCTCTAAAAGTCGATAGTGAGCCTCTTCTTCTCGGTTGGAGCTTACTGTCGGCTTTGATTATGAATAAGTAAATATATCGTATCGATCAATAGTTCTCTACATATGGCTCTTGATAAGAAAAACCTCCTCGTCCGGTCTCTTTCCGGATTTGTTTATGTGGCCCTCATCATCTCTTCCCTTTTGTGGGAGAATCCCTTGTTGCGCATCTTGCTCTTTTCCTTCTTTACAGGGGCAATGATTGTAGAGTACAATTTGCTGACTAAGGTCAATCGTCTCCATCCCTTCCGCACTACTTTGGATGTGATAGCCTCGGTATGTGCCGTGCTTTCCCCCTATTGTTTTTTAGCTCCAGACCTCTATCTTGTTGGGGTTGCTCTCATCTTCTTCTATCTTTTCTACATCTTCTATATAGTGGCTCGTACCATCTTCTCAGATTTGGAGAAGGGGGCAGTTCGTTCGATAGGGAATGTGTTAGTAGGGCAGCTCTATATAACGTTGCCTATGGTCCTGACCTCTTTATTTAGTTACCTCATGGGAGGGGCTGTGATTCTATTCCTTTTCGTTATCTTATGGGTGAATGATACAGGGGCATATCTAGTGGGGTCTCTTTTGGGGAAGCACAAATTGTATCCTGCTGTTTCTCCCAAAAAGAGCGTTGAGGGGCTCATCGGAGGTTTGGTGCTCTCTATCCTTGTGGGGGCTTTATTCGGGTATTTTTCTACGGAGATGGCCGATTGTTGTTTTGATTGTTTCGGCTTCTCTCCCTTGAGTCGTACGGATATAATAGTAGGTGGAGGTGATCGCTTGATGGAAGCATTGTCAAAAGCAATATTTGCGTTACTTATCGTTGTGTTGGGGACCTTGGGAGATCTTTTTGAGTCCGTGCTCAAGCGTCAGGCTAAAGTAAAGGATTCCGGCAACATCATTCCCGGGCATGGTGGAGTACTAGATCGTCTTGATAGTTATCTCTTTGCTAGCTATATTCTCCTTTTCTTCTCTCTCTCGTCTCTGTTTGTGCTGTTCTAAATGGTATCTTATCGCTCCGTAATCCGACGATATGTAGCCCCCTATAAGGGGTATTTGGGGGGGAGTATCTCTGCGAATGTACTAGCAACGTTACTCAACCTTCTTACTTTTTCGCTCATCATGCCCATTCTTCGTATCCTGTTTGGGATGGAGGAGGGTGAGCATACGTATCAGCCCTTGAGCGAGATTTCTTTTGAGGGCTTCTCTACCATCTCTGCATGGGGTAATGCCCTGATGAATAACTTCAGTTACTATGTAGAGCAACTGATTCACCAGCACGGAGCAAGTACCACACTGCTTATTTTGTGCCTCTACCTGGTGGGGATGACCCTTGCTAAGGTAGGGGTTAATTATTTGGGACTTTGGTTGTTGGTCCCGGTGCGTACGGGGGTAGTGCGTGACTTGCGTAATCTTCTCAACGACAAGATAACGGCGTTCCCCATGTCTTTTATGAGTGATGAGCATAAGGGGGATATTCTTGCTCGCATATCGGGGGATGTAACGGATGTTGAGTCTACGATTGTGGACTCTCTAGAAATGATCATCAAGAACCCGATACTTCTCTTGATCTACATATTGGCTCTATTCTTACTCAGCTGGCAGCTTACTTTGTTCGTCATAATTGTACTGCCTCCTGCAGGGTATATTATGGGGCTTATTGGTAAGAAACTCAAGCGTCAGAGCCTAGAGAGCCAGAATCGCTGGGGTGCCCTTATGTCTCAAGTAGAGGAGACGCTCGGGGGGCTTCGCATTGTCAAGGCTTTTGGTGCTGAGGAGAAGATTCGCACTCGCTTTCGGACTTCTAATGAGGAATATAGGAGGCTTGTCTCAAGTGTCTACCGCCGTCAGCAATTGGCACACCCCGTGAGTGAATTCTTGGGAACCGCCTCTATTGCCATCATTTTGTGGTATGGAGGAAGTCTCATTTTGGGTGGAAGCAGTATTATCTCTGCTCCCGTTTTCATATACTACCTTATTGTCTTTTACAACATCATTAACCCGGCTAAAGATTTTAGTAAGGCTGTTTATTCCGTACAGAAGGGGCTTGCCTCCATGGAGCGTATTGAGCGTATCTTGGAGGTGGACAACCCAATAAAAGACCCCGAAGAGCCTAAGGAACTCCGCTTTGAGAGGGAGATTCGCTTTGAGAATGTCTCTTTTGGTTACGATGCCCATACGCGAGTGCTCTCCAATCTCAATCTGACTATTAAAAAAGGACAGACGGTAGCCTTGGTGGGAAGCTCGGGATCGGGGAAAAGTACCTTGGTCGATTTGATCCCTCGTTTTTGGGATGTTACGGAGGGGAATATAACCATAGATGGTACCGATATTCGGGAGGTGACAGTGCGTGATTTGCGTGCACTTATTGGGAACGTTAATCAGGAGCCTATTCTCTTTAACGATACCATTTACAATAATATAGCATTTGCCCCTCTCAGTGTGACGCAGGAGGAGGTGGAGCATGCAGCCACTATTGCCAATGCGCACGGCTTTATCTCTCGTCTCCCGGAGGGCTATCAAACTAACATTGGAGACCGAGGGAATAAACTCAGTGGGGGCGAACGCCAGCGTCTAAGCATCGCTCGTGCCATTCTCAAGAACCCTCCAATTCTTATTTTAGACGAGGCAACGTCTGCCCTAGACAACGAAAGCGAGCGTCTCGTGCAGGATGCTATCGAACACCTTTTGCGTGATCGTACTACCATTGTCATAGCTCATAGGCTCTCTACTATTGTGGATGCTGATGTTATCTGCGTGCTAGACCACGGTACTATTGTGGAGCAGGGCTCTCACTCTGAGTTGCTGGCGCTCAATGGCGCTTACGCCAAATTGTATAGATTACAAGTTGCACACGAAGGGCTAAATTCCTAGCCTTGTCCCTTCTTTTAGACCAAAATGGACCAGATCAAACACCTCCCCATCGCCAAGAGTAATGCGAATCGATTGCTGATAATGGCTTATCTGGCGGGGGTATTCCCTCGTGTTCGGGAGGCTCTCTTCTCGCAACGAGATTGGGAAGACTGCCCAGATGATGTGCGTATTATGTGTTGTGTGCTTCAGAAGATGGCGAGTAGGACGGAGACGGTACCGTCTCCCGATGCCTCCTTTACCCTGCTTGATGTAGGAGCTGCCGGTACGGTACTTCGCTTTGTAACGGCGTTGGCTGCTGTGGTGACCGAGAGGCCTTTGCAGATAACGGGTACAACACGCCTAAAGAACCGCCCTCTACGCCCTTTGCTGGACGAGCTCAAAGCTTTGGGCGCGGACATTCGAGGGGAGTGGAGAGAAGACAAAGCTCACGATTCCCTTACTATATATCCTCCGTCCCGACCATTATGCGGAGGGACGCTTTCGAGTACATTCGATAGGAAAAGTAGTCAGTTTATCAGTGCTCTGTTGATGGTTGCTCCCTACTTTTCGGCTCCTTTCTCCATCCCTGAGCTCTCGAGGCGAGGCAATAGCTACCCATATATCGAACTGACCCTCGCTATGATGAGAGAGGCCGGGGCGGATTGGAGCTATACAGAAACCGGGGTTGTGGTAAGGCCCGGAGGCTATAGTGGCGATAGGTTGCTCAAGATGGCGCAGGCTCCGGAGATGGATTGGAGTGCCGCATCCTACGCTTTCGGTTGGAGTGCTGTGTCCCGTCGTCCTGTTTTCTTACCTTCTCTTCGGGCGTCCGATAGGCAGGGGGACAAGGCTATTGTCGGCTTTATGCGCCCTTTGGGAGTTGAGGCTCGATTCCTAGAGGGGGGAGGTGTAGAACTTATCCCTATCGATGTGCCCCGTTTGACGTGTTACACTCCGGAGGGGCTTAACGAGGTGCCGGATCTTGTTCCCACGCTGGTGGTGACGGCTCTCATGCGCCGGCAGCCTTTTCTGATGCAAGGGGTAGCCTCTTTGCGCCTGAAGGAGAGTGACCGCCTGCGCCAGCTTGTAGAGACAGCGGCCCTCTTTGGATTTCATTTAGACGAGGGGGAGGATTCTTTGGCATGGGATGGTGCATTCTCACCCGTGGAGGCGCAGCGTACTATCCTCGTGGATACGGCGGAGGATCATCGGATGGCTATGGCGTGGTCTCTTGCGAGCCTCCTTTACCCCCAAGTGCAGTACACGGATGCTTCGGTCGTCTCGAAGAGCTACCCGGGCTTTTGGCGAGAACCCATCTTTGCAGCCCTCCCGCATTGATCTTGGACTTTCCGCCTAGAGAAATAAAAGAGCCCCCGATAGATGATCAGAACTATCGAGGGCTTTCTGTATTTGGAGGCAGAACCTCCAAGAAGAGTTACTATTACTTAGCAGGAGCCAGCTCTACGGTAAAGTGACGCATCACGGGGAGTTCTTCTGTGATTACGTAGCCCCTTGTAATGCTTTCTCGCCTATCGAACACATTCTTCACGGCGGCCGCGATTACATCCATGTGATTATTGGTGTAGGTACGGCGTGGAATGGCAAGACGCAGCAGCTCCAGACGCGGATAGCGATTCTCGCGTGTGACTGGGTCGCGGTCGGCTAGGATGGATCCGATCTCTACCCCACGTATGCCGGCCTCTAGGTAGAGTTCTATACCCAGCGTCTGTGCGATAAACTCTTCTTTGGGTACGTGGGTAAGGATCTTCTTAGCGTCGAGGAAGATGGCGTGCCCTCCTGCCGGACGCTGATAGGGGATGCCGTATTCGTCGAGCTTGCGCCCTAGGTAGGCGACCTGTTCGATGCGTGTTTCGAGCGTATCGAACTCAGTACCTTCGTCCAGCCCCTGAGCCAAGGCGTTCATGTCACGTCCGGAGAGACCTCCATAGGTGATGAAACCTTCGTTCATAACGCAGAACATCTGGCAGCGACGCCATAGCTCTTTGTCTCGGAAGGCGAGGAATCCGCCCATGTTCACGATGGCATCTTTCTTGCTGGACATGGTCATGATATCGCCGTAGCTGAGCATCTCCCGCACGATTTCCTTGATGGATTTATCCTTGTAGCCCTCTTCACGAGTCTTGATGAAGTAGGCATTTTCTGCGAATCGTGCTCCGTCTATCTGCACGAGGATGCCGTACTTGTGGCACAACTCGCTGGTCTCGCGGATGTTCTTCATCGAAACGGGTTGCCCGCCGGCGGTATTGTTCGTTATGGTGAGTACGCAGCAGGGGATGCGATCTTTGGGAGTTTCCTTTAGCACCTTCTCGAGTTTTTCGAGGTCCATTTCGCCCTTGAAGGGGAGCTCTAGCTGGGTGTCTGCCGCTGCGTCTATAGTGCAATCTACGGCTGCTGCCTTACGGAATTCGATATGTCCTTTAGTGGTATCGAAGTGCGAATTACCAGGCACTACGTCACCTGCCTTTACGATGGTGGAGTAGAGTACATTCTCGGCAGCGCGCCCTTGGTGGGTGGGGAGGAAGTACTCGAATCCGAGGATCTCTTGGATGGCTTTTCGCATTTTGTAGTACGAGGTCGCACCTGCGTAGCTCTCGTCTCCCAGCATCATGGCGCTCCATTGTTTGTCGCTCATGGCGCCGGTGCCGGAGTCGGTTAGGAGGTCGATAAAGACCTGTTCGCTGTGTAGGTTGAAGAGGTTGTATTTGGCCTCGCGTATCCACGTTTCGCGTTCTTGTCGTGTGCTCTTGCGGAGCTGTTCTACCATCTTGATGCGGTAGTTTTCAGAAAAGGGAATTTCCATGAATTCTGCTGATTAAATGAATTTTGAGTGTAACTTTTGCCGGGAGTTATTCGTTGGGCTCTCCAAGATGCGCCTAGAGTAAGAGATCTCCTGGCGTGGGGCTCGTAGATAAGGACTCCATACCAGGGGTTCTTTTGAGAGCCAAGTACTAGATTGTAATGCTTCGGCACCTCTCCTTGGGATTGGTGATGTACACTTTATCTCTAGGGCACTGCGTTGCATTTTCTTGGCTTTTCTTCCTTCGAATACAATTTGAGTACAAGTATAATAAATGTTTTCAAAATGTACAAGGATTCGGTCGAAAATCTGACACAGAGCCACCTTTTAGAGGGGATCTACGTCGAAGAGGATACGAGAGCGTCGGGCAGAAAGCGAGGTACGCTCCACCTGATGGAGGATGCTTTTTAAGGCTTCGCGAATCTGCCTTGCCGAGTAGTTGGGAGCCAACTTGAGGGTAATCTGCCGAATGTACATGAGTCGTACGCGAGATACATAGGGCTTGATGGGGGCGGATACGTGAGCTAGTCCGGGGTAGCTCCCGAAGTGCCGGGAGAGGAGCGTTGCCGTCTCTATTGCATCTTCTTCCCTTGTGCTTTTAACTACTACCTGAATGATCCGCTCGTAGGGAGGGAAGCCGAAAAATGTGCGCTCCTGTAGTACCAACTCCGCGTACTTCTCCCTAAGTTCGCGAGAGGGCATGTCAAGATACTCGAAGAGAGGACGCTGCGTATCACTCGTTTGTAGGAGCATGAGAGCCTCGGGGTACTTTACAGCCAGGCGGTAGAGGAGGGCGAAGACTAATTCGTCTGTGCGGAAGTCGGGTAGGGCGAGCATGGCATCAAGTTGGGGTACTGCGACCAGTCCTACCCCCTGAATCGGAGCAAAGTGTGTGAGCATCTGAGTACCCACGTAGAGGGAGGCCTTCCCCTCCGCTAGCGCACTTCGGATGTGGCTTCGCTTTTCCTTGCCCGAGGTCGTATCGGCATCAATGCGTACAATCTCCTCCCCGGGGTAGAGCGTGGCTAGTTCGTCCTCAATGCGTTCCGAACCGTATCCTACCTTCTTCAGCTCCTCCCGATCCGCTCCACAGTGTGGGCACTGCGGCGGTAGTGATAGATTGTAACCGCAGTAGTGGCAGGTGAGCCGATTCTCCATCTGATGGTAGGTGAGGCTTACATCGCAATGCAGGCAACGGATGCTCTTGCCGCACTTCTGGCACAAGATATAGGGCGCATATCCGCGTCGAGCACTTACCAAAACTACCTTCTCACCCTTCTTTAGCGTCTCGGAGATGGCCTCTCGGAGGGGGAGGCTCAGTAATGTCCCCGTCTTGAGGCGGCGAGTCGTGCGCTCGTAGTCCAAATCGATGGTGCGAAAGGTGGCTAGGGTAAACGACTCCTGAGACGCTGTAGCGGCATATTTGTCGTGGGCGACGTTGTGGTACGTCTCCATGGAGGGCGTTACGGAGGTGAGAAGTAGGGGAATCTTGCTCTTGGTAGCCCTGTAGGCGAGTAGGTCTCGGGCATTGAAGCGAGGTGCCGGCTCCTGTTGCTTGTAGAGAGGATCCTGCTCCTCGGCTACGATGATGAGTTTGACCCCCTCCAGCGGAAGCAGTGCCGCCATGCGACTTCCTACGACGATAAGAGGGGCGTCGCTCTCTGTCAGGCGGTAGCGTAGGGAGGCTCGTTCGCGGTCGGATAGACTGCTGGTGTAGAGATAGATCGGGGTCTCTTCGGGGAGCTTTAGTTGGGAGCAAAGTGAGGGGAGGTCGCCCTCTAATCCGCTACTCTGAGGGAGTAAAAGGAGCACGCGTCCCCCTCGGGCTAGCACGGCGGCCGAGTAGGCTCCGATTCGCTCCAGTTCGTCGCTGTACGTTGCGGCGGTGTAGTAGTTGGGGCGATCGCTCTCCAAAGGTGGAAGATTCGGGGCTATTCGATACTCGGGAGGGCGGTCGGTAGAGGCATATTGCCGAAAGGAGCGTTCCAGCACCCCTTCGGAGAGGAGGTAACGCAGGGCGTTTTGTCGGTTGCTATCCCCGGCGATCAGTTCTTTTTCGCGGACGGAGCCGGAGAGAGAATGCTCCTGGTCGGGGAGAAGCTCCACAAAGCGGTAGAGCAATCGCGTTCGAGCAGGCCTTCGCTTATAGGCATCCAAGAGCAGGTTCAGAGCATCGTCCGATTGGTACTTGGGGTTTAGGTAGAGCCATCGCTCCCCGATTCTTTTTTCTACTCCCCGTACTCGCTCCTTTAGGGAGAGGACGCCGTGGGCTACGAGCTGGTCGAAAACGGAGAGTTTATTGCGCCCCGGGATGTATTGCAAGAGGGTTTCGAAGTGGATCCCTTTGCCTGTGATTGAGCGGAGATTCTCAATTACTTCGCTCTCGGTGCGCCCGAGGGAGGCGTCGGAGTCGGCTTGCTCGAAATCAATAAGTACCTCCGTTCGGCTCTCGGGTAGGAGCGTGGCAGGCAGAGCCGCGTGCAGCAGATCTCCCGGCGTTGCCATGTAGTAAAGGGCAGCCCAGAGCCACGAGTCGATCTCTTCTTGGGAAATAATGGGAGCGTCGTCCGGTAGGTATCCTAAGGACTTTACCTTGTGCGTCTCCACTCCCAATGGAAGCGTAGGAGAGAGGCTCGCTATGATACCTACGTAGATGCGCTTCGCTCCGAATTGTACGACGCAGCGCATACCTACTCGCACTTTCGCCTCAAGCTCCTGGGGCACTCGGTAGTGGTAAAAGTCGCTTAGGCTTAGTGGGAGCAGTACGCCGGCGTACAACATTGTGGTTTAGTTACCGGAGAGGTAGCGGTGCATATTGGCTGCAGCTCGCCGACCGTCGCCCATGGCTAGGATGACCGTTGCGCCCCCTCGTACGATGTCGCCTCCGGCATACACATCCGGCAAGTCGGTCGCTCCTAGTTCGTTCACAACGATGGTACCCTTGGGAGTTACGTTAAGTCCCGAGAAGGTATTAGGGATAAGAGGATTGGGCGATACCCCGATGCTGACGACAACTACCTCTACAGGGATTTCCTCAATCGCTCCCTCTATAGGTATCGGCTTACGGCGCCCTGATGGGTCGGGTTCTCCTAGCTCCATCTTCTGTAAGCGCATCTTGGCCACGTGTCCCCTCTCATCGGCAAGATATTCGATAGGGTTGTGCAGCGTTAGGAACTCTACCCCTTCTTCCTTGGCGTGGGCTATCTCCTCTAGGCGCGCCGGCATCTCCTCTTCGCTACGGCGGTACACAATCATGGCGCGTTCAGCCCCTAGTCGCTTAGCTGTACGTACACTATCCATAGCGGTATTTCCGCCTCCTATCACGGCTACGTGCTGTCCGCGGAAAACAGGGGTCTCGCTATCAGGATCTCCTGCGTTCATCAGGTTTACACGCGTTAGGTATTCGTTAGAAGACATTACGCCGATGAGGTTTTCCCCGGGAATGTTCATGAAGTTGGGCAACCCGGCTCCTGAGCCGACGAATAGCCCCGAGAATCCCATCTCGTGCAAGTCGTCGTACGAGAGGGTAGCCCCTATTATGGTATTGGTCTCAAAGGAGACACCCATTTGTTTGAGCAGCTCTATCTCCGCATCTACCACCTTATTGGGCAGACGGTACTCGGGGATACCATACTTCAGTACGCCCCCAATTTCGTGCAGAGCTTCGAATACTACCACTTCGTACCCTAGCTTTGCCATATCTCCGGCAAAGGACAATCCGGCAGGGCCACTCCCCACAACAGCAATCTTTTTGCCCGTGGGAGGGGCTAGGGTTGGCATCTCAACGGCATTGTGCTCTCGAGCCCAATCTGCGGCGAATCGCTCTAGGTAACCGATGGCAACAGCCGGTTTCTTCATCGTTTGGTATACGCACCGGCTTTCACATTGGCGCTCTTGAGGGCAGACACGACCACAAACGGCAGGCAAACTGGTTGTCTCTCGTAGCGTGGAAGCTGCGGCAGCAAAATTTCCGCGCTCTATTTCCTTTATGAAAGAGGGGATATGGATGCCGACGGGGCACCCCTCCATGCAAGTTGGTTTGGCACAGTCTAGACAGCGACGAGCCTCCACAAGGGCTTGCTCCTCGGTTAACCCTTGATTTACCTCTTCTGTAAGTGTAGTGATGCGGTACTTGGGGTCTAGTTCGGGCATTTGGGCACGAGCTATGGCAGTACGCTCTTTGGGGGAGTGGCTCTTGCGTAGCTCTTCTCGCCAAGCTTGCTTTCGGCGTTCGGCAATTAGTTCATTCATTTCCATTGTAGTAGATATTAGAGGTTTATTTACCGACGTCTTTATAGGAATTAAGACGCATCAATAGCTCATCAAAATCTACTTGATGGGCATCAAACTCCGGTCCATCAACGCAAACGAATTTGCGCTTCCCTCCCACAGTTACACGGCAGGCTCCACACATCCCGGTGCCATCTACCATAATGGTATTGAGTGAAGCTATTGTGGGGATTTGGTACTTTGCCGTGAGAGCGGAGACAAATTTCATCATAATGGCAGGGCCGATGGTCACGCACTTATCTACCTTTTCTCTTTGGATTATTTCCTCTACGCCCTCAGTTACGAGTCCCTTTTTCCCAAGTGAACCATCATCGGTCATAATGAGGACTTCGTCGCTAGCTTGGCGCATCTCCTTCTCTAGTATGACGAGATCTTTGGTACGAGCTGCTAGTACTACAATTACTCTGTTGCCGGCTGCATGAAAGGCTTCTACGATGGGGAGCAACGGGGCAACACCAACACCCCCTCCGGCACATACAACAGTGCCCACTTTCTCTATTTCAGTAGCCTGCCCAAGGGGACCTACCACATCGTGTACGTAGTCTCCTTCGTTGAGGGCAATAAGTTTCTTGGACGATTGTCCCACACCTTGTACTACCAAAGTAATGGTTCCTTGGTTGAGGTCTGCACTTGCAATGGTTAGAGGAATGCGCTCGCTATGAGCATCGGCACGCACTATTACAAAGTTACCTGCACGCCTAGCTTTGGCAATACGCGGAGCCTCAATACGCAGCATAGCTACGTTTTGGGAGAAGTATTTCTTCTCTACAATTAAATTCATTTCTCTCTTTCTTTCGGAAAATGTATAGTGGGGAATGGGTTATAGACCGGGCCAGAGATTTGAGTAATCTTTGGGGTCTATAGCCTCTACCTTTTGTTCAATATTGTCTTCGAGGTTTGGGAAAAAGTCGAAGTTCGTTTTATCCTCAAGCTCGTCTATGGAGCAGGCCAAAGGAGCTAATCCTCCCTTTAGTTTTTGACTATTTTCATGGCTAATCCAGAAGCCAAGAGACCTCCACTCTCCGTCTTTTTCTACGAGAATGGCCATCCAATAGTTGCGGGGAACGGCAATCTTACCGCCCGAGAGGGTAGGATAGATACCTTCGGGAGCGAGAGTCCCCCCCTTGGCAATATACATCTTATCGGTTACAGCTTCGTTGCGAGCCCACTTCTGCACCACCTCCTCAAGTTGTCGCCAAGCGACCTGGTTAAAGGCGGCTTTCTGGGGGCTCATATTGGAGTAGTAGAACGTTTGTCGGTTGGCCTCGTCTGAGAATATTCGGTCGTGGGATGCTACCAGGTGCCCTCGGTCGTATCCTTTGAATGAGCTGCCATTTACTTCGTATTGGGCCGGAATAAAAGGATCCCATGCCCAAGCATTGCTGCGCTTACCGTTGATTTGTTTGGTGTAGTTGTCGAAGCTAAAGCAGACCCAAAGGGCATGATGCAACTTGATATCGTACTCAAGCGAATAGTTTACTCGTGTACCATTGTTTACCCGATGCGTAATGAAAAAATCCCCTTGACGCCCACGCACTTTGGGGCATTCTAGTAGAGAGGCATCTCCCGCTCCATTGGGTACATAGGGCGGTTGTGGCTTTTGCCGTGATTGACAGCCCCAGAGACCACTTCCTAGTAGCAGGGCTGAGATGCATGCTAAGATGAGTTGACTGGATTGTTTCATACTACTTTGTTCGTTTTTGAGGCAGAGATACTTCTATGAGATTCTTCCGTTGTACTAGTCTCTCTTTTGCAAAGGTACCAATTAACGCTAAAACCTTATAGCAGACTCCTCTCAAAGCCACTATTTATTAAAATAGAGCCCTCCTTCTGGAGAGAAGGAAGGGCATTGGACTGATTACTTTATAGCTAGCATCCGCTGGATGGGTAGCAAGGCTCGCTCTCGCACTTTAGGATCGATTGTCACTACATGCTTCTCGTCTCGGAGGGCATCGCGTAGGTCGGTAAGCGTGGTGAGTTTCATATACTCGCAGTAGTGCTCTCGGGTGATAGGGATGAACTCGAGGTGAGGATATTGGTGTACGAGTTCCGTAATAGCTTCCTTTTCGGTGGCTACCACAAATTGCTTTTTATCGCTTTGTGCCGGATGCTTTAGGATGCCAGAGGTAGAGCCAACAAAGCAGCGAGGGTGCTCTAGAATACCCTTGTCTCCACAAGCAACCGACTCCGGATGGATGAGAATATCTGCATTGGGATAACGCTCAAGATACTCGCGGATGAGCTCGCTGGTAATGTGTCTGTGTACATAGCAATCGCCCTGCCAAATATCCATATTACGCCCTGTTTTGAGGTTGATGTACTCCCCTAGGTTCTTGTCCGGACCAAAGAGGATGGGTACATCGAGGGGCAACGTCTCTATCACCTTGAGGGCATTGGCACTCGTTACACAGTAGTCCGTTTCTGCTTTTACGGCAGCCGATGTATTTACGTAGCTTACAATAAGACCATTGGGGTGGTATTTGCGCCAGGTTGCCAGCCCTGCGGCTGTAACACTCTCGGCTAGGGAGCATCCGGCATTCTCTACGGGGATGAGCACTTTCTTCTCAGGAGAGATAATTGCTGCCGTCTCTGCCATAAAATGGACTCCGCAGAATACAATCACCTTTGCCTTTGTGGTGGCTGCGAGTTGGGATAAAGCCAAGGAGTCGCCCAGTATATCGGCAATAGCCTGCACTTCCGGACGAGCGTAATAATGCGCAAGTATAACAGCATCACGCTCTTTCTTCAGTTGTGCAATCTCTTCTGCAAGAGCCTTAACGTCTTCGTTGTTATTCATTTTCTATCCCTTTTGGTTGAGGTAAAAATCTTATTGTATAAAGTTCATGCTAATGTCGAGAGCCTTTACGGAGTGAGTCAGAGCCCCTACACTAATGTAGTCTACCCCCAATGCTGCTACCTCACGGATGCGCTCGAGAGTCATGTTGCCCGAGGCCTCCACTGCGCAGCGATGATTGATCAAACGTACGGCCTCCAGCATGGCTTCGTTGCTCATATTGTCTAGCATAATAATGTCTGCACCGGCAGAGAGAGCCTCTTCTACCTCTTGGAGGCAGGTGGTCTCTACCTCTACCTTAACGGAGAGGGGAAGTTGAGAGTGTACCATCTCTACCGCCTTTGTGATGCTCCCCACAGCCTTGATGTGGTTGTCTTTGAGCATAATCATATCGTACAAGCCCATACGATGATTGCGCCCACCTCCGTGTCTCACCGCCATTTTATCGAGAAGTCGCAGCCCGGGAGCTGTCTTGCGCGTATCCAGGATATGCGTATTGGTGCCTTCGCAAGCGGCCACATAGCGGTGCGTTTCGGTAGCGATACCGGACATCCGTTGCATAAAATTTAGGAGAAGTCGCTCGGCGGTAAGGAGGGTAGCATAAGAGGCGGTGATGGCCATAATTTTATCTCCCTTCTGTACGGAGTCTCCGTCATTTACGAAGAGTTCTACCTTGTTGCTCCCACGCTTGTCGAGTACTCGTTGGGCTATCTCAATACCCGAGATAATGCCGGGGGCTTTGGCAGTGAGGAGTGCTGTTGCCTCAGTTACGTCGGGGAAGATCGATTCTGTGGTAAGGTCGCCTTGAGCAATATCTTCGTCAAAGGCAAGATCGATGAGACGATCTATTTTTTCTAATTCGTCGTGAGTTGCTTTCATAGAGAAACCAGACTGGAAGTCGTAAATACTTGTTTTATACTCTCTTGAGTAATGAGGGAATGATATGCTTTGTCGTTGGGGAGTGTCTCGGGGTAGTCACTGCGGAAGTGCCCACCTCGGCTCTCTTTTCGTTCGAGAGCCGCCCTTACCAAACAACGAGCTAGGTGTAGTCTTTGGGAAACAACAGTGGCAGATAAGAGTTGTTGCGCAGGAGATGAGATTTCCGAGATAAGCCTATCGAGCTCCTCTAAAGCGGTAGAGAGAGAGGCTTCTGTGCGTACAATCCCCACGTGCTTCATGAGCAACTTCCCTAGTTGTAGCATGTAGTCCCTCCCATACTGTTCTCTCCACTCTTGCTCTTGAGCTACCGAAGAGAGGGGGAATTCTCGGTGGAGTAATGGAGACTCCGAAGGAAGAGATTGAGGATAGGGGTGCTGATGGATGTGGTCTGCGATGCGTTTGCCAAAAACAAGACACTCAACAAGGGAATTAGAAGCTAAGCGATTGGCACCCATCACGCCCGTAGAGGCAACTTCTCCCACCGCATAGAGTTGTCGTACAGACGTAGCTCCATTAAGGTCCGTTGCCACTCCTCCCACGGTATAGTGAGCTGCCGGAGCTACGGGTATCTCTTGGGTAAGATCCAACCCTATATCGGTACAATGTTGGGCGATGGTGGGGAAGCGATGGCGTATATGCTCGGCATCAAGATGACGCAAGGAGAGGGTAACACTATCCCCTCCCTCGGCTTCTATTTGATGGAAGATTTCGCGTGCCACTACATCTCGGGGCGCAAGCTCTGCCAGCGGATGCTTTGCCAGCATAAAGCGTTCCCCCGATTTATTATAGAGGTGTGCTCCCTCCCCTCGTACTGCCTCGCTGATGAGGAATGAGGCCTGCCCCGGCACGTATAGAGCCGTTGGGTGGAATTGTACAAATTCGAGATCTCGCAGCGTGGCTCCTGCCGCTAATGCCATCCCCAATCCATCGCCTAGAGCCGTTGGAGGATTGGTCGTGGGGTGATAGAGAGCTCCGGCACCTCCGGTGGCTAGGATGGTCGCATGTGCGGTTATCGCTTCTGTCTCGTGCGACTTTTGATTATAGGTATAAAGTCCGAAGCATTGGCCTTGGGTTACAATTAGCCCTAGTGCAAAGTAGTGATCTAGGATCTTTATATTGGCCGTTTTGCGCACTTGCTCCGTCATAAAGGAGGTGACCATTCGGCCTGTGGCATCTCCTCCGGCATGTAAGATTCGTCTGTGATGGTGCCCTCCTTCTAGCCCTAATGCTAAGTGACCATCTTCGGTATCGAAGTGCATCCCTAAGTCGATCAATTCTTCGATACGTTGCGGCGCCTCTTCTGTCAGGATGCGTACAGCGGCTTCGGAGCATAGTCCGCGCCCTGCTTCAATCGTATCTTCGAAATGATTTTTAGGGGTGTCACTTGCCTCTGTTACGGCAGCCATTCCCCCTTGTGCAAAATAGGAATTACTCTCCTCTAGGGTAGTGCAGGTAACAAGAGCTACAGAGCCTTTGGAGGACAATAAGTATGCGGTATATAGACCCGCAAGCCCCCCTCCTACTACTACATAGTCGAACTGCATCATATAGCTTCTCTTCTCTCTTCCAATTGAACGTTGGGGCAAAGGTACTCTTTTATTTATGATAAAATCAGGGAAAGAGGGCAGAGTAGGCGAGTATAAATGCTGCGTACCATATTCCCTGAGAAATGGTTACTTTTGCGCTTGTAAGTGGTTACACAGAGGGGGAAACAACGAATTGCTACCTATAAAGAACCGCTACATTAGTTTAGACCAAAGAAAGTAATAGATATACTATGCTTAGAGAAATTCTTTCTGTCTCGGGTCGTCCGGGGCTTTTCAAACTCCTCTCTCAGGGGAAAAACTCCCTCATCGTGGAGTCTCTTACAGACAAGCGTCGCACGCCTATCCATGCTACAGATCGAGTGGTGTCGCTTGCAGAGATTGCCATATATACGACTGAGGGAGAGAAACCTCTCGGTGAGGTGCTAGATCTTGTGTATACGGCTGCCGAAGGCAAGGAGGTAGACCTCAAAACCATTGGGGCAACCAAAGAGTCTACTTTTGCCTATATGGAGTCCGTTCTCCCCACGTACGACAAAGACCGAGTTTACCCTACCGATGTAAAGAAGATGCTCTCGTGGTATAATATATTGGTACAAAGCGGCTTTACCCGATTCACTGCAGAAGAGACCCCCGAAGAGGGGAAAGAAGAAGAGGTTAAGTAACCTTTCTTATTCGATTGCTTACTAATTAAAATCCATTAATAGTACAAACATTGCTATGTTTAAGGGAATGAAAGATTTCTTGGGTGCTGAGCTCAAGAAGATCAAAGAGGATGGGCTCTACAAAGAGGAGCGCATCATTACGACACCCCAACGTGCCGACATCAAGGTTAATGAAGGTCAAGAAGTACTTAACTTTTGCGCCAACAACTATCTAGGCCTTAGTGATCATCCTCGCCTCATCAAGGCTGCAAAAGAGGCTATGGATAGCCGTGGTTATGGTATGAGTAGCGTGCGTTTCATTTGTGGTACGCAGGACATGCACAAGCAACTCGAGCGTGCTATTGCCGAGTACTTCCATACCGAAGACGCTATTCTTTATGCTGCTTGCTTCGATGCCAACGGAGGTGTGTTTGAGCCTCTCTTTGGTGCAGAAGATGCCATTATTAGCGATGCCCTCAATCACGCTTCTATTATTGACGGGGTACGTCTTTGCAAGGCAAAGCGTTATCGTTATGCCAATGGTAACATGGCAGAACTCGAAGAGTGCCTCAAAGAAGCACAAGCACAACGTCATCGTATCATTGTAACGGACGGTGTTTTCTCTATGGACGGTAATGTTGCCCCCATGGATCAAATTTGTGCTCTTGCTGAGAAGTACGATGCTCTTGTGATGGTAGACGAATGCCACTCGGCAGGCGTTGTGGGAGCAACCGGTCGTGGTGTTGCCGAAAAGTACAACTGCTGGGATCGTATTGATATCCATACCGGTACACTCGGTAAGGCTTTTGGTGGAGCTGTTGGTGGCTTTACGGCAGGTCCTCAAGAAGTTATCGATATGCTTCGTCAGCGTTCTCGTCCCTACCTCTTTAGTAACTCAATTCCCCCCGCAGTAGTAGGTGCCGGTCTTGAAGTTTTCAAGATGCTCAAAGAGGACGATTCGCTCCATACCAAACTTATGGAGAATGTAAACTACTTCCGCGACAAGATGATTGCTGCCGGTTTTGATATCAAACCAACTCAGAGTGCCATCTGTGCTGTGATGCTCTATGACGCACCTCTGTCTCAGAAGTATGCTAAGCGCATGCTCGAAGAGGGTATCTATGTAACAGGATTCTACTATCCTGTTGTACCCAAGGGTGAAGCTCGTATCCGCGTACAGCTCTCTGCCGGTCATAAGCGTGAGCACCTCGATCGTTGTATCAATGCCTTTATCAAGGTGGGTAAAGAGCTTGGTGTAATTAAGTAATTACCTATACATAGAGAGAGGGGCTTCTCCCCTTTCTTCTGTTTCTTACAACCTCCGGTTGAGCATCCAAAGGTGCCTGCCGGAGGTTTTTTCTTTCATAAACATAGATCTTAGGAGAAAGTCTAAGAGTATGAGGAGGATACGTGTTTATAGAGGATAACGCAGTACTATTGATGGTTTCTGCGAAGTAGTTGCTATAAGTAAAGAGAATGTTTGGGAGAGAGTTCTACAAGGTCGTAGAGTAACATTCTCAGTATTTTGTCGAGGATGAGGAGAATTGGGATTTTGATACCCTAATGTGGGAATGGGATGAAAACTTTCCAAGAGAGAAAAGAAATGCGAAGCGGTCGGCAACCCAATTGATCATAACTTCTTTTAGTGAGTTTTGAATGGAATGAGAAAGCCAAAGAAGCCTCAACGAGAAAGAGCTCGTCTATTTTGACCGAGAGTTGAAACGCCTCAAGAGAAGCAGAGGTTCTCTACATAAATCTGTTCTTATCGATGGTGTGTTATCGTATAGATTTCTTTGAAAACTCTACTAATTGTATTAGCTTATATAGTTCAAAAAGAAGTAGTCCACAACAGAAAACGCATAGTAAGTTTAATATCCATATCGGAACATAGCAGCGAAATAGGAGAAGAAGCAACGTACTGAGCAGGGTTATGGTAATTGTTGTCATTGACAAAATCTTAAATTCTTTTTCTTTTTTCAGCCAACGTTCATACCGTGGTAAAACATACTCTATTGGTTGGTAAATATCAACATAAAAATCTCCCGAAACGTTTCCAAGCAAATCCTTTGTCAATTGTAACCCTTTATATTTTGGGGAGATTTCTTTTAGATAATTGATTGTATGTTCTCTAAATATTTCCGAGTGATGAGTATCAAATATTACCTCTTGAAAACCATTGTAATCATTATCTATACAATACCATATGTCATTTATTGTATTACAGATTAACCTCAATTGTTTTGCCGTAAAATAATCTGTAGGATAGTCCTGTCCAGATGTAATGGATTGTGCCCCTAACTTTGAAATCTCTTCTAAATGGTCCTTTAGGCACTTCATGTATCCTTCTTTTTCTTCTACGTTGAAGACAAAACAATTTTTGAAGAACGATATAAACCTTACATAGTTAGTAAAGCTATGCGAGAAAGGGCGCATGATAAAATGGAAGCGTTCAGTCATATTATTTGCAACCTGTTGACTTTCTATGAATATCATCAGAAAGCCACCAGTCAATAGAGCTGCAAGGAAAGTTGCTATGATTGATACTTGATCTTCCATAACTAATAAAAGGTAAACGTACTAAGTCTTTCTATTCCTATAGTTCGATATTTGTTTATACTTTTCGCTTGTAAAGTTACTCATTTATAGCGATAAAGATGGATAAAGAGACAAGAAAATCCCCTTTGTGTTTTTTTGAGAAAGATGTAGTTTAACGGGAAAATATCTTAGGGACGATTTTAAGGAACTGTGGATTCCATTCTTAAGTATAGGTGATTACCGATAGGAGTGCATCGTCGTCCCTCTGCATTATTGTTCCACAAACATATTAGGGAGAAGGGGAGAGCAAAAGATTCTTAGCCGGAAGGAGAGGGGAGAACTGGGTGGTTTTTCGTTCGTTTTCACTCTAAATGGCTGAGGGATTTAGGCTGGTTCCCGGGCAGATTTCACCCTGCAAAAATTCATCAGGAGGCTGAGTTTTTCTTCAGCAACCTATCGGCATTATTTTTCTCTGGTGGAGGAGGTGGTTTAGCGCCTTTTGGAGGAATTTGTTTTTGAAGGCTTGTTTTTGGACGAGCGCGCATGAGAGCTGTACTGCTCCGAGCTTTGACGCGGATTCTTCTTTTTAGAAGAATCGGTTTGTCGAACAGCATGCTGACCAAAAAGAGTCTCTACAAGGTCGGGTCTATGCAGGGATTGCAATGCTTGTATGAGTTCGCGTCGCTCTTCGGGTTTATACCAAAAGAAGTACCGTCTTTGCTTCCTTTTCTCCTCGGGAGAGATGGCGCAGTAGAGTTTCTCTAGTGTATAGGGATGGTACCCCGTGTAATAAATCTCAGTGGCAAGGGTCATGGGAGTAGGCGTGAAGTCCTGCACTTGCTCAAGATGGAAGTTAAGCCGCTTGGTCAGCACGGCTAATTCTGCCATATCCACTTCGTGAGAATTGGGGTGTGAGGATATGAAGTAGGGAATCAGTTGCTGCTTGAGTCCGTACTTTTTGTTCACCTCGTCAAAAATGCGAGTAAAGCGCTCAAATAGAGAAAATGGGGGCTTTCGCATGATTGTCAGCACGTTGGGAGAGGTGTGTTCCGGAGCTACTTTTAGTCGGCCCGAGGTATGGTGGGCTATAAGCGACTCGGTGTATCGCCTGGCTTCGCGCTGGTATTCGGGATTTTTGTACTCTTCGAGCAATAGGTCGTAACGCACCCCACTACCGATAAAACTCTTCTTGATCCCGGGGATTTTGTCCACCTTGTCTAATAGATTATTTAAGGGCTTGTGATTGGCGTTGAGATTGGGGCATATGGCAGGGAAGATACAGGACGGGCGTACACAACGTGCGCACAACTCCCGATTGACCCCCTCCATTCTATACATGTTGGCAGAGGGACCTCCCACGTCACTTAGGTAGCCTTTGAAGTCGTCCATCTCCGTAATCGCTCCTACTTCTTTGAGTACGGAGGCCTCGCTTCTGGAGGCTACGAATTTGCCTTGATGGGCCGAGATGGTACAGAAGGCACACCCTCCGAAGCAACCCCTATGCAGATTCACCGAGTGCTTGATCATCTCGTAGGCCGTGATGGTCTTACCCTTGTAGCGAGGGTGGGGGAGGCGAGTGTAGGGGAGATCGAAGGAGGCATCGATTTGTCCGGTAGTCATAGGAGGGAAAGGCGGATTCACAACAATAACCCGATCGCCGCAGGGTTGAATGATGCGACTTGCATGGAATTTATTGCTCTCTTCCTCTATATGCTTGAAGTTCATTGCCTGCTTCTTCTTGTCCTTTTGGCACTCCTCGTAACTAAAAAGATGGAGGTCGCCCTCTTGGGGCTGGAAGTCTTGAGCGTCTACGGCGTAGGTGGTCTGGAGTACCTTGCGAAGTTCGGCAATATCTGCTCCGGCTTTGAGTCTTTCCACCACCTCTGCCAGTGGTAGTTCTCCCATCCCGTAGATGATTAGGTCTGCAGGGCTTAGGATGGACATCCCCGGCAAGAGTTTATTTTGCCAATAGTCGTAGTGAACCAATCGCCTGAGGGAGGCTTCGATCCCTCCTAGGATAATGGGGACGTCGGGGTATATACTTTTGAGGATGCGACTATATACGATGGAGGGATACTCCGGGCGCATGTCTATGCGCTTGTCGGGTGTATAGGCATCTTCACTCCTGAGCCTTCGGGCAGCGGTGTACTTGTTTACCATGGAGTCCATAGCCCCCGGGGAAACTCCAAAGAAGAGTCGAGGTTTACCCAATTTGCGGAAGTCCCTCAGATCGTCTCGCCAGTTGGGTTGGGGTACAATGGCAACACGCAGACCATGGCTCTCTAGGAAGCGTCCTACCACGGCCGCCCCAAAGGAGGGATGATCTACATAGGCATCGCCGCTAAATAAGATAACGTCCACCTCGTCCCAGCCACGAGCGTCCATTTCTTTTTTAGAGGTGGGGAGGAAGTCCGTTAGGCTATATTGCCTTGCCATACGAAGCTATCAGGGTAGATTGATTGCAGATGATCTATGGCAATGGGGGTATGGAAGAAGCCATAAATAGCCGATCCGGAGCCGGTCATTGCTGTGTAGAATGCTCCGGCTTTGTGTAAGGATTCTTTGATTTTTGGGAGAATGGGATAGCGACCGAAGAGTGATGCCTCAAAATCGTTGATGAAGAGATCTTGCCACTGATCAAGGGGATTTTGAAGTAAGGATGGGAGAGAGCCCTCAGCCTCCGGGTGACAGGTAATTTGAGCATACGCCTCTTTGGTCGAGATCGAAAGGCTAGGTTTGATGAGTACTACACTTGCTTGTCGCAGTTCGTGGGGTATCTCAATGGGGGTTAGTACCTCACCTATTCCTGTAGCTAGCATGGGTTTATTATAGATGAAGAAGGGGCAGTCGGCTCCTATTTGCGCCATTTTTCGTGCCATTTCTTCTTCCGATAAATTTAGAGAAAACCGATGATTGAGCATTTTCAGAGCAAAAGCAGCATCTGCAGACCCCCCGCCAAGCCCGGCTCCGAAGGGGATTTTTTTGAGTAGTTCGACCTCCAGAGGGGGGATAGCGACCTCCTCTCGTATCATTTGTATTGTACGAATTACCGTGTTACTCTCTACGGCGCCATCAATGGTGATGCCACTTTGCCGCCAAGTGTCCTCTTGCTTTGCCTTTTGAGGTACTATCTCTAGGGCATCGGTTAGGGTGATAGGTAAAAATATCGTCTCTAGTAAATGGTAGCCGTCGGCACGTTTACCTAGAATACGAAGACCTAGATTGAGTTTGGCATTGGGGAAAGTGATCATCTCGGATAGGTACAAAGGGGAGTATCGCAGGGGGGATACTCGAGTCCCCTGCAATACTCCTATGATTTGTTTAGTATATTGCCTACGAGCACCCTAGAAGCAGACTTTGCCACACTTATTGCAGTGGCGGATCTCTTGGCTATTAAAGCGGGAGGATATAACGTCTACGATAGAGTCTCGAAGGGGTTCAAGTTCGATGAGTCTAACTACATCATCGGTAAAAGCGATGCTAAGAAGCGTACGAGCTTCGTCTTTGGATACCCCACGTTGTTGCATGTAGAAGAGAGCTTCTTCGTCGAGCTGCCCTGTGGTCATACCATGGCTACACTTTACATCGTCCGCATAAATCTCAAGCTGAGGCTTGGAGTATATGCGAGCATTGGGCGAGAGCAGCAAATTGCGGTTGCTCTGCTGAGCATCGGTCTTTTGAGCTTGTGCTGATACAAAAACACGTCCGGCAAAGGCCCCAACCGCCTCGTCATCCATGATGTACTTGAATAACTCGTTGGTTTTGCACTCGGGGAATATGTGACTTATGTAGGTGAAGTTATCGACGTGCTGAGCTTGAGTACCAATGGCCAGCCCTGCTAGGGTAAGCTCGGCATGAGGCCCCATAAAGCGCGTCCAATATGAGTTCCTTGTAATGCCGTTGTTGAGGGTTAGTCCGTTGATGAGTACTTTACTCGATTCGTATTGGCGCAAACAGAGAGTGGAGAGGTGTCGCATCCGGCTGCTAGACTCCTCTACATCGTAGAGTTTGAGCTGAGCGTTCTCTGCAACATGTACCTCTATCACTTGGTCTACAAGGAAATCGTGCTTGTCTAATGTATGGTTGCAGACCAGCACTTCAATTGCCGATTCCTCCTCAAGTACGACGAGCACTCTACGGAAGAGAAGCATGGGTACATCCGCACGCACCAATTGGATGAGTCGTAGAGGCTCGGTTACCTTCACCCCTTTGGGTACAAAGAGCAAGACGGCGTCTTGGGCAAATAGGGTATTGAGGGCAACAATGCCGTCAATATCCGTCTCGGCGTACTTGCCATATATCTTAGCAAACTGGGACTCTCGCTCCGGATGCTCCGTGAGAAAGGCACTAAGGCTCCCGATATACACACCGGTGGGGAGTTGCTCCAAGCCTTGCGAAAGATCTCTATCAAAGCGTTCGTTGAGGATTATCCCCTGCATATAGGGCATATCCTCTACATTGCAAGAGAATCCTTTGGTATCGTGGAGAGGAAATTGTACTCCATTGATATTTACACCATAATCGAGACTGAATAGCTTGTGAATGTCTGTGCGATTGTAGTTTTCGCTGCGCAGAGAGGGAAGTCCGTGAGCGCTGTAATCCTCTCTAGCCACCTCACGGGCATTATTCATCAGCGGAAAAGATCCCTTTTCTATGGCTTGCCTATTCTCATCGAAGAGGTCGAGATAGGTTTTTGCAATACTTTCCATATTGAGGGTAATCAGAGAGTATGTTGTTCCTTAATCCAGTCGTAGCCACGTTTTTCTAGCTCTAGAGCGAGGTCGGACCCACCATCTTTTACGATGCGTCCGTTGTAGAGCACGTGTACAAATTGAGGCTTAATATAGTCGAGCAAACGTTGATAGTGGGTGATCACAATAGAACTTGTTTCCGGAGTATGTAGCTTGTTTACCCCCTCTGCGACAATGCGCAGAGCATCGATATCGAGACCACTATCCGTCTCGTCTAGGATGGAGAGACGAGGCTCTAGCATAGCCATCTGGAATATTTCGTTGCGCTTTTTCTCTCCTCCTGAGAACCCCTCGTTTACCGAACGATTAGAGAGTTTGCTCTCCAATTGTACGAATTCGCGTTTCTCTTTCATCAGTTTGAGGAATTCTGCGGCAGGCATAGGGGGAAGCCCTTGTGACTTGCGCTTCTCGTTGATGGCCGCTTTCATGAAGTTGGCCATACTTACGCCTGGTATCTCTACGGGGTATTGGAAACTGAGGAACAGCCCACGATGAGAACGCTCTTCCGGGCTCAAAGGCAGAATGTTTTCACCTCGGAATGTAACCTCCCCTTCGGTAACCTCAAAAGCGGGATTCCCCACAAGTACGGAAGAGAGTGTACTCTTGCCACTCCCATTGGGCCCCATGATAGCATGTATTTCGCCCTCGTTAATCGAGAGGTTAATACCCTTTAATATCTCCTTGCCGTTGATAGAGGCGTGGAGGTTCTTTATCTCTAATAGCTTCTTGCTCATCTTCTAAAAGTCTTAGTTGTTGCTAGATCTTACACCTTTTGCTCTTAACCTACCGATCCCTCTAGGGTTACACTCAGTAGCTTCTGTGCCTCTACGGCAAACTCCATGGGGAGCTTATTCATTACCTCTCGGGCGTAGCCGTTTACAATTAAGCCTACTGCCTCTTCGGTGGTAATCCCTCGCTGTTGGCAGTAGAAAAGCTGATCTTCGTTTATTTTGGAGGTCGTAGCCTCGTGTTCTATGATTGCCGTATCGTTGAGTACCTCGGCATAGGGGAATGTGTGTGCGCCACAATGGTCGCTCAATAAAAGGCTATCGCATTGCGAGTGGTTGCGGCTTCCCTCAGCGCTTGCAGATATCTTTACCAGCCCTCTATAGCTATTGTGGCTAGAGCCTGCCGAGATACCTTTAGAAACAATGGTACTACGCGTATTTTTTCCGATATGGATCATCTTGGTCCCTGTATCGGCTTGCTGGTAGTTGTTGGTTACAGCTACCGAATAAAACTCGCCTACAGAGTTATCCCCTACAAGGAGACAACTCGGATACTTCCAGGTAATGGCAGAGCCTGTCTCTACTTGGGTCCAAGAGATTTTTGAGTTGTTACCACGGCAAAGCCCTCGCTTGGTTACGAAGTTGTATATACCGCCTTTGCCATTTTTGTCGCCCGGATACCAATTTTGCACGGTGGAGTACTTGACCTCCGCATTCTCTTCGGCAATGATCTCTACGATGGCAGCATGGAGCTGATTTTCGTCACGCATGGGAGCTGTACAGCCCTCTAGGTAACTCACGTAGGCATCATCGTCTGCGACAATGAGAGTTCTCTCGAATTGCCCCGTGTTGCGAGCGTTGATGCGGAAGTAGGTGGAGAGCTCCATAGGGCATCGTACCCCCTTGGGGATATAAGCAAATGAACCGTCACTGAAGACAGCCGAGTTGAGTGCCGCAAAGTAGTTGTCTCTATAGCTCACTACCTTGCCAAGATATTTCTTTACTAGCTCGGGGTGCTCTTTTACAGCTTCGCTGAAGGAGCAGAAAACAATGCCTAGGGCAGAGAGTTTTTCCCTAAATGTGGTTTTTACCGAGACGCTATCCATTACAGCATCTACAGCCGTATTCCCGGCTAATATCTGTCGCTCATGTAGGGGAATCCCTAACTTGTCGAACGTCTTCATTAGCTCCGGATCGATCTCTCCGGGTGTACCCTCAGAGACCTTTTGCTTGGGAGCTGCGTAGTAGATGATGTCTTGGTAGTCGATGGGTGGGATGTGGAGATGTGCCCACTTGGGCTGCTTTAGCGTAAGCCAGTGCTGGTAAGCTTTGAGACGGAAGTCGAGAAGCCACTCGGGCTCTTCCTTCTTCTTTGAAATCAAACGTACCACCTCTTCACTGAGTCCACGCTCGATGGTCTCAGTAGAGATCTTCGTTTCGAATCCATATTTATAGTCTCCCTGCGTTACCTCTTGTAGTATGTCTTCTTTAGGTTCTCCTTGAGAAGAGGGTTGAGGGTGAGTGCTATCTTTCATTTATTTTCTTCTTTTTCTTTAGAAGTCTGTTCTATCAATTCGTTCTCTTTATCCAACAGCCGAGGAGCTAAAATAGTTGGGACAAAGTTTTTACGGGGTAGTATAGTGCAGACTCTTTGCGAATATCTTTTTCTTCTTCAGCAGCTTCTCTTTCTTCTTTTGATAGAGAAGGAGATTCGAGGGCGTTGCTTAACTTTTTGGTAAGGGTGGCAGCCGGAATAAATACCGAGTCTACAAAAACAAAGATGTAGCCGAGTACGGCAAGGGATGTGAGTCCACCTACCAAGCCTCCCAGCAACCTGTTGAATATCCCTAGGGGGGTAGCATTGAGGATTTTCGTGAGAATCTCACTTGCCAGATATACAGCTCCCAAGATAAGCAGGAAGGATAGGGCAATAGCTACAGAGTTTGATGTCTTATCACTTAGCTTTAGCAGAGAAGAAAATGCACCGCCTAGCCAGCTTGCTACCACCCCGGAAACCGCAATCCCAACCACAATAGCGACAAAGAAAGCAGCCTGATGTATAAACCCTTTGGAGAAGCCCTTGAAGAGACATAGCCCGACGATAACAATAATAACAAGGTCTAACCAGTTCATTTCGTCTTAGTTATCAAGAATTAGCTATGCTCCGACAAACAATAAAAAGAGTTGCTGTGGGTGCCTGTTTTCGTGTAATACGTGAATAAGTACCTCAGTAACTCCTTTTATTATTCATATATGTGGAGAATACTATTGTCAATCCCCCCTCGTGATAGGCACGAGGGGAATTTTGCTATGCATTTTAGAGTGTTTTCTTTACTTCGATCTCTTCGTAGGATTCGATAACATCACCCTCGTGAAGGTCGTTGAAGCCCTTAATGTTGAGACCGCAATCGAGCCCAAGAGCCACTTCTTTCACATCATCTTTGAAGCGTTTGAGAGACTCAAGTTCCCCAGAATGTATTACAATACCATCGCGGATTACACGTACCTTGTCGGAGCGTTTGATCTTTCCTTCCTTTACAAGACAGCCGGCAATTGTACCCACCTTGCCTATCGTAAAGGTTTGTTGTACGTCGAGTGATGCCGTAACCACCTCCTTGATTTCGGGAGATAGCATCCCTTCCATCGCACTCTTTACGTCTGCAATTGCATCGTAAATAATAGAGTAGGTACGTATTTCTACACCTTGTTGCTCTGCATTCTTACGAGCTATGGCACTGGGGCGTACTTGGAATCCAATGATAACGGCCTGCGATGCTTCTGCGAGTACAACGTCTGATTCTGAGATCTGTCCCACACCTCTGTGGATTACATTAACCCCAATCTCTTCGGTTGATAGCTTTTCGATCTCAGCCGATAGGGCTTCCACAGATCCGTCCATATCCCCCTTAATAATAAGGTTGAGCTCTTGGAAGTTTCCGATGGCAATGCGTCGCCCAATTTCGTCTAAGGAGAGCATCTTCTGAGTTCGGAAGCCTTGCTCTCTCTGTAGCTGCATACGGCGTGTTGCAATATCACGAGCTTCTTGTTCGCTCTCAAGTACATTAAAGGTATCTCCAGCCGAAGGCGCACCATTGAACCCGAGTATGGTTGCAGGTACAGATGGCCCGGCTCCGCTTGCCTTGAGAGATTGATTACGCTCGTTGAACATCGCTTTTACACGACCATAATACTTACCTGCAAGGATGATATCCCCTACATGCAGAGTACCATTGTGTACCAAGATGTTGGAAACATAACCACGGCCCTTGTCTAGAGAAGACTCTATGATAAGCCCCTGAGCACGGCGGTTGGGATTGGCCTTTAGGTCGAGCATGTCGGCCTCGAGCAGTACTTTTTCTAGCAATTCATTGACGCCGATACCCTTTTTCGCAGAGATCTCTTGGCATTGATACTTACCACCCCAATCCTCTACGAGGTAGTTCATAGCAGCAAGCTGCTCGCGGATCTTATTAGGATCTGCCCCTTGTACGTCTATCTTATTGAAGGCAAATACCATGGGGACACCTGCTGCCGCTGCATGGTTGATAGCCTCTTTGGTCTGAGGCATCACCTTGTCGTCTGAGGCAATGATAATGATCGCAATGTCGGTTGCTTGGGCACCACGAGCACGCATGGCCGTAAAGGCTTCGTGACCCGGTGTATCTAGGAATGTGATACGGCGCCCGGAGGGAAGTTGTACATTGTAGGAACCAATGTGCTGAGTAATACCTCCGGCCTCACCGGCAATTACGTTTGATTTACGGATATTGTCGAGGAGAGAGGTCTTACCGTGGTCTACGTGTCCCATTACGGTTACGATAGGAGCACGAGGTACGAGGTCTTCTTCCTTATCCTCTTCTTCGTCTGCTTGGATGGCTTCTACCACTTCGGCACTTACAAACTCGGTTTCGAATCCAAATTCTTCTGCTACGAGTTTGATGGTTTCGGCATCGAGACGCATATTGATAGATACCATCATATCAATACTCATACATGTGGCAATTACCTCATTCACAGGTACGTCCATCATGTTTGCCAAGTCGCTTACGGTTACAAACTCTGTGAGTTTGAGGATGCGGCTTTCTCTTTCACCGGCTTCCAGAGCCTCCTCGGCAGCTTGGCGAGCTGCGTCGCGACGATCTTTGCGGATACGTGCTTTCTTCTCAAAAGATGTCTTCTTACCTTGTAGGCGGGCAAGTGTTTCCTTTACCTGCTTTTGTACATCTTCTTCGGTAATTTCTTGCTTAGGAGCTATCGGTTTGTTGTTCTCCTTCTTGTTGCGTCTACGTTGATTATTGGGAGTAGAACCTTGGGGAGCCGCCCCGTTTTTATTGCCGCCAGAGTTGCGACGGACATTGGGATTTACCGGGTCGATGCCCTTTGCTGCCTCACTTTTTACATCAATAGCCTGTGAACCGATGCGTTTCCTTCGGCCTCTATTGCGTTCTCCCTTATCTGTTTTCTTGGGAGGATTGATGGTGTTTAAGTCGATTTTCCCGATAACTGTTACCCCCAATTCTTTGCGTTCCGAAGGACGATAAATCTCAGAATTGGAGTGGTTTTCTTCCCCCTTGGGAGCGGCTGGTGCCTCACTCTTAGGAGCTACGGGATCCACTGATTCTTTCTTTACTTCTTTCTCCTCTTTGTGTTGCTTGGGAGATGGCTTTTCTGCTTTTGAAACAGGATGAGGAGCAGAGACTTTCTTGGGTTCTTCTTTGGGCGCTTCTTTAGGAGACTCGCTTTTAGGGGCAACTATCTCCTTTACTTCTACCTCTTTTTCCTGACTCGTTTTTGTAGAAGGGGCGGTCGTCTTACTCTCTTTAGCCTTAACAGGTGCTGTGGGAATATCTGAAGTCTCGGAAGTAGATGGGGTAGAGGAGTCCACAACAAGCTCTATAGGCTTATCATTCATAACGGCCTTGCCACTCTTATCGAGGTGACCCAATATTTTGAGTGTGGGAGATTGCTCCGTCACATTGGTGGGAGAGTAGGGTTCGGAGGTCTCTTCTTTTGGTTCTTTTTCTGACTCTTGAGAGGGGGCGGGCTTTGTTGGTTTACTCTCCTTCTTTTTGTCCGCAGAGAACAGTGCGAGAAGCTTCTCGCCTTCCTCTTTCCCTATCTTGGGACGAAACTTGTCAATGATGAGTTGCGCTGTTTTTTTATCGATACGCGTATTGGGAGTTGCACCCTTTGCAATACCGTGCTCCTCAAGAAATGGCTTGAGAGACCCTAATCCGATATTGAGTTCTTTTTGTACTTCCGAAAGTTTTATCTCCATTCTTATTTCTCCTCTATCCTCTATATATTATATCCTTCTAATTAATCTCGTTTTTATTATGTGCTACCTTTTGTTTCTTAAGCCTCAGGGGTTTCTGAGGGGAGAGTGTCATTGCTCTCAGAGTCTGCCTCCTCCACGGATTCTGCTTCAGATGTAGCTTCGGGGGCTGTAAAGCCGATGCGCTCAAGTTCCTCAGGATCAAACTCAGAGGATAGAACTTCTAATACATGATCCACAGTGCTCTCTTCGAGGTCTGCTTTTGAGATTAGCTCTGCACGAGGGATGCGTAGCACGCTCAAGGCTGTATTGCACCCGATGTTTTTGAGCACTTCTAGTACCCAATCCTCGATCTCGTCGTTGAATTCGTTGAGGAAAATATCCTCTTCGTCGTTCTCTTCTATGTCTCGGAATACCTCAATCTTGTACCCTGTTAGGGCGGATGCCAACTTAATATTAGAGGCATTCTTACCAATAGCCATGGGGACCTCCTCGGGGCTCAGGTAGACTTCGGCCTTTAGCTCTTCGGGTAAGATCTCGATGGACGAAACCTTTGCGGGGCTTAAAGCTCGTTGTACGAAGAGGCTTGAGTTGGTGGTATAAGACATTACGTCAATATTTTCCCCCTTTAGCTCACGTACAATACCACGGATACGGCTACCATTCATACCCACACAAGCTCCTACGGGGTCAATACGATCATCGTAAGACTCTACCGCCATCTTGGCACGCTCTCCAGGGATACGAGCCACTCGCTTAATCGTGATAAGTCCATCGCCAATCTCTGGAACATTGAGCTCGAAGAGACGCTTTAGAAACTCTTGGCTGGTGCGCGATACATAGATTTTGATATTGTTGTTTTCGTAATCTACGTGGTCAATTACGGCATGTACACTCTCACCTTTTCTGAAGTAGTCCCCAGGGATTTGCTCCGATTTGGGTAGGAGCAACTCGTTCCCCTCGTCATCTACAAGAAGAGCCTCGCGCTTCCATACCTGATAAACCTCAGCAGAAATCATTTGCCCAACACGCTCTTGGAACTTCTTGTATAGGTTCTCTTTTTGTAGCTCTAGCACCTTGCCTTGTAGGGCTTGGCGGAGGTTGAGGATGGCACGGCGACCAAAGGATGCAAAGTTGATGGAGTCTGTAACCTCACTGCCGATCTCGGCATCTGGGTCTAGTGGCAAAGCATCGCTCAGACTAATTTCCAAGTTAGGATTTTGCACGCTCCCATCGGCAACGACCATGCGATTACGCCAGATTTCCAAATCCCCCATCTCAGGACTTACGATAATCGTAAAGTTTTCGTCTGTCCCAAACATCTTGGACAAAACGCTCATAAAGGCGCTTTTCAGTACGTTGATAAGGGTCTCTTTGTCGATATTCTTTAGTTCCTTAAACTCTGTCAGAGTTTCGGTCATGCTCGTGTGTGCTTGTTTCTGAGCCATAGGTCTATATCTGTGATAGTTTTGTATCCGTTGTATTGTTTCGTTTTACTTCGGTAGAAGTGGTCTTTTAATCGAAGTTGTATTTTACACTCTTAGTCTCGGAGTAGAGGATTCGGCACTCGCGTTGCTCGTAGCGTCTTTTGCTGTGCCTGCCATCGGGGGAGGGGATCATCTCCTCATATTGTAGCACAAACCCCTCTTGGTCGGAACTTAAGAGGATGCCATTGCGCTTCGTACCATCTGAGAATAGTACTACGATAGGATCTCCTTGATGTTTGGCAAACTGACGCTCATTGCGGAAGGGGGCCGAGAGGCTCGCAGAGCCTACTTCTATGGAAAAATCCTCATTATCACGGTCGAGTGCTGCCTCTATCCCCTTGCTGATAGCTCCGCAGCGTTCTATGGTTATCCCCGAGAGACTGTCGAGCTCAATCACGATGTCATTAGCCGGGCTTATGCTCAAAGAGACTACAAACTCCTCAGTAGCATCCAGCATCTCATCAAGCTTCTTTTGTACTATTTCTTCTGTTACACTCTTCATCTTTTGAGTCTATTCTGTGCTATGCCTCCTATTGGGGTGTCACGCAAACTCCCCGGCCCCTAGCCTCTTCCTTTTGCGAAAGGTCTAAAGACAAAAAGGAGGGAACCGCTGTTACGCATGGTTTCCTCCACCTACGTACCGGATGTAAAACGGAGTGTTACCTCATTCTACCGGTTCCTAGCGCAAAGGTACAATGAAAAATTGGATTGCCCAACTTTCTAGGCTATTATTCCTGATTTTCAGATTCTAGCATCCTGCCTAATGGTGGAGGAAATGTCTCGAGAAAAATTCATTTATAGTCTTCTCTCCCTAAATAGATCTCTCCTTCTCTACATAATACAGATGTCTCCTTATATAATATGGTGTCTGATACGAGGAATGAAATAGGGTGGGATTGTAACACTTTCTTTGGAGGCTTACTCTTATCTGTATAAGGCATAGTATTGTCTCTTGTGCCGATTGAGTAATAGATGTTCGGGAACCCTCCTTTTGAGTGTTGAGGAAAGAGGACGGAGTGCTGATGCAATTGTCTTGGCAAACTGAATGTTTTTTTTTCTCCTTTCTTTATACATTTTGCATGGGGAATAATATTCACAAATGTGTCTCGAAACACTGCTTTTTGTCGGTCTATTACGCTTTTAGGTATTGATCTGTTTCGTTAGATTGTATTCTTTTCAGTTTGTGGAATTCTTTATTCTCGCCATCTCTGGTTGTTTTTATTAATGAATTTGGCAGGTTATTACAAAACTACTACTTTTGGTCCGCTAGGTAATAACAAGTGACATGAGAGCCATGCTCTGTAGCTCGTAAAAGTGCAGATGGGTTGAGCGGAGTGCATTGTGGCACAGATTACTTGGTAGATAGAGATAAAAAACTATGGAACAATTGAAAAAGAAAGTATCGTTTGCAGGATTTTTAATCCTTGCTTGGAGTGTTTTCACTTTTGCCTTTACGGCATGCACACCTTCGGTGGCTCCTACCCCTACCCCTACTCCAGATGGCCCTAACCAAGGGGAAGAAGTGCCCACGGCCGAGCCTATTATCGTTCTCGACAAAGAGGGAAAACTGGCACAACTGCCCGTCCCCTTTGCTGATTTTACTGCTGGAGAAAAGGAACTAAAAGCTTGGGAAGCCAAGTACAAGTCTACCCTTAAAGACGAAAAAGTAGAGGATGGTCATAAGGTTTATCGGTATGAACCCGGAGAAAACGAAGAGCCTAAGGATAAGAAGGTACAAGTACTTCGCCGCTATGAGATAGAGCAAGAGGGTAGAGGAATGCTCAAGAGTGCTGCAATCATAATGCGGGGAGATCTCCTTTTTGAGAATACGGATAATCTAAGAGAAAATGTGCAGGACATCCTTGAGAATCAGGGGTATGAGGCAATCGAAAAGAATATCTATCAAGGAGATAAGTTCATCGTAATGTTCCAACCCTTGAGTGCTCAGCTTGCAACCATCATGTACCTAAAGAGCACGAAAGCTCCATCAGAAAAATTTGATGCTACGCGTAAAGATTTCCCTCTTTGTGACGTGGCATTTGCTAGCCTTACCCCCGAAAAGATCAAAGAGCACGAAGCAAAGGTGGGGCGTATCTTCGTAGAGAAGAGTAGTACCAACGGCAAACTTGTATTTGTTGCCAAGAAGAACAATACACATAATCTGCAGATCGTTTCGTACAATCTTAAAGCGGAAGGCCAAGCTCTCCCGAGTATCGTATGTAACTCTGTTTCTCTCTCTCAGAATGTCTTCAATAACGATGCTTCTGTTGCCGATTACTTCATAAAGAATGGCTTTCCCAAGCCAACTCTAAAGGGGGATATGCTCCTAAGTGATAACGAATTCTATACTCTTGCGATAGGATTCATTGGGGCTAATTCTACCATTACACTATTCCCTAAGGCAGGCAAGATAACCCCATCAGAAGAGTATGATAGCTTTATGCCCTATACAACATTTCGGGAGTCTATAAAACTGGATGGACCTATTGCCGCTTTCGAAAAGGGACGTGGCCGCCTTCCCGAGTTTACGGATTCTCTCTCGGGTGAATACGGATTTGAGCCTGCTAAACTAACCCTCTCTCTTACGGTGGGAGAGAAGCTTCCTCTCGATGTTATTGGTTGGACTTACTATGGTGCAAACGTAGATTATGATGAGCCTAAGGAGGATGCTTATAAGTACTATGAGTGCGACATGGACTTTGTAAAACGCTTTGGCGAAAATGCCGATTTCGCCGATTTTACGAAGATGATGACAGCTTGGGGCTTTGTTCTCTCTAAGGACAAACAGCATACACGCGGCCAGTATTCTGCCAAGGATACTTGGGAGTTTACAAATAAGACTCTGAAGATAGATGCCATTGTTACTAACTACTTCTGGATTGAGAGTGATGGTAAGGAAACGCCTCAAGGGGGTACTGCTCTTATCCTATTCAAGAGCTCCTCTGCAAAGTCCAAGGCCTTCCGTAAATCTATTGATAAGCGTGCCGAGATAAAGATGCGCCGTGCTAAGCATCGCACATACACTAGAAAGTAAGAAAATTATAATCTGGATACAGTATGAAAACAAGGTTTTTATTGACCCTTATCCTAGGGGTATTCCCCTTGGTTTCGCTAGGGGGCTTTACAAGTTGTGACAGGGCAGTACCTGGCGTAGACCCAAGGATAGATCCTAAAGAGGATGCCCTTACAATCTCTTCTAATGAAGTTGCTTTTGAAGCAATGGGAGGAACGAAGGTTTTGGATGTTGAGACCAATGTGGAGAAGGTGGAGACTAGGTGTGAGGCAGATTGGCTCACAATCGTCTACGCTCAGAAGCATTTGACTCTTGCGGCCACTGCCAATGACGCAATCCAATCTCGTGAGACTGTACTCAAGGTAATCGCTGGAACTGCTACCAAAGAGATAAGGGTCTCACAAGCGGCAAAGGTGAATAGTAATCCCACTCCAAGTGGCTTTGTGGCAGATGCCAAAGACTTTCCTCTCTTCCTCAAGAAGAATATAGATAAGTACACCGATGCTGAGATTAAAGACTATGAGCAGAAATTGGGTCTGCGTCCTACTTGTAATCCTCAGGGAGGAAACCTTGAGTTTACTACGACGCCCGAGACACAGGGTAGAACTAATTTCTACCGGGTTGTCTATGAGCGTGTAGGAAAGAATGTTGATATCGTAGCTTACTCCAAGAGTGTAAAAAGCGTGGAGTCGCTAGAGGAACCTGCGAAGAAGCAGTGGCTCGAAAACAATGGATTCTCTTTTGTAAAGACGGTGACTTACTCAGGGCTTACTGTGTATAACTATACGAATAAAGAGCAGGGATTCACCCTTCTTGTTGCCGCAAGAGGAAATTCTGAATGTTTCTTTGTCTTTACCTATGGTACGTCTGGAGGCGATGCCCCTGCTCCCGATCCTAATAAAAAGCGTGAGGCTCTCTATATCCCATTTTTTGAGGCTTTTGGTAAGCCTATATCGGGGGATAGCCCTATCATCCAGTTAGAGAAAAACCGTAAGTTTAAGGCAGAGTTTAAGGCTGGAGATCTCTCTACAACTCCCCCTGTACAGCCCGAGATTATGGCGCATCCTCCCTTTGATGTAGAGTATGCTCGCCCTAATGGTGCCGGTAAGGCCGGTATTTCTTCCATCTCTTACTCTAAGACCAAAGCAGATACAGAGGATGTGGTGACCATTATTTCGGTAGGGTTTAATACAGCTTGGAACAAGACTCAAATTAGCGATGATGCTCTCTTTCGTGAATTCCTTCATGGGAATGGCTTTGAGTTTAAGTCGCAAGAGAATGTCAACCAGTACATGATGAAGGGGACTCTTTACACCTATTATAATGCTACGAATAAGGTGCTAGCTTCTTACTTTATAGATAAGTCCGGAGCAAGCTATGCCTCTTCTTTTGTTACTTTTACACAAGATGATTCGTTTAGCTCTGCAGCTCGATTGAGAGAAGTGGTGCTCCGAAGAAGATGAATATTGGGTTAGATTAGTGAGGTTGTTACTTCTCCTATCGTGATAGGTTTGAAGTAATAACCTTGCTCTTCGCCTTCTAGAATAGGAACGAAAAACAAACTAACTTTTAATTATGCGGAAACTATTACTATCGATGGTTGTGCTCTGCATGACGTGCCTTGGGCTCTCTGCACAAGAAGATTTTGCCCACAAGGTAGAGTTTATTGTCAAACAAGGTGCAACCGATGTGAGCATCGGGTTTAATGCCAAGAAAGGCTCCAAAGTAAAAATCAATTGGGGTGATGGTACTCCCCTTCAAGAGGTAACGGCTAAATGGGATGGCTAC
>NZ_CALHDW010000003.1 GCF_938023125.1 uncultured Porphyromonas sp.
GTTATGCAATAAAACAGATGCGTATCTCTACTGTTGATAGACTACTTGGAGAATAACTACTTAGTCGTCCCTTAAAAAGTCTTGATAAGCGAGAAGTCATCCATCCATGGCCTCTCGCTTAGCAATGCTTTTTAAGGGAGAACTAGTTACGAGCGGATTGTCGCGTTCTCTTTCAGCAAGGGGCTGATTTTTTACAGTCCAAAGATTTCTAGAGTCTGTGGCTAAAAAAGAAAAATTTCTTAGGCAGAATCTCTCTCCCTTATTGCCTGAAAAATAAAAAGAAATTAGCCGGTATTCGACCTCAAAATTGCCCAAGAAAGAAATGAAAACTAGCGAGAGAATTTTCCGCTTTCCCTTTCCGGTAAAAGGTACTCAAGAGGGAATAAAGTAAGGGCTGACTCCACACACACACGATGAAGTCAGCCCTTTTGCGTTATGCTCTTCGGAGCGAGGAGGGGGGGCGCTACTCTTCGGGGATGTAGATAATCTCGCCGTTCTCTAGCTGGTAAGCCACGCCTACACGCTTCCCTTTGTTGCCATCCTTCGGATTGGCGGTGTCGTTACTTGGCGTGTACTTCTCAATCTTTTCCCCCTTCTTCATGATGATCTCCATATTCTCTTTCCCGGGGTTCTTTACGATGGTGTAGTCCTCTTTGCTGAAGACTTCCGTCATATTGAACTTGGTCACAAGAGCCACCATGAGAGCCAAGGCAAAGACCATGGCCACGTCGAATAGATTGGATACGAGAGAAGAGGGATCTGCCTCTTCCTCCTCAAAACGTCTGCGCTTCTTCATGATCCGATTATTCGTTGTCGAGCTTCTCGTTTACATAATCCAACCAAATAAGGTCGTGGTGGTGATAACTGCGCAAAATATGTAGCGCAATGTAGCCCACAGCAGAGGTAAACATCCCTATCACGGTAGTGGCAAAAGCCACCTGCATATTGTACGCCATGCTGGCAATGTCTCCGGAAGAAAGCCCAACCAAAGCAGGTCCCATAGGGATAAGTGTACCCATAAGCCCGAGGATAGGCCCGAACTTCGTGAGTATCTTGGCAGCCCCGAGGCGGTGCTCCACGGCTAGGTCATACTCCCCGATAAGAAGATCCCGACGCGCACGATCACTCGTAAGCAACGTACCAAGGAGGAGGTCGAAGGGGCCCTTTCGTTGCTTTGCAAGAACGGATTGCAGAGCCGTTACATCAAATTGGCTCTCTTTGCTGATCACCTTTGAGTAGGCATCTTGGCGTCTGCGGTGCGTTTGCCACGTACCAAACAAAGTCCCCAGCATCAGCAGCGAACGGATAAACAGATAGAGCAGAGCTACTACTACGGGTACCAATAGACCATTGGAAACCCAAAACATAGCGTTGGATAGATAGTGCATACTTTTATTTAGAGTTATTAGTTGTGCGTTTTTTCAGTTTAAGTTGGATATAGGGAATAACCCAATGTGAGAAGAGATAGCCGACGACTCCCATACTCAAGACAAAGAGAATGAGATAAACAACCATCAGCCAATCCACGTCGGCTCCGGTTCCTCGCACGGCACTATCGGGATGCAATACTCCGGCAGCCACCACCACGAAGAAAAGCAGAAGGGAGAGCAAAATAGCAAGTTCTCTCAGTAGTTCGTCGCCCATCCCTATGGCTCGCAATAGGTAGGGAGCAGCAAGGGTCAGCAAGGCCACTACGGCCATCAGCGCAAGAGTTACCCCAAGGAAAGAAGCCCCCGGTAGGACGTAAAACAATCGTAGACGTACGTAGAAAAGTGTAGGGAACATCATAATGGGGGCGAAGCTACGAGAGAGCGTACGCCACCACTTCCGCGAGTAGGTACTACGGTGTACGCAGAGATAGACCACATAGAGAAGGTCTACCATTACCAAAAGGGACATATCTTGCAGAGCCTGTGGCGTGTAGAGCAATTCCTCTAGAGCGTGGAGTTTACTATTCATCGTAATAGAATGCACCACAGCCAGGAACGCCACATACAGCAAGGCGTGCCCTCCTCGTACGATAAGCCCTAGGTAGTTCCCCCTCTTAGATGCCCCCGAAGGCGAGCCCTCCCTTTTCGCTAAGAGAGAAGCTACCTTCGAGTGTATCCCCTCCTCTATCATCCATTTGAGGATGGCAAGAAGAGCAACAATCAATAGTATTTCACTCATTACTCTGCTGACGCAACTTGCGTTTACGATAGATAACAAAGATGATAATGAGCACCACCACTACCCCAATGGCCACAAACAAGAAGAGCTGAGAGGGGCGTTCTATGGCTGATGTATCATCGGCATTTAGTTCCTCCTTCTTGAGAAGTTGCGCATCTTTACTTTGCTCGCTCGAGAGATTGCGCACCTTCTGAATGGCTTTTTGGTAGCTTTGTTGCTGTTCGGCAGGAATTTCCTTGGCAATGAAATCTCTCAGTTTTGCATTATCGCAAACAAATCCACTACACCCGGCTCCAAACTTTTCTATCTCCTCGGCATGTAGCTCGGCAATTGCCTTTCGCTGTTCGGGCGAGGCATTCCACATTCCCTTGCGGATGGTCTCCATCATCACCGCCGTGATCTCCTGGAGGGCAGCAGGGTTGTTCTGCTCGAAAAAGTCTCGGATCCCCAAGTCCTTATCATCCTTGATATAGGTATTGTATATATCATCCCAGAGCTCCTTGTCTATGGCAGAGGGCTTCATTACGTTCCACCCATAGGTATTGCGGATGGTCTCGGCTAGAGCAGATGCAGCCCCTTGCCCCTCCTTGGTTACCTCTTTGATGTAGGTAGGATTGAGTATGGTAGTACGTGCCTCTACGCCTATGGCTTGCTTCATCTCCTGTACACGAGTGCGGTGATGGTTGCGCAAGTCGTTGAAGTAGCCATCGGGGTCTTTCCCTGTTACTTGGCGCACGGTAAGGGTCAGACCTCCCATAAATTCGTAGATATGGTCGAGGCTTAACGGCCCCCAAGAGTTGCTTTGGCGCGGTTGTACCACGGCGTCTACATTTTGCAGAGCCGCCTCAAACAATCCGGCCTCAAAGTCACCCCATTGTTCACTGCTACCGTATATGGCTCCCATGTTATTGAGGTATACATCGGCAATCTCCGACTCCTTTTCCCATCGGTCGCCACTCTCTACCATCTCTTGTATCCCTGTGCCATAATTGCCATTGACACCGCCAAATACACGCTGCGTACTCAGGGAGCGAGCCTCGTTGGGCGAAAGACCCTTCTCAAGCAGTACCTTTTCGGCATCAACCGCCCCCTTGGCTACCTCGTTGTCCTTCTCTCCGGTCTCCTTGGCAGCTAGGTCTACCGCCTTCTGGATCAAGTAGAGACGAGAGGCGGCAAGATCGCGCAACTGACCCGAGGTTTGTACCACTACGTCTATGCGTTTGCGGTTGAGTTGCTCCATGGGGATAAGCCTAATATCCTGTACACGCCCCATCATATCTCGCACAGGTTCACACCCGAGTAGATAGATGATTTCTGCTATTGTAGCCCCTTCACTCTCGATAAAGCTACTACTCCAGAGAGAGAAGCTAACCTTTTGCGGTAGCTCTCCGTTGTGACGCTTTTTATAGTCGGCAAGGAGGTCTTCTGCCAGCTTCTTTCCCTTATCCCATGCCGCCTTCGTAGGCGTAGTCTCGGCATTGATGGAGTAGAGATTGCGTCCTGTGGGGAGCGTCTCGGGGTTGGCAATATAGTCACCACCCGGGGAGGGCGCAAGGTAACCGCCATTGAGAGCATTCACAATAGAGGATAGCTCTCTTTGGGGGCTTTGCATGAGCTTATCGTAGTAGCCCACAATAGCATTGATGGAATGACGGAGCTGTTGCATGCTGGCAACAAATGCTTTTTCGTCGGGCGATAGAGCCTCTTGCTGCATTGCCTTCATTGCCTCCATCATAGCAGGGGGCATCTTGCCGCTCCCCTTCTTGTCCATTCCTTGAGGCATACCACCCGGGTGACCACCCTTCTTATCCATCCCTTGAGGCATACCGCCCGGGTGACCACCTTTCTTGTCCTTTTCTTTCGCTCCCATGGAGGCAGGTTTCTTACCACTCATTGCCCCCATTGGCATGCCCATACCACCGCCTTTCATAGCTCCCATAGAGCCCATCATAGCGGCATTGTTGGCTTCTGTTTTGGCAATAAGTTGCTCGGCAAGGCGACGCTCCTCGGCCGTAACACCCAAAGAGGTGAGCACAGCCTCCGTATTTACTTGATGCGCGGCTAGAGCTTGACGCACTACGCGCTCGGCAGGTTCTCGGTAATGCTGGGTAAAGAATCGCTCATTATCTTGCTGCTTTTGGGTGTACTTGCCTCTGTGGCGGTCGAGAGCAGCAAGGGCATAGGCAATAGGATCGGTAGCAATGTGTAGCACGGAGCTATGGATCTTCTCACGAGAGAAGGGAATACCCGTACGGTACATTCCTCCCGGTATTTTGCTTACGGCCAGCTCCTCGGCAAAGTCGGATAGGCTCTCTATTTCTTCCCTACTGTAGGGTTTTGTACGAATGGAATCTAAATGAAGATCTCTGTGGAATCCCTTTTTGATCGCAAGGTTTTTGATACGAAGAGATAGCTCTTGGTTATCTGTTTCGCTTGCTAAGTATTGATCCGTTAGTTTTAGCAGATCGGCCACATCGCCCCGAAGTCTTGTCTCAATAAAAGGAGGTGCGAGATACGAAACCGTCTCTCCATAGCTTCTGCGCTTCGCTATCATCGCCTCCCCAATGTTGGCAATTGTATAGTAATATATATGGGGGAGATCGTTGATCATGCGGTCTGTCCAATCCTCTTGCGAGAGGGCAATTTGCTTGCCGTTGATAAACTCAAGACTACCATGCGTACCAAAGTGCATAATAGCATCGGCACGGAATCCCTTTTGCACCCAAAGGTAGGAAGCCACATAGGGATAGGGAGGAAGAGGATTAGCACCATGCACTGCCTTGAAGTCATTATCGCCGACTCCTTGACCCGGCTGAGGGAGAAGCACCACATTACCAAAGGGCACGGCCGTAACGGCAATACCCTCTTTGTCGCCTTTTCGCATGGTGTAGTACTCTCCGGGAGCTGCTCCATACTTTTTGGCAAGTGCCTCTCTTTGGTTGGGAGTAAGTACGGCATTCATCCAGCTTTGGAGGCTATCCGTAGAGACGAATTGGGGGTATCCCTTAGCAATAAAGTCCGCAAGAGCTCCCTCTGCATAGCTATTGAAGAGCGCGCCTTGGGTCATCACCATTTTCTCAAATTCGGTCTCTGTAGAGGGCAGACCCGTGACCTTGTACCCTTGGTTGCGTAGCTCTAGCAACACGTTATAGAGCGAGGGAAGCACCTCTATCCCCTGAGCAACAAGACTATTCTGCCCGGGCCCTTTGAAATAGTAGATGGCTACACGCTTCTCACTATTAGGTTTGCGCTTGAGCGATATATAGTTATTGACCAGTCGGGTAAAGGTCTCTAGGCGATCCGGGATAGCATGGAAGTATTGCAAACCACTCTTGCTATCGAGCTCCAAAGCCACAAGAGCATAGGGTATCATAGCCCCGTCAATCTCGGGAGTGGAGACGCTTTGCGAGAGGAAACCTCCCACCATGCCTTGTTTATCGGCAAGCCAATCTTCCCTCTCGGCAACAATGGTAAGAGGGGCTATAATGGGTATATTTTGCTGCTGGAGGTAGCTGATAGCAGGGTCTGTATTGCCCGATAGCATTTTGCCATGGGGCATATAAATTAGGAGATCCGGGTTAATCTCTTGGATTATTTTTAGGCGATCTCCCCCGGCAGAAAAGGGGTACACGTTGAGCCCACTCTCCTCCAAAGAGGCTACTATTTCATCTATATGCTCTCGGTTGGAGTTGGTGGGAGAGGCGAAACTAATGAGCATGGCAACCTTAGGAGCTCCCTCTTTGTAGCCGTTGCTTTTATAATAGGCATCGTACTCTTTGAGGGAAGAGAAGAGGTCATCGTCCGTCTTTCCGTAGAATACATTTTCTCCAAAACTAACGGGTTTTTCTATGCTCCCCTCTCGGAGTGACTTACCCAATATCTCCTGACGGATATAGTTGAATCCCGATCTATAATTCTTAGCCCCCCCGTTGCTGAAATAGGAGACTACGAGAGACGATTGCTCCTCTGTGAGGGAGGATATCTCGTTATCGGGGCTTGTCGCCATGAATACTTGCACATGGCACTTCTTCTCTTCGATGAGTTTTTGTACCAGCTCTCGATCTTCAGGCATCCACTTAAGCCCCATCCCAAAAGCGAGCACAAAATCGTATTTCCCGAGCTGGGAGAGGTCATCTTCTACCTTGACGGTTGCATTCTTTTCGTCGGCAGAAGAGATGGCACGAGCCACCATAAATTGAGGGAAGTTTACCAGAGCTATCTTGATGGGTTTGGGGCGGAATATCCCCCAAAGTACAGCAACCGCCACGAGAGCAAGGGCTGCAAAGAGTAGCGTTTTTGTTCGTTTCGATAGTTTCATAGGAGTTTATTTCTTTTACGAGAAGTAGGTGTTTTGAGGATGCCTTCTAGGGATTAAGTGGGAAGAGATACATCAGAATTCGAGACGAAGGGTTGCCGAGTAGACTCTCCCGGGCGTGGGCAAAACATTGGTATTTATAACCTTAACACGATAATTAAAAAGGTTGTCGATACCCAAATTGAGATGGAAATGCTTATAGAATCTTTGCTCTATACCAATACGAGCTGTGGCATAACCGGGTGTGCGTTGCGGTGTAAGCAATGATTTGTTGTCATACTCCGACGAGGTAAAACCAGACATCCAACGCATCATAAAGAAGGCATTGAGGGAATAGTTATTGCTGAAGTACTTCCCGTAATCTAGTGCTAGCAAGGCAGAGTGTGGGTGGGTGGCCGTACGCAGTCCCTCATTACCTGCTTTGTCTTTTACCTTATGCCAGTCATGCGTATAGGAGTAAGAGCCACGCACACTAAACCCCCAGGGTAGGGCTTGCTGCCCTTGGAACTCAACACCAAAGATGCGGCTTGTACCACTAATATTGTCGTAGAATAGTTCGCTTTTCCCATCATGGATCCTTGCCACAGTCTGTATGCGGTTGTCTACTTTATTGAAAAAAGCATTGAGCATTAGGCTTGTCTCTTTGGCTTTATACTCGGTAGAGAATGAAACCATATGGCTCTCCTCAGGCTTCAGCGCCTCGTTGCCATAGATCATAAACATGCCCATATGGTCGAAAAACATGTAAAGCTCTTGCATGGAGGGGGCACGATACCCCTGCGCATCGGTTAAGCGGAAGGCCAATTCTTCGGTGGGTTTGTACATGGCAGAGATGCGAGAAGTATAATGTGCTCCAAAACCGGAATGGAGGTCGAGCCTACCACCATAGCTCAAAGTAACGTTATCAAGGACCGAGAAGATACCCTGACCGTAGATTACTCCGCTCTGGATATGTTTGGGTTTGCCATTGTTTAGCGTACGGAGGCGATCCGAAGCGACCTCATCAAATAGGTACTCTCCCCCGAGATTGATGTGCTGTAGCTTATCAATATCGTAGTTGTATTGCGCACGAGCATGGTGCATCTGCTGACGAAATACGGATGCCTTGGGCTCCGTTGGAGCTAGAGGGAAAATAGAGTCTCTAGCATAATTGTTGTAGTGATACGATAGGTCAAGCCCCTGCTTTTCGCTGATCTGCCAGCGTACACCTGCTATACCATCGTAGGAGTGATAGAGGTAATTGATATGTTTTTCCCAGAACTGACGACGTAGGTTGGCACGCCCCGTAAGGGAGAATTGTAGTCTCTCGGATGGCGTAATCGTGAGCTTCTCGGAGATATTCCAGGCTCTATTGCCCGTGATTTCGACCTCTCGACTACTCTGCTCATCACGTACCGTATAGGCATTATCTTTTGTAAATTGTACCCCGGTTTGGCTTGTGAAGATTCCTTGTTTAAGCCCAATAGAAAGGTTCTCTTTGAGGTCTCGCCTACTATCTATCGTACTCGATACCCCCACACGCAGAGGCTCTTTGGCTTGGCGAGTTATAATATTGATTACACCTCCAATAGCGTTGGATCCGTAGAGAGCCGACGATGCCCCTCGCAAGACCTCTATGCGCTCTATATCGTCCGGATTGATACGATTGAAATCGATGTCACTCCCCGTACCTGCCGTAATTAGCTCCCCATCAATGAGGAATAGCAAGGAACTGGAATCGAATCCCTGCATATTGATGCGATCTTGTGAGCCATGCTTTGTAAACTCGACCCCGGGAAGTACATACTGCAATAGATCCCGAAAGTTTTGTGGTGCAAGCATTTCTATTTCTTTTGCCTTGATAAGGCGTACAGGGATGGGCTCATTCTTCATCAGCCGGACAGTACGACTACCCGTACACACAACATTGTCTAGGGTATTCTCTTTCGCAATACTATCGAGTTGGCTTGCGTGAGTTTGTTGTGTCTCTTGCCCTGCTTTATTTTTTTTGTAGGGCTGTTGAGCAATAGCTACAGAGCTAAAACTTGAGAATAAACACGCAAAAAGCAGGCCTTTTACAGCCTGCTTTAGGGTACAATAATTCATAGTCTTATTATACAAATAGTTAAAGGGAGGGGGGAATGGAGGTTACTTTGCACTCACATTGTAGTCGTAAGTGAAAGAGATGAAACCATTCTTGCGTCCCGTTTTGTCTTTACAATCGGTAAACTGAATGCGAGCGATCTTGCCATCGGCACACTTTACAAAGAAAACTTTGCCCGACAAACGAACGCTGGGAGGCATGTTGCCGAGGTCGTAATCAAGCCAACCACCAGACATATCACCACGATCGGTCTTCTTTCCTGTAATCAAATGATTGTAACCTGTTTGCTCGTGATTAGTATCGTGAGAGCCGCCTCCCATATTAAACTTAATGGTTATGGTACCTATGGCATCAGTAACCCAACCTTCGGTAGGTACCTTGGTTGCCTTTTCCATCTCAGTTACGCCGGAGAAGACAGCAGCACCCTTCCCCTTGCCACTTTCGCCACAATTGAGACGAATGTCAAAGCGATGGAAAGCGATATCCCAAGCGTCACTATTCTTGTAGTCACTCACTTCTACCTCTTTATTGTCCTTGAGGGAATAGTATACCCAATTCTCATACTTAGAAGCATCAACATAGCCTTTCAATCCCTTTACCTCTTCTTGTGCAGGAGGATTAGGAGTTGGGGTAGGACCGGGTTTAGGAGTTTGGTTCGGGCGGCATGATACAATCCCAAAAGCCAAGCCAGTAGCTATAAGTGCCAAGAAAAATTTAGTTTTCATACTTCTGTAGTTTTGTTTTGCGATTATTATTGTGTTGAAAATTCTTTACAATTCCTCTTAAAGGAGGATTTTGGCAATCTGACTTCCCACCTTTAGTAAGTAAGTTCCATGAGGGAGATCACTTACTTCAAGGGCAAGATCCTCAGAAGAGATGATGCCCCCCTGTAGTAGCACGCCTTCTGCATTGCAGAGGTAATAGGCCTGACCTACAAGGTCGCTAGGGAGTACGACCGAGAGGCATTCTCCGGCGATCGTAGGCTTAAGATTGTTCTCTACAATAGGGATCAAGACGTTGCTCATCGGGACAGTTTCGTAGACAAACATACCCTCATCTTCGTCTTCATCTTCACTATCATCTCCCGCCATCTTCATGACCTCTTTGGTAGGAGCTGTGGTGGGGAGGGTATAAAAGAAGGGGAATCCGAGCGAGAATATGAGGTTATTGCGAAACTCATAGTAGAGACTTCTAGCAATGGGAGGGATAGGGAAAAATACCTTTTCACACTTCAGACTCTTATTCTCATAGGTATAGGTAACGGGGAAGTCGGGGTCACCACTTTCTAGCAAATTTCCCTGATTGTCGTATTTGAAAATAAGCTCTCCATTTCTGTTTCCAGTGTAGGAGTTGTAACCGAGTTTCGTAATTTGTCCACGGTCGTTATATTCAAAAACTTCATCCATTAGCTTCTCTCCCTCTTCGGGATAAGCTACTTGGTCGAGTTTTATGATGCGATCTTGTGCGTCATATACAACCTTACACTTGCGGAATGGGGCCCAATTAGCAGTTCCCTCTATCCCTGCCGTAAAGATGGCATCTCTCTCTAGTCCCTTTTCGTTGTAGGTAAACTTACCTTCCATCGTTTTGGTGAGCGTTTCATCGTCTTGGTTCTCTCCCAAGAGCTGATATATAGAGAAAGTAACAACCTGACCCAGTTCATTACGAGTGTAGTCGTTTCGCCTACTTACAATATCAAACTCCCCTGTAGCGATCCTAGGACGACCATAATCGTCGAGCCGAACAAAGTATCCCTTTTCGTCGTAATAGAATAGAGTGCGCGACTCTAGAGAGCCATCGTCATTAGTGACTTCGAGGGATTTTACATATCCCTTTTCATCGTAATTGTAGGTAAAGAGCTGACCATAATGTTTGTAAGACTTCAAGCGATACTGATACTTTGCAGGGTCGCAGAAGTACTCACGCTTCACGGCATGCTGCGCCCATGCCCCTGCGATACTACTAGCACCTAGGAGGAGAGATAAAAATAATTTGCTGGCATTCATAATAAATGGATCTATTTGTTTGTGTAGTTATCATCATAACCGGCTGCAAAGGTAACCACACTAAGAGCCCATCTACAATACCAAAGTATGGGTATTTTTACTATATTTCTGATTATTTCTTGGTACAAACAAAAGATTTCCTTTCATTTATCGGATTCTTTAAGAGCAATTCTTTCTAGCTTTGCAGCCGGTTAGAGACAATAGTCTCATAATAAAACAATACAACAAACAAGTAAATCACAATCCCGTAAGATGCTTAAAAGATTTTTTCTTCTGGCTCTAGGCTCCTTTTTATGCCTAGGCAGCATGTTGGCAATGCCGATCTCTCCGGAGGTTTCGTTACGTATTGCTCAAGAGTTCTTCCGTGGCAGCTCCCTGCGCTCTTCGGAGCCATCGCTCACCCTGTCTTATACCCATCGTCCTCAAAAGCCTCAAGCGAAGCAAACCCACCTCCGCACCTCTGAGATGGTTACTCCTACCTACTACTATATATACAACAGAGGAGAAAATGAAGGCTTTGTGATTGTCTCCGGAGACGATCGTCTAGAGCAAATCCTTGCCTACTCATACGAAGGGCACTTCTCTATGGAGTCTGCCCCCCGCGAAGCTCTCTACTGGCTTGGGCATATTGATAGGGAAATAGAGGATTTCTATCAATCCGAGATGTTTTACAGCACAAGCCCCAAGAGTACTAGGGACCTGCCTCAGCAGCAGGTAGCCCCCCTCCTAGAAAAAGAGCAAATCCGGTGGGATCAAGGGTATCCATTCAATAGCGAGTGCCCCATCGACCCCGTTACCAACCGTAGGTGCGCTACGGGGTGTGTAGCTACCGCCTTGGCCCAAGTGCTACGATTCCATAAGTGGCCCGATGTAGGTACCGGTAGCCACACTTACATCGACTCTATGTACACTCCTCATATTACTCGTTCTGTAACATTTAACACCCGCTACGACTGGGCAAACATGCCTGGGACCTACGACCCCAATACGATCGAGAACAAAGAGGTAGTAGCAAAGGCGTATGGACTTTTGCTACGCGATGCCGGGCATGCTGTAGATATGACCTACTCCTCTCGCAGTAGTGGTGCGTTGGATACCTATATAGTAGGTGCCCTCCGAGACTTTTTCAAGTATAGTGGAGAGACGCATCTACTCTATCGTGGAGAAGTAGATCAAGAAAAATGGGAAAAAACAATCCGCACAGAGCTCGACAATGAGCGCCCGGTTATCTTCTTCGGTCAGGGGGAAGGCGGGCACTGTTTCGTGTGCGATGGCTATGATGATAAGGGGCTATTCCACTTCAATTGGGGGTGGAGCGGCAAGGCCAATGCCTACTACCGACTTACAGCATTGCAGCCCGGCGCCTTAGGGACGGGAGCCGGTATGGGATTCTACGATTACGCTCAATCCATTGTGGTGGGGGCGGCCCCTTGCCGAGATGGACAATACGGAGAAAAGGCACCTCTCAGTACTCCCGCGGTCTCCCTTCGTGCCAAAATCCTCCCCAACTCGGGAGGCGAAAAAATAACCATGGCTGCCATCTATATGCAGAGTGCTCAAACCCTGATGCACTGCTCCCTACGCTTTTCGATGTTCGATAGTAACAAATCGAGAGTAAAAGTAGGGCATCCCGATGCCGGAGATCTATCGTTATACATTCCCTATATCAGTAGAGATACTCTCGAAGTCAAGGATCTCGCCGATGGCACCTACACCCTAGAACTAGAATATGCCCTTGATGGGAATGACTATAAGCCCTTACATTTCCTTTACGACGAGCCCTCCATTGCACTTATCTCCATCGCAGGGCATAAAGTAAACAAGATAGAATACGACGTCCCCATTGATTGGATCTCGGTAGACCCCAAGAGTGTAAAGACAGACAAACTCTACAGCTACGAAAAGAGCGAAGTCACCTTTACAGTACACAACTCAAGCAAACGCGAGATGTACCTTCCCGCACAGCTCTTCTGTGTAGACAGCGAGACCTTCGATAGCGAAGAGGGCACCCCGGACTATCGCTACTCGGCCGGGATACAGATGATAGCAGTACCTGCCGAAGGCGATGCTGAGATCACCTTCTCCGGATTCCGTCCTATTCTCCCCAAAGAGAGCAAAGCAAATTTGTATCTCCGTATCCCTCGTCTCAATCCCGATGAACCCGGTGGCGACTTTGGATTCTACAATAATCGCTTGGCTAGCTCCGCAGCTCGACGCATTGCCAAGGATTGCCTCGTAAAACTTCCCGGCTCCTATACAGACGCCACTTTGGTCTGCGAACTCGTCACCGAGGGGCCCATACAAATTGTATGTACCGACAACAACGTACGCCCTTGCAAGTTTGAAATACGAAACGAAGGCTCTCTCTACGATCCGACGGGATCGAAGGCTTCTATTAGAGCTCTCCTAACCACAACGTACAACGACCAGGACGAGAATGTGGAGGTGCTGGCCGTCTCTATCAATTCCCTCTCCGGAAAAATTGGAAAGGGAGAGAAGAAATATTTTGTTCCAATGTTCTCGTTGGGACAAGAATTCAGCTTCCTTGCGGGCAAGGATGGGCTACTACGCATCCTCACCGTTGTGTCGGATCAATTTGGATTATCAGACTTCGGACAGAAGATTTTTGGTACCATAAAAGTGCCCGTGCACTTTGTTCTCAAAAACTCTAACGAAGGCGGAATCGAAGTTATTCCCCAAGAGATTATGCTCTATCCCAACCCTGCAACTACCGAAACGACCCTCCGCACCATCCAACCCATGGCTCAAATCTCAATAGAAGCCATCGATGGTACACATATCGTCTCGTACAACGTGGATGGAGCTCAAAGCTTCCAGATCCCGACCCATCAGCTAACGGCCGGCGAATATATCGTACGTTGCGCAACTAGTAATGGAGAAATGCTGATGACCACCCTACTCGTTCGATAATTCTCCTCCCCCTTGAACCTAAAAAGAGAAAGGGTAGATAGCCTCTCGAGAGATGGCTGCCTACCCTTTTTATTTAGTCTGTGAAGACTAGTGAGCGAGGAGTGAAACGATCTCCTCAGCCACCCTGATTTCGTCCTTAGGGGTGCAAATATCATCGCAAGGGATGGAGTATTGCGCTTGCTGGTAAATGGGAAGCCGCACCTCCATAGCCTGCCGGATATGCTCCTCGAGAGCCGCTCCCGAGAGATGACGGACCGTGGGGCGCGTCCTCTTACATAGCTCAATGCGCTGAGCCAAAACATCCAAAGAAACTTGCAAGAAAACCGTAACTCCGCATTGATTCATGAGCTCCATATTCCCATGATGACAAGGGAGACCGCCTCCCGTTGCAATTACGGCATTGGGGAATCCTGATAGCTCTTCTATCACCACCGTCTCGCGTCTACGAAAGACCTCTTCGCCCACCGAGGCAAACATATTGGCTACACTCTCGTGGAATCTCTGTTCAATAAAAATATCGGTATCGATGAATTGTCTTTGCATCCGGTCTGCGAGCCTCCGTCCTATGGTGCTCTTACCCGACCCCATGTAGCCGACCAAAAAGATAGGTGTATCCCGGGTTATCATTTCTCTTCCTTCTTTTCCTCGTTTTGGGGAGCAGCCGGGGCTTCTTCCCTATTGAGCTTAGGATATGCGATTCTTGAGTGATTCATCGTGAGCAGTTTATTCACAAACGTCTCTTTGATGGTAGTGATCTCACGCAAGGTGAGCGGGGTGTTATCCAGAAGTTTCTCCGACACAATACCATCCACGATACGCTCTACCAACGAGGTGATAGACTCTACGGTGTACTCTTTGAGGCTACGACTACTTGCCTCCACAGCGTCGGCAAGCATCAAGATACCGGTCTCCCTACTAAAGGGGTTAGGGCCGGGATAGGAGAAGGGGGCCAAGTCTACAATTTCTCCGGGATGCTCATTGCAGTACATCGTATAGAAGTACTTGGTATAGCCTTTGCCGTGATGGGTGCGAATGAAATCAATTACCTGCGGGGGCAGGTTGTGCTTCTGAGCGAGAGCCACGCCCTCGGTTACATGCTTTATAATGATGGCAGCACTCTCTTTGTACGATAGGTCTTCGTGGGGGTTGCGCCCACCTTGATTGTTTTCTGTGAAGAAGGGGGCATTAAGCATCTTACCAATATCGTGGTAGAGAGCTCCCGTACGAGTAAGTTGCACATCGGCATTGATACTCTGTGCAGCATCCGTTGCCAAGATAGAGACCTGCATAGAGTGCTGGAAAGTACCCGGGGCGTGCTCCGAGAGTTGCCGCAATAGGGGTCGGTTTATGTCGCTCAGCTCTACCAAACTGATATTGCTAATATATCCAAAGAGCTTCTCCATGGGATACACCAATACATAGGTAAACATCAAGAAAATCATGTTAATACCAAAGCTCAACGTATGCAGGGCATCCGCATTCTCTAGAGCACCATTGCGCATAAGAGAGAGAGCAACAGAGAGAATGGAGTAACTCAAAAAGGCAAGGAACGTAGTACGTATAAGCTGCGAACGGGAGGTGAGATTACTCAAACTAAAGATCGCAACCATACCCGCCACCATCTCAAGAATGATAAACTCAAGGGGCAGGGCAACAAAAAGAGCCGATAGCAGAATGGTAATTGTATGGGAGAAATAGGCCGTGCGCGAGTCGAAGAAGATACGCACCAAGAGCGGAAGTATTAGGTAGGGAATAATGTAGACATCGAACTGGAATAGCGTGACCGTCAGCTCCGTAAGTAGGACAAAGAAGAGGATGCTGGCGGCAATAAACACGGTATTTTTGAGTTCGCGGAAGATCGCCGGTCGGAAGATAATCCAGTAGAGCCAAAGCCCCAGAAGCAGTACAACCACAATGAGCAAAAGCCCCCCTATACGGCCTATATAGGTACGATCGTTACCCGACCGCTCCTCATACATTTTCTTATAACTTGCCAGCACATTGTAGGTGGCATCGTCTATAATGTCCCCCTTGTCTATGATACGCCTGCCTGCCACTACAATACCCGTAGAGTTGGAGATTTTCTTCTGCTCCTCACGGATCACATTATTGCGAGTTGCCACATCTTCAGAAACGTTGGCTCTCAGATAATTCTCCAGATTGATTTTCCTGAGGATATCGGGGTTGTATCCGGCCTCTACACAGCGGTCGATAGCTTGCTGGTAGGCCTCTTTTACAGTCAAGAAGAGTGTGGTGGGATGCTTACGACTCTCATTTTGGTCGTACAATAGATTGACTTCATTTATGGGACCCTCCTCATCCTCATTCTGTTTGGCTTGGAGAAGTTTTTCATATAGGGCATCATCTATAATTCCGTGGTCGTAGGTCTCCTCCAAATAATTGCGCACAAACACCTCAACCTCAGGCGAGAGTTCTTTTTTCCATCGAGTGGTATAATCGTGATTCCAAAGCAAGATCTTCTCCTTTGCCACGGATTTATCCATTCGGCAGTAGGGAAGGATATTGCGTGCAACACTGTCTCGCTCGGCCTGCAACCGCTCCTGAGGTTTGAGTATGGTAATGTCGTACGGAGCAATAAGGAGCTCGTATTGCCACACCTGCCCACGTTCGAAATTATACATAAACTTATGGTCGCGTGGCGAGAATAAGAGCACCACAAAAGCAACCGCCAGCAACACAAATAGCGACTGTGTACGGAGATTGGTATGCTTAGGTATCGTTATCTTCATAATCTTCTAATCAAAACTTGCCCTATAACATAGGGAGGAATAGGTCACAAAGATAGGGGTTTTTCCTACCTTTGTGGTCAAATAGGCAGTTGTTTTGCCTCTTTTCCTGACTCTGACGATATAGTAAAATGAATAACGAGACTGTATATAACCCCTCCGAGATCGAGAGTAAATGGTATCAATATTGGCTAGAGCAGAAGCATTTTGCCTCTACGCCCGATGAGAGAGAACCCTATACCGTGGTAATCCCGCCCCCCAATGTTACGGGGGTACTTCACATGGGACACATGCTCAATAATACCATACAAGACGTACTCGTACGCCGTGCTCGCTTGCTTGGTTACAACGCATGTTGGGTACCGGGTACAGACCATGCCTCTATTGCCACTGAGGCAAAGGTGGTGGCACGTCTTGCCGAGCAAGGTATAGACAAACGCTCCCTTACGAGAGAGACCTTCCTCAAACATGCTTGGGACTGGACCCACGAGCATGGAGGCATTATACTTGAGCAGCTCAAAAGACTGGGGGCATCCTGCGACTGGGATCGCACCGCTTTCACGCTAGACGAAGAGCGCTCTCGATCCGTTATTAAGGTATTCTGCGACCTCTTCGAGAGTGGACTTATTTACCGTGGGGTACGTATTGTCAACTGGGACCCTAAGGCGCAAACCGCCCTCTCAGACGAAGAGGTGATCTACCGAGAAGAGCACAGCAAGCTCTACTATCTACGTTACAATATCGAGGGAAGCGACGACTTCCTGACCATCGCCACCACACGCCCCGAAACCATAATGGGCGATACGGCTGTGTGCGTACACCCTGAGGATCCTCGCTATCAACAATACATTGGCAAACATGCCATTATCCCTCTCGTGGGCCGTGCCATACCTATTATTGCCGATGAATATGTAGATCGCGAGTTCGGTACGGGCTGCCTCAAAGTAACTCCTGCGCACGATATCAACGACTACAATCTGGGGCAAAAGCATTGCCTAGAGACCATTGATATATTCAACGACAACGGCACCCTCAACGAAAAGGGGGGAGCTTATGCCGGGATGGATCGCTTCGATGTACGTTGCAAGATAGCCCAAGACCTACAAGCGGCAGGGCTAATGATCAAAGAAGAAGACTACACCAATAAGGTAGGATGCAGCGAACGCACACAAGTACCCATCGAGCCCAAGCTCTCGATGCAGTGGTTCCTAAAAATGGAAGAGCTTGCCCGCCCGGCTCTCGAAGCGGTAGAAAAAGACGAGGTACGACTGATCCCTGCCAAATTTAAGAACACCTACCGCCATTGGATGGAGAATGTAAAAGACTGGTGCATTAGCCGCCAGCTCTGGTGGGGGCACCGCATCCCTGCCTACTACCTTCCCCAAGGTGGATTTGTAGTAGCACCTACTCGCGAAGAAGCGCTGGAGAAAGCGAAAAAAGAAACAGGCTGCCCCTCACTCAGGTTGGAAGACCTTCGTGAAGAGGAAGATTGCCTAGACACTTGGTTCTCGTCTTGGCTCTGGCCCATCACGGTCTTTGGCGATATTGACGACAAAAACAACAAAGATCTCAACTACTATTACCCCACAGCGGTCCTCGTCACCGGCCCGGATATTCTTTTCTTCTGGGTGGCAAGAATGATCATTGCAGGCTATCGCTATCGTGGTCAACGCCCCTTCCGCGATGTATACCTTACGGGTATTGTGCGTGATGCTCAAGGGCGCAAGATGTCTAAGACCTTGGGGAACTCACCCGATCCGCTCGACCTTATCGAGAAGTATGGTGCAGACGGCGTGCGCGTGGGCATGATGATGGCCACCTCGGCCGGTAATGACCTTCTCTACGATGAGAGCCTACTGGAGCAGGGGCGCAACTTCTGCAATAAGATTTGGAATAGCTACAGACTTATCTCCAACTGGCAGGCCGATGCCTCAGCAAAGCCTAGTGAGGCCAACCTATTGGCAGTGGAGTGGTTCGAGCAACGTTTGGCAGAAGCACTGCTCGAGATTGACGATCTTATGAGCAAGTACCGCATCAGCGAAGCTATGACGGTGGCTTACAAACTCTATCGTGATGACTTCTCGGCCTTCTACCTAGAGGCTATCAAACCTCCCTTTGGGGCTCCCATGGATGCGCAAACCCTTGCAGCTACAAACCACTATCTAGAGGTGCTTTTGCAAACCTTACATCCCTTTATGCCCTTTATTACAGAGGAACTCTGGCAAGACATGGCGCCACGTAAGGCGGGCGAAACCATTATGTACACCCGCATGCCCAAGCTAGCAGAGCCCAACAAAGAGCTACTAGCCACGGTGGCTGCTGCCCGTGAGGTGATCACTCAAGTGCGCAACGTCCGTACTACGCACAACATAGCACGTACCGAGTCTCTCACCCTGCAATGTGGAGAGGGCCACTCGGCTATGGCAGACTGCCTCATCTCCAAACTTGCAGGCGCCACCTGCACCCCTCTAGCCTCCTCTACGGAGGGTGGCTCTTCTGCCACCTTTATCGTAGGTACCGTGTCGTATGCTATCCCTATCGACAGCTACATAGACAAAGGAGCGCTAAGGGAGAAACTAGAGGCTGATCTCAAGCATCAACAAGGATTCTTGATGGGGGTACGCAAAAAGCTCTCCAACGAACGATTTGTAGCCGGTGCTCCACAAGCGGTAGTAGACTTGGAGCACAAGAAAGAGGCCGATGCACTCGCTCGTATTGCCACTCTCGAGAAGCAACTAAAAGATCTTGAGTAATAAGATCGTTTATCATAAGTACTTTAGACAAAAAAAGAGATTATGACCCTAGAGAACACGGCACTCATCTTAGAGAAAACCTTCCGTCAAGCTTTGGCCTCTTGCCACAAGCGAAACAAGATCTATTACGATCTCTTTGTAGCTGTTGACTACACTGAGGGGCGTTTTACGATCAGTGACGAAGACGATAATATCTTGGCAGAAGAGATCCTATTCGACTATGCACAAGGTGGAGAAAAGGAGGCACTAGGCGTCGAAAACAATACTCGAGAACTAAAAAAAATACTCCGAAGTATTGTAGAGCAACTCTATGACGAAAATCTCTTCGACGACTCTTTTGGAGAGCCACTTTCTATTGTCTACTTAGCTAACAGTAAGGAAGATAATGACGAAGAGCTCCTCTTTGTACACGACGATCAGACGCTACTAGACACCCCTCTACTAGAGCATCTCGACGAAGATTTGGACGAGTTCTTCCGGACTTTGCTTGACGAATAAGATTTAATTACTACCTTTGCACCGCATTCTTCGGAGGGGTTCTATTTCCTCCGTTGTGCGGAAAGAGAGAGTGTACACCCACGCTCTGTTGCCGAAATAGCTCAGTTGGTAGAGCAACTCATTCGTAATGAGTAGGTCGCCGGTTCGAGTCCGGCTTTCGGCTCTGTTGTAAGTTGTTGTTGTTATAAAGAAACCTAGGCTCCCACCTCAAGAGGGCTTAGGTTTCTTCTTTTTTTGCTCCGAAACACCATTTACATTGACTATCTTTGTGGAAAAGTAAGACTCAATAGTTCGTAAATCAGACAGCTATGGACAATAAAGAATTAATCTCACAAGTAACAGAAAAAGCCCAAAAGTGGCTCTCTCCAGAATATGACGAAGCAACCCGCAACGAGGTAAAAGCAATGCTCGACGAGGCAGACCCTGCTGCTCTCATCGATGCCTTTTATAAGGATCTTGAGTTTGGGACGGGCGGGCTCCGTGGTATTATGGGAGCCGGTACCAACCGCATGAACCGCTATACCGTGGCTATGGCAACGCAGGGGCTTGCCAACTACCTCCACAAGGCTTTTGCAGATCTCGATCAGATCTCCGTGGTTATTGGCTACGATTGCCGCAATAATAGTCGTTACTTCTCGGAGATAACGGCAGCCGTCTTCTCGGCAAACGACATCAAAGTGTACCTATTCGAATCGCTCAGACCCACCCCGGAAATCTCTTTTGCCATCCGACACTTGGGTTGCCAAAGCGGCGTAATGATAACGGCTTCGCATAACCCCAAAATCTACAATGGCTACAAAGCCTACTGGAGCGACGGCGCGCAAATGATTGCTCCTCACGATGTCAACACCATCGACGAGGTAGCTCGTATCCGCTCTATGGCTGAGGTGAAAGAGACCGCTCGCCCCGAGCTTATCATCCCCATTGGCGAAGAGGTGGATCGTGATTTCATCGAAGCTGTAAAGGGTTTGTCACTCTCGCCCGAGTCCATTGCACGCCACCACGATATGCCCATTGTGTACACTCCTATCCATGGTACAGGGCGCTACATGGTACCACGTGCCTTGGAAGCTTTTGGGTTCGACAACATCATACACGTAGAGGAGCAAGACGTAATTAGTGGAGACTTCCCCACAGTAGAATCTCCCAACCCCGAGGAGCCTGCAGCGCTTACCTTGGCCATGGCACGAGCCGAAGCCACCAAAGCCGATCTTGTACTCGCCTCAGACCCCGACGGAGACCGCATTGGCGTAGCCGTTAGAGGGAAGAATGGCGAGATGCATCTCATCAACGGCAATCAGATCTGCATGCTGCTGACCTACTACTCCATCATCCGCCGCAAAGAACTTGGCGACCTCCGTAGTGACGACTATGTTATCAAAACCATCGTTACAACCGACCTTATCAAGTTCATCGCCAAGCAAGAAGGGGTTACACTCCACGACTGCTACACGGGGTTCAAATGGATTGCCAACGTAATACGAGAAAACGAAGGTAAGGCTCGCTACATAGGCGGAGGCGAAGAGAGCTACGGCTACCTCTGGGAAGACTTCATCCGCGACAAAAGCTCCGTCTCGGCTTGCGCTATTTTTGCAGAAATGACGGCTTGGGCTCTCGACAAGGGGTTAAGCATCGACGATCTCCTAGCCAAAGTATATACAACCTACGGCTACTTTGCCGACAAAGGTCACTACATCATCCGCAAGGGTAAGACCGGTGCCGAAGAGATCCTAGCCATGATGGTGAATTATCGTGAGCATCCCCTGAGCGACATAGCAGGTAGCCCCGTAGTGGAGGTTCTCGACTATTCCACCCTCGAGCGACGCGATGTTGCCACCGGCAAGGTTACTCCCCTCGTGATGCCTGCCACCAGCAATGTATTGCAATACATAGCCGAAGATGGATCTAAACTCTCTATTCGCCCCTCGGGTACAGAGCCTAAGATCAAGTACTATGTAGGCATTCGCGAGACGGTAGCTTCGCCCGAAGATCTACCTATGGCGGAGCAACGCGCCAATAAGCGTATAGCCCAACTCTTTGAGCAGCTTGGTATCTAATCCACACGACCTCTCCCTATATATTTATCTCTGATTATGACTCCTATGCCGATGCTACCTCCCGTTGTCTCTCGTATCATCCGTAAGTTAGAAGATCTCTTTTCCCTCGTATCCGAATGGCTGAGGCTTACACTGAAAAAACTTTGTAAGGCCCGTTCGCAAAAGACGTCCGTGGACGAAATCTCCCCCAACGCCATGGGGAGCGATGGCACAGGAGGCGGCTCCGCAAGACCGAGTCAATCCGAAAAGATACGTGCAACACTCCTCAGGTGGGGTGTTGCCCTCAAGAAAACGGGGAGTCTATTGTGGCATTATTACCTCGTACTAGAGGGCGCTTTCATCAAGGCAATGAGGTGGTTGGGCAAAAAAACAGCCCCCCTCTTTGCCTTCACTCAAAAGATCAACATCCCCTTCCTCTCCTCAACAAAAACCTTCTTTAGGGACTTTTTCGCCCCACTCTCCCCCTACAAAGAGTGGATCTATCGCTTGTCGGCTTGGGCTGGCATCCTCCTTATCATTGTGCTTATCGGAGCTGGCATAGGCAAGAAACGTAGCCGAGTGATCCCCGAGCAGATCCACGTAAACACTACGAATATAGACTATGCGGCTACCTTCAATCTCGACTATGGCAAGACCTTTAACGACGAAAATCCCGTGCATATAGAGGCGGCTCAACGCTTTGGCATTGTACCTATCGCAGACTCTGCCTCTCGTGCGAAGGCACTGGATGCTATGGTGGAAATTTTCACATGCGACCGCTACAAAGTAGACTCGCTTGAGCACTCCATCCCCTACCTTGTGCCCGAAGCTAAAGACCTACTCGACGACCTCGGAGCCGACTTTGCCGAGACGCTCAAGGCGCACCACCTACCCCCCTACAAGTTCATCATTACAAGTGTAACTCGTACCTTGGCGCAACGTGACGAACTTGGCGGAAAAAATGTGAATGCAGCCAAGGAGAGTTCGCACTGCTACGGCACCACTATTGATATTAGTTGGAAGCGATTCGATCCCATCTCGAAGCAAGCCGAAGCACTCAAAGAGGGCTCCAACATCATGCTACCGGAGGGGAGCTCAACGAAAGAAGATGGCTCCGAAGACAAAACAGAAGAACTAAAGCGAGCCCTCGCCTCCCTACTCTATCAGTACCGTGCAGCAGGTCGTTGCCTCGTCAAATATGAGCGGAAGCAGGCCTGTTTCCACATCACCGTAGATTGTCGGAGACCCTCTCTAAAGGATTTTGCTCAGGATGCTTATGAAACCCTACTCCAATCGGGAAGTAGCCCCCAAGAGAGCAAGCCCCAAGAGCCCTCTACGTCTGTGCGTTAAAGCCTCTCTTCCTCCCCTCCTTCACATCGGGGTCCCAGCCCCTCTCTTAAGAGAGGTACGTTGCTTTTCCCAAATTACTCATTAGCTCTCATCAGAAAGCTCATTAGCTTTCCTCAAAAAGCTCATTAGGAATCGGACAAAAGCTCATTAGCTTTTCTGCGAAAGCTAATGAGCTTTTATTTGCTACGTAATTTCGCTCCGGATTGCTGCCTAGAAATAAAAAGAATCTCAGGCAGAAGTGCACTCCCTTTCTGGGTGAAATAAAAAAATTTTCCAGGTAGCAACCCACTCACTTTCCAGCCAAGACTTTTTTTCCTTTTCTACACCCCTCCCTCAGCTACTAACCTTATTACTTGGAGAAACTCTGCCTGTACAGCATAAAACATATCCTACCGACACCTCTCGTTTACGAGAAATTTCCCAAGAAAAAAGCACTATTTTTGTAAAAGGGTGGCAATACCAACAAAGAACGCCTCCAGCATTATAGTTAAGACAAGGACATTACACAGATAAAAAAACAATCTATCCGAATATATTATGTCACAAATAAAACACAAGGATATAGAAATCCCTGAAGACAATCCCTTTGCCAATTGTAAGCTCAACAGATCTATAGAAGGAACGTATCTTACGAACCTCATCACCAAAGTCAGCGGCAACTACACTTTGGCGATTAATGATCAATGGGGACGAGGTAAAACGACATTTGTCAGGATGTGGGAAGCCTCTCTAAAACAAGAAGGGTACCAAACAATCTATCTCAATGCTTGGGAAAATGATATCGTATCTGAGCCTCTCGTCTGTATTTTAGGAGAAATACTCCCCCTTATTACAGATAAAAGGTTGAAATCAAAGCTTCTCAAACATTGTACTGCTCTTGTCAAGAATAGAAAAAAGATACTCCCAAAAGCCATAAAATCGCTAGTCTCTCCTCTGTCTCCCTCATTTGGAGAGTTTCTAGAAAAAATCACCGACTCTCTTATCAACACCCATGAGGTTTCTCTGAAGAAAGAGATTGAAGGGTATAAAACGCAACAAACGGAGATCCTACAGTTCAAACAAAATCTTGCCGAATGTATTCAAAAGAAATGCGAGAAGAAACCTCTCATTTTTATTGTAGATGAACTCGACCGCTGTCGTCCCGACTATGCTGTAGACCTACTCGAAAAAGTCAAACATTTCTTTTCGGTAGAAGGCATTGTATTCGTATTGGCAATAGATAAGAATCAATTAATCTCATCCATCAAGGGACGATATGGAAGTGAATCCATTGATGGCAATGCCTACCTCAAGCGATTTATTGATTTTGAGTATGTACCTCAAGAACCTAACATGAGGAGATTTTGTACCTACCTCTATCATTACATGGGGATGGATGAGTTCTTGGGATCCGAAGAAAAAGCCGCAGAAACGGGAAGGAAAGATGAAAGAGAATTTCTATCCATTGCAATACGATTATATACTCAAAAAGGACTTTCTCTACGAGATGTAGAGAGAATGTTCAGCCATATTCGTCTTGCTCTTTTAATGCTCCCTGCGAATAAAATGGACCTCCAATTCTCGGCAGAAATGCTCTCCCTGCTCACCTTCTTAAAAACATATGAACCCGACTTCTATGCAAGAATAAAAAACAAGGAGTTTGAAATACAATCGTTTGTTGACCAGTTTTGCGAAATCTTTCATGAAAACTTGTCTAACCCCAAAAATGATGCTCATTTCCTCCACACATTTGCATCTCTTATTGTTTCCTATTATGCATACAAAGGAAATCCGAGAGAACTACTTTCTCTTATACGCAGAGATAATGAAACAGGACGAAAGGCATTAAATATCGAACTTCCCCCTTGGATTGACATAGACTATATGACTACCTATATATCTCCAATAGAGAATAACGACGAGAAATATAGTCTTCATACTATCATAGAACTTATTGACCTTCGGATATCCTAGAGAAGAGATAAGTGGATCTTACTTCTTCTCTCCGTAATGCTGTTATACTCAATGCTACAAGTGAATCCTATATTTTCCATTACATCTCAGATAGAGTGCAAAGCAGCTAGAGACTATACAGAGGTATAGGGGATTTGCGTACTTTTGTAGGAAAGAGAGATCAAGCGATTATATGGGAAACAAAACAACATCCACCCCCAAGCAACAAAGGGATGCACATGCTACCCAACATCACCTCTCCTCCTACGTGGCAAAGACCCTGTACGGATTGGAGGACGTACTAGCCGATGAACTAGAAGCCCTCGGGGCCTCTGATATAGAGATAGGTCGGCGTATGGTGCGTTTTAGAGGCGACAAGCGTATGCTATACCTTACTAACTACCGTTTGCGCACGGCTCTACGCATCCTCAAACCCATCTACGAGTTTAACTGCGAAAGCATCGAAGACCTCTACGAGACCCTCCGCCAATTCGAGTGGAACCGGTACCTCCGATGCGACCAAACCTTCCTCATAGACCCTGTGGTTTTCTCCGATAGGTTCAGCAATAGTCGCTACGTGAGCTATCGAGTAAAAGATGCCATTGCGGACTACTTTGTAGCCAATACCCCCGATGGGAAACGCCCTTCGGTACGCATGGATACTCCCGACGTTCGCTTTAATATTCACATTGCACAAAAGCATGTTACCCTCTCTTTGGATAGTTCGGGAGATAGCCTTCACAAACGTGGATACAAAGTAAAACAGACCCCGGCTCCACTCAGCGAAGTACTCGCTGCCGGTATCCTACTCAAAGCCGGATGGAAGGGGCAGTGCGACCTTATAGACCCGATGTGTGGTTCGGGCACCTTTGCCATCGAAGCAGCTCTGATTGCTCGAGGTGTGGCAGCAGGCGCATGGCGCACCAAATACGCCTTCGAAGAGTGGGCGGACTTTGATGCCGACCTTTGGCGAGAAGTACAAGAAGACCCCAACTTCGAGACTCCTTTTGAGCACCACATCTACGCCAGCGATATAGCCAACGATGCCTATACGGTAACGAATGCCAACGTGCAGCACATGGGATTGGGACACGACATTACCGTAGAGCTTCTAGCCATGCAGCGCCGTACGGCCCCCGAGGCTCCCGTGCTGATGGTACTCAACCCTCCCTATGGAGAGCGGCTCACTCGGTTCGATTTGGAGGCGCTCTATAGTATGATCGGCAGTGAACTCAAGCACAAATATGCCGGCTCTAAGGTTTGGATTATTGCCCCCAAGAATAAGCTATTCAATGCGATTGGTCTGCGTCACTCCTCTCGCCTCGACTTGCTCAATGGCGACCTCGAGTGCGAACTAAGGAGCTACGAACTATTCGAGGGCAAGCGTGACGATTTCAAACGCGACCTAGCCGAGGGGAAAACACGCACGTATGCCCCCTCTCGCCCCTATCGAGAGCGCAAGCAAGAGCACACCCCTAGGGGGAGACGCCCCGAGAAGGAGCCATTTGAGGGCAAGCGTGACAATTTCAAGCGAGACCTAGGCGAAGGGAAACCACGCACGTATGCCTCCTCTCGCCCCTACCGTGAGCGCAAGCAAGAGGACTCCCCCAGGGAGAGATACCCCGAGAAGGAGAGACCATTCAAAAGCAGCCCTCCCGAGATGGAAGAAAAGACACGTCGCCCCCGATTTGGAGGGAAAGGGCAACACGGCTCAAGAGGGCCCAAAGACAGATTCGGCAGACATGGGGACGAAGAGCGTCCCGCACGCAAGTCCCGCATCCAGGTCTTCGATGATAACAATCAATAGAAAAAACAAACGATTATATAAGTATATGGGAAATAAAACTCTACATACCCTACTTCTCAGCTTCCTGCTTGCCGGGAGTTCGCTTTACGGCCACGCACAAGATGCCCAAGGGCTCTATAGTCTGGAGGAGGTAACCCCGGGAGGGCAAAAGTTCTTCAGCAACTACTACCCCAAGTACATCCCTCGCTTGCAATGGATAGGCGATCGTTGTACCTATCTAGAGGGGAATAAACTAATGGAAAGCAATGCCAAAGAGCAAAACCCCAAGGTATTACTTACTACTAGTGAGCTACAAAACCTCATCACGGGAGAAGATCTCCTACACATGTATCATGGGCAACTACCCCATTACTACCCCATCGAGGGACAGCCTTCTCTCCTTGCGGTGCAAACATGGCGTGCCATCTATATTATTGATCTTTCTCAGAAAAAACTTCTTCGCAGCCTTTCGCTCCAAAACGAAGAGGATACTGCCGACGAACTTGTAGAGCTATCGCCCGATGCCAAGTGGCTTATCGCAAAAAGCAGCGACGGCACTCTGTACATGCAACAACTCGAAGAGGCGGGGAGCAACAAGCCTACACAGCGTCTCGTTATTGCCCAAAACGAAGGGAACTCTATCGTCTACGGAGAGTCTGTCCATCAGCGTGAGTTTGGTATCGAGAAGGGGATCTTCTGGAGCCCCGATGGCAGCAAAGTTGCCTTCTACCGCATGGATCAATCCATGGTAGCTCCCTATCCTTTGGTAGACATCGCCCCACACAAGGCAAAAGAGGTACCTGTACGCTATCCCATGGCGGGCGAGCCTTCGCACCACGTTACCCTTGGGGTCTTCGATCGTACCACGAGGCAAACGGTCTACATGCAAACGGGTGGCGACCCCGAACACTACCTCACGAACATTGCTTGGGACCCCGACAATCGTTCGCTCTACATTGCCGAAGTGAATCGAGGACAGAACCACAACGAAGTCAATCGCTACGACGCTCAATCGGGAGCCAGGCTTGCCACTCTGTTTGTGGAGGATGACCCCAAATACATTGAGCCGCAGTCTCCCATGATCTTCCTCCCTGCCAACGATGGGCGTTACCTCTGGCTCTCTCGCAAAGATGGCTACAACCATTTCTATCTTGGCTCTACCCGTAAAGCAAACTCTCTACAACAAATCACCCGAGGCGAGTGGGAAGTGACCGAATTCAAGGGCTTCTCTCAAGACGGCAAGACCATCTTTTTTGAGGCAACAGCCGCTTCACCTCTAGAGACTCACCTCTACAGCATCGGCATTAATGGCAAAAATTTTGTAGATCTAACCCCCATAGAGGGCGTGCACCGCACAAGCCTCAACGCCTCTAAGACAGCGTTTATAGACACCTATTCGTCCCCTACGACACCTCGCATCAGCCGCATTGTGAGCACCAAGGGTAAGGAAGAAAAACAACTACTCAAAGCGGAGGATCCGACAAAGAATGCCGTTATGCCCGAGATTACACTAGGAACCCTAACGGCACGGGATGGCAAGACCACACTGCACTATCGCCTCCTCAAACCGATCAACTTCGACCCGAACAAAAAGTATCCGACCATCATTTACGTTTATGGCGGTCCACACGCTCAACTTGTGACCAAAGACTGGTTGGCCGGAGCCGGTGGCTGGGATGTGTATATGGCACAGCAGGGCTACGTCGTCTTCACCCTCGACAATAGAGGGAGTGCTCGCCGTGGGCGCGACTTTGAGCAGGTGATTCACCGCCAAGTAGGAACGGCCGAGATGGACGACCAGATGCGCGGAGTAGAGTTTCTACAGCAGCAACCCTGGGTAGATACCGAGCGTATAGGCGTCTACGGATGGAGCTTTGGAGGCTTTATGACGACCAACCTAATGCTCACCCATAGCGATGTTTTCAAGGTAGGTGTAGCAGGCGGACCCGTAATAGACTGGAGCCGTTACGAAGTAATGTACGGCGAACGCTACAACGATACTCCACAAGAAAACCCCGAAGGGTACAAGAAAAACGACCTCACGCGCCGTGCCGGCGATCTCAAGGGGCGCCTCCTTCTTATCCACGGCACCATGGACAATGTGGTACTCTGGCAGCATGCTCAAGCCTTTGTACAAGCATGTATCAACCAGCATACCTACCCCGATTGTATGTACTATCCGGGGCATGAGCACAACGTTATGGGTAAGGATCGTGTACACCTCAACCAAACAATCACAAGATACTTCCAAGATCATCTATGAGCAAGATATATTATATCCCACAAGATGAGGAGCAAAAAGACATCCTCCAATTAGATTCGATCATGCAAGAAAAGCGAGCCACCGAACGCCTCACCGTGCTGCTCTTAGGCTCCGGAGGACGCGAGTCTGCCATGGCATGGCGCATTGCCACCTCTCCCGAGGTAGATCAGCTTTACCTTGCTCCGGGCAACGGAGGTAGCGAAAACTACGGCATCAATGTACCCGAACTCTCGGGCAAAGACTTTGACGCCATCGCCGACTTTATTGCAAGTCATGGGGTCAACCTCTTGGTCTCGGGACCCGAAGAACCCCTTGTACAGGGTATTGCCGACTATTTTGCCGAGCGCAAACAAGACTTTCCCCTCCTCAAAGTGGTAGGTCCTAACGCCCAAGGCGCACAGCTAGAGGGGAGCAAAGACTTTAGCAAAGCCTTTATGCAACGCTATGGTATCCCCACAGCGGGCTACCGCACCTTTGGAGCAGGCGAAAAGGATAAGGCCGTTGCCTACCTACAGACTCTTCGCCCACCCTTCGTACTCAAAGCCGATGGTTTAGCAGCAGGTAAAGGGGTACTGATTGTGCCCACTCTAGAGGAGGCTGCCGAAGGCTTCGACAACCTAGCCGAAGGCCATTGGGGCACCAAGGGGCAAAAGATCGTTATCGAAGAGTTCTTACAAGGCATCGAGTGCTCCGTATTTGTAGCTACCGATGGAGTCAATTACAAGGTACTCCCTGCAGCAAAAGACTACAAACGCATTGGAGATGGCGACACCGGCCCCAATACGGGAGGGATGGGCTCTGTTAGCCCTGTGCCTTTTGCCGACGAGGCTTTTATGGAAAAGGTGCGTCAACGCATCATCGAACCCACCCTACAAGGGCTGCAAGATGAAAAGATAGAGTACCGTGGATTTATCTTCCTCGGGCTGATGAATGTAGGAGGTGATCCCTATGTTATTGAGTATAATTGCCGCCTGGGCGACCCCGAGACGGAGACCGTAATGCTACGCATCTCTAGCGACGTGGCACTCCTCCTTAAGGCTATAGCAAGCGGCACGCTCGACGAATACACACTCACAGAAGACCCGCGCCCTGCAGCCAGCGTAATGCTCGTCTCCCGTGGTTACCCCGGAAGTTATAAAAAGGGTTATGAGATTACCCTCCCCGATCCTCCCCACGACACCTGCCTCTTCCATGCCGGCACGCGCAAACTAGATGGCAAAGTCGTAACCGATGGCGGGCGAGTACTCTCTGTAAGCTCGTATGGCGCCACTCCCGAGGCTGCCCTTAAGCGATGCTATGCCATAGCTCAGCAGGTACTCTTCGAAGGAAAGAACTACCGCCACGATATCGGGCAAGATCTTCTCTAAACATGGTATAAAGTGTTCCTATCCCCCATTCAACAAGCAACGTGGGGATAGGAACGTTTTACATTAATCCCAAGCTGCTCTCTAGCACTCGCACTCCAAACCTCTACTCCGGATTGCTGCCCTCATCTTCCTTTAGATGCAATACAACACCTCTCCCTCCCCCGGCAAAATGCGAGGAGCTTTGCCACTCTCCCTTCTCCTAATCCTAGGGGAGGCCGCAGCTATCATCCCTCTTTTTAGCCCCTCGCAGTTCTCCTTTTGGATGCTCGAGGCCCCCATAGAAGTACCCGTATGGGCTCTACCCTTAGGGGCGAGTTTACTCATCATCCTTGCATGTCTACTGCTACGATTTCTTGCCAATAGCTTTGTTCTCTATGAAGAAGAAGACCGCCACTGGAGCACCCTGCTCACCACTCTTCTCTTCCTACTCTACCCCTTTGCATGGAGCTCTGGCTCGGTGCTACTCTCCCTATTGCCCTATCTCGGGATTCTCTTCAGTCTCTACAATAGTTATCGCCACTCCGATCATCCCCTAGATCTCACAACAGCCGGTGTGTTTATGGGCTTGGGAGTCTTGCTCTATCCCCCATTTATAGCCCTTCTACCCCTCACCCTTTTTACGGCCATCGACCTCCGAGCTCTCTCTTTGCGTAGCAGTATCGGATTTTTCTTGGGGCTTATCAGCACCTTCATTATTGCCACTCCTATTGCATTATACAGCGAGAGTCTCCCCCATATACAAGGGGCGCTACAAGAGATCTTCACGCCTCACCCCATCTGGCAAGAGGGCAATATGCTCCCCCCACTCCCCCTCACGGCCGTGATTATGAGCACCTCTCTCTATGTCATTGCGATACTGTTTGGAGTAATACGCCTTGGCGAAAAAAAAGTGCGAGTACGCCAGCTTATGGCAGCACAGATGCGCCCGGCTCTGATGCTTCCCCTAGGGATTTTCTACTCACAACACCTTGTCGGGCTCTCCATCCTGAGCCTTATCCCCACAGCTATGGTAATGGCTCTCGCCTTTCCGGCCCGTGAGCGAAAGATGCGCTCCTTCTGGCTCATTGTACTCCTCCTTAGCCTCCTTGTTATTTGGAGTATACCTTTTTTCACATAACATCTTCCCTCCTATTTGCTAAAAACCTCGCTTGCAGGTAGGCCACCACAAGGAACAACGATGGCAATTCCACGCAAAATTGTACCTTTGTAGAAATAAGATACAAAATAGGCAATGCGGGCAAATCAGATATTCCGTGGGACCATAGTACTACTATTCTCCCTTTTCACTTTACCATCTCTGTATGGTCAGCGCATGAATGCCGCCTATCAAGCCTACATCCATAAGTATGCCGATGAAGCGATACACCAGATGAAGCGGCACAAAATCCCGGCAAGTATCACGATAGCACAAGGATTGCTCGAATCGAATGCAGGTGCTAGCATGCTGTCAAGCGTGCACAACAATCACTTTGGCATCAAGTGCCACAAGACTTGGCAAGGCAACCGAGCCTATCAAGACGACGATGAAAAAGGCGAATGCTTCCGCAGCTACGACTCTCCGTTAGACTCCTATACCGACCACTCTTACTTCTTGCAACAGCCCCGCTATAGGCCTCTATTCCAGCTTGCAATAGATGATTATAAAGGATGGGCCAAGGGGCTACAAAAGTGTGGTTACGCTACCGACAAGGGATATGCCAATAAACTTATCGCCCTTGTAGAGCTCTATAGTTTGTACGAGCTAGACCGAGAGGAGATCCCCTCGTGGCCAACTGGGAAGGTATCGTCACCCGCACCTTCCCCCGAGAAGAAGCGAGAAAAACAAACAACGTCTAGGGCTCCCCTAAAGAGAACTCTGTACAACTGCTATGGTCTCGAGTACGTATTGGCAGAGAGTGGAGACTCATTTGCAACGATAGCTCGCGATGTAAACATGGACGAAGAAAGCCTAGCCTCCTTCAACGATGCCACTATAGACTTCCCCCTCAAAAAGGGAGATGTGATATATCTACAACGCAAAAACAAACGTGGAGAAAGCACTCCGGATCATGTAGTGAGCGTGGGAGAATCGATGCACAGCATCTCTCAGCTCTACGGCATTCGCATAGAGTATCTCTACAAAATCAATGGTTTAGACATAGAGAGTTACGTACCTCTAGAGGGAGATGTACTCCGGCTTTGGTAAAACGACAATAAGCACTATGAGCAACGAACGATATATGCAGCGTGGCGTCTCTGCCAGTAAAGAAGACGTACACAATGCAATTAAAAATGTAGACAAGGGGCTATACCCTCAAGCTTTTTGCAAGATCATCCCCGACCTCCTAGGCGGAGACCCCAACTATTGCAACCTAATGCATGCCGATGGAGCCGGTACAAAGTCTTCCCTTGCTTACATCTATTGGCGTGAAACCGGCGACCTCTCCGTTTGGAAAGGGATAGCCCAAGACGCCCTCGTAATGAACCTCGACGACCTCCTCTGCGTAGGAGCCACCGACAATATATTGCTCTCCTCCACCATTGGGCGCAACAAGTCTCTCATCCCGGGAGAAGTGATTGCGGAAATCATCAATGGCACAGAGGAGCTCTTGGAGAGCCTTCGAAAGTTGGGTGTAGGCATCTACTCCACAGGGGGAGAAACAGCCGATGTGGGCGACCTCGTACGTACCATTATAGTGGATAGCACTGTGACTTGCCGCATGCGTCGCAGTGATGTCATAGACAATGCTCGCATTGCCGCTGGAGACGTAATCGTAGGCCTTGCCTCCTATGGACAGGCCACCTACGAGCATCAATACAACGGCGGGATGGGGAGCAATGGGCTCACCTCGGCTCGTCACGACGTCTTAGGGAAATACCTTGCAGAGCGATTCCCCGAGAGCTTCGATGCATCCATTCCTCAAGATCTCATCTACAGCGGCTCTCGCACCCTCCTAGAACCTGTGGAGGATACACCTCTTAATATGGGACAATTGATACTCTCTCCGACTCGCACCTATGCTCCCGTAGTGGCAGCAGTACTCCGTGAGCTTCGCCCCCAAATACATGGTATGGTACATTGTACCGGAGGTGCACAGACCAAGGTACTCCACTTTGTTCGAGGGAAACATGTGGTAAAAGACAATCTTCTGCCCGTACCCCCACTCTTCCGCATCATTGCAGAGGAGAGCGGAGCCTCGGGAGAAGAGCTCTATAAAGTATTCAACATGGGCCATCGCTTAGAGTTCTACCTACCTCAGGAGGTGGCCAGCGATGTTATCGCCATCAGTCAGAGCTTCGGCATCGAAGCCCAGATAATAGGGCATGTAGAAGACGCGGCAACGAATAGTCTCACCATCCAATCGCCCTATGGCACTCTACGCTATTAAATGAACGAAGAGAAACTATTACAACACCTCCAGAACCTCGAATCGCGATTCGAAGAGGTGGCATTACTCATCACAGACCCCTCTGTAATATCGGATGATAAGCGCTTCGTGCGCCTCAGCAAAGAGTATCGCCGCCTAGAGGAGTTGCACCAAGCCCACGAGGAATACAATCGCCTCAAGCATAATCGCCAGGAAGCGATGGAGCTACTCAATGGGACAGATGATGAGGAGATGAAGGCTCTTGCCAAAGAGGAAATCGCCTTTGCCGACGAGCAATGCCCTCAATTGCAAGAAAAAATTGCTCTATTGCTCCTACCCGATGACCCCGAAGATGGGAAGAATGCCATCATGGAAATCCGTGCAGGTACAGGGGGAGACGAAGCCGCTCTATTCGCCCGCGACCTTTTTAAGATGTACACTCGCTTTGTAGAGGGGCTCGGCTGGCGTGTAGAGGTGAGTAGCTATACCGAGGGCACCCTTGGTGGGTACAAAGAGATCGTTTTCTCCGTAACGGGAGACAATGCCTACGGCACCCTCAAGTACGAGTCCGGTGTGCATCGCGTGCAACGTGTGCCGGAGACTGAGGCTCAAGGGCGCATCCATACCTCGGCTGCCACGGTTGCCGTATTCCCGGAGGCCGACGAGTTTGATGTAGAGATAAAGGAGAGTGACTTACGCATCGACACCTTTTGCTCCAGTGGAGCGGGGGGCCAATCCGTAAACACCACCTACTCGGCCGTGCGTATCGTACACGTACCCACCGGGATCACCGTACAGAGTCAAGACGAGCGCTCGCAGCTCAAAAACAAAGCAAAAGCGCTTACCGAGCTACGTAGCCGTATCTACAATCTCGAACATCAGAAGTACCTCGACGAGGTTGCCTCTCGCCGCAAAACAATGGTATCCACCGGCGATAGAAGTGCTAAAATACGAACCTATAATTATCCACAAGGTAGACTTACCGACCACCGCATTGGGCTCACGCTGTACAATCTACAAGCCGTACTCGATGGGGATCTAAAGTCTATTATCGACGCCCTCTCTGTGGCAGAAAATAGCGAACGGTTGCAAGAGGCGGCCCTTAGCTAACCCCCGACTCCTATCATTCAAAAGGCATGTAATACTTAGTTGCAATGACTAGACAAGAACTCATAGAAAACATAAAGCGGAAACGCTCCTTCCTCTGTGTAGGACTCGATACAGACCTCCGAAAGATCCCCGAGCACCTCATGCGCACGGAGAATCCCATGCTTACCTTCAATCGTGCCATCATTGATGCCACCGCCGGCTCTTGCGTAGCCTACAAGCCCAACGTAGCCTTCTACGAATCCATGGGTGCCTTTGGGGTGCAAGTATTGGAGCACACAGTGGCTTACATACGTGAGCAGTACCCCGATCAATTCATCATCATGGACGGCAAGCGTGGAGACATAGGAAACACCGGTACGCACTACGCTCGCTCTACCTATGAGTACCTAAATGCCGATGCGCTTACCGTAGCTCCCTACATGGGGCAGGACAGCGTAAAGCCTTTCCTAGAGTACAAGGATAAGTGGGTTATTCTACTTGCCCTCACCTCCAATCAGGGAGCTAGCGACTTCCAGCTAACCAAAAACGCAGAGGGAGACTTCTTCTTCGAACAGGTGCTCAAGACCAGCAGCCAATGGAGTGACGACGAGCACATGATGTACGTAGTGGGGGCAACCCAAGCCGAGTACCTGCAACGCGTACGCAACATCGTTCCTAATCATTTCCTTTTGGTGCCGGGCATTGGCGCACAAGGCGGGGATTTTGACCAACTCGTAGAGCATGGTATGACTCAGGAGTGTGGCCTTCTCGTCAATTCGTCTCGAGGCATTCTCTATGCCGATGGCTCCGAGCATTTTGCTTCTGCGGCAGCTAACGAAGCAGAAAACCTCCGTCGCAAAATGGAAACGGCTCTAATCAAACGAGGAATCATCTAATCCCTAGCCTTAAGAGGGAAATAACGTTATGCAGTTTACACTACAGAGTATTGCCACATTGCTAGGAGGTACTATTGAGGGAGATCCTAAAGCTATAGTATCCTCTTTTGGACGTATAGAAGAGGCGGGCGAGGGCCAACTGACCTTTCTTGCCAACCCTAAATACGAACCCCATATCTACACAACCCGAGCAACGGCTACTCTTGTTTCTGACGACTTTCGCCCCTCGGCTCCTCTCTCGACTAACCTAATCCGGGTGGCCGATCCCTATGCGGCTCTTGCCCAATTGATGCAATTGGCAACAGAAGAGATGGCTCCCCGCTACGAAGGTGTAGCTAGCGAAGCCTATATCCACCCCTCTGTAAAACTTCCCCAGCACTGCTACATTGCTCCTTTTGCCTACATTGCAGAGGGAGTTACCTTAGGCGAGGGCTGCTCTATTTATCCCCACTCCTATATCGGCAAAGGCTGCAAGATTGGGGAAGGAAGTACACTCTATCCCCAGGTGACCATTTACCCGGGATGCGAGATAGGGGCACGCTGTACCCTACACGCAGGTGCCGTAATCGGGGCTGATGGGTTCGGCTTTGCGCCCTCCGAGGAGGGGTACAAGAAAATCCCCCAATTGGGGAATGTAATCCTGGCAGATGACGTAGAGATCGGGGCCAATACGTGTATAGACCGTGCCGTAATGGGTAGCACCACCATAGGTAAAGGCACCAAACTCGACAACCTTGTACAGGTGGCACACAACTGCTCCATAGGCGAGCACACGGTGATGGCAGCCCAAGGTGGTATGGCGGGTTCTTCTCACATCGGCTCCTGGTGTCGCACCGGGGGGCAAGTGGGGCTTGCCGGTCATGTTTCGGTAGGCAACCATGTAGATATGGGCGGCCAGACCGGTATCCTTGGCAATGTAAAGGATGGACGTCAACTCCTTGGCTCTCCGGCCATGGATCTCTCTACGGCAATGCGAGCCTATACCGTAGTGCCCAAATTGCCGCAACTACTCAAAAGAATTGAAGAGCTTGAAGATAAAATCAATAAATTATCCTCTACCCATGCAACAGCAAACACTAAATGAAGCCCTCCACTTCGAAGGGATAGGGCTCCACACCGGTCTCCAAATCACCATGACCTTACAGCCTGCACCTATCAACACAGGATACCAAATCAGGCGTACAGATGTAGAGAATGCTCCTCTTATTCCAGCCTTAGCAGAGTTGGTTTCCTCTACCGATCGCAGCACCGTTCTCAAGAAGGGAGACCTCTCCGTAAGCACCATTGAACATACCCTCAGTGCCCTGTATGCCCTTGGGGTAGACAATTGCATTATAGAGGTAAATGCCCCTGAGTGCCCCATTCTTACGGGTAATTCTCAACCCATCGTAGAGGCGATACAGCGCGTGGGGCTGGCCGAGCAGAAGGCCGAACGCGAGTACTACGTTATCAAAAAAAGGATGGAAGTGAGCGACCCCGATACGGGAGCTCGTATTATCCTCCTGCCCGACGAAGAGTTCGGCGTAGACGCCCATATCTCCTACCCTTCGCCTCTTTTGGGCAATCAATTCGCCTCTTACGACAGCCATACCGACTATGCTTCGGAGATTGCTCCGGCTCGTAGCTTTGTCTTTGTACGCGAGCTTCTCCCCCTCATCCAGAAGGGGCTGATACAGGGCGGTCAGCTATCGAATGCTCTCGTTATCAACGACCGAGAGCTAAGCAATGAGGAGAGAGAAGAACTAGCAAAAGTGCTACCTCAGGGGACCGAAATACCCACTACAATAGGCTTCCTCAACCCCAATGAGGCACTATCCGGAGAGCCGGCTCGACACAAACTTCTCGACATAATAGGCGACCTTGCTCTCGCAGGAAAATTCATCCGTGGGCACGTTTTGGCTTACAGCCCCGGGCATGGCATCAACAATAAGATGGCACGCCTCCTGCGCAAAGAGATCAAACAGATCGAAGCCCAAGCACCGGTATATGATCCCGATAAGGAGCCCATACTTGATATAAATCGCATCAAAGAATTGCTCCCTCACCGCTATCCCTTCCTCCTTGTAGATAAAATTATCGAGATCGGGCAGGATAGTATCGTTGGGGTCAAGAGCGTATCGGGCAATGAACCCTTCTTCGTTGGGCACTTCCCCAACGAACCGGTAATGCCCGGAGTACTCATCGTAGAAGCCATGGCACAGACGGGAGGATTGCTCGTACTCAGTGCTATGGAAGAGGGAAGCGACTTCTCTACTTACTTCTTAAAAATCAACAACGTAAAATTCCGTCAGAAGGTTGTTCCCGGCGATACACTCGTGTTCCGCCTGCGCATGATGAGCGAGATAGTACGAGGGATTGCCAATATGCGCGGTCTTGCTTATGTAGGAGAAAAACTCGTATGCGAGGCTGAGTTTATGGCACAGATTGTAAAGAACAACTAACTTTCTCCCCTATAAAATGGACACAACCACCATACACCCCACAGCCCTTGTTGCCCCCGAGGCTAAGCTAGCCGACAGGGTACAAATAGACGCCTTTGCCATAATAGAAGAAAATGTAGAGATAGGAGAGGGAACTCATATCCACAGCCATGCCATCATACGCAGTGGTGCTCGTATAGGGGCACACTGCGAGATCCATCCGGGAGCTGTGATAGCAGGAGTTCCCCAAGACCTAAAATTCCAAGGAGAGGAGACCCTCGCCTATATAGGGGACTACACGACCATCCGCGAATATGCCACCGTCAATCGAGGGACGGCCTCCCGTGGTTATACCAAAATAGGAGACCATTGTCTCATCATGGCATACAGCCACATTGCCCACGACTGTGTACTACAAAATCACATTATCATAGGCAATGCCTCCCAGATAGCAGGGGAAGTGGAAATTGACAGCTATGCCATACTCAGTGGAAGTGTACTCGTACATCAGTTTAGTCGCATCTCGCAACACACAATGATACAAGGGGGGAGCCGTGTTTCCAAAGACATTCCTCCCTACACCCTAATTGGTCGCGACCCGATTGTGTACTGCGGCATCAATATCGTGGGACTGCGGCGTAGAGGATTCACCAATGAGCAAATTTTTCTCATTAATGACGTATATCGTACCCTCTACCAACGCGGACTTAACAATACAGAAGCCATTGCCACCATCGAACAAGAGATCCCATCTTCTCCTGAGCGTGACCTGATCCTCAACTTTATTCGTTCTTCGGAGCGAGGTATTGTACGAGGGAGTATAGACTAAAGCCCAAGTCCTTTCTTCTTAAGTCTTTGGTATAGTTATATGATAAAGATATTCTCCGGCGAAGAAATTAACGCCCTCTATACACACACCATACAGCACGAGGGGCTACCTCTCCTCACGCTTATAGAGAATGCAGCAACCAAGCTCTCCGAAGAGTTTTTGCATGTATATAAGAATTGCGGACGCCCCATTGTTTGTATTGCCGGGAATGGTGATAATGGAGCCGATGCCCTAGCTCTCTCCCTTGAGCTTGCAAGCAATAACTATGCAGTCTCGGTCTTCTTGATCCAAGGGAAGCAGTCGCTTTCCTCGGCATGTGAGACGATGAGAAATCGCGTGGCCAGCCATCCCAACATCAAACTACAAGAGGTAATTAGTGGCAAGATCGAGTTCCCCGTATTGACGCCCAAGCATATTGTTATTGATGGTCTCTTCGGTACGGGGCTCAATCGCACCCCGGAGGGAGCCTACAGAAGCATCATACAATACATCAATCAATCGCAGTGCGAGGTTGTATCCATAGACCTACCCTCGGGCTTGTATCCCAGCGAAAATCTCATGGTAGACCGTGATGCCATCATCAAAGCCACCTATACCTACACTCTGGAGTACCCCAAGCGTTGTTTCTTTTTTGCAGAAAATGCCCCCTTCATTGGGAATCCCAGTGTAATCCAACTTGGGCTGAGCAGTAGCGGCAAAGACAACCTGCCTACCCGCCACTATCTGATTGAGGAGAATACGCTAGCTACGATATTCCGCCGTCGCGATCGCTTCGCACACAAGGGGCTATTTGGTCATGGGCTACTCATTGCAGGCTCTCAAGGCAAAATGGGCGCAGCGATACTTGCTAGCAAAGCGGCTCTTAGGAGTGGTATCGGCAAGCTCACCTGCCATATTCCTTACCGTGGAGAGACCGCCTTGCAGGCAGCTGTTCCCGAGGCCATGCTCGACCTGGACGTCAATAGCAACATCACCACAATGGTAGATAACCTACGGCAGTACGATGTGATTGCCATAGGCCCCGGGCTGGGACAAGAGGAGGAGACGGCTGAGATGCTCATCGACCTATTCTCCAATGCAAGTGACAAGACTTTTGTGATAGATGCCGATGCGCTTAATTTGATTGCGAACCATAAGTCGTTACTTGACCTAGTGCCCAAAGGCAGCATTCTCACCCCTCATGCGGGAGAATTCGACCGCCTTACGACCCACTGGGATACGGACGAAGAACGCCTTGAGCAGGCTACCTACTTTGCTCGTACACACGGACTAAATATCATCTTAAAAGGGGCTTACTCCACCACGTGTACCCCTGCCGGGAGTATCTACTTCAATAGCAAGGGCAACCCGGGTATGGCAACAGCAGGCAGTGGCGATGTGCTCACAGGGATTATTCTTGCCCTACTGGCGCAAGGCTACGACCCCTCTACGGCGGCAGTACTCGCCAACTACTTCCATGGGGAAGCGGGCGACCTCTTTGCAGCTAGGTCTAGCGAAACAGCCCTCATTGCCTCCGACATTATTGACAACCTCCCGGAGGTATTCAAAAGCTTCGAAGACCGCTAACGGGCTCTAAATAGGAAACGAAACCACGCAAAGCGACCTCTTCTACTTAGGTAGGAGAGGTCGTTTTGGTATTTATACGCCTCTTGCTCAAAAGAGATATTGCGATAGGCATTGCCCGGGAGGAGCAAGCGCAGGAGCCACTCCAAGAGATAGCATATATAGAAAGGGATGTAAAGCATCTCTCGCATCTGGGCAGAATGGATTTTTTCGTGATTGAGTGTTTCCGGCGTAAGTTCCGCAGCCTCCCGACGTACAAAGAGTACCCCAAAAAGATTCATGGCAGTAAATCCCCGAAAAGGGATATAGGAATTACGAATAATACGCATACACAGCCTTCTCTATCTCATCCAAGAGACAAAGGTACAGCATCACCGCGTCCTATCTATTAAATCAAGGAGAAGAGAAAGCGTTCTCAGGTGCGATGGAGAGACGAAGTCGAGGGAGCGGGGATTTCTGGCTGGAGTGAAGGGGGAGGAGATTTCGCCCAAAAAGTTTTCTTTTTCTACCTGAAAAGTCTCTCCCATTCTGGCTGAAAAATTGGGAAATCCTGCCCTAGAAATTTTTAGTCCCAGGGCAAGAGCGAAAAATATTTCACCCTCAGATGCAACAAATTCTCTTTCAGTTCGTCTTATGAGTAGAGGGTTCTAAGCGAGAGCCCCAATAGAGAAGAAGGAGTAGCCCATCGCAGAGTAGGCCCTTCACACTCTCTTTAGAAAACTTACATGACAAAGAAATAAAAGATGATTCGACACCTTCTGGTTTCCCTCTTGGGGTTTGCCGGTTGCCTAAGTGCAATGGCTCAGTCTACCACCACCTCTATTGCGAATCTATTCGAGCAATGCGCTCGCATAGAGGGAGTGGAATGTAGCTATATTGGGGCAGAAGTCTTGGCCCAGTTGTTTAGTGGCGCTACCCCTGTAATTGATGGGGAGTTCCTCGATGCTTTGGCAACATCAAGTTTCAAGAGTGATAGCGGTACTTTACCTCTTACTCTCAAAGAAGCGGAAGAGCAAAGTCTTTTCATACTCTCTATACCTCGTTCGCTAGCACTCTCCCGAGGAGATCAGAAGGTTGTCGTATCTCTTTTTTCGCCCCTACAGTTTGAGGACTCCGAATTGATCACGCTTGCCAGCGAGGGTAGCGACAAAGTGCGTATCTTTGGCATACGCAATACTCAAGACTCTACCTTTACGGGCATGTATATCCTATATACAAACGAGAAGCGGCAACAGGCGATCCGCCTACTAGGTCACTTTAGACTTAATAGTGCGATTCACTTAGCCCCTGCTCAATCGGGGGATAAATAGTCCGATAGGCTCCATCTCTTCTACTCTCTATCTGTATGAATAAGGCTACATTCAACCAAACATATCTCCCCCTTAGGCAGGTGATATTTATGGTATGCATGGCCCTACTCACAGATCAGGAGGTAGCCAACGATATCACTCAAGATGTTTACCTCCGCCTATGGGAGCAACGAGATGAGCTGGACAACGTGCAGTCGCCACAAGCCTATGCCGTGCGCATTGCACGCAACCGATGCCTAGACCACCTCAAGAGTGCCGGCGAGAGACTGCGCACAAGTGGCAAAGAGGCTGAGACGGCTCTAGCTCTACAAATAGACAATAGTGCCGACCCCCATAGCACGCTTGTAGCAAAGAGCGGAGAAGAACGCCTTGCACATTGGGTAGAACAATTACGCGAGCCCCAAAAAAGTATATTCATGCTAAGGCACTACGAGATGCTATCCAACCAAGAGACAGCAGATCGCCTTGGCCTACAAGAGACAACAGTACGAAGCACCCTATCTCGCCTTCGCAAAGAAGTACGAGCCCTATTTGAAAAAGATTGAACCCCTAGAGCGATAAAAAGCATGACTACTCCAAGCCAACTTGAGGAGCTACTCCGGAAGTACTACGATGGGTCAACCTCTCCCGAAGAGGAAGTCTCCCTCTATCTCTCTCTACTCGAAGAGTCCGAAGACAGCCCCTATCGCCCGGACTTACTAGCCATCGAGCAAATGATGATGGCGGCCGCCCAGCTCTCTCTACAAAAGCGGGAGGAACCGGCAACTCAAGAACTGAAGGTACAGAAGCGTTGGCGCATCATCCCCAAACCTATTCTCACCGCCGCTGCTGCTCTAGCTCTCCTTATCGCTATCGGCACCTCTATCTGGCAGCCCGCCTCTGAGCCCAATGGCTCTTGGCGTAATACTCGCCCCATAGATCAGGAGGAAGTGGATCGTGAGATGGCGCGCGCCTTTGGATTGCTCAACGATTGCCTCTCGGCCGGCAATGCACACTACACCAAGGCTCACTCCACCCTGGAAGAAGTTTCTAGCTTTCTAGATGCCTCTTACCAACAGATACAGCCGATGAGCTCCACTACCCCCTTTGCCTCGCCCTTTGACATCTCTTATTAGTCTCTCTAGATATACCCGTCTGCGATATGAAACTCCTACCCATCGTCACCGCCCTATTTGCACTACTACCTCTAACCTTCCGCCCCGTGCAGGCGCAAAACAACACTACACTGGAGCGTCTAATGTCTACTGACGGCATCACGGTAGTTTACCTATCCTCCTCTATGCTTTCGGAGTCTTCCCTACGATTTTCCGGCAGCAATGGGCACTCCGCCTCCCTACACGGATTGGTACAAGCGGTCAACTCCGTGTACATCTTCTCGGCAGAAGATCGTAAGAATATCCAGCTCATGCGCTCCATCTTCACCCCCATGATCAAGATGGACTCACCCACCTACGAGCAACTTTTCTTTGTGAAAGAGGATCAGAGAACCATGCACCTCGTGGGTAGAAAAAAGGGCAACGAAATACACGACCTCTACCTCCTAGTAGACTCGCCGGAGGAGTACGTAGCGATTTCGTTCATCGGCAAATTCACTCGTAAACAAATAGAGGAAGCGGTACAATCTCCGGAGCAACCCTCTCGCAAGGGTCCCCTTCGCAATCGGTAAGATCACGCCTCTACCTCATAATAAGAGAGACTAAAACAACATTACCTTTTCATATTCTTCTATTAAACTCGGGGCTTCCAGAAATGCGGGAGCACGTTAGGAAGCCCCAACTCACTCTCCTCTAAAGACAACTAATTTGAATCTGTTTTATATAGAGCTCCTCGCAAAGCGATGATACTTTGCGAGGAGCTCACTTTTTGGTTTGTGGGGAAAGAAAAAAATCCCCACTAGATGGCTCTAGTGGGGATGGAAAGATTTTAGGGGAAGTCTCTCCTAGAGAGCAAGAAGCTTTTGAAGAGACTCTTTGGCGTCTCCCGTAAGCAGAGCTACACCCGCCTCGCGTGTATAGAGCGGATTTTCTACCCCGGCATACCCAGGTTTGAGGTCGTAGTTACAGATAATCACATGAGGTGCTTGATCCACATTCAAGACAGGCATGCCGTAAATGGGCGTACCCTCGGCATTGCGGGCGGCAGGATTCAAAACATCGTTAGCCCCAATTACAACCACCAAATCGGTAGAAGCGAAATCATTATTGATAGCCTCCATCTCAAAAAGGTCTTCGTAGGGAACATTTGCCTCGGCAAGGAGCACGTTCATATGCCCCGGCATACGTCCGGCTACAGGGTGGATAGCAAAGCGAACCTCTGCCCCCTGCTTTGCAAGTTTATCGGCGAGTTGCTTTACTTCGTGCTGCGCTTGAGCGAGCGCCATACCATAACCGGGCACGATAATTACCTTCTTCGCCTCCTTCATCCACTGAGTATAGGAGGGAGTGCTAGAAGCGGATTCCTTTGCACCCTCAGCCTCGGGAGCAACGGTCTGATCCATCTCGTCCATAAGGCGAGCCAAACTCTCCTTGGCATCCCCCGTAAGGAGAGCTACACCCTCTTCTCTCGTGTAAAGCGGATTCTCTACGCCGGCATAGCCCGGTTTGAGGTCGTAGTTGCAGATAACGACGTAGGGAGCTTGGTCTACATTCAGTACCGGCATGCCGTAGATGGGCGTACCCTCAGCATTGCGAGCTGCGGGATTCAGTACGTCGTTAGCCCCGATTACGATAGCGGCATCTACCTTGGCAAAGTCGTCGTTGATAGCCTCCATCTCAAAAAGGTCTTCGTAAGGTACATTCGCCTCAGCGAGGAGTACATTCATATGCCCCGGCATACGGCCTGCCACAGGGTGGATGGCAAAGCGAACCTCGGCACCCTTCGAGCGAAGTTTATCAGCAAGCTGCTTCACTTCGTGCTGCGCTTGAGCGAGTGCCATACCATAGCCGGGTACGATAATCACGCGCTTGGCTGTGGAGAGGATAGCCCCTGCCGTGGGCTTATCATTAGCTTCGGTTTTAGGAGCTGCTGCGCCATTACCTGCCAATGCTTTTTGGTAATCAGAAAGAAGAGCTGAGACGGTTTCTTTAGCATCGCCCGTAAGGAGTGCCACACCCTCTTCTCTCGTGTAAAGCGGATTCTCTACGCCGGCATAGCCCGGTTTGAGGTCGTAGTTGCAGATAACTACGTAGGGTGCTTGGTCTACATTCAGTACCGGCATGCCGTAGATGGGCGTACCCTCGGCATTACGAGCGGCAGGGTTCAGTACGTCATTTGCCCCAATCACGATGGCTGCATCCACCTTGGCAAAATCGTCGTTGATAGCCTCCATCTCAAAGAGATCGTCGTAGGGCACATTGGCCTCGGCAAGGAGTACGTTCATATGACCCGGCATACGACCGGCCACGGGGTGGATGGCAAAGCGAACCTCTGCGCCCCCTTTGCGAAGAGCATCGGCAAGATGTTTCACCTCGTGCTGAGCCTGAGCAAGTGCCATACCATAGCCCGGTACGATAATTACACGCTTGGCGGTGGAGAGTACCTCACCGGGGGTTTTCTTTACTTCTACTTTGAGAGCAGCAGCCGGCGAAGGCGTTGCCACAGGTGAGGGGGCAGGCGCAGCCACCTTTTTCTTTGTACCGAGGAGGATAGAGAGGAGGCTACGATTCATAGCTCGGCACATAATCTGCGTCAGCAACAATCCTGATGCCCCTACAATACCACCCACCGCAACGAGCAGGACATCCCCAATAGCCATACCGGCAATAGCTCCGGCTACACCACTCAACGAGTTGAGCAGCGAGATGGTGATCGGCATATCGGCCCCACCTACACGGATAGAGAAGTAAAGCCCAAAGAGAGCAGAGAAGATAGAGACTCCGGCAATTAACCAGAATATAGGCATCCCCTCGTATTGAGAGAAAGTACCGATGAGTATCAGTATCGCCATTACCACAAGCGAGAGTACCGTCGCCATCGAATGGAAAGCCCAAACCTGCGGCTTTTGTGGAAGAATACGATGCAATTTGCCGGCAGCAACAAGGCTACCAACCAACGTGATAAGTCCGATACCAATGGCGAGGTAGCCGGTAAAATTACTAAATGCAGTAGCCTCTAGGGTTTCACCAATACCCGCCACAGAGAGAATCCCCACGAGTGCCGAAGCTCCTCCACCAAGGCCGTTGAGCAAGGCAACCAACTGGGGCATCTGTATCATTTTTACGCGCATGGCAAACATCCCCCCAATCAGGGTTCCAATAATAAGAGAGGGATAGAGACTCCAAGCTGTAATGATAGGCGTACCATTATTCTCCTTTGTAAGTAGAGTAAAAACAATACCGGCAAGGATGGCCAGAGCACTAAGAGAATTACCCAAAGAGGCATAACGCACCTTACTCATAAGGGCAATACCCACCATCACAAGCAGTGAAAGAAGGGCACTAATTACGTATATAAGCGTCTGGTCCATAGTTTATTTCTTCTTTTTCTGTTGGAACATACGCAGCATGCGGTGGGTCACACCAAAACCACCTACCACGTTAATCGTTGCAAGGATAATGGCCAAAGCCCCTAGCACCTGCCCCCATAGCGGATCATGAACGAGCAGAGCAAGACCTGCAGCAGCCAGTGCCCCAATAATCGTAACTCCCGAGAGGGCATTCATCCCCGACATGAGGGGCGTATGCAAAAGGCTCGGGACATTTTTAATAAGAAAGTATCCGATAATCGTGGCTGCCACGAAGATCAGTACCAAAATAAGAGGATTCATAATATGTGATTGAGTCTAATGTGTAGATAGAGAATAGTTACCAAGCGGAGAAGCGAATGCAAACGAGGGGAAGGCTTATCCTTGTAATAAACCTTCCCCTCTATAGGGGCAATGCCCAATTATTTCTTTCGGGGAGATCTCAATTACTTCATCCCCATTGCTTCGCGTGTACCCTCATGTACAATTTCGCCATCGCGAGTAACAAGGATCTTTTGGCAGATCTCGTCGCTCATATCGAGGTTCATCTTGCCATCCTTTACGAGGTACTTCACGAGGTTGTACATATTCTGAGAGAACATCCATGTAGAGCTCTTCGGGAGCATACCGGGGATGTTCTTAATACCCTCAAGTACTACACCATGCTTTACTTCGCGGCGACCGGCGGGGGTGATTTCGCAGTTACCACCCTGGTCGATAGAGATATCTACGATAACGGATCCGGGCTTCATCCCCTTCACCATCTCCTCTGTAATGATTACCGGAGCAATCTTACCGGGAACGAGAGCACTACAGAAAACGATATCCATATCTTGGATGGTAGACTTCAAAAGCTCACGCTCCTTGAGAAGGACGTCTTCGGGGAGGTGCTTAGCGTACCCACCCTCGGCAATAGCAAGCTCTGGGGCAACACCCGTATCCACAAGCTTAGCACCAAGGCTGGTAGCTTGCTCTGCAGCAGCAGGACGGATATCGGCAGCATAGAGAACTGCGCCCAAACGCTTAGCCGTAGCAAGAGCCTGGAGACCAGCAACCCCTACCCCGATTACCATCACCTTCATGGGGTCGATCTTACCCACTGCGGTGAACATCTGAGGCATGAAGCTGGCGAGGTCGTTGGCCGCCATAAGGATACCTTTGTAACCTGCACAGGTACTCATTGAGGTAAGAGCATCGAGATTTTGTGCGCGAGAGATACGGGGCACGCCATCAAGAGTTAAGCCAATAACGCCCTGAGCTGCCATCTTGCGTACCATGTCATGGTTTACCGGAGAGGCCGGGTGAATAAAGGTGATGATATACTGCCCCTTGTGCATCATATCAATCTCATGAACCCCCAATTGCTCATTGAAAAGAGGCTCTTTTACCTTAATAATGATGTCGCTACGGTCGTAAATCTCCTTAGGACCATCAATAAGCTCGGCTCCTGCCTTTTTGTACTCTTCGTCGTGATAGAAAGCACCTTCGCCGGCACCTTTTTCAAAAAGCACGGTAAAACCATCTGCTACATACTTGGCAACGGCTTCGGGGCTGGCAGCTACGCGAGCCTCATCGTGCATAATCTCTCTGGGAACACCAATGATCATGATTATTTGTTTTTTAGAATGAAGTTAGTGATCGTTTTCCTAACGCAGCTTCCAACGAGCCCCATCCCCAACTGACATCCCCACTAAAACGAGGAAATATCAATAAGTAAAGTACCCAATACTACGCAGGAGCAAAGATACAATTTATTCCTATACAGGTAGTGCAAATATCCATAATATTTTAGCTATATACTCTCAAGAAGGCACTAATTAATGGAGCCTTCTCGGCTATGGATGCTACTAAGCCCCTTTTTCTCCACAGCAATCGGCTCTACTCAAAGGGGGTACGAAAGGGACTTGTTTGTATCCTAAAAAGAATTGTATCTTTGTGGCTAGTTATAATTATAAAAATTAAAAAGAAACACACTCACAACACCGAACTATCTCCGTCTTCCGCTAGAGACTTGTCCGAGTATTGGATCGTAGAATAAGGAGAATTACTTATGAAGAAGAAGATTACATCTAGAGGAGTACTTATCGCCACTCTTTTTATGGGGATCAGTATGAGCTTGAGTAGCTGTATAGGCGACTGGCTCTTTGGCCCAAAACTACACTACCCACACTTCCTCACAGCGTTTGTAGAACCCAATGATTTTCGTCTAGAGGCTATAGACTCTGATACAAAAGGAAGAGCAATACACCTGCTACATGAGGAAAAGTTTGTAGAAATCTGCAAGATAGAAATGCAAGGCAGTAGGGTAGAATACAACAGTTATGATAGGCAAAACTCTAAAATTGTACACTTTCTATCCTCTATAGGCGATACATGCTACTTTAAGCACACACAACAAGGCGGGCGTATCATAAGTAGGCACGTAGGTATCATAAGTGTTCCAAAAGAGATAAAGGTAACGTGTAATACGGCCTACGACAAAGATCATGAGAAAGGGGCTTCCCTTAATGATGTTGCAGCTCTATCATTCTTAGATAATCTGAGCTATATCAAACGTGGATATGACGATAGTTTTAAATTCTTAGCCATGCTAAAAATGACAGATCCAATGGATCTGAATCGGCTTTTAGCGTCTCATCCTTGGTGGATATTGTACATAAAAGAACCCCCTACAGCATGGATGGACAAGACGATAACTTTCACTGTCTCCATGACGCTATCCAATGGCAATACTATATCTAGGCAAGTGGATATAAAGTTTCCTCTTCACAGCAAGTAATTTTGCCTACACTTTCTAAAGAGGAGAGAAGCCTATCTCTAGCAAAGAGGGCTTCTCTCTTTTTATTTTCTCTGTATTTCTACTGGGGAGAGCGAATAAGAAGGAGATAAAAGAGGTCATACGCACAGCCCCATGAAGGTAAACAGGTAGTCTATACCAAGACCTAGATAAACGCAAAAACATCTGACTTAGGAGCTAAAATTGACGACAAACCGCGCTTGCCATACCATATTTATACGTATCTTTGTGGGCGCACATGGATACAGAGAGCGCAATGTATCCTTTATATATAGACAACTCTTCTGGGGGTGCTTTGGATAGTTACTCTCTCCCCTTATGGGGACAGAGAAACGAGAGCAAGGCTGAGATGATACCCTGAACCTGATCCGGATAATGCCGGCGTAGGCAAAGAAGCTTTCATCACACTGAGGGTGCTACACACACATCAAGCCCCTCGCTCGGCATATCCCTCCTCCCCCATTCTAGGGTTTTCTATGGCGTAAAGAAGTAATAAAGAAAGGAGAGAGTTATGCAAATCATACTCAACGGACATCCACACAATACCCCAGAGGGCACTACCCTCCTCGACCTTATGACTCAACTTGGGCATGCCGAGGGGCATGTTGCCGTGGCCATAGATCAGACAATAATCAAACGAGCAGCTTGGCCGGAGACTCCCCTACACGAGGGTAATAAGGTCCTTATTATAGGAGCAGTAAAGGGGGGATGATAAGCCGGAAGAGGAGCCGAAGACTCCGACTCTACCCTCAGTTCCATTCCTATTTATCCCCCATAATCATATAAGTAATAGAAACAATCAAACCTCATAAAGAGATAAAAATGAGAGCAAAAGACCAAACCGAAAACCTCCCCATCTCCACTGGGGCACTGCCCGGCAGTACCAAGATCTACGTACCCGGCAAGCAGTTCAAAGATATCCGTGTGGCCATGCGCCGCATAGACCTCTCGCCCACGATAGACGAGAAGGGCAACTCCATACAAAACGAGTCTGTAGTGGTATACGACACCTCGGGGCCCTACTCCGATCCCAACTATACGGCCGACCCCCACAAGGGCTTACCCAAGTTGCGTGCCAAATGGATTGAGGAGCGTCAGGATACCTGCCGATTGGAGGCTCTTTCGTCTGAGTATGGTCGTGAGCGCCGTGCCGACAAAAGCCTCGATCACCTCCGCTTCGAGCACATCGAAGACCACCCCCTCGTAGCGGCTCCGGGCAAGCGAGTAACCCAGCTCGCCTACGCTCGTAGAGGCATCATTACCCCCGAAATGGAGTACGTTGCCATCCGCGAAAATCAACTTTGCGACGAGATTAAGGAGTACTATAAGAAGGAGAAAGGAGAGTCTTTTGGCGCTCATCTTCCCGAACTTATTACGCCGGAGTTTGTACGAGATGAGATCGCTGCCGGGCGCGCCATACTCCCTGCGAATATCAATCACCCCGAGAGTGAGCCCATGATTATAGGGAGAAACTTCCTTGTTAAGATCAATGCCAATCTAGGGAATTCGCCTATATCCAGTTCGATACAAGAGGAGGTAGAAAAAGCCGTTTGGGCAACACGCTGGGGGGCTGATACCATCATGGACCTCTCCACAGGGCGCAACATCCACGAAACGCGCGAATGGATTGTACGTAACTCACCCGTACCCGTGGGCACCGTTCCCCTCTACCAAGCTCTTGAGAAGGTAAAAGGCGACGCCTCCAAGCTCTCCTGGGAGATCTACCGAGACACGCTCATAGAGCAAGCCGAGCAGGGAGTGGACTACTTTACCATCCATGCAGGGCTTCGCTGGCAGCATATCCCCCTCACCATGAAGCGCCTCACGGGTATTGTATCGCGCGGCGGTGCTATCATGGCAAGTTGGTGTACAACGCACAAGAGAGAGAGCTTCCTCTACGAGCATTTTGAGGATATTTGTGAGATACTCGCTCGCTACGATGTGGCAGTATCCATAGGTGACGGACTTCGCCCCGGCTGCATTGCAGACTCTAACGATGAGGCACAATTTGCAGAACTTCGCACCCTAGGCGAATTGGCTCGTATCGCAGATAAACACGACGTACAGGTGATTATCGAGGGCCCCGGACACGTACCCATGCAAAAGATTCGTGAGAATATGGATCTCCAGCTCGACCTATGCAACGAAGCTCCTTTCTATACACTCGGCCCCTTGGTTACAGACATCGCCCCGGGGTACGACCACATCACTTCTGCCATAGGGGCAGCCATGATCGGTTGGTTTGGTACCTCCATGCTCTGCTACGTAACACGCAAAGAGCACCTCGGGTTACCCAATAGAGACGACGTAAAAGAAGGCGTTATCACCTATAAGCTTGCAGCCCATGCAGCAGACCTTGCCAAGGGACATCCGGCAGCCTATTTCCGCGATTACGCCATGAGCAAGGCACGCTACGAATTCCGCTGGCGCGACCAATTCCATCTTGCACTCGACAGCGAAACGGCTCTCAAATTCCACGACGAGACACTCCCTGCCGAAGGACACAAGACGGCGCATTTCTGCTCCATGTGTGGTGAGCACTTCTGCTCTATGCGTGCCTCAAAGAACCTCCACGATCGTATAAAAGGGGAAGAAGAATAACCCTTCACAGCCTATGCTACTGGCTATAACCCCACCCAATGCCACTCCCAAGGTAGTGCAACACTACAATGCACTACTGGGGGCAGGCTTGTCTATGCTGCTCTTGCGCTTGCCCGATGCGCCCCAAGAGCAGTACGAAGATTGTATCCGAGCCATTGAGCCCCGCCACCGCAGTAAGGTCATCTTGGCGGACTACTTTCACTTGGTACCCGTGGCAGGTCTTGGGGGGATTCATCTCAAGGCCTCCCGACAAAAGGAGTGGAAGCATTGGCAAGAGGTAGCTCAAACCCAACGCATTACAGCGTCGGCGCATAGTTTGGACGAACTAGAGTCTCTCCCCTTCTGCCCCGACTTAGCTTTGCTCAGCCCCGTCTTCGATAGTATCTCCAAGGGCGGATACCACGCGAATATCAATTTAGATGAATGCCGATCTAGGCTCCCTAAGCTCCCCTTCCCGGTGCTTGCCTTGGGCGGAATCACTCCGGACAACTACCCCCTCATACGCTCCTATGGATTTGCAGGAGGGGCTACGCTGGGCTACCTCGCCGAGCAAGTGGATGCCATGGAAGAGGCTTTTTCTCGTTTCGCTCGCCCCGAAGTACTAACGATCGCAGGGCATGACCCCTCTTCGGGGGCAGGGCTTACGGCCGATGTTCGTACCATAGAACGCCTTGGGGCTTACCCTCTATCGGTTACGACCTGCCTTACCACTCAAGATGAATGTGAGTTCGTATCGTGCCAAAGTGTGGACTTTATCCCTGCACTCCGGCAGTTACTCAAGCGACACAAGCCCCATGCGGCCAAGATTGGTCTTGTGGCTTCGCTCCAAGATGTGTACACCATAGGCGCCCTGCTACAAGAGGCAGGAGTTCGGCAGATTGTATGGGACCCCATCTTGCAACCCAGCTATGGGAGAGATCCCCTACACGCCGATTGGACGCCCGATCTTCTCCACAAAATCTTCTCTTGCTGCTCCTTAATTACCCCCAACCTACCCGAAGCAGAACGGCTCTTTGGTGCCGATTGGGAGCACAAGTTGCAGCAAGTGGCAGATACTCATCATGTAGCTATTCTGCTTAAGGGAGGGCATTCGTCCGATACAGACGCCTCCTCCGATGTACTCTATCAACCCCACCGCGAAGCCCAATCGAGCCGAGTGCCACGCACTCCCTACGATAAGCACGGCACCGGTTGCGCCCTATCTGCGGCTATCGCCACGGCACTGGCTCAAGGAGAAACACTCTCCGAAGCTTGCCGCAAAGGGCAATGGTACGTAGATGCTTTGCGCCGCTCCGGCAAGATGCGTCTCGCAATTCTCCCTCCCTCCGGAGAGAGACTCAAAGCCGAGAAGCTGCGAAGAGGAAAGTTGCAATTCATTACCGATAGCTCCGATTTGGAGGAGATACTCAACCAATGCAGAGCCGCGTTGCAAGGGGGCGTACGCTGGATACAACTTCGTATGAAGACGGCATCAACCGAAGAGCGAGTTGTAGCCGCTCGAGCCATCCGCCAAGAGATGCAGCCTTATCCCTCGGCGATCTTGATTATAGACGATGATGTGGAGGCGGCTCTTCGCTCGGATGCCGATGGCGTGCACGTGGGGCTCGACGACCTCCCCCCTGCCGACGTCCGCCGCATCCTGGGAGTGGACAAAATCGTAGGGGCTACCTGCAATCGGATCGAAGACCTGGCTCTACGCTCCCTACAAGGGGTAGACTACGTGGGGATAGGCCCCTTCCGCACCACCCAAACGAAGAAACTCCTCAGTCCGCTGCTCGGCGAAGAAGGCATGGCCGCCCTCGTCCGTTTTAACAGAGGCCTACCCCAACCTATTCCCCTCATTGCCATTGGAGGGATTACTGCCGACGACTTCCCCACCCTAGCAGGCGTAGGGGTGCAAGGCATTGCCCTCTCCGGCATTATCAACCACGCTACAGACCCACAAGCCGAGAGTGCCCGACTTGTACAACTCAGCGATCAATATTTCTAAATCTCGTACTTTACCTATGGAACAATTAACCATTGCAGGGCAAACCTTTCAGTCTCGCTTATTTCTCGGAACGGGCAAGTTTGCCTCCAACGAACTCATGCAACGCGCCATCGAAGCCTCGGGGAGCGAACTTGTAACAGTAGCCCTCAAGCGTGTGGAAACCAACAGCGACCACGACGATCTGATAGAGGCAATTCGCCACCCCGGAGTGCATCTCATGCCCAATACCTCGGGCACGCACAATGCCGATGAGGCTATATTTGCAGCACGCCTAGCCTACGAAGCTCTCGGCGCTCGCATCATAAAAGTCGAGATCCACCCCGACCCAAAATATCTTCTCCCCGATCCTTTTGAGACGCTCAAAGCCACCGAAGTACTCGCCAAAGAGGGATTCTTTGTAATGCCCTATATACAAGCCGACCCCATTTTGTGCAAACGCCTGGAGGACGCAGGGGCTGCTGCCGTAATGCCTCTCGGGGCTCCTATCGGTACGAACAAAGGGCTTCTTACGAGAGACTTCCTACGCATTATCATAGAGCAAAGTAGAGTGCCGGTAGTAGTGGATGCCGGTATCGGAGCGCCTTCGCACGCGGCAGAAGCCATGGAGATGGGAGCCGATGCGGTACTTGTCAATACCGCTATTGCGGCAGCAGGGGACCCCGTTGCCATGGCACAAGCCTTCCGCGAAGCCGTAGTGGCAGGTAGGCGAGCTTACGAAGCAGGGTTGCCGGCAGTGGCTCACAGTGCTTCGGCCACTTCGCCCGTCGATAGCTACTTCAACCTATAAAAGACCCTATCTTTGAAAGGAAGAAAATGACCTACTACGACGAATTAATCAAACATAATTGGGACGAAGAAGAGGCCTCTATCTTTGCCAAAACAGAGGCTGATGTGCTGAGGGCACTAGGCAAAGATCGTTGCAATCTAGAGGACTTCAAAGCTCTCATTTCCCCGGCTGCAGAGCCCTATCTCCGGCAGATGGCCATCAAGGCCGAGGAGCTTACCCTGCGCCGCTTTGGGCGTACCATTCAGATGTACGTGCCCCTATACGTCTCCAACTATTGTGCCAACTATTGTATCTACTGCGGCTTCAATTGCCACAACCAAATCAATAGAGTAAAGCTGAGCATCGACGATATCATGAAAGAGATCACTGTGCTAAAAGATTGGGGATTTAGGCACCTCCTTCTCGTCTCCGGAGAGGCTCCTAAGCTCACCGGTGTGGACTACTACGAAGAGGTTATCAAGGCGGTTCGTCCCCATTTTGCACAGGTATCTCTCGAGGTACAACCCCTCCACACAGAGGAGTATGCCCGCCTAGTAGCTGCAGGGATGAGCTATGTCTGTGTCTACCAAGAGACGTACAACGAGGCGGCCTACCCACAATTCCATCCCAAGGGACTCAAAGCCAACTTCCGCTACCGCCTAGAGACCCCGGATCGCTGCGGAGAAGCCGGCGTGCATAAGATTGGTATTGGAGCCTTACTGGGCCTGCAAAATTGGCGTACCGACTCCTTCTTTACGGCTCTTCACCTGCAGTATCTGGAGCGAACCCACTGGCGTACTCGCTACTCCATCTCGCTCCCCCGATTGCGCCCCCACGTAGGTTCCTTTATGCCTACAGACCCTATCAACGACCGCCAAATGGCTCAATTGATTTGTGCGTACCGCCTATTCGACCCCGAAGTGGACATATCTCTATCCACTAGAGAGAGCTCTGCCTTCCGCGATATGGCTATGCACATAGGGGCTACCACCATGAGTGCCGCCTCTAGTACAGAGCCGGGGGGGTATGCCACTCCGCATACGGAGCTGGAGCAATTCGCGATTAACGACGGCAGAAGTGTAGACGAAATGGCAGCAGCCATCCGCACTCAAGGATACGAACCCGTATGGAAAGACTGGGACGAATGGATGTAGTACTCGACCCAAAAGTGCGCTATTCACGGCAGAGTTTGCTCCCCGAGATTGGTCTCGAGGGGCAGGCTCGGCTCGCCTCTCGGCGCGCGTTGGTCGTAGGAGCCGGAGGGTTGGGGGCACCCATTCTCTACTATTTGGCTGCCGCCGGTGTGGGGCATATCGGTATTGTGGAGGGCGACATAGTAACCCTAAGCAACCTACAGCGGCAGATCTTGTACTCAGAGGCCGACCTTAACCTACCCAAAGCCGAATGCGCCCGTAACCGCCTCTTAGCCCTCAATAGCGACTGCTCGGTTGAGATCTATCCCTACTATTTTACCGAAGAGAATGCACAATCCATTGCAGAAGGGTACCATATTATCATCGATGGATGCGACAATAACCATACCCGTGAGCTTATGGATCGCACAGCCCGGCAACTAGGTATCCCCTATCTCTACGGTGCGGTCTCGCACTTTGTAGGACAATGCTCGCTTTTCCACTACCAGGGAGCCGGAGCCTACCGCGATATATTCAGCACGATTGATACCGAAGCCGATACCGAGGTTATACCCGTACTCGGAGCCATGCCGGGCATTATCGGCTCCACCATGGCTCTAGAGGCCATAAAGACCCTCCTCGGGATGGGGACTTCTCTCGCCGGTAAACTACTCCGCATCGATGCCCTCCACCTAGAGACTCAACTCTTTGAGATACAATAAACGAGATGGAATGGCTCTACCGCCTCCTCTCCCCTCTTTCTCTCTAATACCCTTCCCCTTTTTCCTCCCCCCTTAAAAGCTCTATACCCGACAGGTAAAAACGAAAAAGATTCTGCCCAGAATCGGAGTGGCTACTAGGCTGTGAAACAAAAATTTTCTGCCCTACATTCTCGCGAGTGTAGGGCAATACTTTTTTCATTTCCACCCTGAATTTGGGACAAATAAAAGGCATTTACTCTCTCAGAAGCGAGCGAAATAATATGACAATATTTGCTCAATCAAATATTATTTTATACTATTGCAAAAGAAAGCAGTACGGGATGTACTGCGTAGTAAAAGAAAGACATTTGACTAGAGTATGTGCGAAAGATCTACAATTAACGTTCTAAACAGGGTTCGTTTTTCCTGGATATGTATTTTATGTCTCAGTTTAGTCCCCTGGGGATCATGGGCACAAAGTAAGTCATGTAGGGTAACAGGGGTAGTTGTAGATAGCCTCACCAATAGTCCTATACCCTACGCAACTGTGGAGTATCAGCCTAAAGATAACACCCAGCACTCCGGAGGAGCTATTACACTAGATGATGGGACGTTTATATTACAGGTACCCTCGGAGGGTCTTGTCCGATTCACAATTCACTCTTTGGGTTACAAAACCCAATCATGTGAACGAGCAATTGAGAGTCCCCAAAGCCAACTCGATACCATCCGACTAGCCCCCGATGAGGCACTCCTCGGAGAGGTTACAGTAGTGGCTCGCCGGAAGTTAATTCAACTCTCGCCCGTAGGCTTGACCTATGATATGAAAAACGATGCCTTAGCACAGACCGACAACCTCCTATTTGCCCTCCGCAACGTTCCATTGGTAAGTGTGGACGGAGAAGGCAACATTCGCATCAAAGGCTCGTCTAACTTTTCTGTCTATATTAATGGTACGCCCTCTCGTGTTGCCTCAATGAGCCCCACGGAGGTGCTGCGAGGTATCCCTGCCAATACGATTAAACGAGTAGAGGTAATTACCCAAGTAGATGCCCGTTACGATTCATCAGCAGGAGATGCAATCCTCAACATCATTACCAACCACAAAAGCCTTGATGGCTATAGTGGCTCCCTCTCGCTAGGAGGTTCTACAATACCCACGATAGAGGGAGCTACCTCTCTCACACTTACTAAGGGGAAACTGAGTGTCGCTCTTGCTTACGACTACAATTATACCCGACATACCAATCAACCTGTAGAAATTTATAGACGCACATTTAAAGATACACAGACCCTCAGCGAACTGAAATCCTCACAAAAAGGGAGCGATGATAAAGGGATTTTCCAATACCATACAGGGCGCATCATGGGAGAATATACCCTCGATAGTCTCAACATGCTCTACGCCGATGGGCATTTTATTGTCTCATCAATCAATAGCCAAGATGTGTCTCAGCAGACCTTTTCTCCCCTTGGAGCACCGACCCGTTATGCAACCTTAGACAGAAGGGCGAGCATACTAGAAGGCTCTGTTGAGGGGAATCTCATTTATCGTAAACTCTACGCTGATGATAAAACGCCTCGTTTTTCCATTGGTTATCGCTACGCATACAATCCCGATCAGCGATATAACGATATAACTGAGCGGCAGTATCATGATGGATTTACCTCTTGGGAGAAGTCTCCTTTCGACGAAACTCGTCGCAAAGAACTCTCCCGAGGTGGCTTGAATGAGCATGCCTTACAAAGTGATTATCAGTTCCGTTGGGGAGGTGCTCATGCCATACAAATCGGGGCGAAAGAGATAATCCGTTTAGGTAGCTCCCATCCCGAGTACTATACATGGGACTACGGAAAGAAAGATTGGCAACCTATAGATAATCCTCTTTATCAGTTGGGAGATATGAACCAGTTGCAGAGTGTAGCATCAGTTTACGCCAACTATTCATGGAATAAGGGTCTCTTCGGGATGAGCTTGGGCTTGCGAGGAGAATTTATGTACGACAAGATCTCCTTTTCTCAAGACGAGAAGCGAAACTTTCAGACGCAAGCCTTGCATCTAATACCAACACTCAATCTCTCCTACAATCTGACAGATCGACAACAGTTGTCATTTTTCTATAAGATGAATCCCATCCGCCCCTCTATTTGGAGTCTGAATCCATATAAAAGTCAATCCGGTCCTTACGATCTCTCTTTTGGCAATCCCGATTTGGAGTCGGAGCGTCAGCATAATTTGAATCTGTCGTACACTCTATTTTCCAATAACTATTACCTTAGTCTGAGCGCAGGATACAACCAGACGAACAATGCAATTATGCCCATAAGCTACCGGGATAAAGCAAATCCCGACATCCTGTGCAGTACCTATGCCAATGCGGGGATACACCGGAAGCCCAGTGTTAGTGTTTGGATGAATTGGCGTCCTATCACACCCCTCTCCCTCTTGTTTTACGGAGATTTTGGGTATCATCTGTTTGATTATGCCCCTCAGGGGATACAGCAACGGAGCTGGGAAAATAAACTCATGGTCAGTGCAGACATCTCACTTTCCAAAGCATGGTTCTTGGGGGCATCGTGGTATTACAATGGCAATCCACCACAACTACGTACGACCTATTCGTACAGCCATTGGTACAGCTTCTACGTGAAGAAGAGTTTTTGGGATAATAAGTTAGATGTAACATTTACGGTAAAACATCCCTTCTCACAATACCATCGCTTTGAGACGAAGATGTGGGGAGACGGCTTTGAGCATCGTCAGGTTAATCACATCCAGTCTCGCTCCATCGGGCTTAAGGTTTCGTACAACTTTAATTCGGGAAAGAGTCGTAAAGTAACCCGAGATCAAAGTCTCTCAACAACCGACCTTGATACACAAACCGGCGTTAGGTAGGGCGGTAACGTTGAGGACGATGAAAAGCCCCTCAAGTAGCCTTCTGCCCCACAAAAGATAGGGTCTCAAAGCAGGATCCCAGCATGCCTATATCTTGAATATGCCTACGTTCTAACCCTTTGAGATGGGTATAATCGTACTGCACACTTATAACCAGAGGGGGAGAACGTGGCATAGATTGTGGGCTCTGGACATTCGACCACTGCTCCGTACGGGCCAAGGGAGAGAAGAGAAGCAATGACGAGAGTGGGGGTAGCATGGGGAGGTGATGGTGCAACCTCAGTTCATCGGCTGCGCCATCACCTCCCCCAGTGGACTCTATTGGAAACAAATCGAAGTCAACTACAAGCCCGTTTTTCTGCTCTTTGGCGCAAATGGCAAAGCCGTAGCCAAATGGGTAACCATCAGCCGTACGAATGCAAATCCCGACTTGCCCGTGCGGAAATAACCCCACAAACCATCCACTCCTCACTATCCCCCTAGGCATAACGAGCCCACGAAATTCGACCATACCACCTACTCCTCCCGCTGCGAGCCTCTCGGGCCTAAGGGAGAGGATAGGTGTGCATATTCCCCGACCCGCCCTTCGCCACCTGTCCGCATAAAGCGAAAAATAGCAACAATAAGAACATAAAAACAGCTATCTTCGACCAACATAGCCTATCTTTGTAGGGAATTGTAATAACGTCTATAACAAGACTCGATATGAAAAGACTAGTTATGCTCCGCCACGGCGAGAGTGTTTGGAACAAAGAAAATCGCTTTACAGGATGGACCAATGTAGACCTCTCCGAAAAGGGGATAGAGGAGGCACATAAAGCCGGGCAACTGCTACGTGCCGAGGGGTTCCACTTTGCCAAAGCCTACACCTCATACCTCAAGCGTGCCATCAAAACGCTAAACGTGGTCCTAGACGAAATGGATCTTGATTGGATCCCCGTAGAAAAGACCTGGATCCTCAACGAAAAGCACTATGGTGCCTTGCAGGGACTGAACAAAGCCGAAATGGCAGAAAAGTATGGCGATGAGCAAGTACACATCTGGCGCAGAAGCTACGACGTCCCCCCTTTGGCTCTAGACCGAGACGACAAGCGCGCTCCTCTTGCCGACCCTCGCTATGCCGCAGTAGATCCCAAACTGTTGCCCCTTACCGAGTCGCTCAAAGACACCGTAGAGCGCATCACTCCGTTTTGGAAAAATGTAATCCTACCCGACCTCGCCAAGAACAATGAGATTATCATTGCAGCTCATGGTAATAGCCTCCGAGGGATTATCAAGGTGCTAAAGAAAATATCCGATGAAGATATTCCAGCCCTCAATCTCCCCACAGCCGTACCCTACCTCTTTGAGTTTGACGACAATATGAACCTCGTAAGCGATCGTTTCTTGGGAGACCCCGACGAAATACGCGCTCTACAAGAGGCCGTTGCTAACCAAGGGAAAAAGAAATAAGACTATGCCTACACACGACCTAATCATCCTAGGGGGAGGCCCTGCCGGCTATACAGCTGCAGAACGTGCCGCCCGTGGAGGACTCAATACGCTATTAATAGAAAAACGTGCCCTTGGGGGCGTTTGTCTGAACGAAGGGTGCATACCCACCAAGACGCTGCTCTACTCCGCCAAGATTTGGCACCTCACTGAGGATGCCAAGAAGTATGGCATCGAGGCTTCGGCCGACCAGTTTTTGATGGACAAAGTAAATGCTCGCAAAAACAAAGTCGTACGCAAGCTCGTTGCCGGCATTAAGGGTAAGATGACTAATGCCGGAGTAACCGTAGTCACGGGCGAAGGGGAGATATTACCCCCCACCACGCCCGAAGAATACAGTGTAAAGGTAGGAGAAGAAACCTATACAGCTCCTCGTCTCCTCCTCGCCTCGGGTAGTGAGACTTTCGTTCCCCCCATTCCCGGGTTGGATACCGTGGAATACTGGACCAGCCGTGAGGCTCTTGAGAGCAAAGAACTCCCCAAAAGTATCGCCATCATTGGCGGAGGCGTTATCGGGATGGAGTTTGCCGCTTTCTACAATCGTGTGGGTGTAGAGGTACATGTTATTGAGATGCTCCCCGAGATCTTGGGCGGTATGGATAGCGAAATGGGCGCCTTGCTACGTGCCGAATACACCAAGCTAGGCGTAAAATTCTACCTCCAGCACAAAGTCACCTCCGTAGCTCCCGAAGGGGTAACAGTAGAGTTTGAAGGCAATAGTTTTGTAATCCCAACAGAACGCATCCTACTAAGCGTGGGCCGCCGCCCTGTAACTGAAAAGCTCTCTCCCCTCGGTCTTGAGATGGAGGGACGAGGAGTAAAAGTAGATGCCACGATGCGCACTTCGCTCCCCGGCGTTTATGCCGCAGGCGACATCACGGGCTACTCACTCTTGGCCCACACAGCAATACGCGAAGCTGAAGTAGCCATCGATAATATGCTAGGCAAAGATGCCCAAATGAGCTACCGAGCCATCCCCGGAATTATCTACACACAACCCGAAGTTGCGGGGGTGGGTATGACCGAAGATCAGCTCAAAAAAGAGGGTATCAGCTACCGTAAGCACCAATTGCCCATGGCCTTTGCCGGGCGATTTGTGGCTGAGAACGAGATGGCCAATGGCGTCTGCAAGATCCTTATCGGAGAGGATGACTCCCTACTCGGGGCGCACATGCTAGGCAATCCTGCCAGTGAACTCATCGTTGTGATAGCCGTTGCCATAGAAAGAGGCATCAAGGCACACGAGCTCGCCTCTGTAGTGTTCCCCCACCCAACAGTTGGGGAGATTATCAAAGAAACTATCGAGAGTAGCCCCGTAGCCTAGGCCTCTGCTTGCAACCAAGTTTGTAAGAACTATTTGTAAGGCATCCCCCTAACGATCCTATCCCTTGCCCCCTAGTTGCTCCGAAGTCAGTACACTAGGAGGCAAGGTCTTTTTCTTTAGTAAGAGAGAGAAATCCTCCTGCAACAATCTCCCCTCTCCCCATACACTAGAGAGCCCTACTTATCCGTTATATAAACATGAAGAAGCGCAATAGTCTCCGCTCTGTAGTCCCATTTTCTACAGACCATCGCCATAAACTGAACCGATTCACTCTTACTATCGGGAGTCTTTTCCTCCTCCTTTTGGGTATGGGGAGATCCGCTTTTGCCCAAGACACAGCGGGCGAGAAGTCACCCCTAGCCTCGGGCCGGTGGGTCAAAATAAGTGTGGATAAGTCGGGGCTCTACACGCTCTCTTATGACAAATTGCGCCAGATGGGGTTTAGCAATCCCGAGGCGGTGGGCGTCTATGGGCACGGCGGCAGACTACTTAGCGAGGAATTGCAGAAAGCCTCTTCGGTGGCAGGGCTCCCCCAAGTTCCCCTCCTCAGGCACAACAATGCAATCTATTTCTACGGAGAGGGGCCAACAACCTGGTACTACGATACTGCCGAAAAGTGCTATCGACATGTAACCAATCACTACACTCGCCTAGGGTATTATCTCCTTAGCGATGCAGCTACGCCCGGTCCTCTACTCATGGAGGAGCGCAAGCCAATAGTCTCCCAATCGGCTCCGGCACTCACCACTACTTACGACGCTCTCGTGCTCCACGAGCAAGATAAATTCTCGCCCAGACAATCGGGACGGCTCCTCTTTGGAGAGCCTCTCATGGGCGGGCAACCCAAACGAATCCTCGTAGACTTGGGATCCGGGGAGCAAGCCGGCAACACCTTCAAAGTGAACTATGCCTACATGGCTCGCCCCAACACCCAAGGCTTCTTTACACTCACGCTCGATGGCAAAGAGATCTCACAAGATGCTATTTCTTTGGGCGAAGATCATACATCTCGTGACTTCCTTGCCGGCATTTATCACTTCAAACCCAACGTAACGGCCACGAGCAACTCCAAAAATCTTGCTTTCGAGGCCTCCTATCGCCCCACCGGAGAGAATGCCTATGTAGACTTTCTCGAGTTCATCATTGAGCAAAGATTGCGCTACACAAGTGGGCGTCAAACCGATTTTCGCAAGGTGCAAGAGGGCAGCGATGCTCTCCTATATCAGGTCTCTGGATTGCCACAAGATGGGATCATACTTGCCACTTCCACCGAGGGGGCTCTGCCCTATCGTGTACAGACCACACAGGGCGAAGGCTCGCACTCCTTTAGCACACAAGCGCTTGACCCAAATGGGCAACCCTATACCTTCTTAGCCTGCTCTTGGCAAGATGCCTACGCCCCAAACTTTGTAGGCGAGGTGGCCAACCAAGATATACACTCAGCCCCCATTCCCGATCTCATCATACTCTCTCCTGAGGCTTTTCTCTCCGAAGCAGAGCGGCTTGCTGAGTACCACCGTTCGGCGGATGGCTTGCAAGTACTCGTTGTGGAAGAGGCAGCCCTATTTAACGAATTCAACGCAGGAACTCCGGACGCTACGGCCTATCGACTCATGGCAAAGTACTTCCACGATCGCTGGATGACGGCCCACCCTGATGTTAAAGAATCGGTACAACAGCTCCTTCTCTTTGGCGATGGAGCCGGGGACAATCGCAAGGTAAGTACGAATTGGGAGAGCATCGGTCTCCAAAACACCCCCTTCCTTCTCACCTACCAAAGCGTCAATTCTCTCAACGTTTATAGCTATACTACGGACGACTATTTTGGCTACCTCCGCGATGGAGAAGACCATCTGACCAATGGACGCAAGCAGCTATCTATCGGGATTGGCAGGTTCCCCATTCGCACTATTGGCGAGGCCAAAGCTACCGTAGACAAGACCATTCGCTATGCAGAAAATAGGGATCCCGGAGTATGGAAGACGCGCACTCTATTCCTAGCAGACAACAAGGATAGCTACTCACATGCCAAGCAAGCCAATGAACTTACCGAGATAGTAGAGGAGATACAACCCGAGCTCATCGTAAATAAGGTCTACCTCGATGCCTTCCCCAAGAGCACCGTTAATGGACTTACCACCGTGCCCACGGCCAAACGCAAACTCCTCGATGCCATAGACCAAGGCCTCCTACTTGTTAATTATACAGGGCATGGAAGCCCTACGGCTTGGACGGACGAGCAGATAATGACCCTGCCCGACATACAGCGACTGAGCAACAAGCGCCTCCCCCTCTGGATCACGGCCACTTGCGACTTTAGTCCCTACGACAATAGCACAACCTCGGCCGGGGAAATGGCCTTCCTCAACGATAGAGGAGGCGCCTCTGCCCTCTTTACCACCACTCGTGTGGTATTCGACGTGCCCAACCAGGAGCTAAACAGATACTTCTTGCGCACGCTCTTCACCCAAGACAAGGGAGGAAGATTGCACCAATTGGGCGATGTATTGCGCAATGCCAAGAACAATGCCTACGCCTCAGACACCATCAACAAACTCAACTTTGCATTGATAGGCGACCCTGCGCTCCGCCTTAAAATGCCTACGCATCAAGTAACCCTCCTCAAGATAAATGGGAAGGAACCCGATCCCCAAAAGGGTATTTTCCTACATGCTCTTGAGCGTGTTTCACTCGAAGGGGCAATACACGACATAGGCGGTACTGTCGATGGGAACTTCAATGGCACCATGGCCATTACCGTATTCGATGCTGAGCAAATCTCCTCTACACTAGAAGAAAACATACCCGAGTATCAAGAGAATGTGTACCAATACTCCGAGTATCCCGGGATTATCTATGCCGGCAATGCCGAGGTTGTAAATGGACATTTCACCGCCTCTTTTGTGGTACCCAAGGATATCTCCTACTCGGATAGAAAAGGGAAAATCAACTTCTATGCCTACTCTCCCGAGCTCAAACGAGAAGCCATGGGTGTGGATAAATCCCTCAAGTTACAGATGGGAGAGAGTGGGTCTGAAGAGGACAATACCCCTCCCGAGATCCGGAGAGTTTATCTCAACGACTCTACCCTCACCGCCCCCTTTGTGGTGGGCCCCACTCCTCTATTCGTGGCAGAGCTATTCGACACAAGCGGCATTAACTTATCGGCAGGCGGACTAGGGCATGGTATTACACTCTCTATCGACAATAACCCCACCTACACCTTTACGCTCAACGATTACTACAGAGCCAACCAACTAGAGGCCGGCAAGGGCTCCGTTGTGTACCTACTCCCCACACTACCCGAGGGAGACCACACCGCCACCCTCCGTGTATGGGACGTCTTTAATAATGCAACGGAGAAGAGTTTTTCGTTTCGTGTAAATAAGGATTTGGCACCTCAAGTTGCCGCCTCTCAGGCCTATCCCAATCCGGCCGTAGTTGGCTCGCCCATTACCTTTGAGATATTTACAAGCACCCCCGGTGAGGAGATGTCGCTTACCATCGAGCTCTTCGACTTCACAGGGAGATGCGTAGCTAAGAGCCAAACATTCAGCCTTGTTTCTCCCACACAAGGGAGCATTAGCATTCCTTGGACTCCCACTACCTCCTATCAAACCTCCCCCTCAAGCGGGCTATACATATACCGATGCACCCTATCCGGAAGCAACGGAAAAAGCACGACAACAAGGGGGAAAATACTTCTACAAGAGAGTCCCTCCGGGGCAACCAAATGAATAGAATATTGTACTTTTGCGGCACAATAGAGTTGTGAACCAAAGAGTACACCAACTAAGTTACACAACTTGACACGTATTGAATTAAGATGAATCGTACAATCCTAAAGCGTCTCCTAGTTATAGGAGTCTCCGTTATTATTTCCACGCTTACCCTCGTGGCCCAAACCGAAGTACAAGAGCAACGCTTCAACGCAGTTACCACCTCTGTACCCTCACTCCACATCTCTCCGGGTGCTCGTGCTGCGGGTATGGGAGATGTTGGTGTAAGCTCTACTCCCGATGTTAATTCGCAGTATTACAACCCCTCTAAGTACGCTCTACTATCGAGCAAGGCCGGAGTGAGTTTCACCTACACCCCATGGCTTGCCAAGTTGGTAAACGATATCAAACTAATGGAGCTCACCGGGTACTACAAGATTGGTAGCGAAAACAACCAAGCTCTTAGTGCCTCTCTACGTTTCTTCTCGCTTGGTACCATTCGTACTTTCGACGACCTCGCACGCTCTCTAGGGGAGGCTCATCCTAACGAGTTTGCTCTAGACTTTGGTTACTCGTTGCAGATAACCTCCGATTACTCCATGGGGGTTGTGCTCCGTTATATCCGTAGCGATCAAAACACCGCAAGTAGCACGGGAGAAAATCGTGCGGGCAACGCCTTTGCTGCCGACATTGCCGGTTATCTAACAAAGTACTTCGTGGCCGGAGACTCTGAGCCTCTCTGGACTTTTGGCTTCAACGTTAGCAACATCGGTACCAAGATATCTTATGGTGGCAATCAGTCTATGTTTATCCCTACCAACCTACGTATCGGTACGGGTATTCTCTATCCCTTCGACGACTACAACGCCCTCTCTCTCAATATTGAGGCCAACAAACTGCTGGTTCCCACGCCTCCTATCAAGGATCCTACCAAGCCGGAAGAATATGCACGTAAGATAGAAGAGTACCAAAAAACCTCCTCTATTGCCGGCATCTTCAAGTCGTTTGGCGATGCCCCCGGGGGATTTAAGGAAGAACTCCAAGAGATAAACCTAGGTATCGGAGCCGAGTATAGCTACAACAATCGCTTCTTCCTCCGTGCCGGTTATCAGTACCAACACCCCAATAAGGGGAACCTACAATACTTTACAGCAGGTGCGGGGTTCAAGATGAGCGTCTTCAGTCTCGATGCCTCTTACCTAATATCAGCAGTCCCCAGCAACCCTCTGGATCAGACGCTGCGCTTCTCGCTCTCCTTTGACATGGATGGGATTCGCAACCTCCTTCGCTAAGAGCGCTCCCCAATAAACCTAAATACGATTGCGATATGAGTTGTCCCTTCTCCGTTGGTACGGGCTTCGATGTACATAGACTAGCAGTAGGATACCCCCTACATATCTGCGGAGTAGAAATCCCCTACGAGATGGGATTGGAAGCACACTCCGATGGGGATGTGGCCCTCCATGCCCTCTGCGATGCCCTCTTGGGAGCTGCGGCCTTGGGCGATATTGGCTACCACTTCCCGCCTAGCGACGATAGTTACAAGGGGATAGATAGTCGTATTTTGTTGGAGCGTGTAGCGGCGTTGATTGCCTCCGAGGGCTGGAGCATTGGCAATATAGACCTCGTAATCATAGCACAGGCTCCCAAGATGCTTCCCTATATCGAGGCCATGAAGGCGAGTATCGCTGCCATTTTGGGCAAAGAGGTACGTATCTCTATAAAAGCAACAACCACAGAACATTTAGGCTACACAGGGCGGAAAGAGGGAATTGCCGCCCAAGCTGTAGCTCTCCTATATCGATAAAAAAGTCTTCTATCCCTCATCATTATCAATTTGTTTATGTCTCTCGATAGTCTTCTTGCACTTACCCCCCTTGACGGTCGCTACCAATCCAAGACGCAAGACCTGCGTGGTTTTTTCTCCGAATATGCCCTAATTCGCTATCGCATTTGGGTTGAAATAGAATATTTTCTTGCCCTATCGGACGCACTTCCTCAGCTGCAAAACAAAATAGACTCAGCCACAAAGGGACAGCTACGCGACCTCTACCGCACGCTCACCCCTGAAGAGGCTGCCAAAGTAAAGGAGATAGAGTCTGTAACCAATCATGACGTCAAGGCCGTTGAATACTACATAAAAGAAGCTTTCGACGCCCTCAATCTATCGTGGGCTAAGGAGTTCGTGCATTTTGGACTCACCTCTCAAGACATTAACAATACAGCCTTCCCGATGATGCTCCGTGGAGCCCTCAAAGAGGTTTTTGAGCCGGCTCTCTCTCGAGTATTGGAGCAACTCCGCAAATACTCTCACGAGTGGGCAGAAATCCCCATGCTGGCTCGGACGCACGGGCAACCCGCCTCCCCCACTCGCCTAGGCAAGGAGTTCGGGGTGTATGTGTACCGACTAGAGGAGCAATTGAAGCTCTATCATGCGATCCCCTTTGGGGCTAAATTTGGAGGCGCCACGGGTAACTTTAATGCCCACCACGTAGCCTACCCCGAGATCGATTGGAAGCAGTTTGGCAACCATTTCGTAGCCTCTTTGGGACTCGAAAGAGAGCAAATTACAACCCAAATATCCAACTACGATCACCTGGCAGCTCTACTCGAAAGCATAGCGCGCATCAATACTATTTTGGTCGATCTTGCCCGAGACGTATGGATGTACATCTCCATGGGCTACTTCAAACAACGCATCAAAGCAGGCGAAGTTGGCTCCTCTGCCATGCCCCACAAGGTGAATCCGATTGACTTTGAAAACGCAGAGGGCAATCTTATGCTCTCTAGTTCGATAGCTCTATTCTTGGCATCGAAGCTCCCTATATCTCGCCTACAACGCGACCTTACGGACTCTACCGTTATCCGCAACGAAGGACTACCCTTGGGCTACACCCTCATTGCCTTAAAGAGCCTCGAGAAGGGACTCGGAAAGATCCTTCTAAACGAAGATGCCATCGCCCACGACTTGCAGAGCAACTACGAAGTGGTAGCAGAAGCCCTACAAACCATACTGAGAAGAGAAGGATACCCCAATCCTTACGAAACGCTAAAGCAACTCACACGTACGGGCGAAGCCATGACCGCCGAGAGCATCCATCGCTTTATTGACACGTTGGATGTAGCCCCAAGCATCAAAGAAGAAATGCGGGCAATTTCTCCCCAAACCTACGTAGGTATATAAATAAATCACTACCTTTGTGAGGGTCTGTAGGAAAGGAATAAACAGAAAGCAGACAAAGCAATAGCCAAAGAATCAAGAAAAGTTTTTGATCAAGGGGCAAGATAGGATAGACAAACATCGCTCTATTCCGTCTAGCGTGTTCCTTTTCATCATCTTGATTCCATACACGAGAGGTGTACGAGATCAAGACAAATATTTTATTAGGACAAAATAAAAAGAGTCTACACTCACTCAAAAGTAGATCACTAAATTATCTGAATGGAAAATAAAGACTCCTTCGAATCTGAAGAGAGAGAGTTCCAAAGACAGGAGAAGCTCTCCGGAGAGGCAGCATCTGGGAAGGAACAAGATGCCACGGCTTCAGATTCAAAAATCTCGAACGACGAGACTCGGGCCAAAACAAATATAGGAGGGCGCAAGCGTACGCGCACCCGGATTACACAAGCCACCGATCGCAAAAGTTGTATCCTTGTTTCCACCGATGAAGACAAGCATGGTAGCGCATCTATCATTAGTAGAAACAATGATGCCACCCGTGTTGCGGCACAGCCAAAGGAGACCAATAATGACGAGGATTGGGATATATCGCTCGAAGGCATGTTTGCCAAACTATCACGCGAAGCCGATGAAGTGATAGGGCGCACCATGCAAATGCTTGAGCAAGAAGAACCCGTACGCACCTCTTCACACCGCCCCCCCCACCACGTCCGTGAAAGAAATTCTTCGCAAGCAGGAGGGAGAGCAGACAATAGACCCATCTATCCTTTTGAGCGACAAAAGAAGCGTCATAGCGCAGAGCCACTCGAGGAAAAAACAGCCCATGATGCCCAAGCCTCCTCCAAGGGGAAGAAAAAGAAAAAGAAGAAAATTCAACGCAGACCGGAGGAGGTTATCTCTTATCCTGAGATGCCAGTGGATCCTAAGACTCCGCTTCGTCTCAATAAGTTCTTGGCCAGCTCAGGCGTATGCTCTCGCCGTGTTGCCGACCAACTCATCGTGGAGGGGCACGTCTCTGTAAACGGAGAGGTGGTCACTCAACTAGGGAAGCACGTCACACGAGAAGACTTTATCTCGGTGGATGGGAAGCCCGTTTCCATTGAAAAGAAGATATACGTACTTCTGAACAAGCCACGCAACTGCGTAACTACCAGCAGCGATCCCGAGAAGCGACTCACAGCCATCGACTTGGTGCGTAATGCTTGTAGTGAACGTATCTATCCGGTAGGACGCCTCGATAGAAACACCACAGGACTTCTCCTTCTTACCAACGATGGAGACCTAGCAGCAAAGCTCATGCACCCAAAGTACGAGAAGAAGAAAATCTATCAAGTAACACTCGACAAACCCGTATCGGTAGAGCACATGCAACAAATTGCTTCGGGTATAGAGCTCGAAGATGGGGAAATCCATGCAGATGCTATCAGCTATGTAGACGAAAACAATCTCGCCATTGTGGGTATCGAGATCCACTCGGGCCGTAACCGCATCGTGCGTCGTATCTTCAAGCACCTGGGCTATCGCGTCTACAAACTCGATCGCGTTTACTTTGCCGGACTAACTAAAAGAGATCTACCTCGAGGCAGATGGCGTTACCTCACAGAGGACGAAGTACGCAATCTCCGCCACGACTTCTACGAATAAAATAGAGAGAGTATAACAATATCTGTACATGAAAAGATTGATGATTAAAGAGGTTATTGCCTCGCCTACATTAGATCAAGAAATCACAGTTATGGGTTGGGTGCGTACGCGCCGTGGCAACAAAGCAGTAAGCTTCATTGCGCTCAACGATGGTAGCTGTATCCATAATCTACAAATCGTAGCAGATCTGGCTCGCTTCTCACCCGAGGTTATGCAACAAATCACTACCGGGGCATCTCTGGCCGTGCGAGGTACTCTCGTTGCCTCTCAAGGTGCCGGGCAAAGCATCGAGCTACAAGCCAAGGAAATTACCATCTTTGGCACATGCGACCCCAATAGCTATCCTCTACAAAAGAAAGGACACTCTTTGGAGTTCCTCCGCGATATTGCCTATCTACGCCCCCGCACCAATACCTTCGGAGCTATATTACGTATCCGACACAATATGGCTATTGCCATCCACGACTTCTTCCACAAGAAGGGATACTACTATGTACACACCCCCATCATCACCTCTAGCGATGCCGAGGGAGCCGGGCAGATGTTCCGTGTAACGACTCTAAACCTAGACAAGTTACCCCTTAACAAGGACGGCGAGGTAGATTACAAAAAAGACTTCTTTGGCAAACCTACCGCCCTCACCGTCTCCGGACAGCTCGAGGGGGAACTTGCCGCTCTTGCCCTTGGTGGTATCTACACTTTCGGTCCCACCTTCCGTGCAGAAAACTCCAATACTCCTCGCCACCTTGCCGAGTTTTGGATGATTGAGCCCGAGATTGCCTTCTTCGATGTACACGACAACATGGACCTCGCAGAGGAGTTTACCAAGCATTGCGTACAGTGGGCGCTTGATAATTGTGCAGACGACCTCGCCTTCCTCTCAGAGCACTTTGATAAGGATCTGATGGATCGTCTTCGCTTCGTTCTCGCCAATAGCTACGAACGCATCACCTATACACAAGGGATCGAAATCCTCGAAAAGGCCATTGCCGAAGGGCGTAAATTTGAATTCCCCGTGTACTGGGGCGTAGACCTTGCCAGTGAACACGAGCGCTATCTCGTAGAGAAATACTTCCAAAAGCCCGTGATCATGACCGACTATCCGAAGGAGATTAAAGCCTTCTATATGAAGCAAAATGAGGATGGGAAGACGGTACGAGGCATGGACGTTCTCTTCCCGCTAATCGGAGAGATTATCGGTGGTAGTGAGCGTGAAGCTGACTTTGAAAAACTTCGCACTCACGCTCAAGAGATGGGTGTACCCGAGAAAGATATTTGGTGGTATCTAGATACTCGTCGCTTTGGATCTGTACCTCATGCCGGCTTTGGATTAGGCTTCGAGCGTCTCCTCCTCTTCGTAACGGGGATGAGCAACATCCGCGATGTTATCCCCTTCCCTCGTACCCCGAATAATGCCGAATTCTAATGAAATCAAAGAGAAAGCCAGCCTATCTTCCCTACCTAATAGGGCAATAGGGCTGCTTTTTCTGGATAAAGATTTCTCCGATTCAGCAATAATTGCTTAATTTGCACTCAGAACAAAATAGATAGTACAGAGCTATATGAACAATCTCCAAAAGTATCTCGGATCAATACTCCTCCTCATCGGAGTGTTAGTTATCGCTATACCCCACTTCTTAGATAAGACGAGCAATGTTACATTGGGCGGTGGCTTAGGCTTAGTTATCATTGGGTTTCTTGCCCATATCTTCCTCAATAGAAAAGCCGGAGCAGAGTAATAGGCTCCTCCTCTTTGTTGGGTGCAACTCCTCTCTTGAGGGGGGATTGATCGTGTACCCATTCTCATAAAAATCCCCACTCCCTGCATTCTTTTCGATTGTAGGGGTGGGGATTGTCTTTCGTGAAACCATATAGATACAAATATTAGTACCTTTGTAACTAGGAATTGACAGCTCTCCTGATAGAGAGATTATAGGCTAATAGAAGAACAAAATGTATAGGACAAACACGTGCGGAGAGCTCCGCAAAGAACACATAGGTAGAGAGGTAACTCTAGCAGGTTGGGTAAGCAAACTTCGTAGAATGGGGGCTATGGCATTCCTCGATCTTCGCGATCGCTATGGCATTACTCAACTCGTATTCGACTCTGCCCACCCCGAGCTCCAATCGGCTCTCGATGGTGTAGGGCGCGAATGTGTACTGCAAGCCACCGGCGTGGTGCGTGAGCGGTCTGCCAAAAACGACAAGATAGCAACAGGGGATATTGAGCTAGAGGTAACAAGCTGCCGAGTACTCAATCCTTCGGAAGTACCTCCCTTTACCATCGAAGACAACTCCGACGGTGGGGACGACCTCCGCATGAAGTATCGCTATCTCGACCTCCGTCGCGACCCCGTAAAGCGCAACATTGAGCTACGCCACCGCATGGCTCTCCTTACTCGCAATTACCTAGATCGTTTAGGATTTTTGGAGATCGAGACCCCTATGCTCATCAAGTCGACTCCCGAAGGAGCCCGCGACTTTGTGGTGCCTTCACGTATGAATCCGAATGAATTCTACGCACTCCCCCAATCGCCTCAAACCTTCAAACAGCTATTGATGGTGGCTGGGATGGATCGTTACTTTCAGATCGTAAAGTGCTTCCGTGATGAGGACCTTCGTGCCGATCGTCAGCCCGAATTTACACAGATAGACTGCGAGATGAGCTTTGTAGATCAAGAGGATATCCTCACAGTCTTCGAGGGACTTGCCGTAGAGCTTTTCAGCAAAATACGTGGAGTAAATCTCGCTACCCCCTTCCGCAGAATGAGCTGGCACGAAGCCATGAATAGTTATGGAAGTGATAAACCGGACCTCCGCTTCGGGATGCCCATCCGTGAGATTACATCTCTCACCCAAGGGCATGGCATGAGCCTTATGGACGAAGCCGCCTACGTGGGAGCTATTGCCGTGGAGGGAGCCTCTGAGTACACGCGTAAACAGATTGACGCACTTACAGACTATGTAAAGCGCCCCCAAGTTGGTGCAAAGGGGCTTATCTGGATCAAGTGCAATACCGATGGCTCGTTCAAGAGTTCCGTGGACAAATTCTTCGACGCTGATGCGCTCAAAGCAATAGCTCAGGCAGCAGAGGCAAAGAGTGGAGACCTCGTCCTCATACTACTCGGCACGGAACGTTACAGTGTGCTCAAGCAATTGGGTACACTCCGCCTGCACGTAGCCGACCTTGCTGGGCTCAAAGATCCCAACAAATTTGAGTGCTTGTGGGTTGTGGACTTCCCCCTACTCGAGTGGGACGAAGAGACGCAACGCTTCTACGCAATGCACCACCCCTTCACCTCCCCCAAGCCGGAAGATATTTCACTCCTCTCCACCGATCCCGGAGCCGTACGCGCCAATGCTTACGACATGGTGATCAACGGTGTAGAAGTTGGTGGGGGATCTATCCGTATCCACGACTCACAATTGCAGCATAAGATGTTTGAGGTACTTGGGTTTACCAAGGAGAAGGCCGAGGAGCAATTCGGCTTCTTGATGAACGCCTTCAAGTACGGAGCACCTCCCCACGGAGGGGTAGCATTCGGGCTTGACCGCTGGGTTTCTATCATGGCTGGTCTAGACTCCATCCGCGACTGCATTGCATTCCCCAAAAACAACGCCGGCCGTGATGTAATGATTGATGCCCCCTCGGCCATCGATCAGGTACAACTTGATGAACTCAACCTCATCCTCCGCCCGGCCAAAGAGCAGTAAATCCTTAGATGCCTACCCATCTCGATATAATTGCAGCCCTAGAAGAAGTTTGCCCCTTGTCTCTACAGGAGACTTGGGACAATAGCGGCTGGCAAGTAGGTAACCCACAGCTCGAATGCACTGGGGCCATGCTTTCCGTAGAGGCAACCGAAGCCACTGTACAAGAGGCTCTGGAGGCCGGCTGTAATCTCCTTATTACCCATCATCCCCTACTCTTCCATCCTCTCAAACGCATCGGGTGTCAGACCTACCAAGAGCGCACCGTTGCTCTCGCCCTCAAGCATGATGTAGCCATCTATTCGGCTCATACCAATGCGGATAATGCAGCTAAAGGTATTAACTACTACCTAGCCGAGCGGCTACACCTGCAACAGATACGCGTCCTTGTAGCGCAGCCTTGCAACCTTTACAAGCTATCGGTTATGGTGCCCACCGCCTCTGCGCCCGAAGTGGAGAGTGCCATGTGTGCCGCAGGAGCAGGCAGATTGGGGTGCTACGATAGTTGTTCATTTTCGGTAGAGGGGCGAGGGCATTTTCGTCCATTGGAGGGAGCGAATCCCGCAATTGGCTCTCTAGGAGAACTGGAGGAGGTGATAGAAACTCAAATTTCTCTCCTTGTTGAGCCTCATCTCGTCCACAATGTAATACAAGCAATTTACGCCACTCATCCCTACGAAGTACCCGCTTACGAACTCATTTCGCTAGCAACTCCACAAAACAAAATTGGCACAGGTGTCATCGGCGAACTACCCCATCCCATAAGCGAAGAAGAGTTCCTAAAAAAAGTATCTCAGTGGCCTGAGGTTGAGCATGTTGCCTACTCTCGTCCTTTGGGGAAGGCGATCTCTCGCGTTGCTCTGTGCGGTGGAAGTGGAGGGAGTTTCCTATCCAATGCGATTGCACAGCATGCCGATGTGTACCTCACCGGCGAAGCAAAATACAACGACTACCTAGATGCGGCCGGTCATCTCCTCTTTGTCACCATCGGACATCACGAGAGCGAATCTGTTGCCCGCAGGCTATTTAGCGACATTATCTCGGCAAAATTCCCTAACTTTGTGCTTCGAGAGTCGTTGTACGACAATAATCCGGTTAATCACCTATAAGTAATATGGCAAAGAAAGAAACGCCAGCAAAGAAAGAACCTACCGCTCAAAAGCTGGAGGATGCCGCGTCGGTTGCCCAACAAGAAACCGCAGAAGAACGTGTAGCAAAGCGTCTCACCGCTTTGGCTCGCCTGCAGGCAACCCTATCGCGCATAGATGAAATTGAAATACTTCGTGGCGAACTTCCTCTCGAAGTTGAGAACATAGAGAATGACCTTGCTCAGTTGCAAACGCGTCTCGACAATACCGCATCTTCTGCCAAGACTCTATCTCAATCTGTGACTGCAGAGCGCAGCAAGATAGCTCAGTCTCGCGAGTTGCTCGACAAATACAAGGCTCAAATAGATAATGTTCGCAATAATCGCGAGTATGACAACCTCTCAAAAGAGATTGAATTCCAAGAGCTAGAGATTACCCTCAGCGAGAAGAAAATACGCGAATACACCCAAGAGCTGCAAGCTCGCAAGGCTGATATTGCAAAATACAAGGAACAATTCGAACTCCGTGCAGGCGACCTAAAGGCCAAGAAGTCGGAGCTTGATAGCATCATACAGGAGACACACGAAGACGAAGAAAAGCTGCGCAAAGAAGCGGCTAAGCAAGAAAAAGAGATCCAAGATCCCCGTGTGCTTGCTTTCTTCCACCGCATTCGCAATGGAGCTCGCAACGGACTAGCCGTTGTACCCATCGACCGTGAGTCTTGTGGCGGATGCTTCAATCGCATTCCCCCTCAGCGTCAGCTCGAAATCAAACTCCACAAAAAAGAGATTATTTGCGAGTATTGCGGACGTATCATTATCGACCCAGATCTACTCAAAATGCAATAAACACCTTTTGAGTATCTCCTCCTAATATAAATGTAGGGTGTATCAGAAGTAACAACTTTTGGTACGCCCTCTTTTTGTAAATTCGCCTTATGAAGACGAATCCTCAGATCTATCATCACCCCCTGATGCGCACCATGCGGCAAAGTATCCGTCGCTATCAACTCTTGGAGCCACACGCTTCGGTACTCGTAGCCCTAAGTGGAGGGGCTGATTCGGTGGCCCTACTACTTGCCTTACAGATTACTGAGTATCACCCAATTGCCATACATTGCAATTTCCATTTGAGGGGAGAAGAAAGCCTACGAGATGAGCAATTCTGCCGAGATCTCACAGCTCAATTGGGGATTGAATTAGAGGTGTATCACTTCGATACTCGTGCCTATGCCTCCACCCACCGGCTATCCGTGGAGGTGGCCGCTCGTGACCTCCGCTATCAAGTTTTTGAGCAAGAAGCCTCCAAACGGGGCATCGAAGCCATCGCCGTAGCCCATCACTTGCAAGACAATGTAGAGACCCTTTTGGGGAATCTCTCTCGGGGGACAGGGCTTACCGGGCTCCGTGGCATTCGCCCCCAACGTGGCTCAATTATCCGTCCTTTACTTGAGGTGCACCCCAAAGAAATACACGATTTTCTCGCTCTATTGGGACAATCGTTTTGTAGCGACAGCACCAATCAAGACACCTCCATCAAGCGAAATGCTATCCGTCATCGCATCATTCCTCTTTTCCAAGAACTCAATCCCCAATTCCTTACCACCTCCAGAAGCACACTGGCACACCTGCGGGACGCCGAGACTATATACCAAAAAGGCATCGAAGCACTACTTACAGAAGCACGTGTACCTCAGCCCTTTCCCATCACTTATACCGCTATATCAACCTATAAAGTAGAGAGCCTACTCCGCTCGGGCGTTGCCCATACCCTACTCCATTATATTATGGAGGGAAAAGGATTTTCTGCCGATGCAATCGAGCAATTTTCGGCACAACTCTCATCTTCGCAACCTGTTAGTATTACGGCAAACAACTATACATTGGAATGTCGCAAAGGGCTACTCCACCTCATCTCCAAACCTCCAAGAGAGAAAGAAGAAGCCGTGGAATACCTTCGCATAGACTCGAACCAAGGGGAGATAAGCACCTCCTACGGCATTTTTTCCTACTCCATCCACGAAAAGAATGAAGCTATCCCCACTTCTCCTCTCTCTATCGTGCTGGATTGGGATGCCCTAAGTCTGCACTGCTCTGATGCTAAAGGCGAGGTTACCCTCTCTATTTCCTCAATAGATCCGGAGGAAAAGATACAACCCTTTGGGCTTAAAGGGCGGAAAACGATCCATAAGATATTCAACGAAAAAGGGGTGGTACCGGCGCTCTTTTCTTCCATCCCCCTACTTCGGGCTTGTGAGCAACCGCTCTGGTTAGTGCCCCTACAGCGCACGGAGGCTTTTACTGTCACCCCCGACACCCATTGTTATCTACAACTCACCTACTCCCCTATCGTGGAATAAAGGATACCCATCTGAATGCAACTCCTTAATGTGAAAAGCAACCATAGTATAAAGGCTATATGAAGAATTATTCAGGGAAACTACAGCAACTGTTATATTTGATAACATCTCTCCTGGTGGTCATGGCCGTAAGTCTGAGCAGAGACGGAAAAGTCTTAGGACGAGATCTGAAGCAGCAACAAGAAGAGGCTACTAAGACGGACACAATGACCCTTCTTAACGATGGTTCTATACGATTAAATACTACGGAACTAGGGAAAGACATCATAGGCTATGCAGGTACCGTACCTTTGGAAATCACTTTGCAAGATGGTAGAATTAAAAGTGTCAATCCCCTCCCAAATTCAGAGACACCCGAATTCTTTGAGTCGGCATCAGTACTTCTTAGTGAGTGGGATGGACTGACCCTAGAGGAGGCACAGCAGCTGAAGGTAGACGGAGTATCCGGTGCAACATTCTCATCAAAGGCTATCATCGAGAACGTGCAGCGAGGACTTCAGTACGCGGCGAATAATCCCGTAAAGGGATCAATCTGGTCAGATTTCGACCTTTCTGCTAAGGCTATAGCCGGACTAATCGTCGTACTCTTAGCGGCCATTGTACCGCTTTTTGTTCGAGATAAACGCTACCGGATAGCTCAGCAAATCCTTAATGTTGTCGTACTCGGTTTCTGGTGCGGCTCGTTTCTGAACTACACATCAATGATCAGCTATATGTCAAATGGGATGAATGTAGTAGCGCTAATCATACCGGTTATCATGCTTATTACCGCCTTTGTGTATCCCCTTTTTGGCAAGAAATCATACTACTGTACGCACGTGTGTCCGTTTGGCTCATTGCAAGAGCTAGCAGGGAAATGCGTAAAATACAAGATCAAAATGAAGCCAAAGACGATCAAACTCTTGGATATATTTCGTCAGGTCTTATGGGCCGTACTCATGCTATGCCTATGGACCGGCATATGGTTCGATTGGATCGATTACGAGCCCTTCTCTGCCTTTATCTTCCAATCAGCCTCATGGGTGGTCATTGCCATTGCTATCCTGTTTGTAGGCCTCTCCACAGTGCTTATGCGCCCCTACTGTAGCTTTGTTTGTCCCACAGGTTATCTCCTTAAGTGCAGTCAATATTCAACTCCCCAAAACAAAAAATAAACGATATGAAGACTTCAACGATTCTCAATGTAACACTCGCTATTGCACTTGTATTCCTCTGCTATAAGCTTGCAGTAACCGAGGGTAAGAGGGCTCAAAAACAGGAAACCTCTGAGGTGGTTCTCAATAATATTCTCGAGCGCACATCTGTCCGCTCCTATCTAGACAAGTCTATCGAAGATGATAAGATTGAAAAGCTGCTCCGGGCCGGGATGGCAGCTCCAACGGCCGTAAACAAACAGCCCTGGCACTTTGTCGTTGTTACGGATAAGAGTTTGCTACAAAAGCTTGCTAAGGCCAATCCCTACGCAGAGATGGTGGCTAGAGCTCCGCTAGCTATCGTGGTCTGTGGCGACATGACCAAGGCGCTCGATGGCAACGCCCGTGAGTTTTGGGTTCAAGATTGCTCTGCAGCTTCAGAGAATATTCTCCTAGCTGCTACCGGGCTGGGACTAGGATCCGTATGGACCGGCACCTACCCTTCAGAAGAGCGCTGCGCCGCTGTATCTGAGGTGCTTGGGCTCCCCGAGACTTTAATCCCGCTGAATACCATTGTTATAGGTTACCCTGATGGTGAGGTAACCCCCAAAGACAAATGGCAGGAGAGCAACATCTCCTACAATATGTACAACGAGGAATAAAGAGAATCCAGAGATATGCCTCCGATGATTGTGGGAGGCAGAGACTGAGATCTTAAACTAACACAATAAAAGTCTGCCCCAAGTGCCTATCACACAACGGATAGATACTTGGGACAGAACCTTATAATAGAGTAAAGATTACTCCGTAGGGGGCAAAATACTCGTCGGGATATTCTTGGTATTCTTGACGCCCAATTCCCGTAATTGCTCCATCTGATGGATAAAGTTTCCTCGCCCCTCGCTCAATTGCCCTCGTGCCTTGCGCAGGCTCTCTGTTGCCTTTACCATCTTCTCTTCCGTCTCTACAAGCGTAGCTGCATAAATGCAAAACTTGTCGTACATGGAACTGGCACGCTGTACAATCTCTTCCACATTTTTAATTTGACGATCGCGCTGCCACATATCTTGCGCCATGCGCAGCACGGCGATCAAATTGGTACCATTAATGAGCACAACCCCCTTTGCGTATGCCGATTCCCAGAGAGAGGAGTCTTGCATGAGAGCCAGAGTATAAGCCGGTTCATTGGGGATAAATAGTACGACAAAGTCGGGAGCCCCCTTTACAAACTCGGGATAACGCTTGGCCGATAGTTCCATAATATGCTTGCGCACACTATCGAGATGCTCTTGAGCAAAACGCTTACGCTCCTCATCATCTTCCGTGGCAGCATATCTGCTATAAGCCGTAAGACTGACCTTACTATCGATCACCATGGCTCCACCATTGGGGTAGCGCACGATCACATCGGGGCGCAGAGCACTTCTCTCACCCGCAGGATGCACAACGTCTCCCTGCTCATCTCGCAACGTCTCTTGCACCATATACTCCTCACCACGCCGCAAGCCACTTGACTGCAAAATGTTCTCAAGAATCATCTCGCCCCAGTCCCCCTGCACTTTGCTATCCCCCTTGAGGGCTTTGATAAGAGCATTCGTCTCGGTACTTAGCGTGCCGCTCTGCTGCATTAGATCTCGGATGGTACTTTGCAGCGAGATACGCTCGCGCGACTCAGCACTATAGGTCTCCTCCACCCTCTTGCCAAGGCGTTCTATATCCTCCCGGAGGGGGCGAAGGGTCTCCTCGTTGCGTACTCCTAAGGTTTTGGAGCGCTCTTCTACAATCTGCGTCGCAATCTCTTTGAACTGCAATTGAAGCTCTTTGGCTTGGTCTTGATTCTTCTGCCTTGCCTCCTCAAGTGCACGTTGCAGATGCTGGCACTCTACCTGCCAACGATAGCTCTCATGCTCTAGGTTCTCCTTTTCGTTCCTCAATTGCTCAAGGGAGCTTTGCCTTTGCTCACGCTCCTCGGTTACTCTTCGGATTTCCTCCTTTTGCATAGCGATAAGAGTGCGATTCGCTACCACCTCTGCTTGCTCTTGCTCCCTTTTTTCCCTGATTGACAAAGAAATACGATGTTCTCTCAGAAGCAAAAAACAAAGACAAACAACAACGATAATCGCTGCGATAAGGGAATATATCATACTGCTTTAGGGTATTACTCTACAGACTTCAAAGGTACAATATTCCACCCCATCTGACCTATAAATACACACTTTATAGCAATTTGTGTACCTATCTGTACCCTCAATTCATAAATAAGAGCTACTTTTGCACAGCTAAAGAATAACTGTGCATGAATACGTACACGAACGACGATATAAATAGAAACCTACTAAAGGTAATCGAAGATACCTTCAAAGAGTGTTTTGACTTACCAGCATTTACCGACTACGATACGGACGAAACATTCACCTATGGTAACGCTGCCCAAGAGATTGCACGCCTCCATGCCCTCTTCCGTACTGCAGATATAAAAGCCGGAGACAAGGTGGCCCTCATGGGAGCGGACTCGGCTCGCTGGTGCATTATATTTATTGCCACTATTACCTATGGTGCGGTCATTGTACCCATCCTGCAAGACTTCAATCCTCAGGATGCTGAGCGTATTATTGATCATAGCGACTCCCGTGTTCTGTTCCTAGACCAGAAGCTCCGCACCGCTATCGACCTCGATCATTGCCCCCAGGTAGAGATACTGATGGGGATAGAAGAGCTGGATATAGTACGCATCACTAAGCAAGATGAGGGGTACGAAAATACTATAAGGGAGTCTATTGCTCACCGCGAGCGATGGAAACTCTACACCGAGGGCGGTAACTTCGACCGTGAGAGCATCTGCTTTGCTCAGCGAGACAATAGCGAGGTAATGTACATCAACTACACAAGTGGTACTACAGGGGTAAGTAAGGGTGTACTTCTTACCGGACAAAACATAGCGGGTAATGCCCTCTATGCTCACCGACTCGACCTCATGTATCGGGGGCATCGCGAGCTCTGCTTCTTGCCTCTAGCACACGCCTACAGCTGTGCATTCAATTTGGTAACCCCCATCACCATGGGGGCGCACGTGACCATATTGGGCAAAGTTCCCTCTCCCCGTGTTATCATGGCCGCCTTTACCAAGGTACGCCCACAACTCATCATAACCGTTCCCCTCATCCTGGAGAAGATCTACAAGCAGGCAATTGCTCCCAAGCTAGAGCAACCTCTTATTAAGTTCCTCACCCACATACCCGGGGTCAAAAGCATCGTATACAAGAGCATCCGACGCAAACTCGAGCAGGCACTAGGGGGAGAGTTTTACGAAGTAATTGTAGGTGGAGCCGCCCTATCGGAGCAGGTGGGTCGCTTCCTAAAGAAGATCCATTTCCCCCTAACAGTAGGGTATGGGATGACCGAGTGCGGCCCCCTTATCAGCTACGAAAACCACAAACGCTGGGTAGCCGGGAGCTGTGGCAAGCCCCTCAGCACCATGGAAGTACGCATCGTACGCGAAGAAGGCGCCCCCCTCAATACCCCCGGAGAGATACAAGTACGAGGCATGAATGTATGCCAGGGATACTATAAAAATCCGGAAGCCAATGAGCAGCTCTTCACCTCCGATGGCTGGATGCATACGGGCGACCTCGGCACCTTAGACCGCCACAACAACCTATACATACGTGGGCGCTCTAAGACCATGATCCTCTCCAGCAATGGGCAGAATATCTATCCCGAGGAGATCGAAGAAAAGATCAACGGCTTCGCCCTCGTGGCAGAGAGCCTAGTGGTACGTAGAGGCGACCGACTCGTAGCCCTTATCGTACCCGATCCCGAGGTAGCCCAACGCGAAGGACTCAGCCCCGAGGCCGCTTGGCAGCGAATTGAAGAGTTCCGAGCACAACTCAACAATCAAGTAGCTGCCTACGAAAAGGTCACTCGCTTTATTCTACAAGAAGAGCCTTTTGTAAAGACTCCCAAACGAAGCATTAAACGATTCCTCTACGAAGAGAAGAATGGCTAACATGCCTAGCCGGTAGGCCTGCATTATATGGAAAGAGGCAATTCCCCCTACGGAGTTGCCTCTTCTTGTTTTCTCTTCCCTCTAGGAAGGCAATAGTTCCTGAGAATCTTATTGATCCCCAAAGGGCTTTTCTTTTCCACCCAAAACGACTCCCCTATTCCAGCCAAAAACACCTTCCCATTCTGCCTGAAAAATCTCAGAATTCTACCCTAAAAATCTTTTGCTACAGGCCTAGAATTAAAATTTTCTTGGGCAGAGTTTCATCCCCCTCTCCCAAAGCTTCCCAAGCCTGGCAGTAGCTGAGAGGGTATTTTGCCTCCACTTTCCATTCAAACGAGGGCAAGAGCAAAAAAATCTGATCTACAGAGAAAAAATTCTTTTCCTCCATAAAAAACTAAAAACCAAATATATAGGACATAAGCAACCCCTTAGACGCTAGTCGGAACGCAAAAAAGTTCCCCCAAGGGTATTGCGCATTAGAAATTAAGTAGTACCTTTGCATTCGGAAATCGATAACGCCTATTAGGACTGGCCGATTAGCTCAACTGAATAGAGCATCTGACTACGGATCAGAAGGTTGCAGGTTTGAATCCTGCATCGGTCACTATCGAGAAGCGGGAGAGGCGATTCCCAAAAAAGTCACCAAGTAAGGTGCATGACTCCGTAGCTCAGTTGGTAGAGCAACTGACTCTTAATCAGTGGGTCGAGAGTTCGAGCCTCTCCGGGGTCACCATCTGACAAACAAATTTTAGCCCTCAACACTGAGGGCTTTTTTGTTGCCCTAATGAGTGGTGGGGATTCTTCTCTCCCTACACTAGTGGAGCCCTCTTGCGCCCTCAAGGGCAACAAAAACAATATCACCTATACTTCCCTATTCCACTCTGCTCTTCTCTTCCTTTAGTAGTTCAAGGGGCTCTCTTTGTACTATTTCCTCTCGGCTCTCTTCTCTACAAGCCCAAGAGAAGGATGAATCAGGGCACAAAAAAGGGGTAGAAACAAATCTACCCCTCTCTCTATATACATACCCATCCTAAGCGGGAATACCCCTGCTAGTAGGGCTGAGATCAGAATTCCAATTCGAGCCCGATCTGAAGTTCTTCGGGAGCAAAGCGGACACCAAAGCCCTTTGTACCCATACCGGGTTCCTCTCCCATGCCAAAATTATCGCGGTAGCCAACAAAGCCTAAGCGTAGGCACAAGCAGAGCCCCTCCGTAAGGTCAATACAAGCCCCTGGACGCACTCCTACCTCCCAACCGTGCGTTGTAGTCGTTCTGTTGAGAACATCCTTGGTGAGCGTCATATTCCATCCAACACAACCATCGAGGTAGAGATTGAAGGGTAGACGGTGCAAATAATAATAACGCACAAAGGGAGTTACCCCTACGCCGTGCTGACCATCTTCGAACTCGTAGGCAAAAAAAGCTCCAGCCCCCCAAGTGTCATTGAATAAATATCCTGCCTCCGGTCGGAAAGAGAAGGTACTTTTTTGGTTATCGGTATTATACCAGTAGTTGAGACTTCCTCCCACAAAGACCCTACCATCGTGACTATGATCATGAGACTCTGTATGAGGGAATCTCTGAGATTGGGCACTCAAAGTGAGCACAGGGATAAGAGCGACAAAGAGACTAAAGAGAACTTTTTTTACCATATATACGGAACTTAAAAGGTGAATAATACAGGTGAAAGGGTTACTCTATCCTCTAGAAGTAGTACTTCATCTTGGACGAGTCGTTTTGACGGAATGCCTTGTAAGGCTCACTCTTGGCTAAGAGATTCTTCTTCTGGAGACCGCCAAAGAGCTTTGTGGCCAACTTGCCTGCTAGGGTCTTGGCATTAGCCAACTCCGAGAGATAATCCTCTATCGAATACTTACGAAAGTGGAGGATTCCCTCCAAGGCATCTCCGTCGGAAAAATAACCGCCATAGCGATTGTATGTAGCAAAAGTGCGCTCGGGGAAGTCCATTTCGCCCCAACCAATCGTAGAGAAGAGACGAGAAAGGAAGTCCGAGTAGATGGCACGGCACGTAGAGCCCCCACCCACATTGAAGATTTTATTCCAGAGAGAAGAGCGATGCTGATAGCTCTCTACAAGGGCGAAAGCCAAGTCCTCGGCATGTACAAACTCAAGGTGTGACTCAAGAGGCATCAAGAAGATTTCGCCATCCATATCCTCCATCTCTGTCCCCATCACAATACCAGGGCGGAAGATAGTCCACTCTAGCGAGCTATCCTGTACGAACTTCTCTGCTTGTATGCGTGTAAGTGCCGAGAAGTTGCCAATGGAGGGAGCCAAGAAATCGTCTGTACGGAGCATGGGTACAGAGAGTCTATCTCCATATACCTCAATAGAGGAGAGCATGACCAAATAGGCCTGGGGAGAATAATGCTCGAGATTCTCGATAAGGAAACGAGTTCCCAAGGCATTAACCTCCTCAGCAAGAGTGTATTTCTTACAAGCCGTTTGCGAAGAGAGAAAACCGCAATGGATTACAAAATCTTGCCCTTTGACCACCTCTACCGTATCTGCCGGTAGAGCGAGATTGCCATAGACAACGTTTATTTCTTCGTGAAGAGGCTCAAGTAGCGTCTGTGAGCGACTCTTTTTTATATCAAAAACAGTGATATTGAATTTATCTTTGCGTGCCAATAATTGCTTCAGCACATAACGACCGATCTCGGTACTAGCTCCCACTAGGAGCACATTGGTCTTATCGTTCATAATGATTCTCTCTAGTTATTTTGCTTCAAATATACGCAATAGTTGGCAGGCATGAGCTATTCTACCCAAAATAGGGGAGATAAACATGGCTCTATGCCCTCCATAATAATCGAAAGTTAGGATAAAAGACCTCCCCGCCCACCCGAAGGCGAGGAGGTGATAAGGTTTAATTAATACTCAAGAAGAGTGTGGGATGCAAAGCCGGGTAGGGAAGCAAAGGCCTCCACAATAGTGGTTTCGCCCACAAGTGTGCGAGCACAATTGATCACACCCCCATGACAAAAAAGCAATATATGCCGGTAGCCCTCTTGCTTTTTCTCATCCAAGAAGGCACGCACCCTCTCTTGCTGATCGCCCAAGGACTCCCCTCCGGGGGTTCGATGATCCACGTAATATCTAAAAAACGCCGGGATGTCTTGGGTGGTCAGGATCTCGCTCCAAGGCTTCCCCTCCCAGGCTCCAAAGTTCATCTCACGCAAGCGATCATCTCGCACGGCATCGCCATATCCACAGTAGGTAGCTAGCTTTACAGCCCTCCGGAGAGGACTTGTAAAGACTCCATCGGGATGCAGATCTGCAATACGAGCTTTCGCCCCTTCAGCCTCTTGCTCAAAGGTAGGATTCACCTCTACATCAAGAGCTCCGTAGCAAGTAAAATTGCCATCTAACTCCACAGAAGTGTGACGTACTAAACTAACTTTCATAGGGATAAGGTTTTGCTAAACGAACTGATCAAGAAAAGCGCTTTTTGCCGTCAAAAGATCCCTTACGCCCCTTTTTCTTAGCATCGAAAGAGCGATGCTCTTCTCTACTTCCACGGGCAGAAGGGTGCTCGTCTTCTCTATCTTTGCGAAACTTTGCAGGGCGACCGCCTACGGTTTTAGGCTTCCCCATGGGAGCAAATCCATCGGTACGACGATCCTTTTTTGCTCCTGTATTCTTGGGGCGAGCGCGATAAGAGCGATCATTATCCTCGTCTACATCAATGTATTCTCGGCCAATTCGTACAGAAGCCTGCTCAGCAATGCGCTGTTTTTGCTCGGCTGCCATATCACGGAGTAAGTCGCGCACGGGAAGCTCCTCCCCATCCAATTCTACGACATCGTCCTCTGAGACTACATCGCTCAGCTCAGCTCGATCTCCATTGATCCAAACACGCCCCTCTTCTATTAGGGATTCTACTTCTCTGCGAGAGCCTAAGCCCGTATCGCTTAGGAATTTATTGATTCTCACATTCATGGGAAACAGGTTGTTCGCTTGTTATTGATTGTATTTGATGAATGATTGATAAAAGAGTATTCTCCTCCGTATGGATCGAAGGAACATCTATGAGAGGGGTATCCATCAAGCGGGCAAGATAGGCCATCGAATTATCTACCGACACAAGACAAGAGAGCTGTGATAGGTAGGCCAATTCGTGAGCAAATGAGAGTCCGGTGATGAAATTGACCCCTCGAGGTAGCAACTCAAAAAGGGTGCTATACTTAGAATACAACTCCTTTTTGATTCCAAGAAGATAAAACGTGGCGCGTGGGAATGCCTCCCGAAGCGCAGTAATAAGCCCTGCTGTATGCTCAAAATCAACTTGGTCGGGCTGCTCGCCTTGCAATGGAGCAATCCCAATGGAAAAAGGATTAGGGTGAATCTCAGGGTAATGGATTCTAGGGAATGAGGGATAAGGTACTTGCACATGAAGCCCCGCACGAGCAAAAGTATCTGCAAATAACGAAAGCATCTGCTCTGCATCCGACAGAGGAATATGCTCTTGACAGCGCTTTATCACAGCACTTTTGGCGATACGTGTACAGCGAATCCGAGCCCGACAGCAACGGAGGCGACGGCACAAAAAGCGACCGCGCCAGCTACGCTGCAAGTCGACGATCGCATCGAACCGGTCGTATATCAGTTTGTTAGACAAAGATATAAGCCCAAATAACGTGCGATCGGAGTGCTTAATATCTATAGCCATTGCCTCCAAATTGTGCGGAGGACTAACCAGAATCCCCGTAATAGAAGGCTTCATGAGATAGGTAAAGCGATGCTCAGGATACTGCTTAGCCACGGCATAGACCAGCCTAAGGCTAAGGGCAACATCCCCCAACGAAGAGGTGCGAACAATCAGATAGTGCGCCATGGACGTAGTATAGATTGAGTGATCAGCTTGCCTCTATTCTCCCCTCTGGTGAAGTCTCTCTAATAAAAGAAAAGTGACAAATGGAAGTGCCCTAGGAAGGAAACCGACAGGGCGGGAAAATCCATTTATCACTCTTATTTGCTTATAGGAATGCAGCTATTTGGGGAAACTAATCGCAAAAGACTTCCTTCTTAGCCGCCTTGAGGGTGTTCATCATGAGCGATACAATCGTCATGGGTCCTACCCCTCCGGGCACTGGAGTAATGTAGGAGCAAAGTGGAGCAACCTCGTCGAACTTCACGTCTCCCACTAGGCGAGCGCCACTCTTTTTGGTAGCATCGGGCACTCGTGTTGTACCCACATCCACCAAAACAGCTCCCTTCTTTACCATATCGGCTGTCACGAACTCGGGACTACCAAGTGCCGCAATAATGATGTCGGCAGATAGGCACACCTCCTTAATATTGGGAGTGCGACTATGGCATACGGTTACCGTACAATCTCCGGGCTCTCCCTTCTGCATAAGGAGTTGGGCAATGGGCTTTCCTACAATATTGCTACGCCCTAGTACCACACAGTGCTTTCCTCTTGTGGGGATGGCATAACGGCGCAACAGCTCTACAATACCTTGGGGAGTAGCTGAGACGAAGCAGGGCAAACCGATGCTCATACGTCCCACGTTGATTGGATGGAAGCCATCCACATCCTTACGGTAATCAATACGCTCAATCACCTTTTGCTCATCAATATGCTTGGGCAAGGGGAGCTGAATGATAAAGCCATCCACGCTGTCATCGCTGTTTAGACGATCGATCTCTTGGAGCAATCTCTCCTCCGTCACATCGCTATCGAAGCGGATAAGAGAAGAACCAAAGCCTACCTCTTCGCAGCTTTTTACCTTAGAGGCCATGTAAGCTTCGCTCCCACCATCATGCCCTACCAATATGGCAGAGAGGTGAGGACGACGCCCCGTATTTTTCACCATTTCGGCAACTTCGCGAGCAATCTCTTGCTTTATTTCTGTCGAGATCTTACGACCATCTAGTATTTGATACATTGGATCCATAGTTGTATTGTTGTTTATTATTTACGACGCATACGTGCCATCTGCTTGGGGTTGCTACCCATAGCCTGCACCGTTTTCATCATCTTTCGTGCTTGATCAAACTGGGTAATCAGTTTATTTACATCCTGCACGGTGGTACCACTCCCCTTGGCAATACGCTTACGGCGCTGCCCATTGAGCAGGCTGGGATGCGAGCGCTCCTCGGGAGTCATGGAGTAGATAATAGCTTCGATTCCCTTAAAAGCGTCATCATCGATATCGATATCCTTGATGGCTTTTCCCACACCGGGGATCATGGAAACGAGGTCTCTGATATTCCCCATCTTCTTGATTTGATGGATCTGTTTGAGGAAGTCGTTAAAGTCGAATTGGTCTTTGGCGATGCGTTGCTCTAGGCGACGAGCCTCTTGTTCGTCGTACTGTTGCTGGGCACGTTCCACAAGAGAAACGATGTCACCCATACCAAGGATACGATCGGCCATACGCTCCGGATGGAAAACATCGAGAGCATCCATCCCTTCTCCGGTACCAACAAACTTAATTGGCTTGGTCACTACGGTGCGGATAGAGAGGGCAGCCCCGCCTCGTGTATCCCCATCAAGCTTGGTCAAAACAACGCCGTCAAAGTCAAGACGATCATTGAATTCTTTTGCTGTATTTACGGCGTCCTGACCCGTCATCGAGTCCACAACGAAGAGCACTTCGTCCGGGTTGATCGCAGCCTTGATGGCTGCAATCTCTTGCATCATCTCCTCATCTACGGCAAGACGGCCTGCAGTATCCACAATAACAACATCGTGACCGTGCTCACGAGCATAGGCAACCCCACGCTCTGCTATCTGCACAGGCTTCTTGTTGTCTTCCTCGGCATATACGGGGATATTGAGTTGCTCGCCTAGGACCTTTAGCTGATCGATAGCAGCAGGGCGGTACACGTCACAAGCAACAAGAAGGGGATTTTTATGGCGTTGCGTCTTGAGCAACTTGGCAAGCTTACCCGAGAAGGTGGTTTTACCCGACCCCTGAAGCCCCGACATAAGCACCACAGCGGGCGAGCCCTGTAGACGCAATTCCACAGCTTCTCCCCCCATGAGGCGAGCCAACTCGTCGTGTACGATTTTTACCATCATCTCGCTAGGGCGTACAGCCGTGAGCACATTACGCCCAAGAGCTGTCTCCTTAACGGTATCGGTAAACTTCTTTGCTACGTTGTAATTAACGTCGGCATCAAGTAGAGCACGGCGCACATCTTTTAGCGTTTCGGCTACATTGATCTCGGTGATGCGGCCTTCACCTTTGAGGTTTTTGAAGGATCTTTCTAAGCGTTCGCTGAGATTCTCAAACATATATCGGGATGTTGTTTATAGTCTAATCTAGGTTTTGTATTACTGCAATCGGTTGGTAACGGAGTCCGGGAACGCCACTTTGGGTTTGAAAGTACGCGCTTCGGCTTCTTCCATCATGGCGTACGCCATAATAATAACTATGTCTCCGGGTTGAGCAAGACGCGCTGCAGCTCCATTGAGACAGACCACTCCGCTATGGGCGGGCCCCTCTATCACATAGGTCTCAAAACGCTCGCCATTGTTGTTATTAACAACCTGAACACGCTCTCCCGGCAATATATCCACCGCTTCCATCAACGCCTTGTCTATTGTAATGCTGCCTACATAATTGAGGTTAGCCTCAGTCACTCGCACACAATGGAGCTTGGCCTTAAGCATTTGCAGTAACATGAAATTCTATTTTCTTAATCGTTAATTCGTCTTCTTTTATAGTCCTAGCGAAGATCCACAAGTTCGCTACCGGGGTATGAGGATTGCTGCTGAATGAACATTTGACTCGAAGGGATCTCTCCCTCAATGGAGGTTACATTCATCACCAGACGCATACCGTCCGCAAAGATACCTACAATCTGGGAGGGGGCATTCGTCTTGCGTAAAAAAGAGACCTCTAGGGCCGTGATGTTGTCCATCTTCTTGCGTGGAGTGAAAACAATAATGCGGCTATTCTTGGTGCCACTAATCTCCTTAATGGTGTACACAGACGCCGAAGAAGACAAGAAGACGAAGGGGTTAAGAGCCGCTAGATCTTCCATAGAGGGATGCATAATGGTATAGGTACGATCTTCTGCATTATAGAAGCTAAACTCCCGACCATTGTAGTTGGCATCTATGGGATTGTAGCGCATGCGAAACTTTTTCCCCGAGGTGTACAATACCCCTTTTTTGGTTTCGACACGTGCCCCGGAGGCATCGAAAAGCTCTCCGGTAAAGGTGATCTTGGCGCCCTTCTCTAGGCGTTGAGCCACTGTATTGATAAGGCTTTGTGCCGAAGGTTGCTTCGTTTGGGCTGTAGCCACAGAGGGCAGTATGCACCCCACAAATACGAGCAAAGCAACCCATAGGGCGATACGCTTTGTTTTCATCGTAGACTCTCTAGTAAATTATTAAGAGTGAGAATGTCGGAGATAAGCACCTCACGTGGTTTACTTCCGTGCTGAGCGGAGACAATCCCGGCTGCCTCCAATTGGTCCATTATACGGCCGGCTCTGTTGAATCCGATCTCGAATTGTCGTTGGATTTTTGAGGCAGACCCTTGTTGCGTCTCTACCACCATGGTGGCAACTTGGTCGAATAGAGGATCTCGCTTATCAAGGGAGATGGTACGAGATTCGTCCCCCTCTTCCACCGGAGCTTCGGGCAATTGGTAGGCCTCACTATAGCCAGGCTGTAGCGATATCTCGTCCACAATCTGCTGCGTCTCGGGCGTATCCACAAGGGCACACTGAAGGCGGAGCATATCTTTTCCTTGGTAGAATAACATATCACCCCTACCCACAAGATGATTGGCTCCGGGTGCATCAAGGATGGTTTTTGAGTCCACCGCCGAGAATACTTTGAAGGCAATTCGAGCCGGGAAGTTGGCCTTAATTGTACCCGTGATAATATCGGTAGTAGGACGCTGTGTGGCCAGCACCATGTGAATCCCTGCCGCACGCGCCTTTTGTGCGATACGTGCGATGGGCTTCTCCACCTCCTTACCCGAGGTCATGATAAGATCGGCAAACTCATCCACAATCAGCACAATGTAGGGCAGACGAGCATGCCCATCAGCAGCCGATAGCTCTCCTTTGTCAAACAAGCTATTGTACTCTGCGATATTGCGCACTCGGGCGTCTGATAGCAATCTGTAGCGGTTGTCCATCTCAATACATAGCGAGTTGAGCGTGGGTACCACCTTATTCATATCTGTGATAATACAGCTACCCTCATCGGGGAGTTTAGCCAGATAATGATGCCCTAGTGCCTCATAAATGGAGAACTCGAGCATCTTGGGGTCGATCATCACAAACTTAAGTTCGGAGGGGTGTTTGCTGTAGAGCAACGAGGTGATCATAACGTTCAGCCCCACACTCTTACCCTGCCCTGTGGCACCGGCAATAAGGAGGTGCGGCATCTTGGCAAGGTCAAACATAAAGACTTCGTTCGTGATCGTCTTACCGATAGCCACCGGCAAGTGCATATTGTTTTCGACAAACTTACGCGAGGTAAGCAGCGAATAGAGAGCCACCGTCTGGGGGCGTTTATTTGGCACCTCAATACCGATGGTTCCCTTCCCGGGGATGGGTGCAATGATACGGATTCCCCCTTCGCTCTTTAGGCTACGGGCAATGTCATCTTCGAGGCTACGTATCTTGGAGATCTTAATCCCGGCATCGGGTTCTATCTCATAGAGTGTAACGGCAGGACCCACCGTAGCCTTTGTTGGGCGAGCTTTGATCTTAAAACTCTCCAAGGTATCAATGATTTGACGCTCGTTCTCGGATATTTCTTCCATATCGGGCATCATAGCTTCTCTATCATAACGCTCTAGGAGGTCGAGACTTGGGAAGGTATATCCCGGGAGATCGTGGGTCGTATTACCCGAGGCTTGTCTCTCTTGTAGAGCAGACTCATCACCCACTTCGTCACCTTGTGCGACCTCAATAGTCATACCGGAGCTAAGCTGAGAGGGAAGGGGCTCTGAGGGGGCTGCGCCTCCACGAGGGGTGAGAGGTTCTTCTTTGCCATTGACAAATGATTGGGCAGGGTGGCTACCTTCTGTCGAATCCTGATCCTCTTCTTCCACATCGCCGGGCTCTTCGTCCGTATCCACGGGCTGAGTCTCCTCGGTATCTTCGTCACTCGGCTCTTCGCCCGGCATCTCTTCCCGGTCATCGTCTTCTCCCGGCATTTCGGGGGCAACAGCCTCGTTCTTTTTGCCTTTTCTCTTCTTGCCTTCGGCCATGGTACGCACCTTGCCTACAATACTCGCCCTACAAAGCACAAGTACAATCACAAAAGAGACAACCAGAATACATATAATCCCAATAGAGCCTACGTGAGCCCCCAAGGCGGCAATGATCTGTTCTCCGGATGCCCCTCCCAACGCAAAGGGAAGTTGCAGCGAAACGATGGACTCGAGATAGGCACAAAAGAGGGATACCCAAAGCGCCATAGAGGTGGAGAAAAGCAAGCTCTTGAGCGGAGAGATTCGGCTCCAACCCAAAATAAATCGGAAGCCAACACTCAACATAAAAATGGGCAAGAAGAGACTTCCCAGCCCCAAGAATCCATCTATGAGACCATCGGCAATGCGTGCGCCCAAGAGACCCGTGCAGTTGCTGATGCTCTCGGCAGCATTCTCGCCCACAACGAGCTCGGTGGCATCTTGTGTGCTATGTAAAATACTCTGATCTTGCTCTATCGTAAAGAAGTAATGCACCATGGCGACCGAGATATACAGCGTCACCAATAGGAGCAGAGTACCGATTATAAAATCTATACTACTGCGCGGCACACTAATACTCTTCGCATCTTCGACTACACCTTTGCGTTTGCGAGCAAACCACGTATCGCCGGAAGGCTTCTTACCCTTAGAGTTTTGCCCTTGGGTTCCTCTGCTTGTTTTTCGAGAGAGGGAGGGCTTATGTTGTTTCTTATTTTGCGGATTCATTGCTCGGCAAAGATACAATTTAGTATGGTATCTAGCAAGAAATAAGGCTAGAATTCCTATATGTAAAGGAGGCGAATAGTCCGCATAAAAAATCCGACAAGCGCCCCTCGAATAAACATCCGGCTAAAAAGATTTTCTTTCTCAGGCAAAAACAAAAAAAATCTCACCCAAAATGTTCCCCCATTTCTGGCTGAAATTTTTTTTGTTGCGGGGCAAGAAATTTTGAAAAACTAGGCAGCATCTTTTTTGCATTCACACGTAGGGCAAAAAATCCTCGAAGCGCAACCCCTGCAAGGCGTAGCCTCCCCCACCCCTTAATCGCAACCAAGGGGAAGGGGAAGGGGTATCAGTTCTCCTCTCATAGCTCACCGACATCGATATTTTTCTTCCAAAGTATTACATTTGCCAAACAATAAACAACCAGAGAAAATTATGAAACAGAACCTATTCTCACTCAGCAAGAAGGGCATTCTCTGCCACACACTAGCATTGTGCACTTTGCTGACAGGCACACAGATGCATGCACAGATCGCCCCCGAATTTGAGGCAAAAGTTCCCGCAAAAAAAGAGCTGTCAGAAATTAAAGCCACCCCTCCCGTAAAGTACGTTACCGTCTTTTTGAGTGGAGCCGAAGTAGTGCGCGAGGGAAGCATCTCCATACCTCAAGGCAATTCCGAAATCATCCTAACAGGCATCTCGCCTTATGCCGAAGCCAAAAGCGTACAGGTCAAGTTGGCAAGCCGAGATGTTACAGTTTTATCTGTCAATCACATGTACGACCTCGCCAACTCCGGAGCGCCAAGCGAGGAGATGGCCAAGTGGCAAAAGAAATTGGAGAGCCTCAACGAGCAAATTGCCCGCATTAGCAACAAAGTATCTGTAGTGCAAGACGAATTGGCCTTTTTGCAAGAAAATCGCTCCATCAAGGGGACTAGCTCCGGAATCAACCTGGCCAACCTCAAGAGCGTAAACGACTATTACAGAGAGCAAAATCTGAACCTTCGCAATCAAAAGCTAGAGCTAGAGAAAGAGCTAAAACAACTAAGAGAAAAAAGAGACATTGTCACTAAAGAGATCTCTCAGCAGGGCAAACTAGACGAGAACCCCATGGGCGAAGTACACATCCGGGTAGATGCTAAGAGAGCGCTATCTTGCCCCGTAGAGCTTAGCTACTATGTGGAGAATGCAAGTTGGATTCCCTCCTACGACCTCCGCTCTTCAGGCCTAGGCAAGCCCCTCGAACTATCGTACAAAGCTACCATCCATCAAGCAACACGAGAGGATTGGAACAGGGTACACCTAACGATCAGCTCACTCGATCCCAAAATCTCCAATACGCCCCCTACCCAAAAGACTTACTACCTCAACTACAACACTCCGGCCCCTCGCTATACCCAAAACAAGGACGACCAAGCGAGTGGGATGGTCCTTTTCGAAGAGGATAACGAGCCTATAGTAGGGGCCTCCGTGCGCATTGCCGGGACTAACATAGGCACGATGACCGACCTAAACGGGAAGTACAGCATCACGATACCTAGTTCCGGAGGTTCTCTAGAGATCTCCTATATTGGATGCAAGAAAAGCGTTATCCCCATTACCAGTCAGTTTACAACCACCTATCTAGAGTCTGAGGACGAAGAACTAAATGAGGTAGTGGTAGCAGGTTATGCCGCAGGGATATCTATGGATATGGCTGTAGCCAAGGAAGAAGCGCCTTCCGCCTCAAGAAAGATGCGCAGCAGTGCCGGAGAACGAAACTCTACCCTAGAAGTAAAACAAGACGAACGCCAAACGGCAGTAGAGTTTGAGCTGCAAACGCCCTATTCTATCCCCTCGGACAAGAAACCTTTTATCCTCGAAGTAAAGAGATACTCCCTCCCTGCTACTTACGAATACGTCTGTGTACCCAAGGCCGATCCCGATGCCTTCCTTTTGGCACACATCGGAGGCTGGGAGCAATACAAGCTACTCTCCGGAGAAGTAAATATCTTCTACGAAAATAGCTTTGTGGGCAAAACCCTCCTCGACACTCGTTCCCTCACCGATACTCTACAAGTGTCATTGGGGCGCGACAAGGGTATCCGTGTAACGCGAGAAAAGGAAATCGAAAAGAACAGTAGCCGATTCTTGAGCAGCAAAACAGAAGAAACACGCTCTTGGAATACGACTCTACGAAACGGCAAATCAACTCCCATCGAAATCACGCTCTACGATCAGGTTCCCGTCTCGACCAACGACGAGATCTCTGTTCGTACGGAAAACATCTCGGGCGGTGAGTACAACCCCAATACGGGAGAGGTGAAGTGGAAACTCAAACTCAACCCCTCAGAGAGCAAAACCCTCAACCTAAAATACATTGTAAAAAGCCCCAAGGAGAAAAAACTCTACGTAGAGTAAACTAAGGAGTATTGTATATCTCAAGAGAATTTATACCTTTGCACTCGGAAAAAGGGAATCTTGAGATGCGGTAGTAGCTCAGTTGGTAGAGCATCAGCTTCCCAAGCTGAGGGTCGCGAGTTCGAGCCTCGTCTACCGCTCTTATATTTAGAAGGGATAGTACCTCATCGTAGTACGGTGGGGTACTTTCTTTTTATCAAGTCTGAGAGAGGGAGAAAACCAGATATTTTCTAGTTATTCGTTGCAAATTAACTAAGGAATTAGTACCTTTGCTGCGGCTTTGTTCGGTTATTTATCTACTTCACGAGGGCTCTCCACGTACGGGAAACCCTCTTAAGAAAGAGATGGCTAACTGATTAAAAGGGAATAGGAGTGCAATTCTCCAACAGTCCCGCTGCTGTGATTCTTGTGAAAACTCGCTACGTGATGCCACTGATGCTAATCTGTTATGCGTTGGGAAGGTGTAGCGAGAAGGAGATAAGTCAGAAGACCTGCAAAGCTTGTTCTGCGGCTTCGAGGAAAAGCTAAGGAGGATGTTGTAGTACGTGCCTAGAGAGCAAGGCAATGCAAAGAAGAGGTGTACGACACCGAGAGATTTTGCCGGAAAGTGGAGTTTTCTTCATCTGAAGAAAAGCGAAGATGCAAAGACTACGACTTCGGTTGTGCGCGACCGATCATTGGTCCGAGAGGCAACGAGGATCCCTACCCGAGTTGTTTTGCAAGGCTAAGTGTATTGGTTTTGTGCAAACGAGCGGTTGCAGTCGGCACTTCTTGCCACAAACAAAAATGCGCATCTCTCTTGTTTGACTATTCTTTAGCGGTCGGAGCGCGACCCCGAAAGAGAGAAGAATGTGAGAGAGTACTTCTCCGCAAACCCCTCTGTCTCACTCATCTTGCGCCTCGCCACTCAGCGTTCGTCACTACCACTATCTAACCTCCCCAATTTCCCTAGAAAACAGAAAGAATCAAGCATGTGCTGCTCATCGCAGAGGTAGCGTGTGCCAGGGTCGGCTTTGTTTTGTTGCCTTTTGTTACAGGCCGACTTAGTGTATTCGGTAGACCCCGTACCTTCTTTCCTTTTGTGGGATGAGCTCCACAAAGGTTGGGTTCGGGGTCTATTTTTTCTACTACCGACTGAGCCGAGAGGCTCTCACCCCCTCTATCGCCTACCATTCTACGGCAGCCGGACCTATTTCCGCTACGAAAGGGGCCTTCAAGCCCCACCTTCACACCCGCCAGATTTAGCCCATTTGTAGGTCTATCTAGCGAAATCTCTTATCTTTGTACAGCTGAGTTCTAAATGAAATCTTATGAAGCAACAGACCTATGCCGAAGCTATCAGTCGACTGACCGATATAGTAGAAACCATCGAGCATGACAGCCCCGATGTAGATCGGCTTATGCAACTTACAGACGAAGCTGTTCAGCTCATCGCCTACTGTAGAGAGACGCTCAAGGTGACCGACAAACGCATCGAAGAGCTTCTTGCCCAGCTCAATCAAGAAGAGCAACAGTAGAGGAAAAAGAGAATCATTCACCTTAAGCAATAGATTATGTTCAAGAAATTCATTCCCCTAGTAGCAGTTATGGCTATCACCACAGCATGTACGGGCGGAGGGAAAAGCAGTGCCGACTTGGCATCCAATCCTTTCGTAAACCCTGCGGAGACCTATATGGCTTCTCCGGACTTCAATAGTATCAAGATCGAACACTATCTCCCGGCTTTCGAGGAGGGGATACGGCAGCACGAGGCTGAAATAGACTCCATTGCCAACAACCCCGAGCCTGCTACTTTTGAGAACACACTCGTTGCTCTCGAGAAGAGCGGTCGTGTACTCAGTCGTGTATCCAGCGTCTTTTTCGCCTTGACAGGTGCCGATACCAATGATGAACTCATTGCCATCGAAGAGGAGATCACCCCCAAGCTCTCAGCCCACAGCGATGCTCTCTACCTCAACGACAAGCTTTTTGAGCGTGTAAAAGCAATCCACGATGGAGATCTTTCTTCTCTAGAACCCGAAGATCAACGCCTGGTTAAGCACTACTACGACAACTTCGTGCAAGCCGGAGCATTGCTCTCTCCCGAGGATAAGGAACAACTCAAAACCCTCAACCAAAAGGAGGCGGCACTCCTTACCGACTTCGGCAACAAGCTCACCAAGGCAACCAACGCCCTCATCTATATCAAGGACAAAGCTCAACTTGCAGGGCTCAGCGAAGAGCAACTCAAGAGTGCATCCGACCTTGCTGAGAAGGAAGGACACAATGGCGAGTACGCCTTTAGTCTTGTTAATACAACCCAACAAGACATTATGGTTAACCTTGATGTGCGCGAGACTCGTAAGCTATTCTATGATGCAAGTATCAACCGTTGTATCAAAGGCGACGAGTACGATACGCAAAAGATTGTACTAGAGATTGCCAAGGTACGTGCCGACAAAGCCAAACTCCTAGGCTTCCCCAACTACGCCGCCTGGAAGCTACAAGACCAACTTGCAGCCAAGCCCGAAAACGTAATTACCATGCTCACCAACCTAGCTAAGCTAGCAGACCCCAAGGCCAAGTCTGATCAGGCAGAGCTAGAAAGCTTTGCTCGCAAAACGATGGGGGCTGACTTCACCCTCGAAGCCTGGGACTGGAGCTACTATGCGGAGAAGCTACGCAATGAAAAGTATGGCATAGATGAGGCAACCCTCAGCCAGTACTTTGCTCTCGACTCTGTACTCAACAACGGCGTATTCTTTGCTGCCAACAAGATGTACGGACTCACCTTCAAGCCCCGTACTGACATATCGGTTTACAACGAAGATGTACGCACTTGGGATGTACTAGATAAGGACGGTTCTGTAATCGCGCTATTCTATTTCGACCCCTACGCACGCCCCTCTAAGAGCGGTGGTGCCTGGATGAGCAACTTTGTAGAGCAGAGCTACCTACTCGGTCTCAAGCCCGTTATCTACAACGTTTGCAACTTTAAGAAACCTGCAAAGGGCGAGACTTGCCTCCTCACTTGGGACGAAACCAATACTCTATTCCACGAGTTTGGTCATGCCCTACATGGCATGTTTGCCTCTCAGAAGTACCCCTCTCTATCGGGTACAAATGTACCTCGCGACTTCGTTGAGATGCCCTCTCAGTTCAATGAACACTGCGCTGCAGACCCCGTTATCTTTGCCAACTTTGCTAAGCACTACAAGACCGGTGCCGCTATGCCGGCGGAGCTAGTAAAGAAGATGCGCGATGCAGAAAAGTTCAACCAAGCCTATGGATTGGTAGAAAACATCGCAGCTTGCCTCCTCGATATGGCATGGCATACACTCTCTCCGGAAGAGGCTGCAGCCGTGACGGACATCAATAAATTCCAAGAAGATGCACTCCGCAAAGCTAATGCACTCTACACGGCAATCCCCCCCCGCTATGGCACCTCTTACTTCCGCCATATCTGGAGCAATGGTTACTCTGCCGGTTACTATGCTTACCTCTGGAGCGAAGCCCTCGACAATGACATTTATGCTTGGATGATGGCACACGGTGGCCTCAATGCCGAAAATGGAGATCGTCTACGCTCTATGATCCTCTCTAAGGGGAATAGTACAGACTTGATGAGCCTCTTTACCGCCTTTACAGGGCATCAACAAGTAGATCTCACTCCGCTACTCGTTGCTAGAGGACTCAAATAATCTAAGTTTACACGTTGGACGACAGATCTCTCTTGGGGTCTGTCGTCCTCTCTAATTACCGGCAAGACCATGAGCACTCGGCTTATCACACTTCTATTAGGAGCCCTTATTGCTCTGCCCTCTTACGCTCAAAACCTTCGTTCGACAGCCCTACAAATCATCAAAAGCCAACCCATTGAGCAATCCGGGTCTCAGGGGCTTATCACCGTCTTTCAGAATAAAAAGACGCTCCAACTACGGGAAAAAGTTGGAAAAGAGGGGAGCCGCTGCTACGACTTTGCCCTCTGGACTAGCGCAAATGACCCACAAAAGCACCTCGCTGCCCTTGCCTATCGCACCCTTCCCGAGATGAAAGAGGGAGAACTTTTGTTCTTCTATCACTCCCAAAAAAGCAAAACACCCAACCCGATAAACATCCCAATCAACGTACGCCCCTACTCACGACATATGCCCGAAGGGGGCTACCTAGGCACAATCCCCTGGGGAGAAGAAGCTATCGAAGCCCTCTACAACAAACTAACAGACCCTCTTATTCCCAAACTCTGATGCTCATAGCTGGTCAAGATCTCGGCTCTCAACCGCTCCTCCTAGCCCCTATGGAAGATGTAAGCGACAGCGCTTTTCGTCTTCTCTGCCGTGGCTTTGGAGCCTCTATGGTATATAGTGAATTTATCAGTGCCGATGCGCTGATCCGCTCCGTACGTGGGGCCTGCAACAAACTATTCATACACTCCGACGAACACCCTGCCGTCATACAGATTTACGGACGAGACGTGGCTAGTATGGCAGAAGCTGCCACTATTGCCTCCGCCACAGGTGCCGAAATACTCGATATCAACTTTGGCTGCCCCGTAAAAAGAGTAGCGGGCAAAGGCGCCGGCAGTGGCATGCTTCGTAACATCCCCCTACTACTGGAGATCACACGAGCTGTGGTAAAGGCGAGCCAAGTGCCCGTTACCGTAAAAACGCGCCTCGGGTGGGATCACCAAAATATCATCATAGAAGATCTGGCAGAAGCGCTCCAAGACTGTGGAATTGCAGCCCTCACCATCCATGGGCGGACCCGCAGCGATATGTACAACGGCAATGCGGATTGGAGCCTCATTGGGGCTGTAAAGAATAACCCCCGCATTACCATCCCGATCATTGGCAATGGAGATATTACCACCCCTCAAGAGGCAAAAGAGGCCTTCGACAAGTATGGCGTGGATGCCGTGATGGTGGGGAGAGCCTCAATTGGTCGCCCATGGGTCTTTGAGGAGATGCGCCATTACCTCGACACCGGTGAGCTCCTCCAAGATCGCCCTGCCTCGGAGCGGCTGGATACACTCATCCAAATGATCAGGAATAACATAGACAAGCTAGACGAGCGCAGGGGCATCCTCCACTCTCGTAGGCACTTAGCAGCCTCTCCCATATTCAAGGGGATTGCCAACTTCCGCCCCTGGCGCATTGCCATGCTACAGGCAACCACCATGGAGCAACTACTCGACATTCTGGCCCAAGTACGTACAATACTCACCCAAAATACCCCTCCTATCGAAGAATAAAATATACTACCTTTGTCGGGAAAAGGGAGTGATTTAGCTTCAAAGCAACCCTGCTCCCCTGCTGTTTTATACTATCTACAAGATGAAAACTGGACAATTAATCAAACCTCTACAACGCTTATATAAAAGAAGAGTAGACTCCTCCGTTCTCCTTTTTTTAGCAGCGGTAGCAGCGGTCATTATCGCAAACATTCCCTCTGTTAGTGGGCTTTATAACCAACTTCTCCAATACCCAATCATGGTGCAGATTGGGGAGTTTAATATATTCTCTCACGCCGGAGAGACGATGACTCTCCTCGATTTTACCAACGATGTACTGATGGTACTCTTCTTCCTCCAAGTGGGATTAGAAATAAAGCAGGAAGGTTTGGTAGGAGAGCTCTCCACAGTACGACGTGCCGTTTTCCCCGTTGTAGGCGCAATGGGAGGGATGATTGTGCCGGTCCTATTCTTCCTACTTGTGTGCCACCAGGCCCCTGCCAGCAATGGTATGGCCATCCCGATGTCTACGGATATTGCCTTTGCTCTTGCCGTACTCTCCCTCTTGGGGAAACGCGTTCCATCGTCACTCAAAGCCTTCTTAGCCTCACTGGCGGTAGCCGATGACATAGGCGGCATTTTGGTCATAGCTATTTTCTATAGCACACACCTCAATCTAATGATGCTCCTCTGGGCAGCCGTTTGCTTGGGCGTCATCTATCTCTTGGGACGATTGGGCGTGCGCAACCTTCTCGTTTACTACATCGGGGCTTTCGTTGTGTGGACCTTCTTCCTCAAGTCCGGTGTACACACGACCGTCGCCGGCGTACTAGTCGCCTTCTTGGTACCCGCCAGACCCAAACTTAGCACAGACCACATGGCAGACAGAATGCGCTCCATGCTCCGCCTACTACCCGAGAGTGAACACAAGACAAAGGGTAAGAACGTACTGCTCCCGCACCAACAAATTGCCGTTGTACAGTCTATGGCACGAGACGTACGCGGTGCTGTAAGCCCCGTACAACGCATGGAGCAACAGATTACCCCCATCGTTCACTTTTTTGTACTGCCCCTCTTTGCCTTCGTTAATGCGGGGGTCGCATTCGGGGGTGTCTCCATGGAGTCTTTGGTAGGTGTGCCCTTGGCCATCGTTTTGGGACTACTATTGGGCAAGCCTTTGGGCATCTTCCTTTTCTCTATCGTCTTTGCCAAACTATCCAAGGGCGGACTCCCCCAGGGGATGACGACCAAGAACCTATTGGCACTCTCCTGCCTGGGTGGTATCGGCTTTACGGTGGCTCTATTTATTTCTTCCCTATCGTATACTCAGCCCGAGGTTGCACACTTCCTCAACGATGCCAAGATCGGTATCTTCACAGGGAGTATTCTCTCAGGATTCTTAGGGTACTTCTTCCTAAAGGCTGTGCTCAAGCACGAACATCACGGATAGGTATTTACTTTGTAGAAAAGTGTGCTAAACTAAGTACCAAAAGTACCATACTTATACTCTCTCGGTAATGAAAAAAAAGAACTACACGTGGTACCTTTGGGGAATGCTTCTCTCCACTTTTGCCATTATTTCGCTGCTCTATTACCTGCCCGACAAGATCTTTGGGATATCCCTACAAAAGGTGGATATTTTCTCTGAGCTGCGCCCCTCCGGTGCGGATTCTCCCAACGGAAAGGACAAAGAGCAATTGGCTCGCAACTCGGCAGCGGCCAATGGCGACTCGGAAAAGGAGGTGAAAAAGCGCGATGCCATCTACGAAGAACTCAAAAAACAAGACATAACCCTCGAGAGTAAAGTACCCTCCGAGGCCTCAGAGCCGGAGCAAAAGGAAACTCAAACCACTCCCAAAGTCTACTTCGAAGACTTCGATCCCTCTCACCTTGGGCTACGCAATACGTATGCCGCACTGGCCAAACGGAAAATCGAAGGCTCCCCGCTCAGAATTGCCTTCTTAGGCGACTCTTTTATCGAGGCTGATATATTTACCATCGACCTTCGTAGCCTTTTGCAGAGTCGCTACGGTGGGGGAGGTGTTGGCTGGATGCCCTTCTCTAGCGAAGTATCCGGCTATCGACAAGGGATTACCCATAGTTTCTCCGGATGGAAAGATCACTTCATTATCCGACAATCTAAGGATCTGTATCCTCTCACGGGGCACTACTATACTTGCGAAGGCAGCGCTTCTCTACAATACAAAGTAGCCAAGGGATACTCGTCTTGGGACTGTGCCACCATCTTCTACACCTCCAACAAAGAAGTACAAGTAACCGTAAGTGGAGTCGATAGTACGCAACGCTACAGCCTTCCTCCCTCCTCGGAGATGAATGCCTATGCCATAAAGGGACAAAATGGTGAGATGAATCTCTCGTTCTCCGGAGCCGAAGGAGCCAAATTCTACGGACTTGCCCTCGACAGAACAAAACAAGGAGGCGGGGTGATCTTAGACAACTTCTCGCACAGAGGCAGCTCCGGATTCCAGCTGGGGCAGATAGACACACAGCTAGGCAAGCGCTTTGCCGCTCTTCGCCCCTACCACCTTATTGTCCTACAATATGGGCTTAACGTGGCCTCTGATAAGACCAAAGACTATACCTACTACACCAAGCGAATGTCTGAGGTTATCGATCATCTAAGAGAGCTTTATCCTCATACCGATATCATAATTATGGGGGTTTCTGACAGGGCCAAGCGCTCTAGTGGCGAACCCCACACCATGTCTTCCATATATGCTCTACGCAATGCACAGCGAAAACTGGCAAGCGAAAAGGGCATTGTCTTCTGGGACACCTTCGAAGCCATGGGTGGAGAGGATAGTATGGGTCACTTTGTAAAACAGGGATGGGCAGCCAAAGACTATACCCATTTGAGTTTCAAAGGCGGCAAGAGACTCGCTGATGTATTCTATAATAGTTTCCTATTCGAAGAAAAATACTACCAACGCATTCACCAATGAAAGGGTTGCCAAGACTGCTATACAACCGATGGCATCACCATCTTCTGACGCTGGCAATCCTGCTCTTCGTCTCGTTGGTTGCAGCAGTAGCTCAGGCTCCTTCCATCAAAATTGATGAAAAGGAAACAGCCCTACTGTCTGCCATGATACACCGGAGTTCCCCTCAAAAAGTATCGATATTACACTTGGGGGATAGCCACCTACAAGCCGGCTTCTTGCCCGAGGCCATCCGTACAACGCTCGCTCGAAAGCTACCTTTGCAGGGTCCTGGATTGATTATTCCTTACGAGCTAGCCCACACCAATGCGCCACGTTCCTACAAAATCGAGTCTTCTGTCAAGTGGAATAGCGAGAAGTTGTACATCAAACGCCCCCCACTACAGGTGGGAGTCTCGGGAATGATTCTCTCCAAAGCAGACAACAGCCCTTACACCTTTACGATCAGTAGCAACGCACACCCCTTCGACCAACTTATTGTCTATCGCACACCATCCACCCCCTCTCTCGTGCCCTCTATTGGGAGTGCAACACTACTTGAGGGGAAAAAGAGAATTGGGAATTTTGTGGCAGACACCCTTCTCTTCCCCACAGAGCAGAGAAGGATCTTCCTAAGAAATGAACAGATGCCCTCCCAGGGAGCAACCTATGGAGGCTTTGTCTTACTCAAACAAAAGCAGTCCGTTGAGTACCATGCCATTGGCATTAACGGGGCTATATATTCCACCTTTACCCACGAGGGATTTGCCCAGCAAACTCAGTGGCTACACCCAACCCATATTGTATTATCCTTTGGCACAAACGAGGCCCAAGCGCGAAAAGTAAGCAGGAGTGGCTTTGAAGCACAAGTAATGCAACTCATTCGCCTTCTACGCAAGCAGCATCCCAAGGCTGTGTTTATGCTCACAACGCCGCCACCGAGCTTCCGTCGCAATCGTACATACAACGACCAGGTAGAGGTTGTAAGCGAGGTGCTGCGTCAAATTGCCGCTCGAGAAAATCTGGAGCTATTCGATATGTACGAAGCGCTCGGCTGCGAAGAAGGCGGCTACAATCGTCGCCAAGAGGGAGATTACTATGCCTACGATGGCGTTCACTTCTCCCCTTATGGATATACACACCAAGGTCAACTCATCGGCAATGCCCTACTTGACCTTTTACAGTAAAATAGCTCCCCCTACTAACTCCGGTATATGATCGACTTTTTCTCTACACTCGATGGGTCCCTACTCCCCGACCTACTTCGCTACCACGAAGACTCCCCAATGATCTTCTCTAGTGGATTGTTCTTTGTCCTCTTTCTACTCTTTCTGCCGATCTACGGGCTACTGGGGCTCTCGAAGCGCACCACTACACTCCGCATCATCTATGTCGTATGCTTCTCTCTCTTTTTCTACTACAAGAGTAGCGGATTCTATGTACTGCTTCTAATGCTTGCCACCACAAGCGACTTTCTCATAGCTCAGGCGCTGAGTAATACCCCCAAAGACTCCCCCAACAGGAAAAAGTGGGTAGCCTTGAGTATGGTCATCAATTTGGGGATACTATCCTACTTCAAATACTTCAATTTCTTACTTGACCTTGTAGTACAAGCATTTGCCAGCATAGGCGGACTTATGGGTATGGAGACCGTAAGTACCATGCAATGGGAGCCTTGGGATATATTCCTTCCCGTAGGGATTTCGTTCTATACCTTCCAGACCATGAGCTATATAATTGATGTCTACCGAGGAGATATAAAACCGCTCAGACGCTGGATCGACTACCTCTTCTACGTGTCGTTTTTTCCACAGCTGGTGGCAGGGCCCATTGTACGAGCCAAAGACTTCATTCCACAAATACATCGCCGTCCGTGGGTTACTCGTGGGGAATTTGGGCGAGGGCTCTTTCTTATCCTTCTGGGATTATTCAAAAAAGCCGTTATTTCGGACTACATTAGTCTCAACTTTGTAGACCGAATATTCGATGCCCCCACGCTCTACTCCGGCCTAGAAAACCTAATGGCAGTCTATGGCTATGCCCTCCAAATCTATTGCGACTTCTCCGGTTACTCGGATATGGCCATTGGTATTGCCCTATTCCTAGGCTTCCGATTCAACAAAAACTTCGATGTCCCCTACACCTCCACCAATATCACAGAGTTCTGGCATAGGTGGCATATCTCCCTCTCTACTTGGCTCAAAGATTACCTCTACATACCCCTCGGGGGCAATCGCAAGGGGCGTATCCGAACCTATATCAACCTGATCATAACCATGTTACTAGGGGGATTGTGGCACGGAGCTGCCCTCCGCTTTATCCTATGGGGAGGAATGCACGGTATAGCACTGGCGCTACACAAAGGATGGAGCACCCTCTTCTATCCAAAAGACAGACCCCATCTCAAACGAAATCCCATTGGCAAGACGATCGGAGGTATCCTCACCTTCCACTTCGTTTGCTTTGCTTGGATTTTCTTCCGAGCCGACAGCATCGAGACGGTAAATCAGGTACTCACGCAAATTACCGACAACTTCCATCCGGAAATCATCCTGGAGTTTATATCCGGCTACCACTGGGTACTCCTTCTCATGGTCATAGGCTACGTGCTACACTACCTGCCTTTCAGCCAAAGAAGAGCGGCAGAGAGAGCCCTAACGCGTGCACCATTTTGGGTACAAACCCTGCTACTCGTCACTCTCATCTTCCTCGTATTCCAGATGAAGAGTGCCGATGTACAACCCTTTATCTACTTCCAGTTCTAAAAACAGACAGAACACAACTCAGAGAAACCCTGGCTGATTTTAGGATCCCTCTCTGGGTAAAAAAGAAAAATTTTCAGACCTATATCCGAAAAAGTATAGGTCTGAAAACTTTTTATTTCTAGGCAGCTTCTACAAGGATTTTCACCTAGAAAGATGGGGAGGTACTTTCTTCTCTCTTATGGCCTTACATCTGGAATGAACCCAAGAGGCGAAGAGGCTCTTTCTTGATCTTAACCTGCTTGGTTTTCAGATTTCTTCTTGTTATCAGATCCCCAGAAGTGACCTCCCTTTGTCCGGAAAGATAGTTGATACTAGTCCTCTCCCATTCCGCGGCCAAACGATTTCCCCAAGTAGATTCTTCGCCGATAAGGTAAAAGTCTCCCGATTGAAACCTGTATCTATAGGTTATACTACCCGTTTCGTCAGTTCCGATATTTGACGAATAGGATACCCGTATGTCTATTGCCCCTTTGGGCGTAATAGAGAGTTCATTTGTTATGTCTCTCTCCTCATTCTCTCGACCGCTAACAGTATCGTGCCATACCTTGAACCTCTTGTATACTCCGGAGGGCGAACCAAAATAGACAGCAAGGAACAGAGGATTGAAATTGTACTCAAAGCCGTCGTCTCTCGTCTTGATGTGCGCAGGGTCGTTGGGGCGGACAATTAAGACAAAATCCTCTATTCCATCCTTGTTGAGGTCCCCTGTAGCGGATTGTACCTCCCAACCATTGGGAACAACCTCTTCGATAGTACGTCCCTCTTTTGCAAGCTGATCCTTTTTGTTTGTTTGGGCTGCCATCGGATGGATATTTAGGATCCCAAACAGCCCCATCATGAGCAGTAGTAGAAGACTCTTTCGTTTCATGGTATGTTCCATTTTCTTGGGTTCAATTTTATTGCATCACCAAAAGGTAATCATGGGTTAGGAGCGAGGCGAAAATCCCAAGCCCTCCACTACAAAGGTACATGGAAAACTCGCATTTGTCTCTTAGGCTGGTAAGAAATAAACTTACGCACGAAGAGAGAGAGGTAAATCCATTGCCAAATAGCCAAAAAGTGCTACCTTTGCAGGCGCAAATCCTATGTAGGGCTCATTAAGAGTGTGTTGTAGCGTACAACAGACCGCCTTGCGGGACTAAATTATTAGTAATAGAAAAACGTAGTATGTACGTAATTGCAGAGATTCAAGGCCAGCAATTCAAGGTAGAAGCCGGTCGCAAATTGTATGTGCACCACATCAAAAATGTGGAAGCAGGTGCTGAGGTATCATTCGACCGAGTAATGCTCGTAGACAATGATGGTGCCGTAAAGGTAGGTGCTCCTCTTGTAGAAGGCGCTAAGGTGGTATGCGAGGTGGTATCTCCCATCGTAAAGGGTGATAAGGTACTTATCTTCCACAAAAAGCGTAGAAAAGGCTATCGTAAACTCAATGGTCATCGCCAGCAGTTTACCGAAGTCAAGGTAAAAGAGATTATTGCATAACCCAAACTAAAGAAGTAAAGAGACATGGCACATAAAAAAGGTGTCGGCAGTTCTAAGAACGGTCGCGAATCACAGAGCAAACGCCTAGGGATCAAAATCTTTGGTGGCGATTTTGCAAAAGCCGGTAATATCTTGGTGCGTCAACGCGGTACGCAGCACCATCCCGGAGAAAACGTGGGTATGGGAAAAGACCACACGTTGTATGCCCTTGTAGACGGTAAGGTAGTCTTCACTCGCAAAGGTGAAGATCGCTCATTCGTATCTATCGAAGTGGTAGAAGCGTAAGGGAACGCAACATTTTGGTAAGTTAGACAGAGAGTTTAAGCCGTAGCAAAAGCATCTCTCAATAGAAGAGAGGCAGCGGCATTCTCTGTTTATCCTTGCCCAATCAAAAGAGGGGTCTCCCCCACCATCCCCACAAACTCGACACCGAAGAGGATCCTCCGAGAGGGTCTGCCGGCGGAGTTTAAGGGGCCTATAGAGGGGAGAGGATCCATCACAAGGAGAGGTGCACATAGGCTACTTGGTCGCTTTAGGCGGCGCAAGAAGAGCCTGGAGGTACCTCTCTTGTTGTTTTTATGGAGACGAATCATATAAGCAGTATAGACTATATATGCTCACAATCAAAGTAATAAAAGAGCAACCCGAAGAGGTAATCGCTCGCCTAGGAGTAAAGCACTTCGATGCAAGAGAGGCCGTAGCTCGTATCACAGAGCTAGATGCACAACGCCGTAGTGCACAGCAAACTATGGATACCTCACTGCAGGAGCAAAAGCAACTGGCAAAGCAGATCGGAGAGAAAATGAAGAGTGGCGATAAAGCCGCCGGAGAGGCTCTTCGTGCTCAAGTGCAGAGCCTCAAAGAGCAGAGCTCGGAGGCTGAGGAGAGCAAAAAGCAGGCAGAAGAATCTATTCGTCAGCTCCTTCTCACCATCCCCAACATGCCCCACGAGAGTGTGCCCGAAGGGAATGGCGCAGAAGACAACGTATGCATAAAAACAGGAGGCACCATGCCTCAGCTCACCCCAGACAACAAGCTCCCCCATTGGGATCTTGCGAAGAAGTACGACCTCATCGACTTTGAGTTGGGAGTAAAAATCTCCGGAGCAGGCTTCCCCGTGTACAAGGGTCGAGGCGCTCGCCTTCAGCGTGCCCTTATCAATTACTTCCTCGACAAAGCCATCGCCGCAGGCTTCCAAGAAGTGGAACCTCCCTATGTGGTGAATGAAGACTCAGGGTACGGTACAGGGCAATTGCCCGACAAAGAGGGGCAGATGTACTTCGCTCCTGCCGACAACCTCTACCTCATACCCACAGCCGAGGTACCCGTTACCAATATATATAGAGATGTCATCCTCGAAGAGAGCCAGCTCCCAATAAAGAACGTAGCCTACTCGGCCTGCTTCCGTCGCGAAGCGGGATCGTATGGCAAAGACGTACGAGGGCTCAATCGTTTGCACCAATTCAACAAGGTAGAGATTGTCTGCATCGATACTCCCGAACGCTCTTATGCTACACTCGACTCCATGGTTTCCTACGTACAGGGGCTAGTAGATGAGTTGGGGCTTCCTTGGCGTATCCTTCGCCTCTGTGGGGGAGACATCAGCTTCACATCGGCTCTTACCTTCGATTTTGAGGTCTTCTCTGCCGCTCAAGAGCGCTGGCTAGAGGTTAGCTCCGTATCCAACTTCGAGAGCTATCAAGCCAATCGACTCAAGTGCCGCTACCGCAAAGACAAAGCGACAGAGCTCTGTCACACCCTCAATGGTAGCGCCCTTGCCCTCCCCCGTATTGTAGCAACAATCCTCGAAAACTACCAAACTCCAGAGGGTATTATCGTGCCTGAGGTGCTCCGCCCCTACACCGGCTTCGATATCATCAACTAACCCATTTATATACTCAAGAGTAGTCTATGGCAAATAAAAAACTTCAGCTGGACCGTCGGGTAAACATCAAGAATAGGCGAGCTACATTCGACTATGAGATTCTTGATCGCTACACCGCCGGTATTGTGCTCGTGGGGTCAGAGATAAAGTCTATCCGATTGGGTAAGGCTGGCTTGGCAGATAGCTATTGCTTCTTTGCCAACGGAGAGTTGTGGCTCAAAAACATGTACATAGCGGAGTATTTTTACGCCACCTACAACAATCACCAAGAGCGTCGGGATCGCAAGCTTCTGCTCTCTCGCAAGGAGCTTGCCAAACTGGGAAGCTCGGTAAAGACCCCTGGAGTCACCATTGTCCCCCTCTCTGTCTTTATCAATGATAGAGGCTATGCCAAAGTAGTTATCGGGGTGGCTAGAGGGAAAAAACTCTACGACAAACGAGCCTCCATCAAAGAGCGGGAAGACAAGCGCACCCTAGCTCGCATAATGAAACACTAAGTGAATAAGGAACCAGAAGGGGGAGAGGATATGGCATCATCTTCCCCCTTTATTCGTTTCCTCGCAAAGCCTTCTCTCTAGGCAGAATACACTATATTTGCATCAGCAGAGCCAAAGAATAATGGAACAGAGTAGAGACTATCGCAAAGCATACGACGAACTTTCCGAGTTCCTTGCCAAGTCACATCATATCGTACTTTTCGGTCACAAAGGCCCCGACGGCGACTCCGTTGGGAGCACCTTGGCAATGAGAATGCTCTTGGAGAGTCTGGGCAAATCTGTTCAGGTTATCATGGCCGGTGGAATGCCTCTCAACCTGCGTTGGATGCCAGGGGCAACCGAGATATTACAGCAGGGGCGTCAAGACGAAGAGATTGACAAGGCTCTATCGCTCTCCGACTTAATTATCTGCTTGGACTTCAACGCGCTGTATCGCATCGGTCCCTTACTAGAGGAGCGTCTCCGAGCCACCCTAGCACAACGGAGTATCCCCGTTTTGATGATCGACCATCACCCCTATCCCAGCGACGAATTTAGCTGGCAATGGAGTTGCCCGGAGGCAGCAGCTACCTGCGAAGTGCTTACTCGTCTTTTTTTGTCTCCCGACGAGCGTTGGATCCGTCTCCCCGAATCAACAGATTCTACTCCCCTCCCCTCCGCACAAGCAGAGGTCCTTCGCGCCAAGATAG
>NZ_CALHDW010000004.1 GCF_938023125.1 uncultured Porphyromonas sp.
TAATAGCGGCATTCCCTTATTAGCTTTTGTGCCTTATCCATGTCGTTCATTACTTCTTTTATTGAGACTTTCGATATTCTATTCCGCATATTCTATCTAACAACTCTTTGAAGTAGTTGTATGAAGAGCCTGTTTTCAGCCGCTCGTCGTTCATGGCAAATCTCTTGATGATGTACTCTCGAAAGTGTAGTGTTGCCCACATACGGAATAGAGTTTCTAGCGTTACCTAGTGCAACTGAGTTTGTCGAAAAGCTCACCGCCAACAATGACGGAGGTGGAAAGTCTTGATTGTATATAATAAATAAAGGATGGAGTATATTAGAAATACTATGACTTTAGATAGAAAATATCCCCTGCCATACACTCCAATGGCAGGGGATAAGTGTGATAATAGAACCTCTAAATAGAGATGGAGTGATGTTCTTGTTACAAGCGATCCGCCGCTTGTCTTATTCTGTTAGCAAGGTCGACGAATGTCCCCTTAAATTGTTCTGTTTCTCCTTCTGTAAACTTTGTGGGTTTACCATTAATACCATTTTGCTTGAGGTAAAACCGTGATATCGGTTCCCTGAAATACCTCCATGCAATTCCAAACCATGTTGATTTCTGAGGGCCAATAAAAAGCGCCTCAAAATATCTGTTTTGAAGCGCTTTTTGTGTTCAGTCTCCTATCCCGATTTGTAACTACTTGACTTTTAGTGTTGTTTGTGGAGCATATCGGACTCGAACCGATCACCTCGACACTGCCAGTGTCGCGCTCTAGCCAGATGAGCTAATGCCCCATAACTTTCGACTACAAAGGTACGATACTTTTTGAAATAACCATTAGGTGGAGGCAGATTTTATGTGGTTGGGAGATTTGGACTTCAGTGACAACGAATACAAAATAGGGGAGAAGGCCTCATTGCAAGAGGAAGAAAAATCTCTCGGATGAGGTTAAACTCTATAATTGCGGCGCCTTGGGGCTGAATAGAAGTGTAGTAGGCTCCCTTTCCCCCTAGATCGAATGGCGAAAAAGTCTTGGCCTAAAAAATAAAGATTTACAGGGTGAGTTTTTTTTCATTCTTGCCCAGAATAAAAAAATATTTCGGGCAGAAATAAAATATTTTTCAGCCTATGTCGGAGTCTATTTCTGGCTAGAAAAGAAACTCATCTTCCTTTGTTTCGTTTTTCTTCCTTATTTCGTACTAATACTGCCCTACCTAGAGGGGAGAAAGGGTGTCCGTTCGAGAGCAAAATAGTATCTTTGCAGAAAGGTATGGGCCAGAGGGACGAGTGTTTGTTCAATGCTTCGTTTCCCTATATATAAAGGTGTATACCTCCGGATACAACAAAAAGAACAAAAGCATAGTAATACAAAGACCATATGGGTACAGACACGAAGTATATATTTGTGACAGGGGGTGTTGTATCATCTCTTGGCAAGGGAATTGTAGCCGCTTCTCTCGCAAAGTTATTACAAGCTCGGGGCTTTAAGGTGACGATTCAGAAGTTTGATCCCTATATCAATATAGATCCGGGTACACTTAATCCTTACGAGCACGGAGAGTGCTATGTGACCAACGATGGGCATGAGGCCGATTTGGACTTGGGGCATTACGAGCGATTCTTGAACGTGCCTACCTCGCGTGCCAATAACATAACCACGGGGCGTATCTATCAGAATGTAATCCGTAAGGAGCGTAGAGGTGACTATTTGGGTAAGACCATCCAGGTGATCCCCCATATCACAGACGAGATCAAACGGAATGTAAAACTCCTTGGTCAGAAAGAAAATTACGATTTTGTTCTCACAGAAATCGGCGGAGTGGTGGGAGATATTGAGTCTCTACCTTTCCTCGAGGCTGTGCGACAACTTAAGTGGGAGCTTGGTAAGAATTGCCTCTGTGTACACCTTACTTATGTACCCTATATTCATGCTGCAGGCGAATTCAAAACAAAGCCGACTCAGCACTCTGTAAAGCAACTCCAAGAGGCCGGTATCCAGCCGGATATATTGGTGCTTCGTACTGAGCAGGCGTTGCAAAATGATATCCTTGCCAAGGTGGCTCAGTTCTGTAATGTAGCCCCCGATGCCGTAATTCAGAGCATCGATATGCCTACAATTTACGAGATCCCTCTCCTCTTGAGAGATCAAAAAATGGATGAGGCTGTGTTGCGCAAGGTGGGTATAGAGCCCGGCCCTCGCCCCGAGATGAAGGCTTGGTGCGCCTTTGTGGAGAAGCTCAAGAATGCGCACGAAGAAGTGGCTATCGCTCTAGTGGGTAAGTATGTAGAGCTGCAAGATGCCTACAAATCCATCGACGAATCCCTCTTGCAATCATGTACCTACAACGATAAGAAGCTACGTTTGACTAGTATCCAAAGTGAGCATATTACGGAAGAGAATGTGGCAGAGCTGCTATCGGGATTCGATGGCGTACTCATTGCTCCCGGCTTTGGACAACGCGGTGTAGAAGGGAAACTTGTTGCCCTTAAATACACTCGTGAGAGGGGGATTCCTACCCTAGGTATTTGCCTTGGCATGCAGTGTATGGCTATTGAGTTTGCCCGTAATGTGTTAGGTCTGGCAGACGCTAATACGGCAGAAATTGCACCGGCTTCGAAGAATAGGGTAATTGATATTATGGAGCAACAGAAGACGGTAACCGATCTAGGGGGCTCTATGCGCTTAGGGGCTTACACCTGCCGCCTAAAACCCGGCAGCAAGATTAGTGAAGCTTACGGTAAGACCATGATAAGTGAGCGTCACCGCCATCGTTACGAGTTCAATGGCGAGTACAGAGAGGCTTTTGAGAAGAATGGGTTCCATTGCGTTGGGGAAAATCCCGAAACAAATCTTGTGGAAGCCCTCGAACTCGAAGGTCACCCTTGGTACATTGGCGTGCAGTATCATCCCGAGTATAACAGCACGGTGGTAAATCCCAGCCCCATCTTTATGGGCTTTATTCGTGCGGCTGTGGCGTATCATAATACAAAGTAATTCCCCTCTTCTGATAGAGACTCCTTTCCTTCTGTTGGGAGTCTCTCTACTTTTTGAGCATAACCAAGTAATATGGATAAAAATACAATCATCGGTGTATCTTTGATAGCCTTGGTGCTTATCGGATTCACATTCTTAAATCGTCCAACTCCCGAGGAAGCTACTCCCAAAGAGCCTATCGAAGCCATTTCTTCTGCCCCTGCAGAGACCACATCTTCGTCGGCAGTGTTACCTACTTCCACAGATTCGCTAGCACCCGAGGCCTCTCCTCTTTTGGGGCTAGCCGGTGGACAAGAGCAAATTGTTAAACTAGAGAATGAAAAGCTTGTTGTTTCTTTCTCCAACCATGGAGGGGCTGCCGTACAAGCTCGCCTTAAGGAATACAAAGCACAAAAGGAGCAACCGCTAGACCTTTTTACTCCGGAGGATTGCTCATTTAACCTCCCCTTGCGTACAAAAATGGGGCAGGTTATTGATACCAAAGACCTCTATTTTGAGCCTATTGCTCAGTCCGATAGCTCTCTTACCATGCGTTTGAGAGTGGATAGCGCTGCCTATCTCGATTTTGCCTACACGCTAGTGCCGAATGACTATCGCTTGCGCCTGAGCATCAGCGGAGCGCATCTAGATCGGTTATTCCCGAGCAATATGCGCTACCAAGATTTGGAGATTGGTCAGAAGATTCGCCGTCAAGAACTCTCTTGGCAAAACGAGAATCAATACTCTGCTATCTACTATAAGTTGTTGGCCGACAAGGTGGAACGCTTGAGCGACAAGGGATCGAAGAGTGAGAAGGTGAATGAAAGAGTCTCTTGGATTGCCTTCAAAGACAAGTTCTTCTCCTCGGTATGGATTGCCGATGCTGCCAATGCTTTCGAAAGCTCTAATCTAGAGCAGACCGTTATGCCCAAGGATGGGGAGTACACCAAAGACTGTAAGGTTGTAACTTCTTTCCCCTTCAGTAGCGCACAAGACGCTAGTGCGCACTTTACGCTCTACATGGGGCCCCTGGAGCACCACCTTCTAAAAGCATATGATCAGGGTGTGGAAGAAGATGGAGATCGTCTCCATTTGGAACATCTTGTATACGTGGGCGGTAGTGTATTCCGCTGGCTTAATGTGCATTTGATCATCCCAATTGTAGACTTCCTCAGTAAGTATATTTCTAATTGGGGGCTCATTATCCTTCTCCTTACCCTCATTATCAAAACGGCGCTCTCTCCTCTTACCTTCAAAAGCTACATGTCGCAAGCTAAGATGCGAGTGCTTAAACCCCAGATACAAGCCATTAACGACAAGTATCCCGGTCAGGAGCAAGCTATGATGATGAAGAGAAGTCAGGAGACCATGGCTCTTTACAAGCAAGCCGGAGCAAGCCCGATGAGTGGCTGCTTACCTATGTTGCTACAGATGCCTTTCTTGATTTCTTTGTATATGTTCTTCCCAACGGCTATTGCATTACGTGGTGAGTCTTTCCTTTGGGCGCACGACCTCTCTACCTATGATGCTGTTCTTTCGTGGAATTTTAATATCCCCATTCTCTCCGGTCTGATGGGAAATCATTTGAGTCTCTTCTGTCTTTTGTGGGCTGTGACCAATATTCTCTACTCTAGGTACACGATGAATATGTCTGCTACAGGGGACAATCAGCAAATGAAGATGATGAAGTACATGCCCTACATCATGTCTATTATGTTCTTCTTCTTCTTCAATAATAATGCTTCGGGGCTGTGCTATTACTACTTTATTTCTACCCTCATTACTATCTTGCAATTCCTCGGAAGTCGTCTTCTCATCAACGAAGAGAAGGTGCTCGCCAAGATAGAAGAGAATAAGAAGAAGCCCAAGAAAAAATCTGGGTTTATGGCACGTCTTGAGGAAGCTCAGCGTCTCCAGCAACAGCAGATGCGTAATCAACAAAAGAAAGGTCGTTAATCTCCATTAAGAAGACAATCCTCTATGGAACCACTCAAACATGAATGCGGGATAGCCCTTGTACGGCTACTAAAACCGCTCTCTTACTATCAAGAAAAGTACGGTACCTGGATGTATGGGCTTAATAAGCTCTACTTGCTGATGGAGAAACAGCATAACCGTGGTCAAGAAGGGGCAGGATTTGCCGCCGTCAAGCAGCATGCCGCTCCGGGAGAGGAGTATCTCTATCGCCAACGGGCCGAGGGATCCAATGCTATTGCAGAGATCTTTAGTGATACCCATCGCCTATTTGCAGACTATACTCCCGAGCAGCTTAGTGATGCTGTTTTCGCTCAAGAGCATATCCCCTTTGCGGGAGAATGCTACATGGGTCACCTCCGTTACTCTACAACGGGTAAGAGCGGTCTCTCCTTTGTTCATCCGATGATTCGCCGCAGCAATTGGCGCGCACGTACCCTTGCTATTTGTGGTAATTTCAATCTTACGAATGTGGATGCAATCTTTGATGCAATCACCAGCAAAGGGCAGCATCCGCGCGTAATTAGTGATATGCATATCCTGCTAGAGCAGATCGGGCATAGGCTTGATCGCGAGGTGGAGCGTGTGTATACGATGGGGCGTTTGGAGCACAACCTGCACGGAATGGACATCACTCACTACATAGAAGAGAAGATGGATCTCGCACAAGTGCTACGCAAAGCCGCTCCTCTCTGGGATGGCGGATTTGTAATGTGTGGCCTTACCGGTAGTGGTGAGATGTATGCCGTGCGCGACGCTCATGGCATCCGTCCTGCATTTTACTACCTAGATGACGAAATCGCCGTAATTGCATCGGAGCGCCCCGTTATCCAAACCGTAATGAATGTAACGCATGATGCGGTACAAGAGTTGCAGCCAGGCCAATCCCTCCTCATTAATCAGAGAGGAGAGACTCGTCTGGAGCAGATTTTGGCTCCCGACAATCTTAAAGCCTGCTCCTTTGAGCGTATCTACTTCTCTCGAGGCAGTGATGTTGATATATACAAAGAGCGTAAGAAGCTAGGATATTTGCTGGCTCCTAAGATCTTGCAAGCCATCGATAACGATCTTGATCACTCGGTGTTTTCGTTTGTGCCCAATACCGCAGAAGTTGCCTATTACGGCATGGTAGAAGGGCTCAATGATCACTTGAATCGGGAAAAGTTAGAGGCTATAAAAGAAAAAAATGGAACTTGCACTCCGGAGGAGTTATCGGCTATAATCAATCGCAGAGTTCGAGTAGAAAAGGTGGCAATTAAGGACATCAAACTACGGACTTTTATTGCAGAAGGGAATAGCCGTAATGACCTTGCCGCTCACGTCTATGACGTTACTTATGGAAGCATAGAGTACGGAAAAGATAATCTTGTAATCATAGATGATAGTATTGTACGAGGTACAACTATCAAGCAAAGTATCCTCAAGATACTCGATCGCATTGGCCCCAAACTAATTGTAATTGTATCCAGCTCTCCTCAGATACGTTACCCCGATTGCTATGGGATTGATATGAGCCGGATGAAGGAATTCATCGCCTTCCGTGCTGCTATTGCCCTACATGAGGAACGTGCTACAAACTATATCATAGAGCAACAATACCGTGAGGCTTTGGGGTTGCGCAAGGTATCTCGCAACAACTTTGTACCCAATGTGGTAAAGGCTATATACAAGCCTTTCTCGCCCGAGGAGATCTCCGAAAAGATTGTAGAACTGGTAAAACCCAAGCAGCTTAAGGCTGAGGTGAAGATTGTATTCCAGAGCATTGAGGGATTGCACGACGCTATCCCTAATCACCCCGGAGACTGGTATTTTACGGGCAACTTCCCAACACCGGGTGGTGCACACCTCGTAAACGAGGCATTTATCAACTATGTGGAAAACGATTGGCATAAGGAGTAATATGAAGAAAGCAACCCTAACGCTGCAGGATGGTACCTCGTTTGAGGGCTATTCTTTTGGAGCAGAGAAAAATATTATAGGAGAGGTTGTATTCAATACAGCCATGAATGGCTATCCCGAGAGCTTGACAGACCCCAGCTACATGGGGCAGATTATGGTGATGACCTACCCCATGGTGGGGAATTATGGTATCCCATCTGCTGAAGTTTCTCCCGAGGGAATATCGTGTTGTCTTGAGAGCGCGCATATCTATATGCAGGCTATCGTGGTGGCGGACTATTCCTCAGAATACAGCCATTGGAATGCTACCTCTTCTCTCGCAGATCGCCTCAAAGAGGAGGGGACTGTAGGGCTTACAAATATTGATACAAGAGCTCTTACAAAGCACCTCCGTGAGCATGGTTCTCAAAAGGGAACAATTACGATTGAGGGCGTTGACAACCCTATCGAGGATGCTCGTTGGGAAGAACGCAACCTAGTAGCAGAGGCATCCACTCGAGAAGTGGTACGCTATGGACAAGGCTCTAAAACGGTAGTACTCATCGATTGTGGGGTGAAGCACAATATCATCCGTCAGCTATTGCGTGAGGATATTACCCTGGTGCGTGTACCTTGGGACTACGACTTTACCACGCTCTCGTACGATGGCGTTTTCATCAGTAATGGCCCCGGTAATCCCGAGATGTGTACCAAGACTGTGGAGAACTTACGCCGTGCAATTGCCGGAGATAAGCCCATCTATGGTATCTGTATGGGTAATCAGCTTCTCTCTTTGGCGGCGGGTGCTAAGATTTATAAGCTCAAGTATGGGCATCGGAGTCACAATCAACCGGTGCGTATGGTAGGCACGAATAGCTGCTTTATCACGAGTCAAAACCACAGTTTTGCCGTGGATAGCAGTACGTTGGGAGCCGACTGGGAAGAATGGTTTGTCAACCTTAATGATGGCTCGAATGAGGGAATTAAGCATAAGACAAAGCCTATCCGTTCTGTACAATTCCATCCAGAGGCTTGTGGCGGACCAAAGGATACTCTCTTCATTTTCGATGAATTTCTCTCTCTCCTCTAGGGCGCCTATACCCCAAGAATGTAAGGGAAGATAAAGATTTTTCGAATCTATCTATATTATATTTCAGACCAAGCAATCAAGAAGACAATATGACTAGCAATGGCAAACCGAAGAAGGTATTAGTACTCGGCTCTGGTGCTCTTAAGATCGGAGAGGCAGGGGAATTCGATTATTCCGGATCCCAGGCTCTCAAAGCTATTCGAGAAGAAGGCATCAAGACCATCCTTATCAATCCAAATATTGCCACTGTGCAGACAAGTGAAGGTGTTGCGGATGAGGTTTATTTCCTCCCAGTAACACCTTTTTTTGTAGAGAAAGTAATCGCTAAAGAACGCCCTGATGGCATCTTGCTTGCCTTCGGAGGACAGACTGCGCTCAACTGCGGTGTGGCTCTCTATCGTCAGGGGGTTTTGGATCGCTATAACGTGAAGGTATTGGGTACTCCTGTGGAGACTATTATTGCAACGGAAGACCGTGAACTCTTTGTTGAGAAGCTCAATGAGATTAACGTTAAGACTATCGCCAGCGAGGCGGTTGAGAGCATTGAGGCTGCACGTAAGGCTGCTAAGCGCCTAGGTTATCCCGTAATTATCCGCGCTGCCTTTGCCCTTGGGGGGTTAGGTAGTGGCTTTTGCGATAACGAAGAAGAACTCGATACTCTTTGCGAAAAGGCCTTCTCTTTCTCACCTCAGGTGCTTGTAGAGAAGAGTCTAAAGGGATGGAAGGAGATTGAATACGAGGTGGTACGAGATGCTTACGACAACTGTATTACGGTATGTAATATGGAGAATTTCGACCCCCTCGGCATCCATACCGGCGAGAGTATTGTGATTGCTCCTTCGCAAACTCTCTCCAATGACGAGTACCATAAATTGCGTTCGCTGGCGATTCGTATCATCCGCCACCTTGGTATCGTAGGGGAGTGTAATGTACAATATGCTCTCGATCCCGAGAGTGAAGATTACCGCGTAATTGAGGTAAATGCACGTCTTTCTCGCTCTTCGGCGCTGGCCTCTAAGGCTACCGGTTATCCCCTCGCCTTTATAGCAGCTAAGCTAGGTCTGGGATATGGATTATTCGATCTCAAGAATAGTGTAACGCGTACTACTCCTGCCTTTTTTGAGCCAGCTCTCGACTACTGCGTCTGTAAAATCCCTCGCTGGGACCTTGGTAAATTCCATGGAGTATCCCGAGAGTTGGGCAGTAGCATGAAGAGTGTGGGTGAGGTAATGGCCATTGGTCGTACTTTTGAAGAGGCGATACAAAAGGGGCTCCGCATGATCGGGCAGGGGATGCACGGCTTCTGCGAGAATAAAGAACTCGTGATCAAAGATATTGATGCCGCCCTCAAAGCGCCTACCGATACACGTATTTTTGTGATTAGTAAGGCCTTTAGAGCCGGCTATTCAGTTGATGATATTCACAAGCTTACACGCATTGATAAGTGGTTTTTGAGTCGACTTAAAAACATTCTGAACACGGCGGAGGAGCTCGAGTCACACACCGATTTGGAAGACATTAGCCCTGAGTTGATGCGAATGGCTAAGCAGCAGGGTTTTTCCGACTTCCAGATTGCTCGTGCTATTTGGAAGCACAATCGCAATGATCTAGAGCAAGCCTCTAACGAAGTGCGAGCCTTCCGTCTAAAGCAGGGTGTCTATCCCGTGGTAAAACAAATAGATACTTTGGCCGCTGAGTTCCCTGCTCAAACGAACTATCTCTACCTCACCTACCATGGCGTGGAGCACGATGTATCCTATCATACAACGAAGCCTGCAGTGGTTGTTTTGGGCTCCGGAGCGTATCGTATTGGTAGCTCTGTAGAGTTTGACTGGTGTGGAGTAAATGCTCTTAACACCATACGTAGAGAGGGGTACGACTCTGTAATGATTAACTACAACCCCGAAACGGTAAGTACCGACTATGACGAGTGCGACCGACTCTACTTCGACGAGCTTACTTTCGAGCGTGTAATGGATATCCTAGAGTTGGAGAATCCCATGGGGGTAATCCTCTCTACCGGGGGCCAAATCCCCAATAACTTGGCCGTTCGATTGGATCAAGAACGCGTACGCATCTTGGGTACGTCTGCTCAAAGTATCGACAATGCAGAAGATCGTCACAAGTTCTCTGCTATGCTCGATCGCCTTGGCGTTGACCAACCGGCTTGGCGAGAACTGACTTCGATAGAGGATATCGACGACTTCGTTCGTGAGGTGGGTTATCCCGTATTGGTGCGTCCGAGCTATGTGCTCTCAGGGGCTGCCATGAACGTGTGTTCTAACCACGAAGAGTTGGAGCGCTTCCTCAAATTAGCCGCCAATGTGTCGCAAAAGCATCCCGTAGTAGTGAGCCAGTTTATTGAGCATGCCAAGGAGGTGGAAATGGATGCCGTAGCTCGTAATGGAGAAATTATTGCTTATGCCATTAGTGAGCATATCGAGTTTGCCGGGGTACACTCCGGGGACGCAACCATCCAATTCCCGGCTCAGAAGCTCTATGTGGAGACGGTACGCCGTATTAAGCGGATCAGTCGACAAATTGCAGAAGCTCTCAAGATTTCGGGTCCCTTTAATATCCAGTTCCTTGCCAAAGACAACGATATAAAGGTGATCGAATGTAACCTAAGAGCTTCTAGAAGTTTCCCCTTTGTCAGCAAGGTGCTGAAGATAAACTTCATCGATCTTGCTACCCGTATCATGCTCGGCTTGCCTGTGGAGAAACCCAATAAGAACGCATTCGATCTCGACTATGTGGGGATTAAGGCTTCGCAATTCTCCTTTACCCGTTTGCAAAAAGCGGACCCCGTGCTTGGTGTGGACATGACTTCTACCGGAGAGGTGGGCTGTATAGCAGACGATACGGACGAGGCTATCCTCAAATCCATGCTCTCCGTGGGGCAGCGCATCCCCAGCAAGGGTATCTTGCTCTCCTCGGGAGGATATAAGCAGAAGGTGGCTTTGATGGATGCATGTCGCCTTCTCACCAAGAAGGGGTATACCCTCTACGCTACGGAGGGAACGCACAACTTCTTGCAGGAGAATGGTATCCCCTCTGTTCGCGTTTACTGGGAAAAAGAGTCAGGCAAGCCCTATATCTTCAGCTTACTGCAGGAGCATGTGGTGGACTTGGTGGTCAATATTAACAAGAACCTGACGGCAGGCGAGCTGACCAATGGCTATAAGTTGCGCCGATCGGCTATCGATCTTAATATACCTTTGATCACGAATGCTCGTTTGGCTTCTGCCTTTATCACCGCTTTCTGTCGCTTGTCCGAAGATGACATTCAGATTAAGTCTTGGAGCGAGTATAAGTAATACGAATTGATTTATAGCGGGTGCTTCGGATGGATACAAGTCCGGAGCACCCTTCTTTTATGCCAAGCGGAGATCTTTTTCACTTCAAGCAATTCAGTCTCGATCAGGCAGGATGCGGGATGCGTATCGGTACGGATGGAGTGCTCCTGGGCGCATGGGCTTCTAGTAATCTCCGAGGAGAGGCTCCGCTACAGATCCTAGATGTGGGCTGTGGTACAGGACTTATCGCCTTGATGCTGGCGCAACGCTATCCCTGGGCTGAGGTAACGGCTCTAGAGATCGAACCTACGGCTGTGGAGCGAGCTACCTACAATGCAGCTCACTCTCCCTTTTCGTCTCGGGTTAGGGTAGTGCAATCCGATTTTTCAACGTGGCAAGCTTCCCAAGCCTTGTATGACTTGATTGTATCCAATCCGCCCTATTACAAGAATACGTTACAAGCACGATCGGAGGTGAGACATACGGCTCGGGCCATTAGTTTGCTCTCTCCCAAAGAGGTCTTGCATCGAGCTACGGATCTTCTAAGTCCCCAGGGGATTGTAGCTCTAGTTACCCCTTACGACCAATTGGAAGAGCTGAGGATCTTTGCTTTTACTCAGGGGTTGATTCCGCTACGTCTAACAGCAGTACATACCACTCCGATCAAACCGCCCAAGCGACTTTTGAGCGAATGGACAAGGAGAGATGGGGCTTGTCTAGAACCGGCTTTGTTGCAACCGCTTGTTATTCATGGGGATACTGTCTCTTCTTATTCTCCGGAATACATCAATCTCGTCCGCCCCTTTTATACCTTTCTCTAGTACTTCACACTCTTGTAGGGGGAGGCTTCTCTCTTTCTAATTTATCAATATCTTTAGCTTCCCCTCTCTCCGGGCCATTTGGCAAGAGAGGTATCCCTTTTTACCCACAAGCCATGACTTCGTTTGTGATCAGTTGAAAGGGCTCTTCTTTTCTGCCTGATTTTCAAATCTTTTTCAGCCGGAAATGCGACTACATTCTGCCTGAATTTTCTGGATTTCTTGGGCAAGAAAATCTCCAAGATTAGGCAAGAAAATGCTATATTTGTGCTTGAATCACAGTAAATAATGGAACTAAGATATGAATAACTTTAGGTACTACAATCCTACACAACTGATATTTGGTAAGGGCAGTATAGCTCGCCTTGCCAAACTTTTACCCTCAGATGCAAAGATTCTCGTAACCTATGGGGGCGGGAGTGTGCGCCGCAATGGCGTTTATGAGCAGGTAACCTCAGCCCTCCAAGGCTTTGAGTATAGTGAGTTTTGGGGGCTGGAGTCGAATCCTACGGTAGAGACAATCCGCCGAGCTGTAGCCCAAGGGAAAGAAAAGAAGAGCAATTTTGTACTAGCCGTAGGGGGTGGTTCGGTAATTGATGCCTCCAAGCTTATATCCGCCGCTCTATTGCGAGATGAAGACCCTTGGCAGTTGGTATTGCAGGGCATGGTGCGTGATCGGTTTGTTCCGTTGGGCACTGTACTAACCATCCCTGCTACGGGGTCTGAGATGAACTCCGGAGCTGTCATTTCTTCTTCGGAGACAAAAGAGAAATACCCCTTTCATGGGCAATTCCCCACTTTCTCTATCCTCGATCCGGAGGTTACATACACTCTTCCTCCTTTCCAATTGGCCTGCGGTATTGCTGATAGCTATGTGCATGTAATGGAGCAATACCTTACAGCCCCGGGGCAGAGCCGCTTGATGGATCGCTTTGCAGAGGGGATTTTGCTCACCCTCAGAGAGATTGCCCCTCTGGTACTTAGTGGAGAACCTAACTACGATGCCCGTGCTGATTTTATGGTAGCAGCTACACACGCCCTCAATGGCTCCATCAATTGGGGGGTAAAGGAAGATTGGTCTACACACATGATTGGGCATGAGCTCACAGCGATTGCCGGACTTACCCATGCGCACTCTCTTGTTATTGTTTTACCCTCTACCCTTCGTATCTTGAGCCGTATGGGAGATAAGCATGACAAGATGCTTGAATATGCTGAGCATATCTGGGGTATCAAGGTGGGTAGCGATGAGGAACGTATAGAGGCAGCCATCCAAGCAACGGAGCAGTTCTTCCGCTCTTTGGGGCTAACGACCCGCCTTCGTGAGGCCGGAGTATCTCAAGAGGTAGAAGATGAAATAGTACGCCGATTTACGGAGCGAGGCATGGTGTTGGGAGAAAATAAAACAGTAACCCCCGAGGTTGTGCGTGAGATCTTGGCGGATTGTCGTTAATCCACATCGTGTGTGGCGATTAAGATGGCCCGAGAAAGAGGCTAGAAACAAAGAAAATCTACATTAATAAGTTTACAAGAAATGCATTTAACTCGACAATTTTTGGCTGTTGCCCTCTTGGGGGGTAGTCTACTTTTGGGTGGTTGTGCTACCAAAAAGACAAAGAAAGCTGTACTTTCTACAACTTTAAGGGAGATGTGCTCTTTCGCTGCCCAGAATATTGCCGATTCAAAAGAGAGCAAAGGACTCTTTTCTGTTTACCATAACAAGAAGAATAAACTCTACTTTGGGATCCCCGACTCTCTGATGGGGCGAGATCTCTACTTTATCAACCGCGTTGCCGGAGTGAGCGATACACGAGAGTTGGTTGCTGGGGTTATCCAGTCTTCTCCCTTCCTTTTCCGCTTTACCAAAGACGACAATAACGTCTATATCGTGTGCCCCAATGTCTCAGACGTTGTGCGCAAGGGCGATGCCATCGCCAGTTCATTTCGTTCAAATGCCTTGGATAGGGTAGTAAAGTCTTTTCCCATAGTAACAAGAGAGGGAGATTGCTCACTAATAGACGTTACTAAGTTCTTCTCGGGAGACGAGAAGTTGCTATCGCCATTGAGACAAGTCTCCGGTCCGTTGGCAGAGCGCTTTATACAGGGAACTCTTGATGGGGAGGCTTCTTTAGTCGCATCGGCTAAGTCTTATCCCAAGAATGTCGAAATTTTGAGCCATCTGACCTATAATACTCGTCCTAGTGGAGAGCCCTATACGGTGGAGATGCAACGCTCAATCTTGCTTCTCCCCAAGGAGCCCATGCAGCCCCGATATGCGGATAATCGGGTGGGGTATTTCTCCTCTAGACGTCGTCTTTTTACATCGGATAGAGATAAGGTAGAGAGCTTCCGCCTCATCCATCGTTGGCGCCTCGAACCCAAAGATACAGCGGCCTACCAGCGTGGAGAGCTCGTTGAGCCCGTAGAGCCTATCGTCTTTTATGTGGATAGTGCTTTCCCCGAGAAGTGGCGCTCTACCATTAAGCAGGGGATTGAGGATTGGAATACGGCTTTTGAGGCTGCGGGCTTCAAAAATGCCATCAAGGCGCTCGATTATCCTTCCGATTCGACCTTCGACCCCAACGATGCCCGTTACAATACGTTCCGTTATGCCACTACGTCCATTGAGAATGCCATGGGGCCTAGCTATGTGGACCCACGCTCGGGAGAGATTATTTCAGCTCAGGTTATCTGGTACCACAATGTGATAAGTTTGGTACACAATTGGCGTTTGGTGCAGACGGGAGCCGTGGATCCTCGAGTGCGTACGCTGGTTTTCCCCGATGATGTAATGCGTGAGAGCCTTAGATATGTAGCTTCGCACGAAGTTGGGCACACTCTAGGTTTGATGCACAACATGGGGGCAAGTAACGCCTATACGATCGAGAATTTGCGTTCGCCGGAGTTCACAAAGGAGCATGGTACCACTCCTAGTATTATGGATTATGCTCGCAATAATTTTGTAGCCCAACCGGGAGACTATGAGCGTGGTGTACGCCTTACGCCTCCCATTCTCGGTAAGTATGATATTGCGGCTATTAAGTGGGGCTACTCACTTCTACCCGAGACCTTCCGAGGGGATACCGAAGGTGAGAAAAAGCAGCTTCGTAAAATGCTCGAAGAGAATGCCAAAGATCCGATGCTTCTCTTCGGTGCTCAGCAATTCCCCTCCACTGTAGATCCTACCGCTCAAACCGAAGATCTCTCCAATGATCACTTTACAGCGAGTGATATGTCTATCTCCAACCTCAAGATTCTTACCAAGAATATTGATAAATGGCTCTATCAAGAGGGTGACGATTATCGTGACCTTGAGGAAGTTTACTACGATATTATTTCTCAATATATGCGCCATGTAGGGCATATTGTCGCTCATATTGGAGGCATTGTCTTTACTGAAAGTCGTCAGGGAGATGGTAAGCCCTCTTATACCTATGTGCCACGCTCGGAGCAGAAACGTGCAGTAGAGTGGCTGGGTAATCAAGCCCACGAGGTTAATACATGGCTCTTGCGTCAGGATCTCCTCAATCGGATAGATAATGGTAGTAATACTCTTGCCAAGCAATTTACTAATTCATTTGTTGGCAATTTCTTCCGTGGAGGTAACTTGCGCCGCATTTATGAGTTCAACCTCTCGGGAGCCAAGGATGCTTATACTCTAGCCGATTATACGCACGATGTGGTGACAGCTCTCTTCTCGGCTACTCGCTCTGGAAAAACGAGCGAATACGACCGCATGCTAGAGGCTCGTGCGATAGATTTGATGTTGGAGAATGCACTCCTAACACCCACCGTTAAGGTAGAGAATAAAAAGTTTGCCCTCACCGAGGCTTGTCAGGAGCAGTTCGATCAATGGGTTAATACTCCCTCTATCCCCTGTGGTTACTCCTCCACTCAGCAGTATAATGAGGGGGAAGATTCATTTAGCCGTATAACAATATCCTATGGGGCTATCACCCCTGAGCGCATTGCCCCCTACTGGATGGCTGCCCTCGAAGAGGTAGAGAAGCTCTATAAGCAGAAGGCAAATAGTGGTGATGCCGCAGCTAAGGCATTCTATCGCTATCAGCTCCATCGCATCTCAGCGGCCCTTGCCGTTAAGTGAGCTAGGTAGCCTACTATTATCCCAACGTGAGCAGTTAGCTTTGTCTTTACAGAGCTAGCTGCTTTGTTTTTTAGGGTAGGGGATGAACCTTGGGGAACTTGTTGGTGTTATGTAAATAGTAACGAATAAGAAATTAGACAATAGAAAGTTAGAAGAGTATGACTCACGAACTTATCACCCTTCCCTATGCAGCCGATGCGCTTGCTCCTGCTATTAGCAAAGAAACAGTAGAGTTTCACCATGGCAAGCACCTCCTTGCTTATGTAAATACACTCAATAGTCTTATCCCCGGCACAGAATTTGAGAATGCCGACCTCTTGGATATTGTACGTAAGAGTGAGGGGAAATTATTTAATCAAGCCGGCCAGGTGCTCAATCATAACCTCTACTTTACACAGTTTGGTCCCAATGCTGGTGGTGCGCCTAAGGGTGCTCTTGCCGATGCTATTGCAAAGGGCTGGGGCTCATTTGAGGCTTTCCAAGCAGCTTTTCTTGAGGCTTGTACAGGTCTTTTTGGCTCAGGCTGGGTATGGCTTGCTTCTGATGAAAATGGCGTTTTGACCATCGAAAAAGAACCCAATGCCGGTAATCCTATCCGTAAGGGGCTTAATCCATTGCTCGGTTTCGATGTATGGGAGCACTCTTACTATCTAAGTTACCAAAACCGCAGAGCAGACCACATCAAAGACCTTTGGTCTATTGTTAGATGGGATGTAGTAGAAGAGCGTTACAATAAGTAACCTAAACAACGGAGTGGAGAGGCCGAATCCTTACTATTTCGTACCTCTCTTTCCCCTATTTATTTAGGTGTAATCCTCCTCAATAGATACTTGTTTAATAAAAGAAGAGGTATCTCTGATATTGTATCGGGGGTACCTCTTTTTCGTTGTGGAATAGGGATAGATTTAGTGGAAATCTAGAACAACCGAATCTCCTCAATTACGCGATAGTGTAGCTCTTGATTGATGAGTTGCATGATGTTTTCTTTCTGATCAGAAAGCATCTGTGCAGCAGCAGAGGAGCGTAACTGTATGTGCAGGGTATTATTGCGGAAGAAAATATTTCGGACAAAAGGGCGCATTGAGGCAAATCGCTCCCAGAAAAAAGCAATGGCACGCTCCCGGTAGAGCCCTTGTGCTAGTTCGGGCTCTTCTTCTATAAGGCTACTTAGTAGTGCGCCTAGGCGTTGAGGTTCGCTTCGTTTCATGCTGAGCCGGCTGTTTAGTGCGATGTCGCTTGCAAGGCGATATTGCCGTGGTCTACAGCATATAGATGAAAAGACTCGTGCTGTGCCTCTATAATGTCGTCGAGATACTTGCGGTTTGTGTCTGTAATGAATATCTGTCCAAAGATAGGACGGGAGACAATGCCGATAATACGCTCTACACGCTCTGCATCAAGTTTATCGAACAGGTCGTCTAAAAGCAAAATAGGACGGCATTGTAGCTTGTTGGCGAGCAGATTGTACTCGGTGAATTTGAGTGCCGTAAGAAAGGTCTTATTCTGCCCCTCAGAGCCGATTTTTCGCATCAGATTCTCGCCCAAAAGCATCTCAAGGTCGTCTTTGTGAATGCCGTAGGTTGTATATCCGGTAGCCCTCTCTTCCCGCCGTCTCTGGCGTAGGTCTTGGGTAAAAAGTTCCCTACTCGGAGCCGTTGCTGTGAGGTAGTTTAGAGTTACACATTCGCTCTTATCTCCGCAGATCTCTTGGTAGAGTTGGTTGAATGTTGGGGTAAAGTCACGAACGAACTCTGCTCGCTTTTGGGCTATCTCTACCCCTGTAAGAGCCATTTGTTCCTCCACAATGGAGAGCAACATCTCGTCTTGAAAGTCACTCTTGAGGAGGGTATTGCGTTGTTGTAGAGCTCTATCGTAGCGTATGAGGAGGTCTAAGTAGAGGGCATCGTGCTGGGAGAGAAGTCGGTCTAGCCAGTTGCGGCGTTCGTCACTACCTCCTCGGATCAGGCGATAGTCTTGGGGTGAAATAATCACCAAAGGATAGCGCCCAATATGCTCACTAAGTCGCTTGTAAAGCCTACCGTTACGGCTGAGAGCTTTGGCTTGACCCATACGGAGCCGCAAAGCTATTCTGTCCGTCTCTTCTCCATCATTTGCTCGGTAGTCCCCCGATAAGATAGCCTCAGTGGAGCCAATGCGGATGGCAAGGCGGTCTACTGTATTGAGGTGACTTCGGGCCATCGATAGGTAGTGGATGGCATCGAGTAGGTTCGTTTTGCCCATACCATTGCCGCCAAAGAAGCAATTGAGTTTGGGGGCAAAGTCGCAAGAGGCCGTAGCAATGCTTTTAAAGGCGACAAGCTCGAGATGCTCTAGTACCATGGAATGGTAGGTTAGTGAGCTCCTAGCTTCATCAGCGTATCTATAGACTGCTCCATCTTTTGAGAGAGCTTATCGGAGACCCGGGTTAGAGGTAGGCGCAGTGTAGGGGTATTGATGAGTTGCATCTTGTAGAGCCACTCTTTGATCCCTGCCGGATTCCCCTCCTCAAAGAGGAGTCGATAGCAAGCGGCAAAGGCATTATCAATCTCCACAGCACGTTCGCTCCCTGCCAGGTCGATAAGTTCTTTAGTCCAAGCCGGGTAGGCATTGGCCACTACAGATACAGCCCCATTGGCTCCTTGATGGATCAATTCGAGGGTACTATGGTCGTCTCCGGATAGGATGGTAAAGGCTGGGTCCAGGAGGCTAGCTAGTTTGGTTACACGATCTTCTACACCTGAGGCCTCTTTGATGGCGACGATCTTTTCCGGGAAGTTATTGCGAAGGCGAAGCACGGTGTCGGGGTCCATATCTACACCCGTCCGGCTCCGTATATTGTACAGAATGATGGGTTTGTCGCTGGCTTGTGCCGCAGCGGCAAAATGCTGATAAATCCCCTCCTGAGAGGGCTTGTTGTAGTAGGGAACAACGCTCAGAAACCCTTGTACATCGTAGCTGTTGGCAAGAGTGATACGATCTATGAGTCGTTGGGTCGAATTATCCCCAAGCCCTAAGACAATAGGGTAGTTGGGCCCTGCCTCCCTGCGCACAGCAGAGAGTACTTTTTCCACCTCTTCGCAAGTAATAACGGGCGATTCTCCAGTGGTGCCAAAGACCACAATAAAATCTGCCTTTGAGACAACGATATTGCGAACAATAGCCCCGAGAGATTGGTAGTCTACTTGTCCATCAACAAGAAATGGAGTTGCAAGAGCCACACCAAGCCCCATAAATTGAGCGGGAGGGAAGGGGGAGTATACCATAGGGATAAAGCGTTACTTCAATCTGCGATCATTTAAATCCATAGGCAAAAATACGCTTTTCGCTCGGATGTTTCACCTACTCCTTTCGGAAATAAGGGGTATTGCTTCATTCTTTTCGGGGGAGAGTCTTCTTCTTAGGGCCGTTGATATTGCCTTTTCCCTTCGAGAAATCGGGCTCTTTCTTCTCTCTCCGTGCTGGATGTGTTATAAGAATCTAAATACGTCTTGCTGACTGAAAAAACCTATACTTTTGGGGGCGAAAATATTGCTCCCTCCCTTGTGAGAGAGGTGTATTTGGATGTTGGTGTACATCGAAATTATAGAGTGTAGATATAGATTAATCACGAAAAGGAATTATGATGAAAAAGCTATTTCATTCGCTAGCACTAGTTACGGCCTTCTTGCTCCCTCTAGAGGTATTGGGCCAGAGTACAACCTCTCAAGAGGATTCGTCTTCTCCCATCCCCATGTTCGCAGAGGGGGTGAAGTGGAGCGTTTCTGAAAAGAGCATCAAGAAAGAGTGGGAGCCTGAGCGTTATAATTGGTTTAACGTAGGAGAGAACTATCAGTACGGTGTACAAGGCAAGGAATCCATTAAAGGTAAAGAATACTTCCACGTTGTTACGACCAAAGGAACAGCGAACGTAGACTTCTATGCCCGTGAGGAGGGAACTAAAGTTTACCTCTATCAAAAAAGTACGG
>NZ_CALHDW010000005.1 GCF_938023125.1 uncultured Porphyromonas sp.
TGTTAAGAAATGTTATGCCGCTACTTATCAACAACTTAGAAGCAAATCTTTCTTGGCGCAACGAGGATAAAAACCCCCATTAGCGCCCGTATAGAGCCAAAACTCCAGCCTTGTAGACGAAGTCGTATTGTGCGGCCAGAGCTTCTCGCTGTGCCAAAATCCATCGCTCCTCAGCCTGCTCCAATTCGTAGGCCGAGGTTTTTCCTTCGATAAACTGCGTTCTCGCAAACTGCGAAACCCGCTCAGCACTCTGTGCAGCCAGAATTGCTGATGAAATTTTGCGTTCAGCAGCAACAACATTGGCATGCGCCTTGAAAATTTCTTTGTACAACCCCAGATCGGCATCGATCTTATCAAGTTGTGCGGAATGCAGATCTATTTTCGCCCGACGCACAGCCTGAGCGGTATTTAAGGCATCGAAGATTGGCAAAGAGACCGAGAAGCCCACATAGAAGCGGCCATTCTCTCGGAGCTGATCCCCAAAAGACTTATTAGTCTGCTGCAACACTCGAAAGTAGCCATTGCCATATCCGGCATTGACACTGAGGGTAGGGATATATCCTGAACGAGCGGAACGAACTTTCTCTTCGGCAGCAGCGACTCCGAAATCAGCGGCTTTGAGGTCGGGTCGGTGGGCTAAAGCATAACGATAAATAGCCTCCGGCGGCAGCAAATCTGCGCGCGCATTCTGAACAAGGAGAGTGAGATCCGGAGCCACTACTTGTATCGGAGCCTCTCCATAATACTCAACACAGACAGAGAGATCGACCCGCGTCATGGCGCACAAACGCTCAGCCTCGTAGAGAGAACCTCGCTCCGTCTCGACCAGCGTAGCCAATTCGTCTAATTTACTTGCGGGATACTTCCCTTCCTTTACAAGGGAGACAGCCTGTCCCTGCAAGGCCTCCAAACCCGATAGATGCTGCTGAATTGCCTGAACAACGCTCTGCTCCAACAGATATTTATAGAAGAAACCCATCACTCGCAACTCAGCTCGCTCGCGGAGGGTTGCCAGCAGGGCATCACTATTCTGCTCCTCCAAACGAGCCGTCTTTACCATACGAGGTCGTCGCAATCCCGAAAAAAGTTCGTAGGAAGCCACAAGGTCAAAAGAGGTATTTGCACTTGACCTAGGACCGAAGGCTCCCGTATTATCTTGACTTCTTCCGTACTCCCACTCCTCTCGAATTGAGACCTGTACCTTGGGCAAATAGAGGCTCCTTGCCGCATCATAAGAGACACGCCGCTGAGCACTGTCCACCTTTTGTCGCCCCACATTACTATCAAAAAACACTCCTCGCTCTACACACTCTTGATAGGTCATAGGGCGATGGAGCGACTCATAAATCGTCTCCAGTTGTTGTGCCATAGCCCCCCATGCTAGACCGATGGCAAGGACTAAGACAAGAATGCACTTACGCATAATCTATTTGCATATTAGAGAGATACTTAATAAAACCGAAGCACAAAGATACTACATAAACTAGACTTTCTCAAATAAGGAAAGCCGCCCCCTCCAACAGACCCAAACAAGCGATAAAGAAGAGACAAGCCCCTAAACCTATAGGGAGAGAGGAGAGCCGGGCCCCTGACAGCCCCACCTCCTCAAGAAAGGGAGCTGCCAAGGAGAGACTTAGAATCGGAGCTATTCTTTCCTCGAAAAGAGCTGAATCAACGTAATAAAGAGGTTGATAACATCAAGATAGAGGTAGAAGGCGGACTGCAATCATACCAAAAGGGGAAAATCCCTGACCGGTCCCATTGGGACGAAACATAGAGAACAAATTTCCTAACATAATACGTGCTTTTCTATTGGTTTAAATAGGTTGTATTTTACATGCGAAGCTGATTCTAAGATAGGTATAGAAGAAAAGGGAACTTATCGCCTCCGGCCTTGGGCTCTCCACAGAGGCAGAAGGCGATAAGGATATGGTTTATGTTATCGTCTATTGCCGCCCAACAGACGAAGAACAAAGAGGAATATATTGATGAAGTCTAGGTATAACTCCAAAGAACCCAAGAGGGCGATTTTATGCATTCCCTCTTCTGATACAAGACCATTATTCTCCACAAGTAGACGACGGATCTTCTGTGTATCGTACACCGTAAGAATGGCAAATAGGACAACCCCCACAAGGGAAATAATCCACTCCATTGTCGATGAATGCAAAAACAGATTGACCACCGAGGCAATGATGATACCGATGAGCGCCATCATAAGGATACTCCCCCACGAGGAGAGATCTCGCTTGGTTACCGTGCCTATAATAGCCATCACGGCGAACATTCCTGCCGATATGACAAAAGACATCGCAATGGAGGAGTACGTATAGACAACAAAGATCACACTCAGTGTCATCCCATTAAGCACCGAATAGATCGCCATCATCAGCACTGCCGTTGGGAAGGAGATCTTATGAATTGCAGCTGAAAGCCCCATAACAAGACCGAGCTCAGCGATAAAAAGCCCCCACATGAGCCAGCGATTCATAAGGATGGTCATCATCAACGATTCGGAGCTATAAACGAGGAATGCCGTAAGAGCGGTTAGCCCAAGAGCCCCAGCCATCCAATAAAAGACCTTGGTAAAAAGTTTGGCAACGTCCGCAGTCTCTACGACCACTTCCGGCGCCGAAGAAACCACATCCTCACGATAAGGAGGAGGGGTCAGATTCTGATTGTCCATAAATTTTCTATTCTATATCTTGATTATTCTACTGTTACCGACTTTGCCAAATTGCGAGGTTGATCCACATCCTTCCCCTTGCACACGGCAATATAATAGGAAAGAAGTTGCAAGGGCACCACGGTGAGGAGGGGCTCCAATTCGGGGGCAATCTCCGGTATCTCTATCACATAGTCCACCATCTTAGCCACCTGAGCATCACCCTCATTTACGATAGCAATGATTCTCCCTTTTCGTGCCTTTATCTCCTGAATATTGCTCACCACCTTCTCGTAAATCTTATCACGAGTGGCAATTACCACTATGGGCATTTCTTCATCAATCAAGGCAATAGGGCCATGCTTCATCTCTGCGGCAGGATACCCCTCGGCATGGATATAGGAGATTTCCTTGAGTTTGAGTGCTCCCTCTAAAGCCACGGGATAATTAATTCCTCGCCCTAGATAGATAAAATTATGGGCATACGTGAAGCGCGTAGAGAGCTGCTCAATACGCTCCTTCTGCTCAAAAATCTTTTCTATTCTCTCGGGGAGGATGAGCAAATCGTCAATGATTTTCGTATAACGCTCCGGCTCTAGAGATCCATTTTCGCGTCCGAGACAAAGAGCTAGGAGGGCAAGCACAGTGACCTGCCCCGTAAAAGCTTTGGTAGAAGCAACACCAATCTCGGGACCTACGTGGATGTACGTACCAGAGTCTGTAGCACGTGCAATAGACGACCCTACCGAATTACAGATACCATAGATAAAAGCCCCCTTCTCTTTGGCCAGCTGAATGGCGGCAAGAGTATCCGCAGTCTCCCCCGACTGAGACATGGCGATAACCACATCCGAAGGACGAATGATAGGATTGCGATAGCGGAATTCCGAAGAATACTCCACCTCTACAGGGATGCGTGCCAGGCTCTCGATAAGTTGCTTACCAATGAGGGCAGCATGCCAAGAGGTTCCACACCCCACGATAATAATACGCTCAGCCGAGAGGAGACGCTCACGATGATCTACCATGGCAGATAGGATCACTTCTTTAAGCTCTGTATTCACCCGACCCCTCATACAATCGCCTAGCACTCGAGGCTGATCGAGTATCTCTTTGATCATAAAGTGGGGATATCCCTCCTTCTCAATCATCCCGAGATCCATCGTGACATTGCTAATCTTAGGCTCTATCACTTGGTTCGAAAGCGTTTCCATATAGGGGGCCTTACCGGGGACAAGCTCCACAACATCGCCATCCTCTACAAATATGACATTGCGTGTGTACTCAATCATGGGAGAGGGGTCCGATGCCAAAAAGAACTCCTGATTATCATTTCCAACCCCTATTGCCAACGGGCTGCTTTTGCGAGTAGCAACAAGGCACTGAGGTTCGTTTTTATCAATTACGGCAATGGCATAGGCTCCGATCACGCTACCCAAAGCCTTCTGTACGGCACGGAAGAGCGAGAGGTTATACTTCTTCTTAGTATACTCTATCAGTTGCACCAACACCTCCGTATCCGTGTCACTTTGGAAGGTGTAGCCCTCGGACTCAAGAGCCCGTTTAAGCTCTCTATAATTCTCTATAATACCATTGTGCACGATGGCAATTTCACCACTCTCTGAATAGTGAGGATGGGCATTTCGCTCCGAAGGCTCGCCATGCGTAGCCCAGCGAGTGTGAGCAATCCCGAGAGATCCACTCAAGTCCTTACCCTGAGCACTACTCTCCAGATTAATCACTTTTCCCTTTGTTTTGCATACAACAATATCTCCCGAGGCGTGCTGCAACGCAACCCCGGCACTGTCGTACCCTCTATACTCTAGGCGCTTTAATCCTTTTATCAGGATAGGGAATGCTTCTCTACTCCCCGTATATCCTACAATTCCGCACATATGTACGTGTTTTTCTTTCTTAATTATTGTTCACAGGTAGGCCAACTTTCGTTACCACCTCGTCTTGCGAAAGTACAACAAAAATCCGAATCTACGCGACTTAATCCGGCCACAAATACAACCCTTTGCCGCACTCCCCCTTTAGCTCGAAGCCAACCTTTTCCATTCCATCAAGGGCACAAACGTAAAATGACAACAAAAAAGAATCCTCCGAGCTAGCCAGTGTAGCATCGGAGGACTCTCTTTATAAGAAGGTCTTTTTCCTGAGGATTTGGACTTTACTCTTCTACGCAACCAAAGACAGAGGTGCTAAAGAGATTAGGGGCTTGCCAAGCAATCGCTTGAGCAGGGACGGGAAGGAGACGCTCTTGTGCCTTTTCCTCTTCTTCTCTGTAGGCTGCCGAATAGGTACGCTCTAGATAGGGGATACGTCCGGCACAGAGGTAGCGAGACGAGAAATAAGCACTCGACTCTAAGTCTTCTTGCACAATGCCTCGAGAATTGGTGCTATGCATCATCGTAATGTGAGAGCCTTGCACCTTAACCACGAGAGCAACATGCCCAATACGATCACTCCGCCTATTGTGCCCCTTAAAGAAGAGAAGATCGCCCGGACGGGGGTTCTGTACCGTTCTGGTAACCTTGGCAAGGTCTGCAGAAGAGCCCCTCAGATTGATGCCGAAACAAGAATAGAGATAGCGCACATAACCCGAGCAGTCCAGCGCCCAAGGCAAAGAGCCACGATAGCGATAGGGTTTCCCCAAGAACTTACGACCTAGCGTAATAAGGTCTTGTACAAGATCACCCGTAGGAGCGACCTCATGTACTGCATAGGCAGGGCAGTCGGGGTGAGCGAGCAACTTGCCGTTAGCATCGTAGACAGCGACTGCGTCATCCAAAGAGAACGAAGAGCGCGAAGCTCTCGCCTTTGCCCCACATGAGGAGCAAATAGAAGTAAGCGCAACAAGCACAAAGAGGATATAGCCTCTCCGCACCCAGCGACATACAGCATTTTGTAGGTTAATCATACATTTCTTATTATAAATGAATAATCAACCCCTCTTGGGCGGCTGTTGTATTTGGGAAAACACGACGTGCTTCGTCCAAGAGGGGAGTTACATCGGTGTATCTAGAAGAATAATGCCCAATCAGAAGTTGTTTCACTTCCGCTTTAAGGGCTATGGTGGCTGCCTGTTGCGCCGTACTGTGCGCCGTGGCAGCAAGGCGCGCACGCAAATCCTCGCCAAAAGTAGCCTCATGGTAGAGGAGATCAACCCCACGCACTTGTTCTATCAAATTGGGGAAATACTCCGTATCGCTACAATAGGCATAGCGGCGAGGGATGCGCCCCGGTTTGGTTAGTCTGTTGTTGGGAATGATGCTACCATCTTGTGCCGTATAAGACTCCCCGAGTAAAATAGCAGGGTAGCAAGAGCGAGGAACTTGGTAAAAATCCACAGCAGGCTTATCCAAATGACGAGTAGCACACCGCTCCTCAAAGAGGAAACCCATAGTGGGGATGCGATGACTCAGAGGGAGAGAACGAACACACAGCGAGGGATCTTCGTGTATCACCTCACTCTTGCGATAGTCGTGCTCGTGCGTAATAATCTCGTAACTGCACTCGGCGAGGAAACTCTTGCGGTGCGCATCAACATACTCCGTAAGGCCCTCCGGTCCGTGGATGTGCAGCTCGCCCGTCCTCCCAAGCATAGAGAGGGTAGAGAGCAATCCGGGCAAGCCAAAACAATGGTCGCCGTGGAGATGAGAAATAAAAATCGTGTGAATACGGCCGAAGTGGAGACCTTGCCGGCGAATCTGGAGCTGAGTACCTTCGCCGCAGTCGACCAAGTAGACCTTACCTCTAAGGGTAAGTGCCTGAGCAGAAGGGTTGTGCTTTGTAGTCGGGAGAGCCGAACCACATCCCAATATATGTACCGATAGGGTCTCCATGGGACACAAAGATAGAATTTTTACGCGGGAACTTTCCTTTTCTGAGCCTACGGGGCAAAAGTCGCACATTTTGCAGGGCACAGTGCAACATTTCCCTGCTTGATTTTCTTTTCAAAATCAGCCTATATATCCCCGCAAAACCACCCTATTCTTTTTTATTTTACAAGCTGAAAAAGGGATTTTTTTGACTACATTTGTATATCCTATTTAGGGCGAATTTTTAGATTATTAAGTACAACATGGTGGACTCACTTGGCTTTATCGCGCATGTGGACATGGAGGGGAAGATACAACCCCTAGGGAATCATGCTGAAGAGGTAGCTCGAAGATGTAGTGAATTTTGTACCCAAATAGATAAAGACTGGGGCAATGTAGGCACTCTTCTAGGGCTACTCCACGACCATGGGAAATACCAAAAGAGCTTCCAAAGGTATATACGACACTCCTCAGGGCTAGCGGATCAGGGACCTGCCCGAGCCCCACACAGTATGGCCGGAGCCATCCATGCACACTCGCTATTCGAAGATAGGAACAAGACCCTTGCCCAAATTCTCGCTTATTGTATTGGAGGACACCATCGGGGACTATACGATAGTGCCGAATTAGAGAATGCGCTCAAGACTGCAGACAATAAGGCCTATTACCAAGACATGCTACGAAACGCACCCCAAGCAGCCACTGACTTGGAGAAAAGGATTGCTCAGCTAGGGACACTCCCCAATATCATGGAGATCGAAGAGGAAGACAGACCTTTTTTCGTACGAATGCTCTTCTCGGCTCTGATAGATGCAGACCACCTTGATACCGAGGCCTTCATGAACAAAGAAAAAGCCCTACTAAGGAATGAATCTAAAAAAATAGATGTCTCATGGAGCACATTAAGAGATAGACTTAAAGAAAAGACTGATAGCTTTGCCAAAGACTCTCCGCTCAACCATACACGAGCAGAGTTCCTACAAAAATGCAGAATCCATGGGAGTTCTCACGATCCTAGCATCTATTCTCTATTCCTCCCCACCGGAGGAGGGAAGACTTTATCTTCCATGGCATGGGCTCTTGAATCGGCAATACGCAATGATTCATCACGGATTATCTATGTCATTCCCTATACCTCTATCATCACCCAAACAGCCGAAATATTCAAACAAATTTTTGGAGAAGAGTATGTATTAGAGCACCACAGCGAGTTGGATATGGGAGACAACGAAGAGTATGATAGATGGAAACTACTCACAGAAAATTGGGATGCCCCGATCATCATTACCACCAATGTACAAATGTTCGAATCCCTCTATGCTAGCCGAACAAGTCGTTGCCGCAAACTGCATAACATCTGCAATTCGGTGATCGTCTTCGATGAAGTACAGATGTTTCCATCCGCACTCCTCAATCCGATGCTTCGAGCTATCGAAAGCCTCTCGCTCTGTTTCAATGCCAATATACTTCTCTGTACCGCAACGCAGCCGGTGTTTACGCAATCATTCGAGGTGGCAGGGAGAGAATCGAGCAACTTCTATTCCATACAAATTGAGATAGAAGATGTTGTACCCTACAACAAAGAGCTATTCTCGGCTTTCGAACGAGTGCGGTACCATACATTTAAAGAGAGAAAAGAGATAGCCACCCTAGCCAAAGAGTTGCACCAACAACGTACTGTACTATGTATCACCAATACACGAGCTGATGCGGGGAAACTATATGACGAAGTAGTTGCACTAGGACGCAATAAAGAGGAGATTGTCCACCTCTCTCGCATGATGTGCTCGTTACATATCCGTAAACAAATCGCTTACATAAGGGAACGCCTATCGGCGGGGCTCCCTATAGTCGTTATCAGCACACAGCTTATCGAAGCCGGTGTTGATATAGACTTCCCCGTTGTTTACCGGGCTCATAGCGGACTAGACAGCATTATCCAAGCAGGAGGTCGGTGCAATCGAGAGGGACGACTAAGCTCAGGAGATGTATATGTTTTCGACCTTGAGGACGGGAGTAAGCCCTGGGGAGAAGCCAAGCAAGGGCAACAAGCCTCTACCTTTATCTATAAGAAGATCAAAGACGATGTTCTCAACCCAAACGACCCCGAGCTCATTCGCCAATACTATTTAGAGTACTACGGCAATCAAGTCAATAGCTTCGACAAAAGACATATTGAGGATTACCTATGGAGCTACCAGGCCAATCGCGATCTAGAATGGGACTTTGAGACAGCAAGTAAGAAGTTCCGTCTCATCGAAAACGAGGACATTACAGACATATACGTGCCATACGGACAAGAGGGAGAAGAGCTGATCTCTAAGCTATCCCAGAGGGTCCTGCTCAATCGAAAAGAGTTTCGCATCCTACAAAAGCTCCGAGTAGGAGTTCGAAAAAAGGATTTTGAAACATTACATAGTCAGGGCGTGCTAAAAGAAGTTCGGTTAGGACAGCTTCCTATTTGGGTGCTAACTTATGGGTATCCTTGCTATGACGAAGCAAGAGGGCTCAAGTGCGAAGATATTTGGACAGACGAAATCGTTATAATATAAACCCATATAAACCAAGTATATGGAATACACAGATAAAGAATATTGTTTAGAATTACGGGGCGACTTTGCCTGCTTCACACGCCCCGAGATGAAGGTAGAACGTGTAAGCTACGACGTTATTACGCCATCGGCGGCACGCAATATCTTCCAAGCTATCTTCTGGAAGCCGGCCATACGATGGGAGATAACTCGTATCGAAGTACTCAACCCAATCAAGCGTTTTTCCATCCGACGTAACGAAGTGGCAAGTGCCATGAGTCCCAGGGCTTCTCACCTTCTGATCGAAGAGCATCGAACGCAAAAGACTGCTTACATCCTACGGGATGTGGCTTACCGCGTCTTTGCTAAACTGGTCTTCATCCCCATTCGGGATCGAACCGAGGAGCAGAAAGCAAAGGTTACCGATCCAGAGCATGAAAATCCGATGAAGTACCAGCAAATCTTTGAGCGAAGAGCCGAGCAGGGACAGTGCTTTACACAACCCTACCTAGGATGTAGAGAATTCTCCTGCTCCTTTGAGTGGATCCCCAATGCCCCCTACGGGCAAGGCATCCCCGAGAGTCGCAACTTAGGATATATGCTATACGACCTCGACTTTGCAGGCAACCCTCGATCTCCCCAACCGATGTTTTTCGAAGCAATAATGGAGCATGGCGTTATTTCTATTCCCAAACCTTTAAGCGACAAAATACTACGATGATACTACAAGCTCTATATCAATACTACCAGCAGATGCATGCTGTGGGTGCCGATATTGCCCCTCCCGGGATGGAGAAGAAGGCAATTCCCTTTATCATAGAACTGACTCCTGAGGGTGAGGTTATACAGGTCACAGAAACCATGGACTCTGAAAATAAGAAGGGAAAGACCTTTCTCGTATCTCGATCAGCAACCCGATCTGGCAAAAATGCCTTCCAAGTAGCCCAAGTCATGTGGGATCATCTCGGCTATGTGCTCGGAGTATCCAAAGATGGCACTGAGAAGGAAGAACAGGTCGCTCCAATGCAAAATGAATCCTTTATCAAAAAAGTTGATGAACTAAGGGAGCTATATCCGGAGAACCCTCACATCGCTGCCGTAGCTCGGTTTTACCATGATGGTCATGCCCTTCGCCTAATCGAAGATGAAACTATCATAAAGGACATTCAAAAAACGACGGGAGCCAATATAAGTTTTCGAGTCCGAGACTTAGAAGATGACCGACTCGTAGCCTCTATTCAAGATGTACAGTCTTATATGAATAGAGCTGCTGAGTCTAAAGACACAGACAATAGTAATACTAGTGTATGCCTTGTAACGGGAGAAAAATCTACGATAGCTCGCCTTCACCCCTCGGTCAAATTGGCCGGAGCACAAGCAACAGCCTCTCTTATCAGCTTCCAGAAATCTTCAGGATTTGACTCCTACGGCAAGGAGCAAGGCTTTAATGCCCCCATCTCTGGTCACGCTGCAGAATCCATTGCAACCGCCCTCAACAATCTACTTGCAAAGGACAAGAACACAAATTATAGAGTAGGAGACACAGCCTTTGTATTCTGGAGCAATTTGGCGGACGAAAACCTCCTCTCGAGCTATCGTACGGCCACATTCAACGGCATATCCAGCTCGTCTGAAGAGGAAGAAGAGAACCTAGATTTAGAAAATCCGGAGGAAGAAAAATCGAAAAAAAGCCGCAGAAAAAAGAAAAACATCCCCTCCACCATTGTCCCAGACAGAGAGAGCTATAGAGTATTACAGACTCTCAAGGCGGCTTGTGGATACAACGGTGGAAAAGTACATGAAGACAATGGTCGCTTCTATATACTAGGATTAGCTCCCAATGCCGCACGTATATCTATCAAACTATGGGCAGAAGGCAGCATCCCCGAGATTGTCGGGAACACCTTACGACATCAGTATGATATGAATATCATATCAGAAAAGGGCAATGTAGATGCAGAGACTCCACCCCTGCGCTCTATCTATCAAATTGTGAAGACAGTCTCTTCTTCGGATAAATCAGACAAATGGTCTTCTAATCTTATCCAAAGTATCGTCGAAAGCATTGTGGAGAATAAGCCCTACCCACAAAGCCTACAACAAGCCTGCTTAGAGCGAATAAGAAGAGGCAATCGCATCACAGAGCTACGAGCTGCAATCCTAAAAGCATATATAAATAGAAAGAAACAACAAGAATACATTACTATGTCACTTGACCCTAATCAAACAAACAAGGCTTACTTAGCCGGCAGATTATTTGCCCTATTCGAAAGCATCCAGCAATGTGCTCTCGGAGGGAATCTGAACAGAACTATTCGAGATGCTTACTATGGCACCGCCTCTACTACTCCCCGCACCATATTTGGTCGCCTTGATGCTCTGTCTAAAGTACATCTATCGAAACTAAGAAAAGAAAAGCCCGGATTGGCTATTCTCAAAGAGAAACAACTGGAAGAGATTTATAATCTAATCCCCGGGGGAGCACCCGAAATGCCAACACATTTCTCTCTAGACGATCAAAGCATCTTTGCAGTGGGTTATTATCATCAACGAGTAGAGGCTTGGCGCAAAAAAGAAGAAACAGAAGACCATTTAGAAGAGTAATCTCAAATCAACAACAATCGAAATAACAATAGATATGGAAAAGACAGCAGTAAACAACAGATACGACTTCGTTTACCTTTTTGATGTATGTGATGGCAACCCCAATGGAGACCCCGATGCAGGGAACATGCCTCGAATAGACCCCGAGACCGGGCATGGACTTGTAACAGATGTATGTCTCAAACGAAAGGTACGCAACTATGTAGAGATTGCTACAAGCACTAATCCATCAAACGATGGTACAAATAAAATCTTCATCAGAGAAGGAGCCGTCTTAAACAACATCATAGGAGAAGAGTTCGAAGCCACTGGCAAAAACACCAAAGAGGCAGCTCGGGCACGTATGTGTGCAAACTATTACGACGTACGCACCTTTGGTGCCGTAATGTCTACAGGTGATAAGGAAAAGAATGCCGGACAAGTACGAGGAGCCGTTCAGTTCACTTTTGCCCGTTCGATTAGCCCCATTGTTGCAAGCGAACATACCATTACTCGTATGGCAGTAGCAACAGAGGAGGAAGCAAAAAAACAAAAGGGAGACAATAGGACAATGGGAAGAAAATCAACAGTCCCCTATGCACTCTATCGCGCCCACGGCTTCATCTCGGCTCATTTGGCCAATGAAACAGGATTTAGTGAAGAGGATCTCGAACTTCTTTGGCAAGCTCTAGAAAAAATGTTTGACTTCGACCGATCAGCATCTCATGGACTTATGGCTGCCAGACGTTTGATCATCTTTAAGCATGACTCAGCCCTAGGCAATGCTCCTTCTCACAAGCTATTGGAGTGTGTACAAGTAAAGCAACGAGATTGCTCTACCCCGGCTCGCAGTTTCTCAGATTTTGAAGTCGTGATAGAACGTGACAAATTACCTCAAGGCGTTGAGCTTATAGAAAGGTTCTAATTCGACGGCATGTCCACAACACGCTACACAGAAGACGAGATGCTGATGCTTTCGGGCATTCAGCATTTCGCTTTCTGTCCCCGGCAGTGGTGGCTTATCCATGTTGATCAGGCATGGGCAGAAAATCGCCTTACAGCCCTGGGGCAACAAATGCACCAGCGTGTCAATGATCCCAATGAGAGCGAACGTCGGGGGGCAACTATTACGCTTCGAGCGATGCCCATCGCCTCTACCACCCTTGGGCTGTATGGAGTGGCTGATGCTGTAGAACTCAGACCGGCCTCTTCAGAAGAAGGATTTACTCATCCTCGCTACCCTGGGTATTGGCAACCTACCCCCATAGAGTACAAAAGGGGCGCTCCCAAGCGATACACAAGGGCAGATCAATTACAACTTTGCGCAGAAGCAATCTGCCTAGAGGAGATGTATGGAGTAAGCATCACTTTCGGCTATCTCTTTTATGGAGAAACGAGACATCGATCCGAAATAGAATTGACCTCAGACCTCCGAGCAGAAACAGCTGAGATCGCAAGGCAAATGCACGAATCCTTTTCTCAAGGGATGGCAATTGCCCCACTTCCAATCACGGCATGTCGCAACTGTTCTCTCCAAGACTTGTGTCTCCCACAGGTAACACAATGTCCCTCCGTCTCCGATTATTTCAAGAAACACAGAATCTTCTAAAAACAACCTTATGCGCAAACTTCTGAATACTCTCTATGTATTAAGCCCCAACGCATATTTACAAAAGGATGGAGAAAATGTGGTGGTACGCATTGATGACCAAGAGAGCTTTCGCATCCCAATCATCAACTTAGAGTCTATTATCAGTTTCTCGTACCTCGGAGCCTCTCCCGGGTTGATGAATTTGTGCACTCGTTGTGGTGTTACACTTTCTTTTCACACTCCCCGAGGACAGTATATTGGGAGTCTGGAGGGAGAGGTACGTGGCAATGTATTGCTCCGGCGCACTCAGTTCAGATATGCCGATGATGAAGTAATGTCTTCCCATTATGCTGCAGCATTCATTGCCGGAAAGATTGCCAATCAGAGATCTGTTTTGGCTCGATTTCTACGAGATCACCGCCCCGAAGATAGTGTTTCTATTCGGCTACAAGAGGTTATAACTCAACTCAAGATTCTAATCCAAACACTCTCTCGACGTAGCTCAAGAGCTCAAGTTATGGGTGTAGAGGGAACCGCTGCCCAACTTTACTTTGGTGTATTTCAGCATTTGATTCTCAATAAAGAATTCTCTTTTAATGGACGAAGCAAGCGCCCTCCCAAAGACGCTACAAACACGCTCCTATCTCTATTCTACACTATGCTCTCACACGATGTTCGCTCTGCTCTCAACTCTGTCGGACTAGACCCCTATGTGGGATTCTTGCACACAGATCGACCGGGACGTCCAAGCCTTGCATTAGATGTAATGGAAGAGTTGAGAGCTTATATGGTAGATCGATTTGTCTTATCCATAGTTAATAAAAGACAGGTTCGCCCGTCTGACTTTATAGAATATGGAGAAGAAGAGATCAGACTAAAAGATGAGACTCGTAAAGATCTTATAGGACTTTGGCAAAAGCGCAAAAAAGAAGAAATAACCCACCCCTATCTCAACGAGCGCATCCCTCTAGGATTGCTCCCTTATACACAGGCAATGCTATTAGCACGGGCTGTTCGTGGCGAGTTAGAAGATTATCCCGTATTCCTTATCCAATAGCCTTACTCTATATGTATGTACTAGTAACCTATGATGTACAAACATCCGATCCTCAAGGAGCTAAACGCCTTAGAAAAGTTGCTCGTATTTGTAAGAATTATGGACAACGAGTGCAAAACTCGGTTTTTGAATGCCTTGTAACTCCGGCTCAAATGGTCTCGTTAGAGCAAGAACTCTCCTCCAATATAGATCACACCTCCGATAGTTTGCGCATCTATCAACTCGGATCAAACTATAAACGTAACATTAAAATGATTGGCAAAGAAACCTCCTTCGACCTTGAAGGAGAGTTGTTGATATAGCAACTGCGAACCTCATGCTATCAGCAAAATCCTCTATTATTCGCAACTCTTGATCCTCAGGATTATAATATATTACCGAGCATTATTCGGGTACTCTCCTTTTTGTAGTACATTTGCTCTCGCAAAAATGGAGCTATAGCGCCTCTATTTTTCGAGCCTATAGCCTCCGCCGTCGCACCCTTTAGGGGTGCGTGAATTGAAACCCGGGCGTCATCTCCTCTAGGAGGTCGACGACCGTCGCACCCTTTAGGGGTGCGTGAATTGAAACTTATTTCGTTACCTTGACTTTCGATGATGATAAGTCGCACCCTTTAGGGGTGCGTGAATTGAAACACACCGCAGGAGCAGTTTCGAGCGA
>NZ_CALHDW010000006.1 GCF_938023125.1 uncultured Porphyromonas sp.
TAATCATCATGTTTGCCCTCGCTATGGGCATCATAACTGCCAACGCGCAGGAGAATGTAACCGTTGAAACGACCAACGGAAGTGAACAACCGACCTTGACGAAGGAGGTCTATCCGCAGAAGGAGGCGGACGGCGACCTATATCACGGGCTGTCACTCAAGCTGACCTTCGACCGCATGATACCGCCGCACGGTCTGGAAGTGACCTACGACAAGACCGTCCACGTCATTTTTCCGGCGGAGGTGCGCTATGTCGATTTAGGCTCGCCCGACCTGATTGCCGGGAAAGCCGACGGAGCGGAGAACATCATCCGTGTGAAGGCTACCGTAAGGAATTTTCCCAACGAAACGAATATGTCCGTCATCACGGAGGACGGCAGTTTCTACACCTTCAACGTGAAGTACGCCGCCGAACCGCTGTTGCTCAACGTGGAGATGTGCGACTTCATCCATGACGGCAGCACGGTGAACCGCCCGAACAACGCGCAGGAAATCTATCTGAAAGAGCTGGGCAGCGAAAGCCCGATGCTGGTGCGCCTTATCATGAAGTCCATCCACAAACAGAACAAGCGCGAGGTGAAGCATATCGGCTGCAAGCGTTTCGGCATCCAATACCTGTTGAAAGGCATCTACACGCACAACGGCTTGCTTTATTTCCACACGGAGATAAAGAACCAGAGCAACGTGCCTTTCGATGTGGACTACATCACTTGGAAAATCGTGGACAAGAAGGTTGCGAAGCGTACTGCCGTGCAGGAGCAGATTATTCTGCCGCTCCGCGCGCAGAACTACGCCACCCTCGTGCCGGGCAAAAAGAGCGAGCGCACGGTCTTCACGATGGCGAAGTTCACCATCCCCGATGACAAGTGCCTCGTGGTGGAATTGAACGAGAAGAACGGCGGCCGTCACCAGTCCTTCGTGATTGAGAACGAGGATTTGGTACGCGCGGGTACCATCAACGAACTTCAAGTACGCTGACCATGAGAAAGTACATCGCAATAATCATCGCGTCGCTTGCCCTTTTTACAGGGCAGGCGCACGCCCAGCGGTGTCTGCCGAAGATGCAGGGCATCGAGGTGAGGGCGGACATGGCGGACGGCTTCAATCTCGGCGGCAAGGACGGCGGGTACAGCTTCGGGGCGGCTCTCTCCACCTACACGAAGAAGGGGAACAAGTGGGTGTTCGGTGGCGAATACCTGTTGAAGAACAATCCCTACAAGGACACCAAGATACCCGTGGCGCAGTTCACGGCGGAGGGCGGCTATTACTTCAAGATACTGTCGGACGCCCGAAAGATTGTTTTCGTCTATGCCGGGGCTTCGGCTCTCGCCGGATATGAGGCGGTAAATTGGGGGAAGAAGGTGCTGCATGACGGCTCCACGCTGCACGACCGGGACGCCTTCATCTACGGCGGTGCGCTGACGCTCGATGTGGAGTGTTACGTGGCAGACCGTATCGCCCTGCTTGCCAACCTGCGGGAGCGTTGCCTTTGGGGTGGCGACACACGGAAGTTCCACACGCAGTTCGGGGTCGGTATCAAGTTCATCATCAACTGACACGGGCATGGAAAGGACGGAAATAGATGCTGTCAGAAGGATGCCGCTTGCGGATTTTCTCGCACGGCTGGGGCATGAGCCTGTCAGAAGGAGCGGTAACGAGCTGTGGTATCTTGCCCCGTACAGGGGCGAGCGCACATCCTCTTTCCGTGTGAACGTGGCGAAACAGCTCTGGTACGACTTCGGTTTGGGCAAGGGCGGCGACATCTTCACGCTTGCCGGGGAGTTTCTGCAAAGCGATGACTTCATGAAGCAAGCGAAGTTCATAGCGGAAGCCGCCAATATGACGGTTGCCGGATGGGAAAAGCCCGTCTATCTCTCGAAGCCGACCGAATCCGTTTTTGAGGATGTGGAGGTCGCTCCGCTGCTCCGCTCACTGCTGACGGAGTATTTAGAGGAACGGGGCATCCCTTACGCCATCGCATCCCGTCACTGCTGCCGCTTGAACTACGGTGTGCGTGGGAAACGGTATTTTGCCGTTGGCTTTCCGAACATGGCAGGTGGCTATGAAGTCAGAAGCCGATATTTCAAGGGTTGCATACCTCCGAAGTCTGTATCACTGGTAAAGGCGAATGACATCCCGGCTGACGAGTGCCTCGTGTTCGAGGGCTTCATGGACTTTCTCTCTGCCGTGACGCTTGGTGTAACCGGTAACGCTGACTGTCTTGTGCTGAACTCAGTCGCCAACGTGGAGAAGGCGGCGGGATTGCTGGACGGATACGGGCGCATCGGCTGCTTCCTCGACCGTGACGAAGCCGGACGGCGGACGCTTGCCGCACTTACCATGCGATACGGGGAACGTGTCACCGACCGTTCCTCCCTCTATGACGGTTGCAAGGACTTGAACGAGTACCTGCAACTGACAACGAAAAAACAGAAAAACAACCATCTAAAAATCGAAGAACAATGAACATACTGAACAACAGAAACAAGAGAACATCAATATTCAAGGCAGTGGCGTTATGCCTGATAGCCGCCATGTCATTCACCCTCGTGTCATGTGACGATGACATGGACATCCAGCAGTCCTATCCCTTCACGGTGGAGGTCATGCCCGTGCCGAACAAGGTAGTAAAGGGGCAGACAGTGGAAATCCGCTGTGAACTGAAAAAGGAGGGCGACTTTTCGGGTACGCTCTATACCATCCGCTATTTCCAGTTCGAGGGGGAAGGCTCGCTCAAAATGGATAACGGCATCACCTTCCTGCCTAACGACCGCTACCTGCTGGAGAACGAAAAATTCCGCCTGTACTACACGGCGGCGGGTGATGAGGCGCATAATTTCATCGTGGTGGTGGAGGATAACTTTAGCAACTCCTACGAACTGGAATTTGACTTCAACAACAGGAATGTAAAGGACGACGATCTTACCATCGTTCCCATCGGCAACTTCAGCCCCTTGTTGAAATGATGCGTGTATTCATGACAATGCTCTGTTCACTTCTGACGGTCTGTTCTGTGTCCGCGCAGATCAGCCGCCAAGAGGGAACGGACGGGCAGGCGGCAATCTACCGACTGCCGCTTATGGAACGTGCTTTTTTATGCTGCCGCTACTTTGAAGGCTGGCACTCAGAAAAACACTACCCATACGTCGGTTGGGGTCACAAACTTTTGCCAAACGAGAAGTATTCGGCACGAACCATGACAAAACGGGATGCGGATGAACTTTTGCGGAAAGACCTGCGCAAATTTGTCGCCATGTTCCGTAAATTCGGGGTTGATTCGATTTTGCTTGGCACGTTAGCTTACAATGTGGGACCGGCGAAGCTGTTAGGCAGCAAAACAATCCCCAAAAGCACCTTAATCAAGAAGCTGGAAGCTGGTGACAGGAACATCTACCGTGAGTATATAGCCTTCTGCAACTACAAAGGAAAACGCCACGCCATGCTGCTCAAACGGAGAAAGGCGGAGTTTGCGCTGTTGTATATCCCATAAAAGGACTGACAAAACTGGCAAAAGACGTGCCATATTTAACTTGGCACGTCTTTTGCTCTATCACTTGATAGATTATCGTAGGATTTTCTCGTTAATTGACATCGTTGAGCCATTTTTGCCTATCGGTTTCCAAATAACACTTCAAGTTGTAAGTGTTGTGAGAGCAATACAAAACATAGTTATTAACCATAAAAAGTATAGCGAAATTATGAAGAAAGTATTTAGGAAAATTCAGAAAGGAACAACAAAAATGATTGAACGTATCAAATCGTTGGGGGAAATGGAGACGAAGCAGAAATGTGTAGTTCAACGGTTCGAGATTATCATTCCCCTCCACCAAAAAATAACGACCCAATATATAGCCTCCGCAAGTTTTACTTGCGGATTTTTTAGTTATCGCAGATTGGACAAAGGTTTCTTTGCTACTTTCTTTGTCCGCCATCATGCTCACTGAAAGAAAGTAGGGCGGCTCTCGCCGCCCCGCCACTCAAAAGCGTGTGTAAAGTCCCGTCACCATCGTGAACATTTCCTCCAGCATATCAAAATAGATACCCTCGTGTACGGCAATGTCCTTTGTCTTGCACTCAAAGGTCTTTTTGCTGAACGTCCTGCGGTAGAAGCGCATATTGTAGAGGTCTGCCCCTTCGTCATAGATGATGTCAAGGCGGTTGGCACTTGTTTTGTTCCTTGCAAGGCTCATCCGTAAGCCGTTGCCCATATCTATGAAATCACGGCTACCTGTCATGGCGGTGAAGCGTTTTCCGCCTATCTGCTGTAATATCGTCTTGGCTATCATATCTTTTGTTTTTAGGGTTTTAAGTATTGGCGGTGCGGACACCGCCATCCCGTTCAAAATTCTCGCATTTCGGAAATGGGGGTCTGCCGTTGTAGCCACTCTTTCACACATTCCATATTGTACTCGCTCGTGATGACTGCCGTATGGCTGTCGGTGGCGGTGAAACGTGTGCTTTCGTAATCATCTATCCACCCCTTGAGGGTGTCCGTTCCCCACGCTCCGGTATCGTCAAAGATACCGTCCAATGCCGTGATAGGTTCGCTGAACTTGACTATCAGCGTTTGATAGGTCGTGTTCATAGTCTGTCCTCCTTTCCCTTCTTTGCGTTCAGCCACTTGTCCCGTGCGGCTCGGCACTCGTCCAACGTGGGTTTGACACAAGAGAACAATTCTCTGTCTATGGGGTGGCGGTAGTCGTACTGCACAAGTGTCCGCCTGCGTCTTCCGATACCCGATTGGAAACGCTCGTATTTCTCCGTACCTGCTTCCGCGCAGGTGCTTACTCCGTTGATGGTCATTCGTGTTGTCATAATGTTGCTTTTTAGATGGTTAAAAATGTACTGACAGAACTCTGTTCTTCATCACCATTTCGGGGTTGCTTGTGTAGCGTTGGTGCAGGTAGAAATGGTGTGAGCCGAAGCCGTAAAGGAAAAACTTGTCAAGTTCGTGCTTCTCGGCAAACTCCTTTACGCTCTTTCTCAATTCCCCCTCACTCGTTGTGAGAGTGAGGAGGTTCACAAATTCAAGGAACATCGTGGGGATTGCATCATCCCACACACAAATCATACTTTCAATTCTTACTTCCATATCAATGTTGTTTTAGGGGTTATGCTATGCCGCTTTCATCCGCTCACGGATAAGGTTGGCGTTCTTGTTCACAAGGTCTATGATGCGCTCGTGATATTCGGTGTCCTGGTTGTGCTTGCCGTGGCACTGCACCACTTCGAGGGTTCGCAAGTCCACCTCTACGGTTTCAATAATCTCATCGCCAATCCTTGCCGATAGTATGAGGGTGTCGGCTTTCTTGTAGTATCCACTGCCAAACACGCAGATGCCCTGCGTCTTGCCCTCGTTGTAATACTCGTCTATGCTTTCAAGCACCTTGACGATTATTTCCTCGTCCGTGATTACCAAGCCGAAGAATTTGGATTTGTTGGCGATGAAATCCTCCGCATCTTTCTTTCGTTGGAGTTGTCGCTGTTGCTCACGCTCACGCCTTTCAATCTCCCAACGGCGTTGCTCTGCGGCTCTTTCCTTCTCGTGTATGGCTTCAATTTTTCGGGTTGCGTTGTCGTGTGCCGCCATGAAATCTTCGGGACAGATGTTCTTCGGGTTACGGAGGTCTTGACCGAGTTTTTTGAGCATACGCAGATAGTCGCACCACATTGAGAGGTTGTCTATCTGATACTTGTGACGCTTGGCAATCAGATATGATGCCCAACATTCATCGGCAGTACGGGTATTGAAAAGAAAGTGTTTCATGACCTCAATCTCACCGCCTTTCATAAGGGTTTCAATTCTTGGGTCTGAAAGCAAGGCTTTGAAAAGACGCACGGGGGAGATGCCGTGGAAATCGCCCTTGAAGCCGTTACGTCTGAGTTGGGGCAATATCCTCATCTTTGGATATGCACAGCTTCTTGCCACCACATCATCGTATAGGCTGTTGTGCGGTCTTACCTCCATATCGCTGCCTAATGCCCACACATCGCAATAGCAGAAAAGGAAGCCACGGAGCAACGCCATGTCCGTAACCTTGCCGTCGGGTGAAATCCAACGCTGCACGACCTCGTGGCAGTAGAAACGCATCGGTTCGCCTTTCCTGCTCTCGCATCTGACCTGCGCCACGCGGATTACCTGATACCCTTTGCAGGTGGTTATCACGCTGAAATTCTGCGTTTCCTTGTAGATGCGTCTGCGTGTGTCCTGCACTTTGAGTTCGGCATGGCATTTGGGGCAGGTGCAGCCTTCAAGGGTGTCGCATAGTCCGCTGTCGCTGTGCCACTCGTGACCGCAGTCGGAACAGGTGATGTTCCCTTTCTTGGTGCGGTAGCCGATATGCTCAACGCAGTGGCGGTATGCCCAATCTATTTGTGTCGCTGATATGGGGCGAAGGTTGGCGGAAAGTCTTGCCACCTCTTTCTGTATCTTGGTCTTCGGTTTCATAAGCCTAAATCAAATAATGAGGGTTGGGGTTGGTTTTCTTTTCTCGCTGACGGTCTGTGGCGGTTCTGCAACTTGCGGAGTTCCTCCTCTTGGTATTTGCGGACAGCGTTCTGACGTGCCTCCGCCTTTTCCTCTGCCGTGAGTTTCACAACGTGGTTCACAACCACTTGGCAGTCCATCGGTTTGCCCACCTCTATCTCGTTTTCCTCATAGTAGTGGATGGCTTGCCCGAATATCTCTCCGTCCGTGAAACCGTTGCAACCGCTTTTCTGCACATAGTTCAGAATGTGGGTCACGCACTCGTCCATGTTCTTGGCAGGGTTGCGGTACTTCTTTGCAAATAGCGCATCTTCCTCCGCACGCTGTTCCAAGTACATATATATCGTTCTCTTGAAATGGTCTGTTCCTTTCATATCGCTGTCATTTTTAGATTATCTGTTTCAGTATCTCTCTCCAATAGGTCGGCTCTACCTCGCTGAGAAGGAAGTCCATGAAATCCCTCCGTGCGTCCTTGTTCAGTTCGTGGTACAATCTTCGGAAAGTTTCAAAATTGCCGTTGATGTACGTTTCCACCATATACACGAAGATGTTGTCCACCTCGTAATATCTGCACTGCTGCGCTGCCGTCTTGCTGTTTCTTTTTGCCATGTCGGTAAGGGTTAAAGGGTGAATAACCAAAGGATGAAGCCAAAGAAGGCAATGGTGGAAAGGATAGCCACGATTACACCTATCGCCACTCGGAACACTCCGTTTACAATCTCTCTGATGATGCCCCAAAGGATGCCGAACACCCCGAAGGCGGTGCGCATCATCAAGCCGCATATCGCCAACCCGATGTGTTGCGCCATTTGTCTGAAATTTGCCGTTGCCGTCATATCTTCGCTGTTTTTGATTTTTTTGTTTTTAATGCGGATTCAAGAGCTGAGGGAGTTGAGTTTCAAACTATCTTATCTGCCTCTCGTTTATCCGACATTTTTTTTATGCGTCTTTCTGTCGCATCGGTCGTTTTCGTTTCGGGTGCTTGAAAAGGTAGGGATTAGGGAATGCAAGGTTTTTCGGTCAAAATACTACCCGCAGGGCTGGAGATTTTTACCGAAAACAGGAGGCTTGACCTTGCTTTCCCGTCCAATCCCGGAATTACCTTTGCGCCCAGAACGAAAATGACTGACTGATGCGGCTTACTGAAAGGCGCAAAATGGAGGTAAACGAAAACAGAGGCAGATTGTGTAGAAAAAAACTTCAGGGGAAAATCCGTAAAAAAAAGAATCACCAAAAGGAAAAAGACATCACCGGAAGCGTGAAAAGGGCAAACCACAACAAAGGAAGTATGATTGTTTCCGATCCGACGGAACTTGTTCAGCCGGGTGGCAACAATCATTCTTCCCGGTTTGTCCGGCTGTGTGTGGGCGCCTGTTTCATTCATGGGGCAGGCTGACACACTCTGCATTCACTTTCCGCTTCCGGCAAAAGAGACAGCGAAAAAAGAAAAATCATTTGAAAACCCGTAAAAGCACCTCTTGGCATAGGCGCAAAAGAAAGGGGCATTGCTTCATCTGTCTAAACATCGTTTAGGCGTGAGGCAATGCCCTTTTCTCCAGCTATGCGGTAGTCGGCACACGTTTGTTCCAAACTCGTTTTGGGCAATGGTGTGCCGACGGACAATACCGCTTTTACGGAAAATTCTTATGAATGAGGGGATAAAAAACGGGAGTTTATATCAAAATCTCGAATTAAATAGCTACTTTTGCATACGAAGAGTTCTTTGAAGGTTACGCAACGCGCAGAAGGATAATGCAGTAGATAACTAACTAAATCGTAACCTATTACTATCAAGAGCAATTAACCTACGCTCATTTCCAATAAATTACACTCTTTTCGTAACTTCTTTTTGCAAAAGTTGCTACTCCCTTGCAGCTCAGCCCCTCTGTGGAGAGGTATGCTATCCCTAGCCTTGAGGCAAACGAAAAGAGCCGCACACCGGAGAGAGGCTGTTCTCTCCAGAGTACGACCCTTGGTTCGGTAGAGGGGTGATATTTATCGGGTAAAGCTCTTTATTGCTTCGATAACGCGTGCAATGTCGTCGTCGCTAAGCGCACTCCCGCTCGGTAGACATAGACCTCTTTCGAAAAGCTCTTCGGACACGGAGCCTCCATAATAGGGGCAGGATGCAAAAACGGGCTGTAGGTGCATGGGCTTCCAGAGGGGGCGGCTCTCAATGTTTCCTTCCTCAAGTCGGAGGCGTAGTTGCTCACGATCGAACCCGGTCTGCTTAGGATCGATGAGGATTGTAGTAAGCCAGAAATTGGAATTGAACTGCGTAGAGGGGTTTTGTTGTACCTCTATACCCGAGATAGAACCTAATCCTTGGCTGTATAGACTGTGGATGGTGCGGCGACGGGCAATGTGCTCGTCTAGTACTTGCATTTGCCCACGACCAATGCCTGCACAGATATTGCTTAACCGGTAGTTGTAGCCGATTTTTTCGTGTTGGTAGTGGGGGGCTTGCTCACGAGCCTGCGTAGCGTAGAAGGTTACTCGGTCGGCAGCCTCTCGGTTGGGGCAGATCAGGGCTCCCCCGCCCGAGGTGGTAATCATTTTGTTGCCGTTGAAGGATAGCGCTCCATAGACTCCCAGCGTACCACACTTTTTCCCTTTGTATTCAGAGCCTATTGCCTCGGCTGCGTCTTCGAGTATGGGGATTTCGTATTCTTGGGCAATGGCGATGATTTCGTCCATCTTGGCAGGCATCCCATAGAGATGTACGGGGATGATCGCTTTGGGTTTTCTGCCCGTCTTTTGGATGCGGTCTTCAATAGCCTCTCTTAGGAGAGCGGGATCCATATTCCAAGTGTCGGGCTCACTATCTACAAATACGGGCTTAGCCCCTTGGTAGGTAATGGGGTTGGCACTCGCAGAGAAGGTGAAACTTTGACAGATCACTTCGTCGTCTCGCTCTACCCCGAGCATTATAAGCCCTAGGTGAAGAGCGGCGGTACCTGCACTTAGCGCCACAACTTCTTGCTTGTTTAAGGCGTGGTAATGTTTGAGATCTTGCTCAAAACCATTGACATTGGGCCCCAAGGGTACTACCCAGTTGGTGTCGAATGCTTCCTTTATAAAACGCTGCTCTTCGCCTCCCATCTGGGCGAGGGAGAGCCAAATTCGCTTGTTCATATGCTGTTATTTTTGGGTTAGTTGCTAATTAGGGGAGTAGGGTTTGTACGATGTACTTGAGGTCTCGGGCAAATGACCAGTGCCTGAGGTAGCTATAAGACCTCTCTTCCTTTGTTTATTAATTTATTCGTGATGACTTTCTGCTTAGAAGTATTATCCGATGTGTAGATAAGTGAATCCGGAGAGGTCGGATGGGTCAAAAACATTGCGACCATCAATTAAGAGGGGAGTGCGCATGGCCTTATGTATCAGCTCCCACTTGGGCATGCGGTACTCTTTCCACTCCGTAACGTGTAGAATGGCATCGGCGTCAATTACGGTTTCATATACGTCTTGGGCATACGAAATTTTATCGCCGAGGCGTCTACGAGCTTCGTCCATAGCGATGGGGTCGTAGGCAACTACTTGGCAGCCGGCACTGAGGAGGGACTCGATGAGCACTAGCGAAGGAGCCTCGCGCATATCGTCTGTGCCGGGTTTGAAGGCGAGCCCCCAGAGGGCAATTTTTCGTCCCCTTAGTTCGCCTTGGTAGTAGGAGTAGAGTTTCTCGAAGAGGATATTTTTCTGCTTTTCGTTCACTCGTTCTACTGCTTCTAGCACCTGCATTTCGTATCCATTTTGGTGCGCTGTGGCAATCAGGGCCTTTACATCTTTGGGAAAGCAGGAGCCTCCGTAGCCACACCCCGGATAGAGGAATTTGTTGCCGATACGTGTGTCGGAGCCGATGCCGTGGCGCACCATCGAAACATCTGCACCCACTTTTTCGCAGAGATTGGCAATGTCATTCATAAAGCTAATACGCGTGGCAAGCATGGCATTGGCAGCGTATTTGGTCATCTCTGCCGAGGGAATGTCCATGAAGAGTACGCGAAAGTTGTTGAGCAACATAGGTCTGTAGAGCTGAGTCATGAGCTCTTTGGCTCGCTCGGAGTCAACCCCTACTACCACTCGGTCTGGCTTCATAAAGTCGTCTATCGCATTGCCTTCCTTGAGGAATTCGGGGTTAGAGGCTACGTCAAATTCAATGGATACTCCTCTAGCCTCTAGCTCTTGGGCAATAGTGGTACGCACCTTCTCGGCTGTGCCAACGGGTACCGTACTCTTTGTTACAATGAGCTTATAGCCCTGCATGTTGCGCCCGATGGTGCGAGCCACCTCTAGCACGTAGCTAAGATCGGCAGACCCATCTTCGTCGGGAGGAGTGCCAACGGCGCTAAAGATGATATTGACTTCGTCGAGGACTTCTCGCAGGTCGGTAGAGAAGCGGAGACGTCCTGCCTCTATATTGCGGAGGACCAAACGGTCTAGATTAGGCTCGTAGATGGGGATAACCCCGCTCTTGAGTGCCTCTATTTTTTGAGCATTCGTATCAACGCAATAGACGGTGATCCCCATCTCTGCAAAGCAGGCTCCACTTACGAGCCCTACATATCCTGTTCCTACAATGGCTATATCCATGATGTTCTATGCTTCTGTTTTGTGGCAAATTCTGCGCTTGCCACAAAATGTTGATGGAAAGATTCTGCTATGAGGATCATGATCGCCATGAGAAAATGTAATATCCTTGTTCTAGCACGGGTCGATACTGGTTGGGATTTTGCTGTTCTCAGAGGTTTTTCTTCTGAGGGGTGTAAAAATGGTGATAATCATTGATCGCCAAGAAGGGAGCATGGGCAACGGCTAGGAATACCACGTCATACTCTTCGAAGGAGGAGGGGATTGTATTTGTTACCTCTATGCCGTACATTCCGTAAGCTTCTTCGGGTGATACGAATGGGTCGCATACCGAGATTTGTTCAATGCCATAGGAGTGTAGCGTGTTGTAGATATCCACGACTTTGGTATTGCGGATATCTGCACAATTGGGTTTGAAGGCAAATCCCAGAATCAAAATCTTGGCATCTTTTACAGGGATTCCTGCCAAGATCATTTGCCGGATTAGTTCTGTTGCGTAGTACACGCCCATGGAGTTGTTTACGGCGCGTGCCTCCATTAGGAGTCGGGGTTGGTACCCGTGTCGCAACGACTTCTCTATGAGGTAGTAGCTATCTACCCCAATGCAGTGCCCCCCTACAAGCCCAGGATGAAACGGCAAGAAGTTCCATTTGGTAGATGCCGCCTCTAGTACTTGGTGGGTATCAATGTCCATTGTGTCGAACATCTTTGCGACTTCGTTCATGAAGGCTATGTTGACATCCCGTTGTGCATTCTCCACGATTTTGGAGGCCTCTGCTACTCGGATGCTGGGGGCTTTGTGAGTGCCATTCGTTAGCACGCTGCGATAGAGAGCGTCAATATACTCTGCGACCTCGGGCGTGGAGCCGGAGGTTACTTTCTTTATTTTTTCTACGGTATGCTCTCGATCCCCGGGGTTTATGCGCTCGGGTGAATAGCCAGCATAGAAGTCTTTATTGAACTGAAGCCCTGATACCCTCTCTATGATGGGGATACAATCTTCTTCGGTGGCTCCGGGGTAGACGGTTGACTCGTACACCACAATGTCTCCGGCGGCAATAACTTTGCCGATGGTGGTACTAGCTTCGATAAGGGGGGTTAGATCGGGGCGATTGTTGTTGTCTACAGGTGTGGGAACCGTTACAATATAGAAGTTGCAATCCCGGATCTCTTCTATTTGGTCTGTGTATCGTAGATTCCTAGGCTCCGTTCTCTTCGCAGATTGAGCCCTGCTGATGGCTTCTATCGTGTCAGTCTCTTTTTGTAGGGTTGCCACCAATGTGGAATTGCAATCGAATCCTATCGTTGGATATTTTGAGGCAAATAAGCGAGCGAGGGGAAGTCCCACATATCCTAATCCTATGATGGCAATTTTTGCTTTGCTAATCTCCATTGTGGGTCAATCTCTAAGTTGACGTTCTAACTGTTTCTTCCCCATGAGGGTTTGGGCGCATCCTGCTTTGTTTGTGGAAATGCTGTTTCCTTAGATTCTTACTAGCTACAAAGTTAGTCCTTTTTTGCAAAAGGAACTAGGGATTTTGCCTCCGGTCTTGCCGGAATAGGCCGTTCCCTCAAGAGAGTGCTACGGAGGTGAGGAGTAGCCTGACTATTGCTGCTTTTATGGGGAGGAAGGATTGGGATTTTTGTTTAGCTGCTTTTGCGGCCAAGCTTGCCCAGAAAGTGTTCCGGGAATCAGCTGGGATTTTTCCAAAAATCAGCTGGTATCGGAAGATTTCTTAGGCAGAGAATCCCTTCTTTTTTAGTTGATTTCTTTTCCTTTCGTAGCATAGGGTGGAAAATTGCCTTGTGGGGGTGTGGTGTCTTTTGAGCGGTGAGTGATTATTCGGGATGGGGTAATTCTTTTCTAGGGGAAGAGGGGCGGCCGTCAGCCGGATTGGGGTAATAAAAAAAGTCCGTTACCTCTTTTGAGAAGTAACGGGCTCCGTGAGAAGGAAATTTTTTTTCTTTGGAGCGGAAAACGAGACTCGAACTCGCGACCCTAACCTTGGCAAGGTTATGCTCTACCAACTGAGCTATTTCCGCTTATCGTTTTAGCGACCACAAAGGTAACACAATATTTTTATTGTGCAATACTTCTTGCGGAAAAGTTCACTCGTGAGGATGGATGCCTTTAGCATAAGGCCGGTGAGGTCAGGGGGTCATTTTCGAATTCTAAGACATGCAATTGGGGATTTGAGGATGCTGATTTTCATGAATCCTAATTCTCGAGAGTCCGTTCTGTAGTCTGTTTATAGTACGGCCTCTGCTTTTCTTTTTCTTCTGATTTAATCATTTGAAAATGAAGGGTTTGTTTCTGACTTCTGTTTCCTTTGAGAGTTTTATTTTGTCAATAAGGGGCCTCCGAATTGCGATTTTGGGATAGAGAGTCCCCCTTTTTTCTCTTGTTTATTTATTTGCCTTTTCTATCTTTGCTGCGTCGCTGGCGGTGTGTTGCTAATTGCCGCTTGCGGTGAAAGGTGCTTTTGTAAACGACAAGGCAACTGTGGGCTTGTTTAGGAAGTGATACAATATAATCAAGATAATCAAGTGAGAGTATGAAAAGAAAATTTGACATTGCTGCGGCGTTTGCTGCTGCGTCATTGATGTTCGCGTTCTCTGCGTGTACATCGTCTAATCCCAAAGGGCTAGATGATCCTTTCAGTGAGAGTCAGCTCGCAGGGCTTCCTTATGGATCCGGAATGCTTCGCGACAATGGAACTCCTCCTCCCGATGAGCCCACCAATGATGACCCTATCGATAATATCGAAGACAAGCTTGAGAATGGAATAAAAGGGGTTGTAATTTCTAAGACTGTTATGATGAAAGCAGGTGCTGCCTATAGCGAGCATATGCTTTTTAACCCCTATAGTAATGTTATCTATCCGGGTAATGTACTCGTTGGTGATAACATCAATCATGGTGAGTACAGACACGTTCGTGGTGTAGAGAACAACCCTATCACGATCTCTGCTTCGCTTACAAGCGAAACTCCGGGCTTCTTCTCTCGTACACTGGATCGCGTAAAGTATAGCGAGTACCTCAACATCCTCAACGAATGGCGTTTGAGAGACTTCAAGGATCCAGGTGTAGAAACCTCTCTCGAAAATGTGGAAATCAAGAGCGAAAAGGAAGCTTCTTTCAAGGCTGGTGCTAGCTTTGAGTCTGAAGCCGTAAAGATCGCTGCAAGTATGGACGTTGAGCACAGACGTCTCAAGTCACACGTGCTCTGTAAGTTCGTTCAGAAGGTATTCACGGTATCTATGGACGATCCTGAAGGTTCGCTCATCCGCAGTGCCAATATGGCTGCATTCAAGGGTGTACAGCCTGTCTACATCAGCGATGTTAGCTATGGTCGTATGGCTTATATCCTTGTATCAAGCAATCAATCTGCAGATGTAGTAAAGGGTGCACTCAACGTAATGGTTCCTGCTGCTAATGTGGGTGTAGACCTCGAAGCAAAATACAGCGCTCTCTTGGCTGATGCTCGTGTAACAGCCACCTTTATTGGCGGTAGCTCTGCTCAGCATGGTCAGATCTTTACGAATGGATGGGAAGGTGTGAAGGCATCTCTTGCTTCTCCTATGACCATCTCTACGGCTATGCCTATCGCCTTTACGCTTCGCTATGTACATGACAATTCTATTGCCAAAGTACTTCTCGTTGGAGAGTATCCTAAGACGACTTCTTACTTCATCCCTGATTGTAAGTCTCTTAACCTCAACCTCCAGATTACGGACGTAAAAGCTCGTGCAGGTCTTCTCAAGAACAAGCACATCTATGGTAAGGCCACAATCGAAATGCCTAATGGTGAGGTTATATCCATCATGAATATTGACAAGAAGCATCATATTGTAGTGGACAAAGAAGAAGAATTTGTCAACATCTCCAATATGACCTCTCCCATCTCTGTGAAGATCAATCGTGATCCTTCTATGTCGATGAAAGACTTCTTGCAACAAAAGGTGGTTATCACAACTCAGTTCTACAACACAGGTGCTTTAGGTGTTGTTGATGGATCTTCTGTTGGTAGCCAACGTATGGAGTACACGCTTCAAGATCTCTATTTTAACTCTTTGGAAGGGCTTTTGATAGACATGTCAATGCGTGCTAATCGTATCCTTGAGTACAGCTGCACAGTTCGCTTCAGACCTGTTGTAACAGCTGAAAGATAATCTCTCTATTTGTGCTAAATTGCTCTTAAATAGGGTGTTATATTAGACTTTAACTAAATTCCTACTGTGCTCCTCAGGGTAGATGGGCACTCAGTAGAACCTTAGGTAGACATCCTCCTGCGAGAGGAGGATGTCTACCCCCCCCCTCCCCTTATTCCCCTTTCTCTCGGAATAAGGCATACGTCGGTCCCAATTAACAGTTAAAATACAAACGATTAACTAGTGAAAAGTATGGATTCTTTTAAGTTTTTAGTGCCTGCGTTTGCAGCGCTTCTTCTCGCTGCGTCTTGTACAGACCAGAAGAGAGATTTCCCCACCAATGGTGAGGAAGGCGGCGTGGCTTCTACAGACATTTATGTCGATCAGCATGAGGCTGAGGCTATCGCTGAACAATTTATCCAAGAGAATGGAAGCCTCTCGGCCCTTCGTGCTGCAGGTTCCCAGTCGCTTCACCTAGCCTTTACGGATCTAGGTACGGATCTTAGAGCGGGAGATGATAAGCATCCGCACTACTATGTATTCAATGTCGACACCGTAGGGTTCGTAATTGTATCGGGTAGTGAAGCTTCTTATCCTGTCCTTGCTTATTCTAGCGAAGGAACCTTCAAGAAGGATGATATCCCTGTTAATATGCAGGATATCTTGATGGACTATTCAAAGGGTGTTGATTACGCCTGGAAGAATGTCCCCATTACTCAGGAAGTCGTGGCTATGCGTAAAGCTGCCCTCCGTGGTGAGTTGGAAGAGCTACGTGCTAGCCGTACTGTAGGTCCTCTTCTTGGTTCTATCAGATGGAATCAGATGCCTTACTACAACGCACTCTGCCCTGTAGGCTGCCCCGTAGGTTGCGTGGCAACAGCTACATGTCAGATCATGCGTTACTGGGAGTATCCCTCTCGCGGTCAAGGTTCATATAGATCTACTGAGGATGGACGCTATGCAGATTATAACCACGCATTGAATTGGGACAATATGCCTAAGGCTCAACTTCGTGAGCACAATAGAGACGTTGCTCAGTTCTGCTATGACGTAGCTATTGGTGTAAACATGCAGTTTGCCCGCGGTGGTAGTGGTGCTTATCAGAGTGATGTTCCACGTCTTTTGATTCAGCACTATAAATATAAAAACACAACTCGCTACGCACATAAGCGCAACTATACAGATGCTCAATGGAAAGCGCTTCTCCGTGCCGAACTTGATGCCAATCGTCCTATTCAGTATGCCGGTCACGGTAATGGCGGTGGTCACTCATTCGTTTGCGACGGTTATGAACCTAATGGATATTTCCACTTCAATTGGGGCTGGGGTGGTTCTTCCGACGGTTGGTTCCTTCTTTCAGCAATGAATCCTGGTAGCCTTGGTGCCGGTGGTGGTGCCGGTGGGTTCAATTACAATCACAATGTTGTAATTGGTATTGAACCTGACGGCCGTGTAAACCCCAATCCTGTGGATCCCGATCCAGTAGATCCCGGTGTAGGTGGTGATTATCCCAAGAGCTCAGGTCGCTACTATCGCGCAACCTATATCCGCAACGTTAGTTTGGGTTCTCTAAGCAATACTACAAGTGGTGACGGTTACCGCTACTTCAGCACATCTCGTCTCAACCTTACAGCAGGTGCTCAGTATACACTCTCTCTTACTCCAGGTTTCTCATCTTCTTCATACCCCGAATACTGGTGTGTTTGGATTGACCTCAATGGCGACAAGAGCTTCTCAGACAGCGAAATTATCGCTTACGGTACGACAAGCGGTTATAACCCATTGGTTAAAACGGTTACTATCCCCACCTGCGATCGTTGCGTAACTGGCGAAACTCGTATGCGTGTAAGCATGAAGTGGGGTGGATATCCAAAGAGTGACGAAAACTTTGAATATGGTGAAGTTGAAGATTACAAGGTTGTAATTGGGAAGACAAACCCCAATCCCAACCCTAATCCTAATCCAAAACCCAATCCTGTTAACCCCGTGAATCCTGTGAATCCGGTAAACCCCGTTAACCCGGTAAATCCTGATCCAGTAAATCCGAATCCTGACCCAGTAAATCCTGGTAATCAAGACTATCCTATCTCCTACGCCAGATCTACCGCTTACACCTACATCAGACTTGTAGAAATCGGCGATATGAGCAATACTTCTTCTGCTCAAACTAGGGGCTATGCAGATTACAGCAAGGATAGCAGCCGCAATATCACGATTGATAAGGCAGCTTGGCCTAAAGTTACCCTTGGTACCGGATATAATGTAAATAGAAGCTACTGGTGCTACTGGCGTGTCTGGATCGACATGAACAAGGATGGTAAGTTCTCTGAAAACGAAAAGATGCTCGAATCTCGTGGTTTCAAATACGTTTTCTCAACACTTCGTATACCTGCAACACTTAACAGAGGTAGCTATCGTGTACGCGTAAGTATGTCAGCTGACGGTGCTTACCCTGCTCCTGATGGCATCTTCAATAACGGTGAAGTAGAAGATTATACTTTAGTAGTTCGTTGATAAGTAGCGAGAGAGTCTTTCTCTCAAGAAGAGAAGGGTGTCATACGTCCCATAGGGGAGGTGTGACACCTTTCTTATTTTAGGAAGTGTGTGCAAGGGTAGGGCTTGATTATGTAGTTTTGGATCCTTTCTTCGGCAATGAGGGCTGGATGCATTGCCTGTGAGGGCATTACTTTGTAGCCGCAAACTATTTACTACCTTTGTGCTGTATGTCCACAGCAGTAAGACAATATAGGATCCTTTGGGTCGATGATGAGATTGACCTTCTCAAGCCCCATATTCTTTTCCTTGAGAAAAAGGGGTATAGTGTAGCGGCTGCGCTCAGTGGTAGCGACGCTTTGGAGATGTTGGCTCAGGAGCCTTACGATCTCGTTTTCTTAGATGAAAATATGCCGGGTCTTTCGGGGCTCGAGACGCTTGATGCGTTGCGTTCGCAGTATCCTTCGCTCCCTGTGGTAATGGTTACGAAGAGCGAAGAGGAGCAACTGATGAACCAGGCGATTGCCGGTAATACAGTCGACTTTTTGATTAAACCGGTGAATCCGAATCAGCTTCTGCTCACGCTCAAAAAAACGCTTCAGCGCAATGATATTATAGGAGAGGCTACGGTGGCTGACTACCAAAGGGCGTTCCGCGAAACCTCTATGCAGCTCATGCAGCGCATGGAGCTTGAGGATTGGAAAACGCTCTATCGCCAGCTTGCTGAGCGGAGTCTGCTTGTGGAGGAGCACCCCGAGCTTGCCGAGATGCACGCCTTGCAGTGCCGTGAGGCTCAACTCCAGTTCGGTCGCTTCGTACGCGACCACTACAAGGGGTGGATAACGCCCTCTGCTGGGTCTCCTCTGATGAGCCATAATCTCTTCTCTAAGCGTGTCTTTCCCCTTCTCGATGCCGGAGAAAAGCTCTTTTTCGTACTCATTGATAACTTCCGTTACGACCAGTGGTTGGCGGTGAAAGATCTGCTGAGCGATCTTTTCTATTTCGAAGAAGATCTCTACGTTTCTATCCTCCCCACGGCCACACAATATGCTCGCAATGCCATCTTTTCGGGCTTGATGCCGGCTGATATCGCCCGCCTTTTCCCGGACTTGTGGGTGGACGAAGAGAGCGAAGAGGGGAAAAATGTAAACGAAGCACCCTTGATTGCTAGTCTGATAGAGCGTTATCGTAAGCCCTACACCTTCTCATATAACAAGGTGCACGAGACCAAGTATGGAGAGAAACTCCTCTCTACGATGGATAATCTCTCTCGCCACCCCCTTAACGTCGTGGTGCTAAACTTTGTAGACATGCTCTCCCATGCTCGTACCGAGAGCAAGATGATCCGAGAGCTAGCAGGCAACGAAGCCGCCTATCGCTCCCTGACGCGTAGTTGGTTCCGTCACTCTACTACCTATCGACTTTTCCAAAAGATGAAAGAGATGGGGTACAAGGTTTTGCTTACGACCGACCATGGTACCATACGCGTACAGAACCCTGTAAAAGTGGTAGGAGACCGTAATACGAGTACCAATCTCCGCTACAAGTTGGGGCGGCATCTCACCTACAATCCCAAGGAGGTTTTTGCCATGACTCGCCCCCGAGACTACGGCCTGCCCGAGGGGTCGATCACCGATAGCTTTATTTTTTGCTACGAAGATAAGTTCTTCGCTTACCCCAATAACTACAATTACTACGTGAATTACTATCGCGATACCTTCCAGCACGGGGGGATCTCGATGGAAGAAATGCTTATCCCTTTTATCTCACTACAGCCTAAATGATTACCCTTACAATATCGTCACTGGAGGACTTGCGCTCCACGGCTCGTACCCTGCTTGATCTTACCGAGGGAAGGCGTGTTTTTGCTTTTTATGCTCCGATGGGTACGGGTAAAACCACCTTTATTACCGCTCTTTGTGAGGAGCTGGGGGTAGAGGATGTGATGAATAGCCCTACGTTTGCCATCGTAAACGAATATGCCATCCCCTCCCGAGAAGAGGTGGCTTTTCATATGGATTGCTACCGCTTGGAGACCCTCGAAGATGCCCTTAATGTGGGCTTCTCGGATTATCTGTCAAGCGGATCCTACTGCTTTGTAGAGTGGCCCGAGATAATCGAAGGCCTATTGCCCGAGGATACCGTGCGTCTAGAGATGTACGAGCGTGCCGATGGTGCGCGAGTCGTCACGTGTGAATTATAATCCTAAATATCCTGATAGCATGGACGCCATTGATATCGAGCGATTGAACGCAGCCCCTCATCTTCGCCACGGATCTATAGAGGTGATCTGTGGATCTATGTTTAGTGGTAAAACGGAGGAGCTGATGCGTCGTTTGCGTCGTGCGGCTATTGCTAAGATGAAAGTAGAGGTCTACAAACCTGCTACTGATATACGTTACGACCAGGAGAAGGTAGTATCTCATGATGCCAATGCGATGGAGTCTACCCCGCTGGAGAATGCACAAATGATCCTTCTCTACGCCTCGGATGCCGATGTGGTGGGCATAGACGAGGCTCAGTTTTTCGACGAAGCGTTGGTATATGTGGTGAGCGAGCTGGCCGATAGCGGCAAACGTGTGATTATTGCAGGGCTGGATATGGACTTCCGTCGCAACCCATTTGGCCCCATGCCGCAGCTAATGGCTCTTGCCGACTCGGTGTCCAAAGTACATGCCGTCTGCATGGATTGCGGTCTCCCTGCCAATTATTCCTACCGCTTGTCTAGCGACGACAGAACCGTGCTCTTGGGTGAGTTGGACGAGTACCGCCCCCTATGCCGAGAGTGCTATCACCGGAGGCATCACAAGAGATAGCACTCCTTATTCCTCAATTGATAGAGCAATATAGATACAATGAACGATAGAAGAATCAGTAAAATAGCCCGCCTTGTGCAGAAGGCTCTTGGCGAGATTTTCCAGAGACAGACACAGACAATGCCCGGAGTGATCGTTAGTGTGACGCGTGTAGCCCCTAGCCCCGATCTCTCTTTTTGCAAGGTTTATCTCAGCATATTCCCCTCTGAGCGTGCGGAGGAGATCATCACTGCAACCCAACGCAATGCGGCGCAAGTGCGTTATGCGCTGGGTGTTGAGCTCAAGTCGCAGCTTCGTGTAATACCCGAACTTGTCTTTATCGTAGACGATACGCTCGACTACTTAGATAATATCGATCGCCTTTTGGCCAAGTAGTCTCCCCCCTCTCTAGCATGTCTCCCAGGTCGCTTGCTTTCTCTATTGCCAGGCGTTACTTTGCACAACGGAAGCGGTTTCATGCCGTGCAGGTTGTCTCCGTTATTAGTTCGGTAGCGGTGGGAGTCGTTGTAATGGCGGTGGTGGCTATCCTCTCGATTTACAACGGATACGAAGAGGTATTGCTTACGTCGGTAAGTCATCTCGATGCACCCCTCAAGGTAGAGCGAGTTGATAAGGCTCCCTTCGATGCCCAAGAAAGTAGAATTGCCAGGCTGAAAAGTTTGCCGGAGATAGCTGCTTCTTCCCGACTTATTGAGGGAGAAGGGATTGTTCGTAGCTCTTCTGTTTATGCTGCGGCGCACCTCTTGGGGCTGGAGTCTTCCTATTCTCGTTCGTTGGCATTGGATAGTCTGATGCTGGAAGGTAGTCTGACGGCTCTCTCCGGTGAGTACACACTCGGGGGCGATCTCTACCAGACTCTTTTCTCTTTTGGGCAGACCTCTAGCCTTATGCGCACGGTTTCTCTATACGTACCCAAGCGTAGAGGCTATATCAATCCCTTACTCCCTCAGACGGCTTTCCGCACGACGCAGGGCAAAGCCCCCTCTGTGCTTTCTGCCAAAGAGGAGAAATACGATCGTACACTCTTCTTGTCCGTAGAAGAATTAGGCTCCCTGCTCGATCTCCCTAAGGGCTATGTACATGCTCTTGCCCTCTTTCCTGCGAAGGGCGTTTCTCCTAAAACCCTCAAAGAATCCCTGCAAAAAGAGTTGGGGGCTGAGTGGCGTGTTCTAGATAGACGAGACCAACAACCCCATCTTTTGAAGCTCGTTGCCATAGAGAAGTGGATGACTTTCTTTATCCTCTTTTTCGTCCTTCTTCTAGCCGCCTTCAATGTGATTTGCTCCTCTTCGATGCTGATTATCGAGAAGCGTCACGATGTGGAGATTTATGCCGCCTTGGGAGCTCGCCCTCAGTTGATACGCTCCATTTTCCTTTGGCAGGGCCTATTGGTTACCCTGGTAGGGGCTTTGGGCGGATTTTTGCTAGGGATGCTGCTTGTGTGGTTGCAGGCGCAATTTGGTTGGCTTACCTTTGGCGAGGGGGTGTATCGCCAGCCCTATCCCGTGGCTGTTCGGTGGCTTGACCTCTTGACTCTTGCCGCCACTATTGCCTTGGTGGGATACCTTTCGGCCTTCTATCCCGTGCGTCGTCTCTTGCGTAGCCCTCAGTCTCATTGATTCATTCTCGTATCTCTTTACCTCTATGTCCAAAACAATTTCTTTGTCGCAAATGCGTGAGCAGAATCCCGCTGAGTACCTCATTTATATGTGGTATTTGGAGTCTTTGGTGCGGGCTATGCCTCGGCAAGAAGATTTTGATAGCTTTCTCTCGAGGTCGCCGGAGCAGTTGCCCGTAATTGGCTCCCTCCGAGAAGTTTTACCTCCCCTTCGTAAAGAGATGCTCGTAGAGGGTATTATGGAGCAACCCAATAAGCACACGGCCTCTCTTACCTCCCTACTTCAGGAGCTGGAACAGCTACATAAGCAGTTGCTCGCCGATGCAGAAGAGGAGATCTACGAAGAGCTATACACAGCGGTATTGACCGCTATTGTGGAAATCCGCAGGCGTAGTGGCGGTGTTGCCCTAGGGGAAGTAGAGGCCGCTCTTGTGGCTTTGTATGGATACACTTTCCTCAAGCAAACCCACCAAGAGACCACAAAGGCTACTCGGGAGATCATGATGCGTATCTCCGTTTGGCTCAAAGTGTTGGGAGAAAAGTACACCCTACAGAAATCCGAAAAATCCCCTCTTGATGGGGACGTAGCACCTCAATCTTGAAATGCGAGAGGCACAACCCAAACTAGAGAAAAGGATAATACTCCTAACCGGAGCGCAAGGGCAACTCGGCCTGACCCTTCTTTTGAGAAGCCTACAGACCGAAGTCTTGCATGATATATACCCTCTCTCACGAGAGCAATTCGACCTCGCACACCCCGAGACACTCCCTCCTGTTTTGGAGCGTTTGGCTCTCCGTTTTGAGCATTACAGAGAGATTATCCTTCTCAATGCTGCGGCGTACACACAGGTCGATTTGGCAGAAACACACCCCAAAGAAGCTGAGGTAATCAATACCATTGCCGTGGATACCATGGCGCGGGCCTGCGCTCGATTGCAGATCCGTTTTATCCAGATTAGTACCGATTACGTATTCGATGGGGCCTACGATCAGCCCTATCCTGTGGACTATCCTCCCCATCCCATCTCGGTTTATGGGACTACAAAATGGCATGCCGAGGAGGCCGTTGCTCGAGCTTTGCCCTTGGGCGAATATGCTATCGTGCGTACTTCGTGGCTCTACAGTCCCTACCGTCAGAATTTCTATCGCACGATGTGGCGCCTAGCGCATGAGCGGAGCGAATTGCGGGTTGTAGCCGATCAGATAGGAGCTCCGAGTAGCACGGAGTCTGTGGCAGAGCAATTGTTTCTTCTTTGCTCACGTAGAGAGGCTTTGCCTCCCGTCTTGCACTTTGTCAATAGGGGTGATACCTCTTGGTATGGCTTCGCCCAAGCGATTGTGGAAAAAGCGGGTCGCTCGCACTTTTGTAGGGTACACCCCATTACAACCGAGGAGTACCCAACGGCAGCTCATCGCCCTCGCAATTCGCGTCTTGAGGTGAGTTGTCTCGACCCGAATACCCCTCTCTGTAGTTGGCAAGAGGCTCTTCGCCTTTGTCCTCCACCCTCAGATCCCCCTTCCATCCCTAGTCTTAAGCAAAAGAAGTGAAGGCTCTCTCTCTGGCTCGTACCATGCGGCGACGGATCGTACTTCTCGCCCTCCCCAATATCCTTTCCAATATCACAGTACCCCTCTTATCGCTGGTGGATGTGGGGTTGGCAGGGCATACGCCGGAGGGAAAAACGGCCATCGGAGCCGTGGCGGTGGCGTCTGGAGTGGTGAGCACCTTGTACTGGTTGTTCGGCTTTTTGAGGATGGGAACAACCGGTTTTGTGGCTCAATGTTTTGGCGCTAGGGATCTAAAGCAAATCAATCAGCACCTAGCGCAGGGGCTTTCGCTGGCCCTCCTCTCGGGGCTTTTGCTCCTCTTGGCAACGCCCTTGGTCTCTCTTTTTGTTCGCTTGATGGCTCAAGATCAGCTTGCTATTGCGGCATCGGCTCAGCTATATGTCTCAATCGCGCTCTGTGGGGCACCTGCCGCCATGCTGCTCTATGTGCTCAACGGCTGGTTTATTGGGATGCAAAATACCCGTATCCCCATGATTGGTGCGATCTCTATTAACCTGATAAATATCGTCCTGAGTGCTCTTTTTGTACAGATCCCGGGCTGGGGTGTTGAGGGGCTGGCGTTGGGTACCATTATTGCGCAGTATGTAGGCGTGCTGCTCTTAGGGCTCTTGGCGGTGTGGCGTTATGGTCGAGTGCTGCGGCACTTTTGTTGGCGCGACCTATTTCGCCTTAGGCGAAGAAAAGGCTACTTCTCCACACAGCGCGATCTCTTCATACGCTCGGCGCTCCTCAGTGCCGTAACACTTTTCTTCACCTACGCCTCTACGAGTTATGGCGAAGAGGTGGTAGCAGCTAATACTCTTTTGCTGCAGTTCTTCCATCTTTTCTCCTATTTCATGGATGGATTTGCCTATGCCGGAGAGGCTCTCACGGGGCGTTATGTGGGTATGCAGCGGAGAGATTTGGTGCAAATGCTCGTGCGGCAACTCTTCTCCTTCGGTTGGCCTTTGGCTGTCTTGACCAGTCTTCTCTACCTGTTGGTGCCCTCTCCTCTCCTACACCTCCTCAGTGATAGCCCCGAGGTGGTGGCCGTAGCATTGCGTTGGGTGCCCTACATCGCTTTTGTCCCTCTACTGGGGTTTGCTGCCTTTTTGTGGGACGGCGTATTTGTAGGAGCTACCTATGCACGAGGGTTGCGTACCAGTATGCTGGTGGCTTCTGCTCTTTTCTTTGGGCTTTACTACCTCTCGCGAGCCTCTTGGGGCGTTGCCGCTTTGTGGATTTCCTTCGACCTTTACTTGGCTGCCCGAGGCATTGTCCAATGGCGGTTGTGGCGGAGGTACATGCCCAGCCTTACGAGCCGATAACTCTTGGGCGACCGAAGTCTCTTCCCTTTCCTTAGAAGGAAAAAAACATCCCTAGCTTGATCGTCCAGTCGGGAGCACCGGGTATGCTGCTTTTTGTAAAGCGGCGGAAGTATTGCAAGGAGAAGATATTGAGAATGTTTTCTATCCCTGCACTTCCCTCAAGATAGAGGTGATTGTTCATAGGAGAGACTATCTCGGGATAGACTAACTCCCCTACGCGTCGGTCTTTACGGCTTTGAGAGACATCGCCCCAATAGCCTCGAATAGAGAAAACCTCGCGCCAGCCCGTGAGCCTTAGTAGGGGGAGACGATTGAAGATTAGCCCTTTCATGTGGTAGTTGAGGACGAAGTGGAGGTACTTGTCGGATACGTATTCGAGAGGTCGCATCAGCTCAAAAGTAGTCTGTCTCGCCACAAAACTATTGTTGATAGAGGGGGTGAAGAGATTCACTTCGTCTAGCTTGCCAAGCCCAATCCCGCCTTGTACATAAGAATCGATAAAGCCAAATAGGGAGAGGTAGATGCGGGCGCTAACTCCGGCCGTGATCATAGCTGTTGTGTGCTCGTTGCCGGGGAGGCCCTTGGGTTGTAGTTTTACTCCGAAGTTGAGTACGGGGTAGCGGCGACTCTCTTTGTCCATACTTACGGGGCGCCGTCCGTTGCGAGGCTCCCTCCCCGGTACGAATGTGAGGCCGGTATATAGGCTGGTCGTGGAGAAGGAGGGGATGGTTGTGAGGCTTCCATCCTCTGCTACTTGATAGTAATGCAGGTCGCCCGCAGGGGTTTTGTGGTCGTAAGTGATGGAGAAGACGGTGTGGATGGCTTGGTTCCAGTCCGCATTGAATCCGGCGCTAAAGCTCGTATTATAGAAGCGATTGCGCAGTTTCATAGTGCCTATAAGGGTGCTGAACCCATCTTTGTACATGGCATCTTCTCTATAACCGGGGACAAAGAGATCGTGATGCCCCGAGAGGTAAAAATTGCGTTGGGGGTATTCCTCCTCGTGTCCCTCCTTGGCAATAGGTGAATAGGTGATCTTGCCATAGTATTTCCAGCGCTTGTCGCCCAATCCGTAGGCCACATACCCCTGTCCGAAGAGGTGCTGACTTAGTTTGGCATTGGTTACTCCCCCTACGCGGAATCGTGCTCCTTCTACAACGTTCCAAGCAAAAAGGGTCTCGATGGGGCCCAACTCGGCATAGTATTCCTCCCGCTTGAGTTTGTTCAGAGGCAGTCCGATGAATCCTCTTCCCATTGCCTGTGTTGCCTTAGCTAGGAAGATATACGACGGCTTCTGGTGCAGATAGTCGAGTATGGCAATGGTTCCTTCTCCCAATTTGGGTAGCGGCTCGGGGCGTTCTACAATACCAAAGTTGCTAAGAGTTGGCTTGTCTATCTGGCTACGCATGGGGGCACTCAAGGCAAGCCGAGGGTCTAGAGCTAGAGAGTCTTTCGCCTCTTCTCCTACTCGGTATTGCTTGTAAATGTAGGCGAGATCCACTTCACAGCTATAGGGAATTAGCTCGGTAGGCGTGAGAAAGGTATGTATCTCTTGCTTATGAGGGAGCCAAACGGTATCTCCATCAAGTACGGTTGGCGCATAGTGAAAGTCAGCAGACCAATGGGATACCCAGTCTACATTAGCTTGCTTTGGAACCTGAAGGTGGGCCTTAGCGAGGGAGTAGGAAACTGTATCTATCCATACTGTACCCGATAGCCCTATGCTATATTTGGAGAAGGGAACAAGCCCGATCTCGTAGGCGGGGCGCCCCTCTACGGCTACCGTGTCGAGTAAATAGTATTTGTAGAAAGAGGTGGAGAAGAGCTTGCTCATCGGCCCCGGGAACTGATTGTGCAGAATCTCCAAATCATTGGCATAGAGGTCAATTTCAGGGTAGAGCTCCTCCAAATTTGTGTCAGTCCCGGAGGATTCGAGCGCCTCTTCCAAACCGGAGAAGCGTCGTCCGATGATCAGTTCTTCGCGTTCTTTACCCCCTATAGACGAGCGTACTGACTCGCGCTCTCTGAGGGAGAATGGGCGCACCATCATACCCTCTAGAGCCGAACTGTCGCTCCACATACGCCACGTCTTCTCGGGAATGCCAAAGTACCAGCCTCCGGCACTATCGGCAGGAGTTGCCAAGCCCATCATCTGGCGGCGGTAGAGCCGGTAGGAGTAATCCGAATAACGTGTGATGCGATTCTTTTCCTTCTTTGCGATGGCTTTGTCTATAATCTCGACGGCCGGATTCCCTTTTTTTGTGTACTTCTTCTTGGGCGTTACCACCACAGTGGCAAGTTCTTGGCTGTTGAGCGTGGCGTGCCAGTAGTAACCGGTCTCCACATGTGTCTTGGCAATGGTTGTATTTTGGGTATTGTACCCCACCATACTTGCCGATAACATAAGGTTACGGCGGGAGGCAATATCTCTCGGGAGGGTGAGGGAGAACTTCCCTTCCAGGTCTGCACGAGTGCCGATGGAGCGATGCTTGGTAACGTAAACAGCCGCACCAACGAGGGGCTCGCCGGTGAGGGAGTCTGTGACTATTCCCTTGAGGGTGATCTGAGCCCTAAGGGGAGTAAGGGAAACAATGAACAGGAATAAAAAGACAATATAACCTAGATTCCTTGCGCTATTTCGAGTGTGGATTGGATTCATTGTGAGGATTTTATTGTTGGTGTGGGGTAATTACTGGAGGAGGGGGCTTACAACTCTCGGCGAAGGCGAGCTATGGGGATGCCCAATTGTTCGCGATACTTTGCCACTGTTCTGCGTGCTATGGGTATTCCCTCTTGGCTTAGGAGCTTGCCCAAATCCGTATCGGAGAGAGGGGCTCGTTTGTCCTCTTTTTCGATCAATTGTCGTAGGAGGTCCTTGGTGCTTCGGGACGAAACGGCTTCTCCATCACTGCCCGTTGTGCCTTCGCTGAAGAAGAATTTGAGAGGGTAAATGCCGTAGTCGCTTTGTATGTATTTGCGTTGGGTGATGCGGCTGATCGAGCTGATGTCGAGGGATACCGTCTCCGCAATTTGCCTTAGGACAAGGGGGCGAAGTTGCTGTATGTCCCCTGTGCGGAAGAAATCTTCTTGGGCTTGTACGATGGCACCTACAACGTGCAGGAGTGTCTTGCGTCTGCGCTTTAGAGCGTCGATAAACTGCCTAGCTTCTGCAATGCGCGAGGAGGCAAAGGCACGAGAGGTTTTCTCGGCTTCGCTCCTAATCGGAGCCTTTGTAATGGCAAGATATGCCGGTGATATGCCTAGTTGAGGGAGGTTGGGAGCATCGTTGATCCAGAGCTGTAGCTCTCCATTATGGAGGTGTACGGTAAAGTCGGGAACGATGCGCGATACCGCTGCCTCTAGGTTCGATCCATACCCACTAGCGGGGCGAGGGTTGAGCTGTCGGATGATGCGTTGCGCTTCGGCGAATCGGTCCGGAGAGATTGCCAGCGCCCGTATAATTCGGTCGTAGCGGTGGGCCGCAAGATCTTCGAAGTAGCTTTCGATGATAGAGAGAGCTAGGCTCTGAAGGTCGTCTTTGGGGAGACGCTGAAGCTGCAATATGAGGGATTCGCGCAGGTCTCGTGCTGCAATACCGGGCGGGTCGAGCTGCTGTATCCTATGGATCATTTGCTCTATTTCGGCATCGGAAACATCGAGATTCTCATTAAACAGGAGAGCATCGCTGATCTCGTGTAGAGAGGCGAAGAGATAGCCGTCGTCACTTAGGTTGCCAATGATGTATTCGGCAATAGTCAGCTCCCGATCCGAGAGGGTAAGAGAGATTAACTGCTCGTGGAGATCGTCCGACAGAGAGGGCGCTTCGTTGGGTTGCACATAAGAAGGTCCATCATCGTCACTAGTGGAAGTGCGAGGGAGCTCGCGTAGAGCATCTTCGCGCTCATCGTCTGCCGTGTAATCCTCCGGGGAGAAATCGTCTTGTATCCCCTCTTGCTCGTTTTCGGGGGTGCTTAGTGGCTCTTCGTCTAGGAAGTTGTCTTCGGGAGTTGTCTCCTCCCTCTCCTCTACCACTTCTAGGGCAGGATTGGTGGCAAGTTCCTCCCGAATGCGATCTGCAAGCTCTTCTCCGGAAACCTCTAGGAGCTTGATTTGCTGTATCTGCTGTACATCAATCGCTAGCTTTTGCCGCTGCTCTTGCCGTTGTTTTAGCATAGCTCTACAAGGGACTCAAAGTGCATGCCATGGGATGCCTTCATGAGAATGAAGGCGTGCTCAATGGGAGCAAGGCGGAGTTGCTCTGCCAAAATCTCTGTAGAGGGGAAGTAGTGGAGGTGGGGGGCTTTGGCTTCGCTCTCGAGAGCGGCGAACTCTTTTCCTACGAGGTAGCAGGTAATGCCCGTAGTCTCTCGGACTAAGCGTCGTACGAGGGCTAGATGCTCTTCCCGAGAGGCACTACCGAGCTCAAACATATCCCCCAGGATGAGGATTTTGTTTTGTGCGCCGGAGGTGGAGAGAAAGTTCTCTATCGCGGTATGCATACTCGAGGGATTGGCATTGTAGGCATCCACTACGAGGTTGTTGTGATGGGGCGTATTGGCAATATATTGCGAGCGACTATTCGAGGGAGTATAGTGCTCCAGTGCTATTACGATATCGGGAGGTGCCACTCCTAGTCTCAGCCCTACGGCTACGGCAGCGAGGGCATTGGGGAGGTTGTATTTACCTACGAGTTGCGTATGTACTCGGTAGGTCTCTCCCTGCCAGTAGAAGGCAAAGGCAAGGAAATAGCCCAAGGGGTGATCGAGCAGCGAGGCACGGAAAAAGGCCTCTCGGCTTGTGCCGTAGGTGGTTCGTACAAGAGGCGCAGAGCGCTGCATGAGCAAGGGGTCGTCGGCATTGACCCAGGCTTCCCCATTATGCTTCCCTAGCCAATCGTAGAGCTCGCACTTGGCTTTCGTCACTCCTTCAAAGGATCCGAACCCCTCTAGATGCGCTCTGCCTATGTTGGTAATAAGCCCAAAGTCCGGCTCTGCAATGGCGGTTAGTTCCGCAATATCGCCTATATGAGAGGCGCCCATCTCCACAACGCCGTATTGCATCTCCGGTGTGAAGGAGAGAAGGGTGAGGGGTACCCCTATCTGGTTATTTAGGTTGCCCATGGTAGCCCCAATGGTGTAGGTGCTTCTCAGTACGGCCGAGATGAGTTCTTTGGTGGTCGTCTTGCCGTTGGTCCCTGTGATGCCAATGATGGGCAAGGCGAGCCGGCGGCGGTGCATGCGAGCGAGCTCTGTGAGGGCTGCAAAACTATCCTCTACGTAAAGACAACGAGCCTCTTTTTGCGCCAACTCCGCACGATCTACCACAGCATAGGCACACCCTTTGGCAAGGGCATCGAGGGCAAAGTCGTTACCGTCAAACCGCTCACCTTTGAGGGCTATAAATAGCGAGTCTCTCTTGGGAGCACGGCTATCTGTAGTTACTCCACTACAGCGTTTGAAGTACGTGTAAAGCTCGAGAATATCCATACTATTGGAGTGTGAGGAAGAGTCTTGTAGGGGCTAGGCGTCTAGAAGGAAAGGAAGAGCACATGCTCTATCCCTCTCGGGACTAAGTTTGTGCTCTTCTATTGCGATGATGCTTATTCGCCGAGAGGTGACTATCCCCTAATTAGTAGGCTGAGTCTAATACGGCAGAAAAGATCATTATGACACCCCATATGAGAACGATGGCTCCCGCTACTGCCATACTGGCAATAGACCATGTGCGAGCCGATTTGCTGAATCGTTCGGCTCCGGCGAAGTCGCCCTGATTGTAGGCTTTCTCCACGCGAGTGGCATTTATAATGGCGGGGATACCCAAAGGCCATGCGCAGAAAATTGTGACGATGATAGCAAAAGCCAAATAGGTAGGGGGGCACTTGGGGGGAATGCCTCCGTTAGCGTAGATGTTATAGGGAGCGTTGTTTTGAGTGCCGAAAGGTTGCTGACCAAGAGGCGTTTGGAAGGGAGGAACTCCACTTGCTCCGTTGTTTGCATTATTTTGCCAGAGGAAGTCAAGCTCCGGGAGGAGGCGAGCCTCTTTCCAATCTTCCATTCCCTGTCTCCAGACCATGGTCTGAGGAGTGATGTTTTCTTGGGCGAGCTGTTCAGCTTCGAAGGGGCCAACTTGTTGTCCGTTACGGATGTAATAAAATTTTTCAGTAGTCATATAGAGATGTCTTCAGTTTTCTAATTTTTCAGTTGCGAAAGTAGTGATTTTCTATCACATAGAGCCTTTTTCGAGGCGTGCTGCTTGCCAAATCTTCCAATTTTCGTGCGCTTGCAAGAAGAGCATATCAATCCCGTTTTTGATCGTGGCTCCCTGGGCTTGGGCGAGCTGTAGAAATCGGGTTCGATCGGGGGAGTAGATAAGATCGTAGCAAAGATGCTCGGGGGTGATCTCCTGGTAGGGGATAGGGGGAGCCTCTTGTACGTTGGGAGTCATACCTACGGGGGTGCAATTCACAATGATTTTGTGCTCTCGAAGGATCTCCGGAGTAATGTCGGAATAGGTGATGGCGTAGGGCGATTTAGGGGTGCGGCTTACCACAAGGGTGGCAACGCCTAGCTTCTTAAAGGCGCGTTGTACCGCACAAGATGCCCCTCCGGAGCCTAGGATGAGCGCACGACGTCTCCCCCCGAGTACGGGGGCTATGGATTGTCTAAAGCCCTCGAGGTCGGTGTTGTATCCGATGAGTTTGCGCTTGCCCCATCGTGAGTTTTGCACTACTACAGTATTGACAGCCCCGAGCAATGAAGCCTCGCTTTCTACCTCATCCAAATAGGGAAGTATGGCTTGTTTGTAGGGACTTGTTACGTTGAAGCCGTGTAGATTGGGGTGTGCCGAAAGGAAAGCCTTTAGCTCTTTGATACTTGCTAGATCTGCCGTGATATAGTGAGCATCAATCCCCTCGGCGAGGAATTTTTCGTTGAAGAACTCTTGAGATTTGGAGTGCCCTACGGGGTGACCAATCAGCGCGTATTCTTTCATTTTATGGCGTAATATAGGGTGGCAATTCCACCCGAGAATGCTTTGTACTCTGCCTTGCCATAACCTGCCTCTAGGAGCATTTGGGTGAATGCTTCGTATTGAGGCACTTGGCGAACCGACTTGGGGAGATAATCGTAGGCTCCACGGTTGCGGGCAAAAAGAGAGCCTACAAGGGGGATAAAGGTGTGCGTCCAAAGGGTATATCCGCAACGCAAGATGGGATTACGGGGCACGCTAAGCTCTAGAATGGCAATGACACCACCCGGGTGCGTTACTCGGCACATCTCCTCTAGCCCCTGAGCTAGGTGCTCAAAATTGCGTACCCCAAAGCTGCTTACCACGGCATCAAACGAACCCTCTTCGTAAGGGAGTGCTTCGCAATTGGCAAGCTCTAATTGGATGTTTGCTTGGGGGGCTTTTTGAGCGATTTTCTCTCTCCCTTTTTGGAGCATTCCCTCGGAGATGTCTACGCCTGTGATCTGCTCTAGTGCGGGGCATTGCCTTGTAAGCTCCAGACTTAGGTCTGCCGTGCCCACGGCCACATCAAGTATCTTGTGGGGGGAATGGCTTGCTACCCAACGAGCGGTGCGCCTACGCCATAGGCGATCAATGCCTAGAGTCATCAGTTTGTTGGCAATGTCGTAGCGATCGGCAATGCCGTCGAACATCCGACGGATGCGTTCCGTTTTACCTGTCGTTGGGGTAGCTTGATCCATACCGGAGAGGGGAGTTTTACTTCTTCTTTAGGAAGTCTGTGATGTTCTTCTCAATCCGTTGTGCGAGGTGATCTTGCTCTGCACGTACGAACTTTTCGCCCGTTACATGCTCATAGAGCTCAATGTATCGCTCGGACACACTTAGGCAGTATTCGTCGGTCATCTTGGGCACCTTCTGTCCCTCTTTGCCCATAAAGCCCTGCTCGGTGAGCCATTTGCGTACGAATTCTTTGGAGAGCTGACGTTGGGGTTCTCCCTTGGCAAAGCGTTCTTCGAAGCCTTCGGCATAGAAGTAGCGAGAGCTATCGGGGGTGTGGATCTCGTCTATGAGGTAGATCTTACCATCCTTTTTACCAAACTCGTACTTGGTGTCTACGAGGATGAGTCCCATCTCTTCTGCGATCTTGCTGCCGCGTGCAAAGAGATCTTGTGTGTACTGCTCGAGGAGGGTGTAGTCCTCTTCGCTTACAAGTCCGGAGCTTATTATCTCCTCACGAGATATGTTTTCGTCGTGTCCTTCATCCGCCTTAGTGGTAGGGGTAATGATGGGATGGTCGAAGCGTTGATTCTCGCGAAGCCCCTCAGCAAGAGGGATGCCGCAGATAGAACGTGCCCCCTCTTGATAAGCCCGCCATGCGCTACCTGTGATGTAGCCACGGATTACCATTTCTACTTTGAAGGGTTCGCACTTATGCCCGATGGTCACCATGGGGTCGGGGGTGGCTATCTTCCAATTGGGCACAATGTCGGCCGTGGCATCTAGTTGTTTGGCTGCAATTTGGTTGAGCACCTGCCCTTTGTAGGGAATGCCCGCAGGCAGTACTACGTCGAAAGCACTGATGCGGTCGGTTGCAATCATGGCCACGAGGTCTCCTTCTAGGAAGTAAACGTCGCGTACTTTTCCGTGGTAAACGCTCTGTTGCCCCGGCAAATTATAGTCGGTACGGAGGAGGGTTTCGATCTTCATAAGCTATCTGTATCTCTATTGATTAAAGAATCTTTTTTCTCTTCTTGCTCTTCTCTAGCTTTGGCATCGTAGGCCTCTACAATTTGTTGTACGAGGGGGTGCCGCACAATGTCTCCCTTTTCGAAGGTAATGCGCCCAATGGCGGGTATGCCCGATAGTACCTCAAGGGCGTGTTTCAGACCGGACTTTACGCCCCGAGGGAGGTCTATTTGGGTTACGTCGCCCGTTACAATCATTTTGGAGTAGTACCCCATACGGGTGAGGAACATCTTCATCTGATGCGTGGTGGTGTTCTGCGCTTCGTCTAGGATAACGACGGCGTCGTTGAGGGTGCGTCCGCGCATGTAGGCAAGGGGAGCAATCTGTATCGTACCCTGCTCCATGTATTCTTTGAGTCGGGGAGGGGGTATCATCTCCTCCAGAGCATCGTAGAGCGGCTGTAGATAGGGGTCGAGTTTGTCTTTCATCTCCCCGGGTAGGAATCCCAATTTCTCTCCGGCTTCTACGGCGGGGCGGGAGAGTATGATGCGGCGTATCTTGCGCTCTTTGAGGGCTTTGACGGCTAGAGCAATGGCTACGAATGTTTTGCCCGATCCGGCGGGACCCACGGCAAAGAGCAGGTCTTTCTCCTCAAAAGTGCGGAGCATCCGTTGCTGGTTGGCCCCACGTGCGGCAATGCTTTTGCCACGAGCTCCGTAGACGATATGGTACTCAGGTTCGGGGGTGGAGGCATCTTCGCCTCGGGCAATGCGACGGATAGCATCTTCGTTGAGGCTGTTGTACCGTCGGATGTGGGCGGAGAGGTGATCGAGTACCTTTACAAAGTCGTCTATCTGCGAAGCCTCTCCCAAGATCTTGAGCACATTGTCTCCGGCTACAAGGCGCAACTTGGGGTATAGGGTGCGGAGTAGAATAAGGTTTTCCCTATTAACCCCGAATAAAACCCCCGCATCTACATCGTCGGGGACATAGAGTCGCTCGGTTATCAGCATGATTGTCGTTCTCGGATCCTATCTTTTTCTAGGTGCAAAAGTACCAACAAAATTTCGCCTAGAGGGGATTTGAAGCAATGAGTTGAGGCGAAATTTTCCCTTATTGGGGCTGAATCTTCTCGAATGGTTCTTTGCTCGGGGCGGCTACCCTAGATGACGATACACCCGGCGCTTTAGGTAGGGGAGGAAAGAGACTGCAACGATGCCTTTTGTCGCCATGGAGGTGGCAATGGCCCACCAGATACCCGTGAGCCCAAACCCCATGGCCCCAAAAATAAGGGCTAATGGGATGCGGATGCTATTGCCAAGAATGCTGATGAGGGCCGGTTGTAGGCTACGCCCCGTACCATAGAATAGCCCTTGTATCAAGATCTCCGACATCATAAAGAGCTGGACACACCCGGTAGCACGCAGGTAGCGCCCCCCCTCTAAGTAGGCCTCCTCTTCCGGAATGATGAGGGCGAAGAGCTCCGTTCCGAAGAATATGTAGAGGAACATGGCCACAATACCAAATACAGAGGTTATGGAGATGCTGACCCGAAAAGCGGAGAAGATGCGGTGCGGCTTTCTTGCCGCATAGTTCTGGGCTACAAAGGCCGCCAGGGCCGTACCAAAGCCTTGGGAGGTATTCCAGGTAATGGCTTCGAGCTGACCGCCTATATTGATGGTGGCCACGCCGATATGCCCACCGGCACGGGCCGTTATCGTTCCCATGACAAAGGTGATGAGGGCGAATAGGGAGTTGAGAGTCACGATAGGGAGCCCAAGCTTGAGTATCGCCAGGGTCTCTGTGCGTTTTAAGGGACCTACTACACACCAGCCCCCGAGCAGATGGTCGCGCCCATGCACTTGGTACAAGAAGAGTAGGGCTACAACCCATTGTGCCACTATGGTGGCGAGGGCGGCTCCCGATATGCCCCAATCAAAGATGAAAATAAAGAGAGGGTCGAGCAGCATGTTTAGCACGAGGCCGATGCTGTTGATCCAAAAGGGGATGTTACTGCGCCCGGCAGCAATGTACACCCCGCTGTAGGATAGCGAGAGAAAGAAGCCGGGGAGCCCCCAGAGTATGATGTCGAGGTATTGTTGGGCAAACTCGCTAGTTGTCTCTTCTAACCCATAGAGACCAATGAAGGTAGAGCCCCCGACTCCGAAGAGGAGCATCAGCCCAAGGGAGATATAGAGGGCGAGCGTAGAGGTGTGCTGAGCGTAACAGCGAGCTGAGTTGCGATTTTGTGCCCCTAACCCCTGTGCAACAAGTACCTCGGCTCCCGTCTTTACGAGAGCACCAATAGAGGAGGCGAGCCAGGTTAGCACGCTAATAACGCCCAGGGCCGCTATCTCACGGCTCCCTAGGCGCCCTACCCATGCCATGTCGGTGAATGAGTAGGCCACCTGTATAAAGGAGGTACCAATGATGGGGGCCGCTAGGGCTACTATCTGCCGAGCAATGGGGCCCTGGGTTAGGTCCTTTGTCTCGGAATGCTCTGCTGCCTTCTCGCTCATCTAGAAGATGCTTAGTTTGATATACTTACGAGGGTCCTCCTTAAAGTCCGTTACGAGAGAGTCCGTACTCGTGAGCAACGAGCGAAGGTCTTCGTATAGTTTTTCGTCATTAATTACTTTGCCAAGGGTGCCCTCCTTGCTGTTGAGTTGCTGTGAGAGGGTGTGGAGCTCGTTGCTTGTGGTCTCTAGGTTGGTTATGATTCGACGCACATTGATGCTATCGAGCTGTTGTGAGAAGTTGTCGATGCGGGTGAGTGTGCTGTTGGCCTTGCCGATCATGGGGCCCACATCCTGGCGGGTGTAGCTTTGTAGAGAGGCCATTAGACCATCAAGTTTTTGCATGGAGCTACGAGCGGAGGCCAGGGTAGCATGGGCTTCGTGTACGGACTGCTTTAGCTCTGGAGTCGCCAGCAAATCTTGTGTGGAGGATAGAATGGAGTCTACCTTCGGGATCAATTGCGCCACACGGGGTAGTACTTCGTTGGTTATGGTGCCAAGAGGGTCACTTGCCGTCTCACTCGTCTCTAGGAAGTCGCCCTCGGCAAGTATCTGCTGCGAAGAGGATAACTGTAGGTCGAGCTGAGCTCCACCCAAGAGGGCTGCTTTGATGGAGGCACGGGTGCCTTGGGGTATCTTATACTCTTGGTCAATGTTTACTTGCACAAGAGTGGAGGCCGTGCCATCGGGTGCAATCTCAAATTTCAGGCCCTGTACGGTACCTACTTTGTAGCCATTGATTTTGACGGGGGATGCTACCACGAGCCCCTCTACGTTGCTGAAGCGGGCATAGTATGTGTACTCCCGACCAAAAATGGCAATCCCTTTTAGATAGTTGATCCCGAAGTAGAGTAATGCGATGGCTAGGAGGGTAAAGAAGCCGATCTTGATAAGTTTTGAAGGTCCTTGCATATAGGTCTGGTTCGTTGTTTAGGTGTATGTTTTAGTTCTTGTGTTGGGTGTAATTCGCTCCTAGAGAGGAACTTTTAGAGAGCTTTGCTCTTGTTGTAGGCTTCGTAGTAGCTGGCAAATCCGTCTGCAATAGCTTGAGCCAAACGGTTTTGTCCGTCACGAGATAGAAGGAATTCGGCCTCTTTTTTGTTAGAGATGAACCCAACTTCGATAAGAATACTGGGCATTGCTGTTTCGCGTATTACCAAGAATCCGGCTTGGCGCACTCCGCGGTCGGAGGTGGGCAATTTAGCCAAATTGCTTTGTACGGCTTGGGCAAGGCGAATGCTCTTATCTTGGTGCACATTTTGCATCATCTCAAACATAATGTAGCTCTCGCTAGAGGAAGGGTCGAAACCCTGGTAGGTGCGTTCGTAGTCGTCTTCGAGAAGGATGGACTCATTCTCTTTCATAGCCACGCGCAAGTTGTCTTCGGTGCGCCACAAACCTAGTACGTAGGTCTCAGTGCCCGCTGCCGACGAAGATTGAGCCGAATTGGTATGGACACTCATGAAAAGGTTGGCCTTGTTGCGATTGGCAAAGTTGGCACGCTGCTGTAGCCCGATAAAGGTGTCGTCGCTGCGTGTGTAGAGCACCTTTACCTCGGGGTATCGCTCCTTGATGATTTCACCGGCAGCGAGAGCCACCTTTAGGTTGATGTCTTTTTCTCGTCCGCCATTACCTACAGCTCCGGTGTCTTTTCCACCGTGGCCTGCGTCCAAAACGAGCACAAACGAGTCTTTCTTCCCTCCACTTTTTCCTTTTTTTTGTGCAGAGGCTGTGGAGATAGGGAGCAACATCCCCAAACAGAGAAGTGTGAAGAAAAGCCTTTGTAGGCCCTTGTGCCCTTTCTTCTTAAGGGTAATATTTTCTATTTGACTCATATCTGCGGTTCCAATAAGCCGTGCAAAATACAGGTGTTCCGCCTGCAAAGTTATTGATTTTATCGAACTATACTCCCATTTTCTCTCCGGAGAGTGTGCGAGTGGAGGGTAATTTTCCCAAAAAAGTAGGCCTTTTTTCCGCATGAAGTTAGCCAAAATCCTTCTCAAACTCCGCCTGAACTTGTCAAAATTTAGGCGAAGAAGTCCCTTTGGAAACAAGAGTCGTAGAGAGGGGTTCCTAGCGTCGAGGGCGAGGAAAAAGGAGGGGGCTCCCGATTGATCTTCGGAAGCCCCCTCGTTGTCTATAGGGTTGTTACCTACCTCAATCTTTGCACTTTGCTTTGATAAACTCTCGATTGAGTCGTGCAATGTGTGAGATGGAGATGTTTTTGGGGCACTCCATTTCGCAAGCACGAGTGTTCGTACAGTTCCCGAACCCTAGCTCGTCCATTTTGGCAATCATAGCCTTGGCACGGCGTGCAGCTTCCGGGCGTCCTTGGGGGAGCAGGGCAAGCTGACTCACCTTTGCACTGAGGAAGAGCATGGCAGAGCCGTTTTTGCAGGCAGCGGCACAAGCACCACACCCGATACAGGCGGCTGCGTCCATGGCTTCGTCCGCCTTGGCTTTGGGGATGGCTATCGCATTAGCATCGGGTACCCCACCGGTATTGACCGATACAAATCCGCCGGCTTGGATAATCTTATCATAGGCGGAGCGATCTACCATTAGGTCGCGAATGATGGGGAATCCGGCAGAGCGCCAGGGCTCAATCGTGATCGTATCGCCATCGTTGAAGCGACGCATGTGCAGCTGGCAGGTGGTAATGCTATCGTCGGGTCCGTGGGGGTGTCCATTGATATAGAGGGAGCACATTCCACAGATACCTTCGCGGCAATCGTGGTCGTACACAACCGGTTCTTTCCCTTCGGCTACAAGTTGCTCGTTGAGGAGGTCTAGCATCTCGAGGAACGACGCACTCTGCGATACCTCCTTGAGGCTGTAGGTTTCGAAGCGACCCTTCTCACGGGGCCCCTTTTGCCGCCAAACGCGTACGGTAATATTGATATTGTGATCCATTGCTTAACGTCTCAATTAGTTCTTGTAGTTACGTGTTAATCGCTCCGTAAATTCGTACTCGAGAGGCTCTTTGTACATAACGGGAGCTTGGTTTTCACCTTGATACTCCCAGCAAGAAGCATAGGCGAAAGTATCGTCGTGGCGTAAAGCCTCGCCCTCTTCGGTCTGATGCTCCAGACGGAAGTGCCCACCGCAGCTCTCTTCTCTGTCGAGAGCATCGTGTGCCATGAGTTCGCCAATCTCGATAAAGTCGGCAAGGCGGAGTGCCTTTTCGAGCTCGATGTTGAGGTCGCTGCCGCTACCGGGTACGTTTACTTCTTTCCAGAACGTCTTCTTTAGCTCGGCAAGGAGGGCAATACCTTTTTGTAGTCCCTCTTTGTCGCGTCCCATGCCAACGTACTCCCACATAATGTTCCCGAGCTCTTTGTGTAGGCAGTCTACCGAGCGACTTCCCTTATTTTCCATAAGGGTTTTGATGCGCTTGTTGATTGCTTCTTCAGCTTCTTTGAACTCCGGAAGATCGGTGCTAAAGCGAGGCACGCGGATCTGGTCGGCAAGGTAGTTTTGGAGTGTATAGGGGAGGATGAAGTAACCATCGGCAAGCCCTTGCATCAAGGCAGATGCGCCCAGACGATTAGCTCCGTGATCGGAGAAGTTGGCTTCTCCAATCGCGAAGAGCCCCGGGATGGTAGTTTGGAGCTCATAGTCTACCCAGAGGCCGCCCATCGTGTAGTGGATGGCAGGATAGATCATCATGGGCGTTTTGTAGGGGTTGTCGTTGGTAATCTTTTCGTACATCTGGAAAAGATTGCCGTACTTCTGTTCCACTACATTTTTGCCCAAACGGCGGATGGCATCATCGAAGTCGAGGAAAACGGCGAGCCCCGTATTGTTTACCCCAAAGCCGGCGTCACAGCGTTCTTTGGCTGCACGGCTTGCCACGTCGCGAGGTACGAGGTTACCAAAGGCTGGGTAGCGACGCTCTAGATAGTAGTCTCTATCCTCTTCGGGTATGTCGTGCCCCTTGAGCGTTCCGGCTTGCAACTTTTTGGCATCTTCGAGCTTTTTTGGCACCCAAATACGACCATCGTTGCGGAGCGACTCGCTCATAAGAGTCAATTTCGATTGGTAATCGCCATGCTTGGGAATGCAGGTGGGGTGGATCTGTGCCATACAAGGATTGGCAAAGTATGCGCCCTTTTTGTAGCACTGCCAAGCTGCGGAGCCGTTAGAGGCCATCGCATTGGTGGAGAGGAAGTAGGTGTTGCCATATCCCCCGGTAGCTATTACTACAGCATGAGCTGCGTAACGCTCAATGGCTCCCGTGGAGAGATTGCGAGCAATGATCCCTCTTGCACGACCTTCAATAATAACGAGGTCAAGCATTTCGTGACGGGTGTAGAGCTTAACGCTCCCCTTAGCTACCTGGCGACTGAGTGCCGAGTAAGCCCCGAGTAGGAGCTGCTGCCCCGTTTGACCACGAGCGTAGAAGGTACGGGATACCTGAGCCCCCCCGAATGAACGGTTATCGAGTAGACCTCCATATTCGCGAGCAAAGGGAACGCCCTGAGCTACGCATTGGTCTATAATAGCGTTGCTTACCTCTGCGAGGCGATATACATTGGCTTCGCGGGCACGGTAGTCCCCACCCTTGATTGTATCGTAGAAAAGACGATATACAGAGTCACCGTCGTTTTGGTAGTTCTTTGCTGCGTTGATCCCTCCTTGGGCAGCGATAGAGTGTGCGCGGCGAGGTGAATCTTGGATGCAGAAGTTGAGTACATTGAACCCCATTTCACCGAGAGAGGCGGCTGCAGATGCCCCTGCCAACCCGGTCCCTACCACGATAACATCAAGACGACGTTTGTTGGCGGGGTTAACAAGTTTCTGGTGATTCTTGTAGTTGGTCCACTTGCTTTCGAGTGGTCCCTGAGGTATTTTAGCGTCAATTTTAGCCATACTTACAACGATTAATAGAACCAGAGATTACCATCGCATATAGCTCTACCAAAGTAGAGAAGTACTACAGCGGCGAAGCCTAGCATTAGGATAGAAGAGACCCAGGTAGAGAGCACTCGGATGCGTTTCATCCAAACGACATTGTTCCAACCGATAGTCTGGAGAGCGCTCCAGAAACCATGGTTGATGTGGAACCAGATGGCGAGAAGCCATACAAGGTATAGTCCCGAGAAGATGGGGTTAGAGAAGGTGTAGGCGATAAGACCGGCGCCATCTGTGGGGCCTGCTACCCCGGCGATGCCCAAGTCGTGTGCGTGCATTAGTTCGGCAAGCTGCATCTTCGCCCAGAAGTTGAAGAGGTGAAGACCAATCCCCAGTACTATGATAATCCCTAGCAGTAGCATGTTTTGCGAAGACCATTCTACCCCACGGGGGCGTGCTGTTACAGCATAACGGTCGTTGCCTCTCGCTCTATGGTTTTGGACGTTGAGCCAAAAAGCGTAGATAATATGGATGATCATCAGACCCGCTAGCCCTATTGACGCCACCACGGCGTACCAATTGGCTCCTAGGAATGCACAGATCGCATTGTAGCCCTCGGGGCTGAATATGGCCACGAGGTTCATAGACATGTGGAAGAGGAGGAAGAGTATAAGCGCGAGTCCTGTAATACTCATTACAAACTTCCTCCCAACGGAAGAATTACAAAGCCACATAGTGATTCGTTCTTGATTATAGTGTACTAATAATTAATTGCTATCCAAAGAAAGCCTCTTCCCTTTTTGTGAGAGGAGCCCTCAACGGTGTACCATCAGGCGGTGATAAATGTATATTCATATATATCCTACCTATAGGAGCATAATGCCCCTGCAAAGGTAGGGAAAATACCTTATAGTAGGTAATAGAGCCTTCCATTTGTCTCTAATGGCAAATCGGAATAGCAAAAACCTTACCCCCAATTACAACCGAGGGCAAGGCTTGTATAAGACATTTCGTTTTTAATCTGCAAGCAGAGGGCGATCTCCTATAAGGCGATGCAGCAAAACAATCGCACGATCCTCTGCAAAATGCATGAGACGCTCCTCTTCGGGCGTTTTGTCGTCAATCCCCGAGAGATGGAGCACCCCATGTATGAGCACACGGTGCAACTCTTCTTCGTAGGGCACGCCAAACTTCTCGGCATTGCTCGCTACTGTCTCAAGGCTGATAAGGATGTCTCCTGTGATGAATTCGGAGCCCTCGCTGGAGGCATCGAAGGTGAGGATGTCGGTGTAGTAGTCATGATTGAGGAAGAGTTTGTTGGCCTCAAGGATACCGGCATCGTTGGTAAACTTGTAGGAAAGTTCACCCAGAGTTTTCCCCATTTCATTTGCCACTTGCCTAATCCAGCGGGCTATAATCTGCCGTCTTAGATGGGGAACTTTGACATTTCTTTCGGTGAAGTAATTGATCTTCATGATCTATGTATTTAATTGTTTATGCAAAGAATAAATAGCCAATGAAGACGGAGGCAATAATGCCGGCTGCATCGGCGAGTAAAGAGTAACCAATAGTATAGCGGGTCTGTTTCACTTTGACGGCTCCATAGTACACCGCCACGATGTAGAGGGTGGTGTCAGTGCTCCCCTGTACGATGGAGGCGATACGTCCCACCAAGCTATCCGCTCCGTAGGTTTGCATGGCATCTACCATCATAGCTCGGCTCCCGCTCCCGCTTAGGGGTTTTACGAGCATGGTGGGGAGAGCTTCTATCCATTCGCTATCTGCCCCTAAGAGCAGAACGAGCCGGCGGAGTCCCTCTATAATGAAGTCTAGAGCTCCCGAGGCACGGAATACAGCCACGCCCACGAGCATGGCCACGAGATAGGGGATAATGTTGACCGCCGTAGTAAATCCTCCCTTGGCTCCCTCCACAAAAGTCTCGAATATCTTGATGCGAGCGCGCACGCCGCTTATGAGGAATAGCACGATAGTGGTGAGGAGTAAGAGGCTAGCTGCAAGCGTGGTGCAGGTGCCAAACATCTCGGGAGAGAGTTGTTGCTTGAGTAGAACAATGAGGGCAATAAGTAGGGCAATGCCTCCAAAGAAGAGCAGAAGAGGGGCTTGCCATAGTTTGATTCTCTGGCGAGCTCCTACGAGTAGAATAGCTACGATGGTGGAGACGAGGGTTGCCAAAAGGATGGGGAAGAAAACATCCGCAGGGTTACTCGCTCCCGCTTGCATCCTAAACGCCATGATACTTGTGGGGATAAGGGTGAGCCCACTTGCATTGATGGCAAGGAACATGATCATGGCATCGGAGGCTCTATCCGGCTCTTTGTTGAGCTCTTGCAGGCGTTTCATAGTCTCCAGGCCTAGGGGCGTTGCGGCATTGTCTAGCCCTAGTAGATTGGCGGAGATACTCATAAAGATCTTGCCCATGGCGGGGTCGCCTTGAGGGATTGAGGGGAATAGCGTGCGCAGTAGAGGGCTGATCCCCTTGGCCATCCGTGGTATTAGTCCGCTCTTTTCGCCCACACTCATCAGCCCCATCCAGAAGCAAAGAACCCCCGTAAGGGCAAGGGCTATCTCAAAAGCAGCCCGAGCGGATTCGAAGGTGGCTTGCAGGATGGTATTGAAGATGGTGAGGTCGCCTTGGAAAATGCACCGAACACACCCCGCAAGTAAAGCAGAAACAAAAAAAGCAACAAAAAGAAAATCTAGAGGCCCTATAGCCCTTTTTTGTTTTAGTCGCATACCTTCCCCTTTCCTCGGAGTTGCGTGTAGGAGTGGTTCTCTCTGTATAGGGACCTTATTTCGCTCCTATTCCCTATATGATATATATAGAGGGAGAGCAACCATGAGTTAATATCTTATTCTTGTACAAATGTACTAAAAAGAATTGAGAATAACTTCGTTTTCGGAATTTTAGGAGTTGAGAAAATAGACCGCTCTCCCGAGGGCTTAAGTTGCTAATCCTCAGGGGAGTGTTGCGATTTAGGAGCGAAATGTTATTTTTGCAGCTTTGCTCGCTTTTCTTTCTGTGCTTCTTCCTCGGCTTTGCGTGTTGCCTTCTCCTCGGCTCGTGTGGGCATCCCAAGTATTCTGCGGTCGGAATTGGAGGGATTCCACTTCTCGCCATACCGCTCGCGCATCCGCTTAATATACTCCTCATTGAGGTTGTTACGCTCCCTCTTTTGCTCAGATTGGGCTGCTCTACGGCTTGCCTCTTCGCTCAGTTTTAACCCGGAAGGACGCTGCTTGGAGAGGGGGACTTCCGTTACATTCCAATGAATCTCGTTGGTGAACTTAGCTTGGATGGTCATTGCCTTGGGGTAGAGGTAGGAGGGCTCGGGTTGGCTGGTGGGGTAGTGACCGGCATCCCACTTACCATTGTTGTTTTGGTCTATCCACAGACGGCCGTAGTAGCTACCGGCTGGCAGCATATCTAGTGTGATTGTGCTATCGGGGAGTACGGGGCGAGCGATGAGTACCTTGTTATCTTCGGACAATATCTCTACATAGGCCGTTGCTCCTCGGGTGGCCAAGCTGTCAAATGTAAGGGTGAAGGCTCCAAATTTATCCTCACTCTCCAGCTCGAGATCGAGGGACGAGGTGCGGCTGGGAATGCCGTAGCAAGAGTGAATTGCTGCGGAGTCTAATTGGAGGCGGTACTTTGTGCCCAACCGAAGGTCGGCTAGGATCTGTAGTTGCAGAGCCTGCTCGGGATGGAGGCGTAGCTGCACGGTCTGTGGCGTCTCCGTGGAGTCTACCACACTATATAGGTGCACCTTGCTCGTATCTATGTGGATGGGCGGCTGGGCAAAGGCGATAGCCATCGTATCGCGCGGAGTGAGGGCAAAGGGCGAGGTGCTCCTGACAAGTTGGGGTGTGAGGTGCGGATTTTTCTCGTCCACCTCTAGGGTGGTGTTGGAGGAGGCGGGGTCGTCGCCTACGCTATTGCCGGGGGCAACCATCTCCTTAGGGCCATCGTGGTTCGCCTCTCCACTTTGAGCCGAAGGAGGGGGAAGAGGCTTCTCGGCGTTGCGTTGGCTCTGTGCGACTTTATTTCGTCTCTCTTCTATTTTTTTGCGGATTACGCCCTTTTTGGGAGCTCGATAGATCAGTTTAAGGGTATCGGTCTGTAGTGTGGGGTGCTCTAGTGAGTCGAGAGAGGGGTATTGGGCAAGTACCTGCAGCGTGTCTTGCTTGCAGTAGTTGCTATCTGTAATCCAATAGGTTACCTCTTTTCGCTTCTCGTCAATCTGGGGGAGGAGTAAATCCTTCTTTTCGAGGGGTGCACCCAAAATCCGCACGTGGGGGAGCTGCTCCAGCGGTTGGCTAAAGGAGAGCGTTATACGAGTGGAGTCTTGTCGGGCGCTCTTTTGCAAGAAATTTTTTTGTGGCAAGTCTACCGAATAGAGAAGTAGGTGGTCCGGCTCCTCCTTTTTGCCCGGAACCGAAGTCGGTTTCTGCCCGGGATTTTCTAAAGAATCAGCTGATTCCGGGGGAGCTTCCTGGCTGGATTCTTTTACAGAATCAGCTGCAAAGGAGGCCGCTTTCTCGGCCTTGGTGGATGGTGCTACCGCCTCTACGGGTTCGTTTAGGAAGGCAAAGCCCTCCGATCGCTGGCTATAACTGAAGGTGTGGTCGAGGTCGTTGAGTGCAAAGAGCCGGTACTTGCCCGGTGCTAGGTGGGTGATTACAAAAGAGCCATCGCTCATGGTACGCCCTGTGCGTAGGAAGGCTTGGGTGCGGAAGAGGCTGTCGGGTCCCTCCCGGTGTACCCCCACGAATATATTGGGTACGGGGTAAAGCCCTTGAGCATCTAGTACTTGCCCCCGTATTTCCATGCTGTCTAGCTTGTCGCCTGTGGAGAACGCAAACACAAAACCTTCGAGAGGATTGCCCTCGTTTAGGTCTACAATGGCATCGGTAAAGTCTATGGTGTAGGTGGTATTGCTGTGTAGAGAATCCTCAAAAATGATGGTAATACTCTTGCCGGTACCCGAGAGGATGCGAGGGGTCATGTTCTGAGGCGGAGCAAAGATTACCTTTTCGTTGCTCTTCTCCACCTTTACATTCTCGTCGAACGTGAGTTTGATCTTTTTCCCAGAGAAGTGGGTCGCTCCATTGGCGGGGTCGCTTTTGATGAGCCTGGGGGGGGTCATATCATAGGGGCCTCCCTCGGGAGAGGCTTGCTTGGCACAGCCTATGATAAGGCTGGTGAGTAGCAACGATAGGACTACAAAGGGTAGGAGTAGGGGCGAGAATTGCTTCATTACTTCGTCTGAAAAAGCGATATGGGGATTACGGCTAGTGGAGGGGCTGAGGGATATCGGCGGGGCGAATCGTCTCGGGTTCGCCCTGGGTGAGGGAAACGATGGCCGTGGTGCCGCCTAGGGCGCAACCCCCATCCAAGATGGTGTAGACCTCGTGGCCGTATAGCTCGTCTATGAGTTCGGGGTCTGTACGGTACTCAGGGTCCTCTTTTTTATTGGGAAGAGAGGCGGTAAGTAAGGGCTCGTCGAGCACTTCCAGAAGGAGGGCAGTGAGCGGATGTAGAGGGAGCCGCAATCCTACTTCGTGCTTGTTAATGAGGAGCTTAGGTAGCTCGGAGGTGGCAGGCAGTAGGTAGGTGATGGGGTCGCTCTCGTGCTCACGGATGTAGCGAAACGAGGTGTTGTCTACCTTGGCATAGCGTGTAAAGTCCGCTAGGTCGCGGCACATGATAGTGAGTCTATGCCTCTTGGGATCTACCCCCTTGAGCCTACACACCTCTTCAATGGCTCGTGCTTTGTAGGCAGAGCATCCGTAGGAGTAGCTAATGCCCGTAGGGTAGATAATAATAGCTCCATCACGTATTTGGGCAGCTACCTTGTGCAGGAGATCCCAGTCGGGCGTCTCGGGATAGATCTTGGTAATCATAGGCTCTTGTTTCCTCTTTTTGTTTGAGAATTAGAACGTAAAATAGTGCCCCAATCGGATACTATCATCGTGCGTGAACTCGGGCAAATTGGCGAGTTGTTGCCAACCTTGTAGTTTGCCGTCGCGGTAGAGAATGCGTGCTATGGCATTCCGTTGCCCCCTATTGAGGTAGGGATGCTGAGGCAGACTATCGTAGGGGAGCGTGCCGAGTGCAATGCGTTGGGGGGCGGTGCCTAGGGTAAAGTAGGGGTAGATTTGTTGGAACTTCTCCGTAGTCATACCGTAGACTTCTTGCAGTTGCAAGAGGGTGTAAAAGCCGCCGAGTCGCTCTCTATAGCGCACAATCCTCTGTGCAAAGGTAGCTCCGATGCCGGGAACTTGGGTGAGCGTTGCCGAGTCGGCTTGGTTGAGGGGGAGGGTAATCCCCTCGGGAATTTTTCGGCTACCGGTGTAGCTGTGGTCGGAAGCGGGCGGACCTACGTAGTCTTTGCTGAGTACGAGGCTGTCTCGAGCTGCTAGGCTAGCCCTGCCTGCCTGGGTGGTGGCTCCGTTGCTATAAAGGGAGGTCTCTTGGGTGTTTGAGGCGATTTGATGCGTTTGGGGGAGTAGTCTTTCTTTGCTTTGTGGCTTACCCCAGAGCAGGAGGGTGGCTCCTACGCCGGCCAAGCAGACGAAGAAGAAAAAGACAAGAAGGTCGCTCTTGCCAAAACGAAAGAACTTACTCAGATGCGAGTTCATAGCTCTCTTGGGGGGCTGTTTGGGTGCTTGATGGCAATTTGCTTTCGTCGGATTCGATTTGTCCATCGCGCAGTGTGATGATGCGATCGGCTCGCTCTGCCATCGTGCGGTCGTGAGTTACGAAGATGATCGTTTGCCCCATCTCTCGGCTAAGGCGGGCGAAAAGTTGATGAAGCTCTTCCTTATTTTTACTATCGAGACTACCCGAGGGTTCATCGGCGAGTAGTACATCCGGATGATTGATGAGGGCACGAGCTACGGCCACGCGCTGCTTCTCCCCTCCGGATAGCTCGCGAGGGGCATGCTGGCAACGATCTGCCAGACCGAGCATCGTGAGGAGTTCTTCTGCATGCTTTAGCGCCTCCCGCCGCGATTCACCTGCGATGAGGGCAGGGAGGGCTGCGTTCTCAAGAGCGGTGAACTCGGGGAGTAGTTCGTGGAATTGGAAGACAAAGCCGAGGTGCTTGTTGCGGAAGTCCGCTTGCTGCCGAGCCGAGAGGGTGTGCGGATTCACCCCTCGAATGCAGACCTGCCCCGAGGTGGGCGTGTCAAGAGCTCCCATGATTTGTAGGAGGGTTGTCTTGCCTGCTCCACTCGCTCCCACGATGGCAATGACTTCACCTTGCGTCACCGAAAATGAGACGCCGCATAATACTTCGAGCGAGCCAAAGCTCTTGTGGAGTTGCTCTATGGCGATGAATGGGGTTTGCATCAGTCTGTTGTTGGTAGGTATGGGGTGACGAGTTGTCTTAATACGTAGCTAGCAAGGAAGCATCCAAAGAGATTGGGCATGTAGGAGATGGTGCCCACGGTGGAGCGTTTACCCGGCTCTGCGGTGGTGGATTGTATGGCGTGCGGTAGGGCTTTCTCTGTAGAGAAGACAACCGGTATTCCCTTGTGCACGCCGCGTTCTCGCAGTGCTTTGCGTACGGCTTTGGCTAGAGCGCACGTGTGGCTTGCGCTTATATCTTCGATGTGGAGGGCTGTGGGGTCGAGTTTGGCCCCTGCTCCCATAGACGAAACAACGGGAATCTTGCGCTTATGCGCCTCTACGAGCAACTCCATTTTAGGGGCTAATGTGTCGATGGCGTCCACCACAAAATCGGGGTGACACTGCTCAAAGAGAGGAGCCACATCCTCAGGAGTGAGGTATTGGGTCACCAACGTGAGGTTTACTTCGGGCTCTATGCGCCTCAGCTCTTGTGCCAGGGCCTCCGTCTTGAATGTGCCTAACGTGTCTTGATAAGCCACCATCTGTCGGTTGAGATTGCTGAGGGAGACTTTATCCCCATCCACGAGGGTAAGTCGCCCAATCCCTGCGCGAACTAATAGGTGAGCCGTTATTCCCCCCACGCCTCCAAGCCCTACGAGTAGGACGTGCGCAGAGCGGAGATGTTGTAAGGCCTCCTCGCCTATCAAAAGCTCGGTGCGGCAGAATGCTTCGCTAAAGTCGGTCAAAGCGCTTTACTTAATGGCTCGTTTGTCCAATTCGGCTTGGTAGGCTTTGGCATTGCGTTTGTGCTCCGTGTAGTTGGAGGCAAAGGCGTGGTAGCCGGAGAAGTCCGCTCGGGCACACATATATCTGTAGTCGTGCTTTTTGTAGTGAAGTACGCTATCGATGGTACTTTGCTCGGGGTAACAGATCGGCCCCGGGGGCAATCCCTTTACCTTATAGGTGTTGTAGGGCGAGTCGGCACTCAGCTGTATTTGCCCAATGCGTTTGACCGTGAAGTCGCCATAAGCGTAGCGAGCTGTGGGGTCGGCTTGGAGCTTCATCCCCTCGCGAAGGCGGTTGATATAAAGCCCGGCGATGGTGCTGTGCTCGTCTTTCTTTGCGCTCTCTTCTTGTACGATGGAGGCGATGGTTGTAATCTCGGCCGGGGAGAATCCGGCTTCTGTGGCAAGGCGTTTGCGCTCGTCGGTCCAGAACTTTTTATACTCTTCGTGGAAGAGAGCGACAAGGGAGTCGGGCGAAATATCCCAACGTACCTTGTATTCGTTGGGCATAAAGAGGGTACGTATGGTAATGGTATCCACGCCTAGAGAGGTGCAGAATTGGACGTCTTGCAGTCGCTCTCTCAGGCTCTCGGGCTTCATCCTAAGCTCCCCGGTTAGCGTTTTTATCAGCTCCTCTTGTGTGCGAGTCCCTCGTGTGATTTGTAGGGTAACGAGGCTCTCTTCTCCACTTGTGAGGGTGGCGAAAAGGGTGTGAAGGCTCATGGAGGGCTCAATGCGATAACGCCCGGATTGAAGTTTCCCTTTGGTGCGTAGAACCCAAGGAGCCACGCGATGTAACACGCCGGGATAGCGTACCAAAATGCGTTTTTCGATCTGCTGGAGCACATCGTCGGCCGTGGTGTTCTCAGTGACATATACATACATTCCTTCCCCAGATTTCCCTATGGGGGCAAAGCGATACAACCCGATGAGTCCTACAACAGTCAGTACTACGACGATGAGTAAGGTGGTGAGTAGGGTACGGCGTACACGGCGGCGGTGTACTTTGCGTCTGTCCATTCCGGGACGCCACTTAGGGTGATATGATGAGTTTCTTCGTTTCATCGGCTTAGCTAATTTGTGTACGCAAAGATAGAAAAATATACTGCAGAGAGGGCTCCCCTACTCTAGATCCGAAGAAAGGGAGAGGGAATTTTGTTTTTGTGCTACATTCCTCTCCCGAGACTTTGCCCTGAGGGCTTTTTCTTTGCTCCCCTCTAGCTAGGCAGATAGCAGCTTTAAGTTTTTATTAAATAGCTGATTGTTAGAAGAGGTGTTGTATTTCTATCGTTTCTTTCTTGCTTTATTCTGTTCTTCTTTCTATTTGTAATGTTGTGTTCGAAATAATGTCGTAACTTTCGGGCAGAGACGAAATTAGATTGACGGAATAAGGTGGATGCCATCCGCCTTTGCAGGGTTTTTGTCGGGCTGTAGAGCTAAGTATTTTATTAAAATAATAGATTATGAGAAGAACAATAGTTCGTATTCTTGTCTTGATTGTAGCTTGCTTGGGCGGAGCTTGCACTTCTGTGTTGGCTCAAGAGCACTCTATCAAGATGTCTTTTCTCGACAACGTGGGCAGTGATTTCGCCTTGCTTCTAATGGGAAGCCGGGAGGGGGAAGTCTCGTTGGTTTGGGAAGATGGTTCCGTAGAAAAGCATACCTTGCACACCACGGCCACTGCCATTCGAGGGAAAACGAAGGCTAAAAATTTGGAACTCCACGGTGATATTGCCGTATTGGAGTGCTCGGGTAATGGCTTAGGGATGCTGGATGTTACAAATATGCCTCCGCTTACCGACCTTATTTCGAGGAAGAATTATTTTACCAAATTAGACCTTACAAAGAATGTAAATCTGCGTGCTCTTACCTTAGAAAGCATCCCTCTAGAGACGCTGGATCTCTCCAATAATATGTTGCTCGATAGCGTTGTTTGTCAGAATTCGGGCAAGATGACAAGTTTTGTTATGCCTTCGCATTCTCCGATTCAGAAGCTGGTGTTGGAGGGTTGTCCGCGTATTCCTTCGTTGGATCTCTCCAGAGCTCCTGAGCTTCGGCATCTAAATGTGGCTCAAGTGTGGCTTAAAGAGTTGGATCTTTCGAACAATAAAAAGATCTCTTACCTCTTTGCGGGCTTTGGTTATCTCAATAATCGCCTCGAGAAACTAGTCCTCCCCAAGGAGAATGAGTTTGAGACGATTTTGCTTCCTGCCACGGGGCTTACGGAGCTAGACCTACGAGATTGTAAAAAACTTAAGACGATTGCGACAAACAACAGCGTTAATTTGGCGAGCATCAATATCGAAGGGCTAACCGAACTTTCCGTTATCGAGTGCCCCTCTTGTGCGATTACTTCGCTTGATCTCTCCCAATGCACCAAGTTGACCAACCTGATTTGTAACAACAATCAGATAAAGACTCTCCGTTTGGATAATTGCCCGCTCGTGTGGAATGTGACTTGTTACGCCAATAAATTAGAGACGTTGGAGTTGAGTAAATGCTCTCTTCTTAAGGTGTTGGACTGCTCAAGAAACCCTATGCTCGAGAAGTATGAACTCCCCATGTCGCTAGAGACGTTGGATATTAGTGCTTGTAATCTATCGGAGATCTCCGCCGTCAAGGGGATGAAAACCCTCAATAGTCTTACTTGCAGTGAGAACCAAATTACAACGTTAGACCTCTCTTCTTTGGAGAATCTGAATACTATCATCTGCTATGCCAACCATATTTCCGATCTTTCTTCCATCGTTAATTTGACTCAGCTAGTGCACGTCAATGTGCATACCAACCCGATTAAAGAGCTGACGCTCCCCAATGCTAAGGGGGTGTATTACGTATCGGTAAAGGGAACGGATATGAACGACTGTGCCCTCAACGACCTCTACAAGTCGTTGCGCGCTAAGGAACCCAAAGATGATAACAACGGAGCCGGCGGATGTATCTTGCTCAACAAAACGCCCTTTGTTGCCACCAGTAATACCGCCCTTGCTATAGCAAAAGGATGGCAGGTGTCTGATCTTGGAGACGGAACCGGCTGTCCCGAGGGCTCGCCTAATGAGAAGATTGATGCAAATGCTATCTCCATTGCGAGACTTTCGCACGGCTGGGTGATTGGCAATATCCCCATGGGAACTCAATGCTTGCTTCTCTACGACCTCTCGGGTAAGCTCCTAAGTCGTATGGAAGTTACCGCTAGCAGTATGTTTGTGGAGGCTCCCGGAGACGGCGTTTATCTCATTCGATTGGATGATAAAACGACCTTGCGTTGCCCTCCCATGAGTTACTAAAAATTTGATTTCACGAAATTATAGACCAAATAGTATGATGAAAAAACTACTCGTTTTGATGGCTTGGGTGGTGTGCAGTGCAGCCTCCCTCTGGCATGCTAGTGCCCAGGAAGAAAATTTTGACGCCGTTGTCAATCTCTCCGATGCCGGTAAGTTGTACGACGAAGCTCCCGATAATATTTGGGAAGAAACGGCTGTGTCGGTCAAGATTATAGGCAAGCTCAATAGTTACGACCTACGAGTTTTGCGTCAATTCTGTGGCTCCGATGAGTATGGCGCTAGGAAGCCTCACGCCTCTGTGAGACGTATAGACCTCTCGGAAGCAACGATTGTGCCCGGTGGTGGAACCTACTACATTCGTGTGGAGGATTTGGGTAACATGCGTGAGTACGTTGTGGACGAGACCAAACCCGATATGCTCCCTGAGAAGCTATTCTATGGCTGCTCCACGATTGAGAGTCTTACCCTCCCCAAGAATATCCGCTCTATTGGTGTTGGGGCTTTCTTTAAGTGCGAAAACCTCAAAGAGGTGATCATTCCCGACGAAGTGACTCATATCTACGCAACCGTATTTGGTGCGTGCCCTGTATTGGAAGAGATCAAGCTCCCGAGCAAATTGGAGTTCTTGGGCAACTATGCTTTCACCCACTGTCGTGCTCTAAAGGAGATAACCATCCCGGAAGGGGTAAAGGAGATCCGTCACAATTCTTTTGATCAGACAGATGCTCTTAAGGTGATCAACCTCCCCAAAGAGATGGAAACATTCGACGAAAGTGCTTTCTTCGGCGCCACCGGTCTAGAGGAATTCGTCGTGCCTAAGGGGATCAAGACTATCCCAACTTCCTGCTTCGGATATTGCACTGCGCTACGAAAGATCACTTTCCCTACCACGGTCGAGTCTATCGCCAATGAGGCGTTTGAGGGCGATGCGGCTCTCAAGACCGTTGTATTCGCAGAAGGGCTAAAGACAATTGGGGTGGCTGCTTTTAGAAATTGTTCTTCCATAGAGAAACTAAACTTCCCCAATTCGCTGGAGAGCATTGCTACCGACGCGTTCCTTTCTTGCGAGAAGGTTAAGGAAATTACCTTTGGCTCCGGATTGAAAGAGATTAAGGAGAAGTCATTTTGGCACAATCATGCCGTGGAGAAGATCTCTTTCCCCGAGAGTTTGCAGGAGATTGGTTATGCGGCTTTTAGTGAGTGTCTAGGTCTTAAGGAGGTCAATTTTGGTCGGTCGGCAGCCTCTTTCTCCGGCAATCCCTTCCTCGGATGTTTTGGATTGGAGCGTTTCACCGCAGACGAGGGCAATACCGTCTATGCAGCAAAGGAGGGTGTTCTCTACACCAAGAACCTCGCCAAACTGCTCGCCTATCCCAATATGAGCAATAAAGTTTGCAAGATGCCCGATGCCACAACCACTATAGACGACTTCGCTTTTTGGTATTGCACCAATTTGGAAGAGGTAGAGTTCTCTCCCAACTTTGCGGCGTTTGGAGAGAGGGCTTTCTGTGGAAGCAAAAACATCAAGAAGATAACAGTAAAAACGGCAACTCCTGTAGAGAGTGCTTTTGTAGACGATGTGTTTGAGGGGATTAACCGTAGTGAATGTATCCTCATGGTGCCTCAGGGGAGCAAGAGTGCCTATTTGGCTTCTCCGCTTTGGAAAGATTTCAAGATAACGGAGATGACGGCCCTCGCGCCGGTTGCTTGGGGGGCTGATGTGGCATTGCGCGCGACTTCCGAAGGCTGGGAAGTAGTGAATCTGCCCCAAGAGAGCAAAGAAGTTCGCCTGCTCGATCTCGAGGGTCGTCTTCTCGCGGTGGCTACTCCTCAAGCCGGTAGGGTATTGTTTAGTATCTCCGCAGGCGAAGAGAATCCCTGTATTATCGTGGTAATGGGAGGTGCTACGCCTCTTGTTTTCAAGGCGGTACGCTGATATTCCGGAATGGATCCTGTGTAAATCTATATAAGTTCTTCAGGAGTAAGGAGGGCTGCCGTTGGGGTGGTCCTCCTTCTTTTTTATGAGAAACTGCAAGCCCTCCGGCGAAAGTGGATGCGCTTTTGCCGAAATGTGCTATGGGAAAGAAGGGGTTGCGGGTGGTGCGCTAGAGCGATAGAAGGTCGCTTGCGACGTTGCGGAGAGGGTGTTCCTCGGGGAGTTGCGTCCAAGAGCGGAGCGCAGGGCTCATCTGTTTTGCCCATTCCTCGTTGTTGTAGAGCCGCTCTAACCAGTCCATCTCGGTTACGGATAGCGTCTCGGGTTGGGCGGAGAGCCTTTCTAGCGTCGTCTCAATCGCTTGAGATAATCCCGAAGTGGGGAAGTTTTGTAGGAGTCGGCGAGAGAGCGCGTTGAGCCACACCCTCTGTACCCTTAGGGATTCTCCTTGGGGAAAGCAGGCAACAACGTTTTCGTTCTTAGCCAAAAGGTGAGTGGAGAATAGGCTGAGAAGTTCCTCCGTTTCGAGTGATTTTGCAAAGGAAATTGCCTGGGAATAGGTTAGGGTTTCAGGTGGAAAGGAGAGAAGCCCAAGGATACGCATCTCGCGCAGTTGGGCAGAGAGGAGTTTCTGGGCAAGGCTTAGTCGTGAGGGGAGTTCGCTTGCTAAGTCGCGCAGTTGGGGGATAGACAATCCGAAGTTGTAGGCATAGTCCACCCCGGAGGCACGCATGGCAGCGGCAGTTGCCCCGTCCATACGAGAGCGCACCCTCGCCCGCAGTGAAGCCATAATCTCTTCATCGGTGAGCGAAGGTGCGTAAGGGGATGAGTTGGAGGTCGCCATTAAGCTTCGGCAATCTCGCTAATGAGTCGCTGGAAAATACGTCCCATTCGTTCGCTGGCTGCGTTGGCAGCATCAATTACTTCCTGAGCATCGTTGGTATAGTCGCCCTCGAAGTGCCAGCCTTCGTTGGTGATGACCGACATCCCGAATACTCGGATTCCGGCGTGCCGTGCCACAAGTACTTCGGGCACTGTGCTCATGCCGATAGCATCCCCACCCACACGTTGGTAGAAAAGATACTCGGCAGGAGTTTCGTAAGAGGGACCGGTTAGCCCTACATATACCCCTTTTCTTACCTCGATGTTTTCTTCTTTGGCAATGCGTTCTGCACGAGCGATGAGGTCGCGGTCGTAGGCTCTGGTCATATCGGGGAAGCGTACTCCGAACTCTTCCATATTAGGACCAATCAGCGGATTGGGCAGGTTGTTGATGTGATCTCGTATAATCATCAGATCGCCCACGTGGTAGGTGTTGTTGATACCTCCGGCAGCATTGGAGACAAAGAGCGTCTCTACGCCGATGAGCTTCATCACACGTACCGGGAAGGTTACGCGCTCCATGGGGTAACCCTCGTAGTAATGGAATCGCCCCTGCATAGCTACAACGGGGACGCCCCCGAGCTTACCGCAGATGAAATTGCCCTTATGACCAATAGCCGTAGAGTGGGCAAAGTTGGGGATTTCGCTATAAGGGATGATGGTGGGGTCTTCTATCTTATTTCCCAATTCTCCCAAGCCACTGCCTAGGATGATACCTATTTTTGCTTTGAAGGGGAGGCGTTTGAGGAGGAAGTCCGCAGCCTCGTGATACATTTTCATTTCCATAGCATTACCTATTTATTGTTTGATTCCGTAGGATTTGATGAGCTTGTGTGCTCGTTGATTCGCCTTTGCAATTACCTCTTCTTCGCCCGGGATCACTCCTTCGCGCATCAGTATTTTACCATCTACAATAGTGGTATCTACCACGGAGCCATCGGCAGAGTAGACGAGGTTGGAGGTGAGGTTGTGTAGGGGTACCATCGTGGGGCGATCTGTACGTAGGAGGCAAAGATCCGCCAAAGCTCCCTCTTCTATCCTGCCGCCATTAAGCCCTAGTATGTTGTAGCCCTCGCGAGTGGCAGATTGGTATATTGCCTCGGCGGCTGTTGCTGTAGGGTCGAAACGCCATACTTTGCCCAGAAGAGCCGCCATACGCATGGCGATGAACATATCCAAATTGTTGCTAGAGGAGCATCCGTCTGTACCGATTCCCACTCGGATTCCACGCTTTTTCATCTCCTCAAACTTAAAGGCGTAGCCCGACGCTAGCTTCATATTGGAAGCCGGGTTATGCACGGTGGCAGCTCCATGGCGAGCGATAACGTCTAGTTCGTCATCCTCCATCCAAAGCGAGTGTGCTAGTACGAACTTATCGCTGAGTGCTCCAAGTTTTTCCAAATAGTGCACAGGGCGCAACCCGTACTCCTTGACGGCATTTTCTATCTCGGTTTGGGTCTCTGAGAGATGGAGGTGAACCAGCACGCCTGTTTCGTCTGCAAAGTCGCGGCAGAAGCGGAGTTGTGGGCCGCTTACCGTGTAGATGGCGTGTGGACCGATAGAGAAGACCACTCGGGAGGAGAACTGCTCAAATTCTTTGCGGTAGCGGCTACAATTTTCTCTGTCGAGCTTGGCGCGCTCTGCGTCCCCTCGGTCAAAGAGCGTGTAGCTCACCACGCCTCGCATCCCCGAGTCCTCTACGGCTTGAGCCGTTGCCATGGGGAAGGCGTACATATCTAGGAACGCCGTTGTACCCGTGCGTACCATCTCGAGGCAGGCAAGCCGTACACCCCAGTAGACATCCTCCTCCGTCATGTGCGCCTCCACGGGCCAGATGTAGTCTTCGAGCCAGCGCATCAGGGGCAGGTCATCTCCGTAACCGCGGAAGAGGGTCATGGCAGCATGGGTATGCGTATTCGCCATCCCCGGTACCACCACGCGGCGGCATCCCTCCAGCACGTCGTAGTGATCGGCTACAGGGATACTCGGGGCAATACGAGCTATTTGGTTGCCCTCAATCAATAGATCTTGTATGGATCCATTGACAAGGGCACCGGTTATCAATATCGGTTTTTCGTTGTTCATCGGTAGAGTTTATAGAATTCGGCAACGGCTTCTATACCAATGCGGAATATATCCAAGGGGAAGTTTTCGTTGGGAGAGTGGATGGCATTGCTTTCGAGACCAAAGCCCATGAGTACACTCTTGATACCAAGAACCTTTTCGAAGGTGGCGATGATGGGGATACTCCCTCCGCGGCGTACCGCTAGAGGACGCTGACCAAAAGCCACGGCACACGCCTCCTCGGCTGCTTTATAGGCGGGGAGATCGATGGGGCAGAGGTAAGCCTCGCCTCCGTGCATGGGTGTTACTTTGACGCGTACGTAGGGAGGAGCAATCTGCTTTACGTAGTCTACAAAGAGTTTAGAGATCTTATCGTGATCTTGATTGGCTACAAGGCGAGTAGATACTTTGGCGTACGCCTTAGAGGGAAGCACCGTTTTGGCACCTTCGCCCGTGTAGCCTCCCCAAATGCCGCATACGTCGAAGCTGGGGCGGCAGCTATTGCGTTCGAGAGTGCTGTAGCCTTCTTCGCCAAATACGGCGTCCACATCAATGGCTTTGCAGTAGGCCTCTTGAGAGAAGGGTACTTGAGCAATCATATCTCGCTCTTCCTTCGAGAGGGGTACTACATCGTCGTAGAAGTGGGGTATCGTAATGCGTCCCTTCTCATCCACCATCCGGGCAATGATTTTTGAGAGCTCGTTGATGGGGTTGGCAACAGCTCCGCCAAAGTGCCCCGAGTGGAGGTCGCGATTGGGACCGGTTACCTCTATTTCCCAGTAGGCAAGTCCGCGTAGACCCGTAGTGAGCGAGGGGGTATTGCGGCCGACCATACTTGTATCTGATACCAAAATCACGTCAGCACGAAGCATCTCTTTGTGCTCTTGGCAGAATGCCTCCAAGTGGGTAGAGCCGATTTCTTCCTCTCCCTCGAATATGATTTTTACGTTGCAACGCACGAGGTCGAGAGCTAAGGCGGTGCGGAGCCCGGCTACCTGTATCATGGTTTGCCCTTTGTCGTCGTCGGCTCCTCGCCCCCAAATGTGTCCGTCGCGGATGACGGGCTCGAAGGGTTCGCTCTTCCAAAGCTCAAGAGGCTCCACAGGCATTACATCGTAGTGGCCGTATATAAGGATGGTTTTTGCGCTGGGGTCTATAATGCGCTCGGCAAAAACCACGGGATTACCAGGGGTGGGATAAACTTCGGCTCGTTGCATGCCCGAGGCGAGGAGGTAGTCCCTCCAGTGCTCAGCCGTGCGTACCATATCGGGTTTGTGCTCGCTCTGCGAACTGATGCTGGGGATGCGAAGCAGCGCGAACAGGTCTTGTAGGAACTCCTCTTCGTGGGCTGCGATATACTCTTTTACTGTCATAGCTCTTGTTTGTTTAGTGGTGTTTCATTTATCTACAACCAAAGGTAGTCTATTTTGCTGTATAAAAAAAGAACGGACACCTCGCTTTTGCTTAGGGTGTCCGCTATGGATAGGAAAAAGAGAAGTGGCCTTAGACCCGAGTGACCGACGCGATCGTATCTTTTTGTTTTAGCCCCTCTATGATGCGACGTACATCCTCCACGTCGTGTACCATCACCTTGATTTCTCCACCAAAAACTCCCCCTTGAGCCGAGAGGTTGATGCTTGTAATGGAGCGGTAAAAGTCCTCGCTAATGTCTTGGATAATAGCGTTGAGAATACCGATTGAGTCCATCCCTTTGATGGCGAGAGTTGCCTCAAAAAGGGAGTGCGGATGGTCGCCCCAAACGGTCTCGATAAGCTGATTCCCTTTACTGCTTTTGAGTCGCATTGCCTCCGGACAATTACGCTTGTGTACCATGATGGTGCCGTTGTCGGTAACAAACCCTACCGTATCATCGCCCAAGATAGGAGAGCAGCAGGGGGCTATGGTGTAGTTGGGGGTGAGGAGGTGTTGCTCCAGAAGGTAGGGCTTCTTTGTATTGGGCTTATCCGGAGATTGTGCCTCTTCGATGGTGGCGGCTGTGAGTTCTCTGTTTTTCTTTGAAGGGCGGAATAGACGCGAGAAGAAGTTGCCATCAGCCCCTTGGAAGACCTTGCGGAAAGACTCCGGTAGCTCTATGGAGCGGTTCCCTACGGCCAAGAAGAAATCCTCTCTCTTGTGGAAGTTATAGTAACTGGCAATCTTGTCGAGTAGGAGAGGTGTGATGGTTTGCCCCTCGGCCTCGAGCAGCTCGGTTACCATTTTTTCTCCTAAAGCGGTTTTCTCTCGGTCTGCTTTGCGTAGTGCAGCGTTGATCTTCATCCGAGCTTTCCCGGTCACTACGTACTTGAGCCATTCGGGATGAGGCTCTTGGGTCGGGCTTGTGATTACCTCCACTTGATCCCCATTCCTGAGGGTATGGCTCAGGGGGAATAGATGATGATTGATCTTGATACCGAGACATTTATTCCCCAGCTCTCCGTGGAGGGCATAGGCAAAGTCGAGCCCGGTAGCTCCCTTGGGAAGAGTGAAAACTTTCCCCTTGGGGGTAAAGACGCTGATCTCGTCGGAGTAGAGATTGAGCTTGATCGTATCGAGGAAGTCCATCGAGTCCGGAGTGGGATTCTCCAGGATCTCGCGGATCGTTTCTATCCAGCGATCGAGCTCGGAGTCTTCCTCCACGTTTTCGCTTTTGTACTTCCAATGGGCGGCAAATCCACGCTCCGCTATATCGTCCATGCGGCGCGAGCGTATCTGTATTTCTATCCATTCTCCATCGGGCCCCATCACGGTAAGGTGGAGCGCTTGGTAGCCATTGGTCTTGGGAGAACTAACCCAGTCGCGGATGCGGTCTGTCTTGTTGCGGTATAGGTCTGTGATCTCGGAGTAAATATCCCAACACACCTTTTTGTCGGGGATGCCCTCTTGGCTCTCAAAGATGATGCGCACGGCGTAGAGGTCGTACACCTCTTCGAAGGGGATTTTTTTCTCCTGCATTTTGCGCCAAATCGAGTAGCAACTCTTCACCCTCGCCTTCATCTCGTAGTTAAGCCCCTTGCGAGCAAAGACCTCGCGTAGTGGGGCGGCAAAGTGCTCAAAGAGGAGAGTTCGCTGCTCTTCGCTAGCCTCTATCTTGTTTTTAATCTCGTTGTATTCGGCAGGATGCTCTATGTGGAAGCATAGCTCCTCGAGTTCTGTTTTGATGGTAAAGAGCCCAAGTCGGTGGGCAATGGGTGCGTAGACGTAGAGCGTCTCTCCCGTGATCTTGAGTTGCTTGTGTGTGGGCATCGACTCAAGAGTGCGCATGTTGTGCAGGCGGTCTGCTATTTTGATGAGGACGACGCGTATATCGTCGTTCATGGTAAGGATCAGCTTTCTGAAATTCTCCGCCTGGGCAGATACATCCTCCTGATCTTTGAACATCTCCACCGAGATCTTGGTAAGCCCCTGCACGATTTGGGCTATCTTGTCGCCAAACATGTCGCGGATGTTCTCTTCGGTGTACTCCGTGTCTTCTATTACATCGTGCAGGAGCGCCGAGGCGATAGAGGTGGAGCCAAGCCCCATCTCGTGGCTAACGATATAGGCCACCGCTATGGGGTGCATGATGTAGGGCTCTCCGCTGCGGCGCCGTACCCCTGCGTGTGCTTTGTTCGCTAGATTGAATGCCTTAATGATGATCTCGTCTTTGCGACGATGATTGCTCATTTGGTAGTCGTGAAGTAGGGCTTCGAAGGCTGTGCGCACCATCTCCTGCTCCGCTTCGCTTCCGTAATATACTATGTCTTGCAGCCCTTGAGGCTGAGGAGTAACCGTCTCTTTCATACGCAATGTTATTTGTCAGAAGACTCGGAGTCCAATGTTTCGTATCCTATCTCTTGCCACAGAGTGGAGGGGAAATAGGTTGCAAGGTAATGCTTAAGATATGCTATAGTCTCGTGGGCTATGGGGGCCTCTTCGGGGGGATAGTGGTTGTAGATGACCCGCTCTATCGGTATCTCCCGATCTTGTAGTGCTTGCAAGCTCAGTAGGGTGTGGTTGATGCTCCCCAGTCGCCCCGAGGTAACTAAGGCTACGGGATAGCCCCGCTGAGCAATAAAGTCGAGGGTAAGGAGCTCGGGGGTCAGTGGAACCATAAGCCCTCCGGCACCCTCCATTAGGATACGATCGTAGCCCAACGAGAGAAGCTCTTGGGTGTCAGAATCGATCTTTTTAGGGTCTATGGGACGTTGTTCCAGCTGAGCCGAAAGGTGAGGTGATGCAGGATACTTATAAAGATAGGTGCAGCGGTAGGGCTCTGCTCGTTGCTCGGGATCAAGATGGGGGGCTAGAGCGTCGTGTACATCAAGGTCTTCGCTACGCCCCTCGCAGCCCGTTTGCACAGGTTTTTGGCTGATCACACGGAGGCCTGCCTCCCGCATCTGGCGGAGCAAAATGCCCGTGGCATAGGTTTTCCCTACTCCGGTATCTATACCGCTAACGAATAATACTTTATTACTATCCATGGGTATCAATGTCTTTAATTAGTACAAATGTACAAAGGATTCTCGTTCCTATGCACACTTCTTTACCGTAATCAGAAAGTCTCTGCCCTCTTCCGTATAAACTGAGATATGACTACCCTATTTCGGGAAAAGCGTTAGAAAAGATATGGATTGGAGAGCGCTAAGCAAGCCCTATTGACCAAAAAAGCTCCAGGATGCCCCAGAGCCATACAGATACACAATGATTAATCTTGAGGAGAGTGCGGCCGGAGGGACTCGAACCCTCACGCCTCGCAGCATTAGATCCTAAGTCTAACGTGGCTACCAATTACACCACGGCCGCAATCTTCACTGCAAAGGTAAGCATTTATTTTTATCTACAGCTATATTGTTTCGTTGCGAATAGTCAAAATGATGCCGAGGGAGGGAGATGGGATGGAAGGGTATGGCGTAAATGGGGGCTAGTCGAGGGGGAAAGTCAGCGCAGTTGCTCAAGAAAGCGGACGAGAGGCGTGGGGAGGGCGTAATCGCCCAATTCGCTCCGGTTTACCCATTGGTACTTGGTGCTCCCTAGGGTGTCGGACTCAAGTTCGGCGGTGTAGATGGTGATGTGAAGTATTTGGTGGGAGAGCCGGTGCTCGAGGGTGAAAGTAGTGGGCGCAAGGCGTAACTCTCCCGAGTAGGAGAGCTCGTGCTCTAGCCAATGGGCTACCGATTCGGGTGCTTGGGACCTCTCACTCTCAAACAAAGGGAATTGATACAGCCCTCGCCAGATGTCGTTTCGCCCTCGCTTCTCTAGTAAGACTTGCTGATGGTGGGTACTATAGATGTAGCTGAAGTAGCGATCTCTAAGGGTTAGCTTTTTCCCCTTTATGGGCAGGAGACGAGCGAGAGGGAGCTCCGCTACACGGCACCACGAGGAGGCAGGGCAGGCGGAGCATTGGGGAGATTGAGGGGTGCAGACCAGTGCGCCTAGCTCTATAAGGGCTTGCCCCAGTTTGCTAGGGGGGAGTTGGGTGGCGAGTAACTCCTCCACCGCTTGGGTGCAGAGTCGCTTCCCGCCCAGGGTGTCTATGGGGAGTTCGCTTGCTAGAAGCCGACTGACTACGCGCAGTACATTGCCATCTACGGCCGGGTAAGGCAGATCGAATGCAAACGAGGCAATGGCTCCGGCCGTGTAGTCGCCCACCCCGGGTAGAGCACGTATCGAGGCAAAATCTTTGGGGAATATCCCCTGATGCTCCGTGGCTATAACTTGTGCTGCACGATGGAGGTTGTGCGCTCGGCTGTAGTAGCCAAGTCCCTGCCATAGGCTGAGTACCTGATCTTCGGAGGCTTGTGCCAGGTCGGTAACGGAGGGGAAGGCTTCCACAAAGCGAAGAAAGTAGTCGAGCCCTTGGTTTACGCGCGTTTGTTGCAGTATGACCTCCGAGAGCCAAATGTGGTAGGGGTTGCGAGTGGTGCGCCATGGGAGCTCTCGGGCATTCTCTTCGAACCAATCGACGAGAGCTCGGGCTAGCGGTTGGGGGTGGGTAAAGAGGGTTTCGCTCATTTCGCCGCAAAGGTACAATTCGTGGGGCGAGGGAGAGCGGTCTCTTACTTCTTTTGTGAAACCTTAAAATTTCGCTGCCTGATATTTTTTCCGCCACGGGGCAAAAAGAAAATATTTCACGGGCAAGATTTTTTCGAAAATTACCCGAAAAGGGAAGAAGAAATCAGCCTATGGAGAAAAACTTTTTGCTCGGCAGTGCTTTGCTGTGTAGGGCGAGGGCGTTTCTCTTCGCAGGCATTGTTAGAATTTGGTTGAGATTTATTTTAGTAGTACCTTTGGGGTGGGTGGATCCTCTCGGGAGAGGTGATGCCTTTTCTATTTTGTGACTCTTTAGAAAAGAAGTATGGGTATGGCAAGAAGAAAGAAAGTCTGTATCAGCTCTGTATTGGCAGTTACATTTGCCTCTTTATCGGTTCTTTTTCTGTCGGGTTGCGCCCTCTTGGGTGCAAGAAAAGGAGGTGAAAAAGGGGACTCTTTAGGGCGGAACCCTAATCCCCGAAAGAAAGAAAAAGTAGAGGAAATGCCCAGGGTAATGTATGGCGTTCCCTATCGGACATACGAGAAGGTGGAGGAGATATCCCCAGCCCCCGACTCAAAAGAAGAAATCGACTCTCTAAAACAAGAGACCCCCGAGCCCTAGTGTAGGGAAGAGGTGGGGCCATGCTCTTGTTGCTCTCAATAAACACACCAAAATAACACACCAAAAACAATGAAGAAATTTTGTCAATTCAAACTCATTCTCTTGCCGGTGATGCTTGTGCTATTGCTGGCAGGATGTAATCTTATTGATACCCCTCTTGCGGAGACTCCGATCCAGGCTCCGGGTCGCCCCGATGGTGTATTGGAGATTGTAGTAACCGTGCTAGACTCCCAAAATACCCCCCTCGAAGGGATGGTGCTCGAACTGATAGAGATGCCCTTGGAGCGGGAGGTAAGTGCCTCGGCTGAGACCAATGTGCGAGGAGTGGCTAAGCTAAGCAAAGATGTCTATATTGCGAATGTGATGCAGCCTATCCACCTGCGCGTGCGGGATGCTAAAGCCTCTGGCAGGGATTATATGTACCGTCCTTGGTATGGAACCATCCGGTTGAGCAAGGGCGACTTTGTGCACCAAACAGCTCGTAAGGAGCTTGTGGTGCACCTAGAAAGAATAGGCGTCTCACCCTCTTCGCTCTCTCTAGAGGCTGATGTCCGATAGGCAGGATAGTCACGATGGATGTATTGATGAAGTGAACACCTATAGACGACCGACACAATGAAAAAACTAACAAAACGCGTAGCAAGCCTCCTCAGCGTTGGATGTGCTACCTTTCTGGGGCTATTCCACACCTCTTGTCACTTAATAGGGGGAGTGGAGTATGGTACTCCCTACATGGAGTACGATGTGAAAGTAAAGGTACAGAGCCCCGATGGAAAACCCATCGAGGGTATAGAGGTAGCTGTAGTTCGGAAATATTATACAGAAGAGGGAGACCGCATAGTAAAATTGGTGACCCCTGTACAAACGAATTCCTCGGGTATTGCACAAATATCACAAGCGAGTAATCTCGGCGGATCGGGAAATAAACTTTATGTGCAAGCCGTAGATGTGGATGGAGTTAAGAACGGCCATTGGGCCACCAAGGTGGACTCGATACCCCTATTCCCATCAGATATACAGAGTAGGAAACCGAAGAAGCGTTGGTGCATGGGTGTCCTCAAAAAGGGAATCGCCGTGACCATGGAGCCGGCTCAAGACGAAACCCCTTCGAAGTAAGCGGACGTTTACGCTCATTCCCCTCTGAGATGTTTGATAAGAAGAGCCATTACAATGGATTTAATCTAGTAAAGTGAAACCCTATAAACAACCGACACAATGAAAAAACTAACAAAATGCGTAGCAAGCCTCCTCAGTATTGGGAGTGCAGCCTTCCTAGGGTTATTTCATACCTCTTGCGACAGAACTAGGGGTGGAGGCGGAGGAAAGTATGGCCCCTACGTTGACTATGATGTCACAGCTAAGGTACAGACTCCTGAAGGTGAGCCTATTGAAGGCCTAGAGGTTACTCTTCTTAAGAGATCAGAAAACTCAGAAGGAGACTTTGTGCCATGGAGTAAAATCGGAAGAACCAATGCCAACGGCATTGCTTATGTACATGACGGGCTATCGGGCTTTGGCGGAGCAATGCTCTACGTGCGAGCTGTGGATGTGGACGGGGTTAAGAATGGTCGCTGGGAGACTAAGGTAGACTCGGTAGCGATAACCCCTTCGGATATACATAAAATCCATCCGGAGACCTTTGGGTATCAAGGGACTATCAAAAAAGAGATAACCCTGACCATGGAGCTGGTTCGTAACGACTAGGTTTCGAAATAAGCGTCCGTTTTCGCCCACTCCACTTCAAGATGTTTGATAAGAAGACCCATCACAATGGATTTAATCTAGTAAAGTGAAACCCTATAAACGATCAACACAATGAAAAAACTAACGAAACGCGTAGCAAGCCTCCTCAGTATCGGGAGTGCAGCTTTCCTAGGACTATTTCACACCTCTTGCGACAGATTGGGAGGCGGAGGTAGAGTAGAGTATGGAAGCCCCTATGTGGAGTACGAAGTCAAAGCCAAGGTACAGAGCCCCGAGGGTAAGCCTATCGAGGGCATAGAAGTTACTCTTCTTGAGAAATCAAATTATGCAGAGGGCGGTTTTGTGCCATGGACTAAAAACCACCAAACCGATGCCACCGGTGTCGCTCAAATATTTAATAATGCATCGGCCTTTGGTAGAAATATGCTCTACGTGCGAGCCGTAGATGCAGACGGAGCTAAGAACGGCCGTTGGGAAACTAAGGTGGATTCGGTAGCGATAACCCCTGCTGATATCCACAAAGACAAGTCGAAGGGGCATTGGTATGAAGGGACGATTAAAAAAGAGGTAACCCTCACCATGGCTCCGGTACCTAAAGAAAATACTTCGAAATGAGCGGGAGCAAAATCTCTTTCCGCCAGCGCATTTCGCTAGAGGCATATCGTTCTTACCGCCGCAAGTGCGTGGCCGAGCATAAACTCAACACGCTCTTTTGGGAGTGTACGCTCAAATGCAACTTGGCGTGCAAGCACTGTGGTAGCGATTGCCACGTGGATAGTGACGCCAAAGAACTCTCCGGAGAGGAATTCCTCCGTGTGGTCGATAGCATAACGCCTCACGTAGATCCGCATAAGGTGCTCGTTATCTTTACGGGTGGCGAGGCCTTGGTGCGTCAAGATCTTGACGCCATCGGGCTTGAGCTCTACCGCCGAGGGTACCCCTGGGGCATCGTGACCAATGGGATGCTTCTCAACGAAGAGCGTCTTGAGAGTCTATTGCGCAGCGGCTTGCATTCCCTTACAATTAGTCTGGATGGCTTCGAAAAAGCGCACAATTACCTCCGTGGGCATCATTTGAGTTTTGCCCGAGCCTCTCACGCCGTTGAGCTTATGGCAAAGACGGAGCAGGTGCGCTGGGATGTGGTTACCTGCGTCAATCCTATGAACTTTGGTTACCTCGCCGAGTTTCGAGACTACTTGATTGGCCTAGGGCTTAAAGAGTGGCGGCTTTTTACCATTTTCCCCGTGGGGAGAGCGGCTGAGGACCCTAATTTGCAGCTTAGCGATGAGGATTTTTACCGGCTTATGGAGTTTATCCGCGACACCAATAGGGAGGGGCGCATTGCAGCTTCCTATGGTTGCGAGGGCTTTTTGGGCGGTTTTGAGGGCGAGGTACGTCCCCATCCCTATACTTGCTACGCAGGTGTGGAGGTGGCTTCTATCCTCTGCGATGGAACGATCAGTGCCTGCCCGAGTATCCGCTTCGACTATAAGCAGGGCAATGTACGTGAAGATGACTTCTGGACCGTGTGGCAGAATCGCTTCCTCCCCTACCGCAATCGTACTTGGGCTCGCCGAGACCAGTGTGCCGATTGCCTCCAGTGGCGCTACTGCGAGGGGAATGGAATGCATCTGCACGACGATGAGGGCAAGCTCCTCTTCTGCCACCATCAGCGCCTTTTGCGCGCCGAAGCCTCGCTAAAAAGAAAATAATAACGACATTCGTATAGACGATCCCTTCTCCCCATTCATCACTATGAATAGAAAGACCATTAACGAGTATATCCTATCCAACCGCTTTTACGAAGCTATTTTTCTCCTCAAACAAACAATCGAAGAGCAGGCCCTACATAGCCTGGGGGAGAGCTTATCCCAAGAAGAAAGCATCTACGGAATGATGTTGGGATACCTCGATAAGGGCATTGTAGACCCCGATAGAGCGTACATTATAGAGGAACTCAAAGTGAAATTGCTGAGGCTAAGCGATAGAGTCTATCGGGCGGTGCGCAGCAAAGACTCGGGTTCGCTCTACTTCCGCCGTTGGGCTGTGGTGGAGGCTCGTAAGGGCTTGTCAATAGAAAATTTGCTCGAAGATCTATCACGCCCCACTTTCAAAGAGACGGAGCGTGATAGCTTCGACACTCTTGTAGACCTGCTGTTTGAGGCCCTGTGGGTATCTGAGTCGCTCACGGAGGCGGAGCTGGATCGCCTCTCTGCCTCGAGTGAATATGTGCGTTTGGTAGCCGCTTCGGCTATTACGCTGGGCTTGATGTCCTACTGGGATGAGACTAAGATGGAGTTCCTCCTGCGTGAGGCCGCCTCTCCGTTTACGAGTGAGGCCTATATGGTGCGCCTTGCTATGGGTGTTTTTGTTGGCCTCTATCTCTATCGTGATCGGTTACCTCTCTTCTTGCCATGGCTTGAGCCTCTCCTAAAGAAATCCCTCAAAAACCCCTTGTTTGCAGCCGCTTTTATTCACCTCTGGACGCGCTATACGCACGCTACAGAGACGGAGCAACTCTCCAAAAAAATAGGGGAGCTTATGCCCGATATGCTGCAAGAGATGAAGGCGAAATGGAGCTCCATAGAAGAGGATACGGACGAGAATCTGACTGAGGATAAGCTAGATCAGATCTTCGACAAAGTGTCGGATTCGGCCGAGATGAGCTCCTTCTTCCAAGAGTTTGGCACGCTGGAACAGGAGGGCGAAGACCTCTTGTTTGGTAGCTTCAAAGAGAATAAAAGTGATTACTTTTTCAACTCCATTTCTTCGTGGTTCCTGCCTTTTGACGAGGAGCACAGCCGCATTGCCGGAGTGCTGACTAGGAACGAAAATCTCCGAAAGCTCTACCCCCTCCTCAAGGGAAAGCTCTGCGATTCGGATCTATACTCCCTCTTTATCACCTTCGATAGGCTGGGAGCGGGAATAAAAGTGATGGGTATAGAGATGCCCGATGACCTCAACGGAGCCATGCTGGGTGAGCTATCGGCGGAGTCTTTGATGCCTAAGTGTGCGAAAGTATACGTCGAAGATTTCTACAGATTCACCAAGTTATTCCCCCTGCACGAGCAGTTTGTGGATATATTCCGGCAAGATATCATGGTGGCAAAGCTCCCGGTCCTCAAGGAGGTACTCCCCATTGAGTCTATGGTGCGAGGGGCGGCTCTCTTTTTCTACGCTCGTAGGAATTATGCCAAGGTGCGCATGCAAATTGCCTCCGCACCTCAGCTCTTCGATACCGATGCCAACACCTTGAATCTTTGGGCTAATAGCTGCTTCTTTATGGGAGATTACCGAGAGGCAATTAGGCATTACCGCCATGCCGACCTCGTAGAGGACGCATCCCCCAAAGAGTTGTCACGTCTGGCCGTTTGCTATCAGCGTGTAAACATGCCCGAGAAGGCAATAGAGACGCTTGAGGATCTTCTCAAGAAGAATCCCGACAATCTGACCCCCTTGCTCAAGATTGCAGGGGTCTATATGGAGATGAAAGCCTTCGATGAAGCTCTTTCTTATCTCTATAAATATGAGTTCTCGGCACCCGACGGCGAGAGACAGGTAGCTCGTTTGGTAGCCTGGTGCCTCCTCTCCAAGGGTGACTATGAGCGCGCTAGAGGTTACTATCGTACCCTGCTCTCCCAGCCCGGGGTGAAGGGGAGCGACTACCTCAATAGTGCCTATGTGCATATTGCCGAGGGTGAGGAGCGAGAGGCTTTGGCTGCCATGCGTATGGCTCTGGAGCGCTACGGAGAGCCCAACGAGCTATTCCGCGAAATGCAAGAGGATAGCAAGCACCTCGATCGGGAGGCAATAAGTTTTGAGCGTCTCCGCTTCTTGGCCGATGGCGCCATGGCTCTCCGAACGCAAGAATTTGTGCAGAATCTAAACTCCAATTATACTATTCCAAAGAGAATGAACATCAAGGATTTTAATTTCAAAGGACTGAGAACCTTTGTGCGAGTGGACTTCAATGTGCCCCTCGACGACAACCTACAAATTACAGACGACACACGTATGCGAGCTGCGTTGCCCACGCTCAACAAGATTATTGCAGACGGAGGCCGCCTGATCATTGCCTCGCATCTAGGTCGCCCCAAAGGGGTTAGCGACAAACTTTCGCTCCGCCATCTGGTGCCCCATCTTGCCGAATTGCTAGGTCGCCCTGTGACCTTTGTGCCCGATAGCGTGGGAGCCGAGGTAGAGAAGGCTATTGCCGGGATGAAAGATGGAGATGTACTTCTCTTAGAAAATCTTCGCTTCTACGAAGAAGAGGAGGGTAAGCCCAGAGGCCTCGCCGAAGATGCCACAGCCGAAGAAAAGAAAGAGGCTAAGAAAGCCCTCAAACCGCGTCAAGCCGAGTTTGCCAAGAGACTTGCCGCCCTTGCCGATTGCTACGTGAATGACGCCTTTGGTACCGCTCACCGTGCGCACGCTTCTACGGCTCTTATCGCCGATAGCTTCCCCACCGATCGCAAAATGTTTGGCTTCTTGATGGAGCAAGAAGTAAATGCCGTACAGCGAGTTTTGGGCGACATTCATCGTCCGTTCGTGGCTATCATGGGAGGTTCTAAGGTCTCTTCTAAGATTGATATTATCGACAACCTGCTCGACAAAGTGGATACCCTCATCATAACGGGCGGTATGTGCTTTACCTTTGCCAAGGCCTATGGCGGCAAGGTGGGTAGCTCTTTGTGCGAAGACGATAAGATGGACGTAGCCCGTGCCATCGTAGAGAAGGCAAAGGCAAAAGGGGTGCGCCTCGTTTTGCCGGTGGATGCAAAGGTGGCTGATGCCTTTAGCAATGATGCCAATACTCAGGTGGCTCCCGTTGACAATATACCCGATGGTTGGATGGGCCTCGACGTGGGTCCTAAGACAATGGCTCTCTACGACGAAGCAATCCGTGGGGCTAAAACGATCCTCTGGAATGGTCCTGCCGGGGTTTTCGAGATGAGCAACTTCCGCGATGGCTCTAAGGCTTTGGCGCAGTCCATCGTGGCAGCAACAGAAGCCGGTGCTTACTCTCTCGTAGGGGGCGGCGACAGCGTGGCTTGTGTGCATCTCTTTGAGGTGGCCGATAAGGTTTCGTACGTTTCTACCGGCGGTGGTGCCCTGCTCGAAGCCATTGAGGGCAAAGATCTCCCCGGCATTGTAGCTATCAATAAATAATTATTTCCCCCTATGGGAATTGTTTTAACCCCCTTCCGATGGGCGGATGATGGCGACAAACTCACCTTCATTCACCAATTGATGGAGGAGGCTTTCCCAGCCGCTGAGCGGCGATCTAGGCGAGACTTCGAGGCTCTGTTGGCTTCGGAGCCTCGCTTTCTGCTGCATCTGATTTATCGGGATGAGGCTCTTGTGGGTTTCCTCTCTACGTGGCATTTGGATGGCTTCTACTACGGAGAGCATTTTGCGATACTCCCCACCGAGCGCAATCGGGGTACCGGGCGGGAGGTGCTAGGCTTGCTGAAGAGGGAGACTCCCACGGAGACCCCTTTCGTCTTTGAGGTAGAACCGCCCTTAGACGAGTGGAGCAAGAGACGCCTAGCCTTCTACGAATCCATGGGTATGCAGGTGCTCTCACGCTCCTATATCCAGCCCTCGTATGGCGAGGATAGACCGCCTATTCCTCTCTACCTGATGGGGAATGAATGGGCAGCAAAGGGGCAAGATAGCGAACACTATGCGCAAGAGCTTTACCGGCACGTCTACCGCAAAACCCCGGGAGGGCATACAATGCACGAGTCATAGCCCTTTTTTTTCTTGATGAAACGACTCTTTCTTCTTTCCCTCCTCGTACTCTTTTGGAGCCTTACGGCTCAAGCCGAGGTCGATTCACTCCGAACGGAGGCTCCGGCTCTTCGTCGGCAACCTTGGGAGTGGGGCCTTTCCACCCTCCCCTTTATGGGGATGGCTGCGACCGTTGCCCCCTCGCTCGATGCAACGATTCGGGAGCTTCGGATGCAATCTCTTCCCACTTTTCGCTACCACTACGACGATTATTTGCAGTTCTCGCCCTTGGCTTTGCAACTCTCGGCGGCGCTGATTGGTCTTGAGGGGAGCCATGCTTCGCCTTACGAACTGCTCACGGCAGATGCCCTGTCGGTAGCGACTACTCTGATCTTGGTGAACAGTACCAAATGGCTTACGCACCGTCTCCGCCCCGATGGTTCGAGTGCCAATTCTTTTCCCTCGGGTCATACGGCTACTGCCTTTATGGGGGCTGAGTTGCTGGATATAGAGTATGGGGCTCGCTATCCGTGGCTATCGGCCTTGGGCTACTCGGCAGCTTATGCTACGGGGGTCGGGCGCATCCTCAACAATCGCCACTGGGCCAGTGACGTATGGGCCGGGGCCGGTGTGGGGATCCTATCCGCCCAGATCGGTTCTATCCTGAGCGATCTCCTTTGGGGTAAGAAGGGTACCCTGCTCTACGAAATCCCCTCAAGCGAAGATCTCCCCCGCACCCTATCCATTCAGTATGCCACCTCGCAACTGACCCAACACTACTACAAGGCTTCTATCCGCCAAGCTATTCGCAACGAGGTGGCACTGCTCTTCCCGGTCCTCTCTGAGGATGGATGCTTGCTCGATTGTGGCGTGGCAGGCGGTAATTTGCTGCAAATTTCGGGCTATGATGTGCCCAATAATACCGATTGGTTCGTGGGCTTTAAGGGCGATCTTAGCTACTATCCCTCCCCTCGCATCGCCTTCGGGGCCGCTCCCTTTTACTATATCTCTCCGGCCGCTCCCTCTGCTCCCGGCTGCGTCTTGCTTGGCGAATTGGGGGTACGTGCTCACCTCGACTATAATATTCGCTCCCATAGGAGCTTCCGCTTTTTTGTGGGAGCATCGCACACTACGGCCTACCACCTCAGCAAAGAGAGGGGCGTAGATGCCGAAGACGATGTGGTGTCTTATCCGCTTCGTCTCTCTTTTGAGGCGGGAGTAGCGCTCTTGTTGCACCTCTAGCCCTCTCTTCCCCTCCTCTCGGGGGTCTTCTCTTTAGATCTTCTGCTTTACCACCTCTCTGGAGGAGTGGCGATGGCTTCCCTCAAAAAAAGGGGAGGATAGATCTCTTTCTGATCTACCCTCCTCTTGCTGCTAATATAGAAATGATGAAGGTTTACCGCCAAGAATTGCTATGCATAACAAGGAGCGGTGTGCCGGCGTGGAAGAGCATTCGGCGGGCCATACCGGGGTTGAAGAACCGAGCAAAGAGATTGCGGCGATACGTGTTGACTACGATAAGGCCAATCTTTTTGCTGATGACGAATTTCTCCAATGCCAGAGAGAAATCGCCCGGATCTAGAGTTGTAAATTCAATGTTGCTGTCGGGGTAGTGTTGCTTGTGGTACTCCATCATGGTACGCAACTCGATCTCGCTCCAGTCTTCCGTAGCTCTGGAGACGTTGAAGAGCATGTAGTTGGGCTTATTAGGCTTAGTGAGCTGCATCATGCGGTCGAAGAGTACGAGGTCGCGTTGGTCAAAGCCGGTGGCTACGCCTACATTTTCTACATCTGCGAGGTCTACCACTTGGGCATCTTCGGGTACCACGAGCACGGGTACCTTGGCGCGGTCAATAACCTCAGCGGCCACGGAGCCGATAAGGTCTTCGTTGCGACGGCTTTTCCCTCTTGTACCCATGATGATGGCCACAGGGGGGCGGTTGCGGGCTACTGAGAGCACTACATCCTCGGGTATCCCGTCAATGAGTTGGGTCTCGAAGGGGGCTTCGGGTAGTTCGCCACTCTCTATTTTATCTCGAAGATCCTTTTCGAGAGATTTCATTTTGCGTTCGGCATGCTCATGTTCCCGACGGATGTTAAGTTCCTTATTGGCCTGATAAACAGATATGTCGGGGGATAGCATGGGGGCAACAGAGTAGAACTGCGAGAAGTAGACATGGAGCAATTTTACGTTGAGGCCTCTGCGCTGCGCAAAGTGGAAGGCAATCTGTAGCACGTTGGGCATGAAGTCGCTAAAGTCCACAGGTACGAGTACGTAGGGAGTAGCCTCCGTAGACTTGCCCTCTTTGTTGTAGCCATCCACCTGATTGAGCTCGGCATATAGCTCGGGGCGGTTCCAATTGTTGTTCTCGATAACGTCTAGCGCATGAGGTAGGTCGCTCTCTTTGATACGTACACGTACCCCGGCTGAGACTATGGGGAGTATCTGATTAACGTTTTGCAGTGAAGCCTCTATCCCCTCGCTCTGTAGCAACGTTTGTAGTACTTGGGCCTTTTCGAAGGTGTGGATAGCTATGGTAACGAGTTTTTCTTGTTGTTCGGGATTGTTTTTGCTCATGAGTCGCTCTGTTTAATGCCACTTTCTATTCTATTGCACAGGTAAAGACAGAGAATGTAGCCGGTGCGTGGCACACACACAACTCGTCTATCTCTGCTTTTGAGGTCTCCCTTAGGGGGGAGCGCTCTCAAGGTTGTTAAAGCCAAAGCCCTGAGAGTGAGGTCTTGGCCTATGCCAGAGAGGCACGGGGTAAGCTCATTCTCCATCGAGAGTGATCTCGCCTCTCCCGTGCCTTTTATCTGATTTTCTCTACAAGAGTTAGGCTTCCTGCTCGGGCTCGGAGACTTCCTCCATCTCCCCGATCAGTGCAAGCGCCTTCTCTAGTATCGTTGTATCGTCAATTTCTACAATACCTCCGTCGGGACCCGGCTCGATGTGAATACCCGCGCTTCTTCCGTTTTCGTAATTGGCACCGCCGAAATAGTTGCGTACTGTTTCTACCTTAAGCCCCAACTCATCAGCGATGCGTTGCGTAGCTCCATCGGGAAGGCTATCTTTGATCCTTCTCAGTTCATTGAAAGTGATCGTCTTAGTCATGGGTCAATCCGTTTAGTTGTTAGTACTCGTTGTATTTACTTGCGCCACTAAGTTACAACTTTATTTTCTAGTTTACAACCTTTTCTGCAACTTCTTTTGCAGAATGTTTTCCTCGAAGGGATTTGATGTTATTATGCTGTTTTGTTTACTGCTGCGGGCGATACGGGCAAATAGGCCGGGAGTGTTCGTCTCCGGAGGCAATAGCTGATTTTCTTTCGGAAATAGCTTGAAAGTCAAGGGGGATACTGCCTGAAATATTTTTCGTTTCTGCCCGGGAAGGAAAAATTTTTTACCCGATAAGTCGAGCGCTTTTTAGCCGGAAAAGGCAAAAGAAATACCCCCCAAGAGTAGAGGTGCTGCTCTTGAGGGGTTTTAGTAGAGGGTGGAATTAGAATAATTCCGCTTGCTCTCCTAGCGGATAATGCGCTGGGTGATACGCCCTGACTCGGTCTCTAGTACCACGATATAGGGGGCGGGTGCCAGTCCCTCTAGCGATAGCGTGGAGGCGGGGTGGTGATGCGTTTGCACCAATTTACCCTCGAGTGTATAGAGGCTCAAGTGGATTACCCGGTTGGCAGCCGTAAGGTGGAGGAGCCCATCCTCGCCCACTTGGGAGGGATAGACCCCGGGCTGCTCGTTGTTTTCGATCCTATCGGTGGGGAGTACTCCGCTATTTTCGTACACCACCTCTATCGTGTAGTTGTCCTCTTCGTTCCCCTCCGGATCGGTATAGGTGAGGGCTTCGCCCACGCGTGCCACCTCTCGGCCATTCCTCTTTACAATATATTCCTTGACGATAGGGAAGGGGACGGGGCGCTTGCCTCCGGCGTAGATTCGGGTATCGTCTTCCGGAGTTATCTGCTCAGGATTGTCGCTTACATGGAGTCGGATGGCGGCATATCCATCGGTGATGCGCCTACCTAAGAAATGGTTCCCGAGGTCGCGAGAGAAAAGAGCGTCTACATATTGCTGAATATTGTCGCCGGTCCCTTTTACCGAATAGATAGAGGCGACATTCGTCTTTTCGTTGCGAGTGGAGAAGCCGACCCAAAGGGAGCGTTGCGCATCCACCTTAAAGGGGTGCTTGAGGTAGACTGTGTACCAAGATTTTTCTTGCCATCCCTCGGGCACATCGAATTGCTGGCTTACGGTGTTTGAGGCGTTGCACGAATTGCCGTAGCGCAAGAAGGTTTTGTAGTTGCCCATAGCGCTGCGTGTGGGCATGTAGCTAATGGCGTGGATATAGACCTCTTTGTTGTGCGAAGTGAAGTATTCGCTTGGGAATTTGCTCGCAATAGTCTGGTATTGAGGGTCTATGGCCTCTGTGGCTATTCTGCTGACATGCGGCAGCCGTAGCTTGCTATACTGAGGATCTTGCGGGTAACCAAAGAGCGAAATCTCCTGCATATTGTAGGGGCGATGCCACGAGAGGGAGACCCCCTGAGAAGCCTTCTTTTTACTGGGAGATAGGGTGTGAGTGGCATCACCTACATAGATGCCCTCCTCGATGCAGTCGGCAAAAGCCTCTTTTTCGTCGCTAGGGGTTATAACCTCGCTGTTGTAGGTGTAGTGGGCTTGTACGCCGTAGACAACGGAGCCGTGGGCTCCCTCAAGAGCTTTTTGGTAGGATTCGGAATAGTCGGTGGCGGCGATTCCCTTGGCAATCTCTATCCCATTGCGATATAGCGTGTAGTCGATACTCCAACCCGAGGGGATGTGCTCGCGTGAGGGACCTACCCAATTAATTTTTAGGCGATCTTCCTCCTTGCGGATATTGAGTTGGCTAATGGGTTGGAGGGGTCGTAGGTATCCAGCCTCGTCGCGCCAACGCCCCCTAAGTGTCTCGGCACTCCCATTGCCCTTGGGGTCGAGGAAGGAGGCCATCTGGGTCGTAGGGTCTCCCTCTTTTTTGTACTTATCCCAGTGGTAGGCGAGTTTGCCATAGAGATTTTCGCTTTGTAGGGCGCATCCGCCGGTACCACCTGAGAGGGTTCCTATTACGAGGTGCTCTTGGTTCCAGAGCGAGGAGCCGGAAGAGCCCCCCTCTGTAGCGCCTTGCGCAAAGCTAAAGCGGAAGTGTGCGTCCTTGTCCCCCTTGATCTCCTCGAGGATGGTTCCGCTGTGCCAGGTGCCATCCATTACGGGAGATTGAGCATGGTCGTATACCGATATTTTCTTGGCATCTCCTCCGGGGTGATGTATCCCAACCCCCTTAGAGGGGAGCACTTTGCGCCTATCCCATCCATTATAGTACACTCGGTAGCTCGGGGGGATGGGTTGGTTGAGCTCGAGGAGTAGTCCATCGGATTGCCCTGCAATGGGGAGGAAGGATAGCAGTTTACATCCTACCATACTCTTGCCACGGAATAGGGAGAGACGGCCATTGCTGCAGCCCGGTTTTTCGTAGTGGAAGGAAAAAATCCATTGATCACGATCCGCCGGAGTATTATGCACCTTGGCCGTGGAGCTCTCGCAGTGGGCGGCCGAGAGGATGAGGGGGCGGAAGTCTTCGTTGGTGTTGTTGAGGAGGTTGCCGCTACAGAAGCTGGCTCCCTCTTTGTTTATCATGAACATTTGTACCACGCCGGCCTTCTCGCTTTGCCACTCTGCGCCCTCTTTGCAATTGACATTGATCTGGCAAAACTCATCAGAAGCCTCGTCCGGATGGAGCACGCCCGCATCGGGTAACCCCATGGTAGAGAAGAGGTGAATTACACTTGAGAGGAGAAGGCTGGGCAGCTCGCCCGAGATGGGGAGGGTGTACTCGAGGATCACGCTACTACCCGAGAGAGGCTCGGTGGCAAAACGTCCGTGTGTGGGGTGCGTCTCGTGGGGATAGGCGCCGAGGAGTTGGCTTCGATCGGGAGAGTAGATGAATAGTTCTCCCCCCTGAGGAATGAAGAAATCGTCGTAGGTGAGCAGTACCCCTTTGGCTCCCTTCAGGTCGATCTGCAAGCGGTATGCAATGCGGCCATCATTGAGTAGCGTGCGCACGGCATCGCGAGCAAAGTCGATATTGGCAGAGAGTCTGCGCCCAATGCTAAGGGGTTTGCCCGTGAGGGCGGAGTGCGCCTGGCGGTGTAGCGCCCGTTCGTCGTCGGGATTGAAGTTGGGGTGTAGGGTGATGACCCTGGCGGGGGCACTTGCACGAAGCCCTTCTGCGTTATCCTGAAAAGAAGCAGGAACCCCGCCAAACGATATCTGAGAGGAGCCTACAAGGGTAGTGCTTGCCACCAAAAAGCCCCCGATGAGGAGCCTAGAAATCAAAGATTTTTTTTGCTTCATAAAAGAATTTCTTCCATAGAATCTACGTTGCACAAAGGTAGTGAAATAAGCAACAATGTTTGTTTTACGGAGAGCATCGTAGACATATAAAAAGTGAAGAGGGGCGGCCCATAGTTCGAACCACCCCTCTCTCTTAGGAGAATTTTATATCAGAAGTACTGTCGGTACTTATCGGATAATGCGTTGCGTCTTGCGTCCGTTAGTGCCATCGAGTACTACGATGTAGTTGCCGGCGGCAACGTCTTCCATAGAAATGGTGCTCGCTGGCTGACGAACCATCTTCACGAGTTTGCCATCCATTGTGTAGATAGCAAGGCTGGTGAGAGCGTCGCTACCAGTTACGTGCAAGAGCCCGTCAATGCCCACTGTTGTGGGGAATACGGTGGGTTCTGTAGCATCGGTAGTGATCTCTTCGTTGCTCGTGTATGCACCATCTTCATACTTCACTTCTACGGTGTATGTGTCGTTTTCACTACCATCTTTGTCTACATATTCACGTACCGCTTCTACATTAGCGATCTCTGTGCCATTACGCTTGATGGTGAAACCCTTTACTTTGGGGAAGGGAACTATGTTCTTCCCAGTCACGAAGATGCGTTGATCATCTGCGCTAGTCATGGGCTTCTTCACGTTACTTACAAGGATGCTGATAGCTGCATAGCCGCTGTACTTTGAAACGATTCGTGAGGATACTGCATCGCTGTAGGATAGGATGTCTTCTCCATTCTCTAGAGCAATATTACCGTCTATGTACTCGCGTATTGCATCGCTCGTGTACTTAACAAAGCTGATAGAGGGGAATGGAGTGACATTCTTGTTGGGGATAGTCACGCCGGCAAACAGTACTTTCTCAAGATCGATGGCGATAGGCTTTTGGAGTAGCACGGTAACCCATTGGCCGGGTGCCCAATTTGAGGGAACATCGAAGGGTTGATTCACATAGTACTGTGAGTTTACCATCTTGCTAGAGTGTACGTAAGCCTTATATACTCCCGATAGCTTTTGAGTAGGTATTACGCGGATACCATGTACATAGAGAGCCGATCCGTTGGCATCGAAAGAGGCCGTGGGGAATTTGCTCGCAAATGTAATCTCCGTGGGAGTATAGCCATTGCGGTGGTTATGGGTGCGAATAGAGCCTTTATAGTTGAGGACAATCTCTTCGTACTCAGAGGTTTCTTTGGGAGCACCAAAGAGGGTAACCTCTTGGAGGTTGTAGGGCTGATTCCAAGAGATGCGTACCCCACCACTGGTTTCTTTGCTAACCCCAATAACGGGTACAGTCTGGCTCTTTTCGCCAATGTAGATACCCTGCTCAACCCAATCGGTAACAGCATAGCGCTCGGGTCTATCGGGGTTTTCTGAGGCGATGCCTGTGCCATACTCATAGCGAGCTTGTATGCCATAGGTGATGGAGCCGTGGTTGTCTTTTTCGGCTTCGGTGACGGGTTCGATGAACTCGGTAGCCTCTGTACGCTTGTCAAGATCTCTACCATTGCGGCTGATGTTGTACTTCACTTTCCAGCCATCGGCAAGATGTGTGCGAGGGATGGCATCCCAAGTAACCTTGATGTTATTGCCTTCACGGGTAACTTTTACTCCGGAAACAATGGGGAGAGGACGAAGGGTTCCTGCCTCATCTTTCCATCTACCACGTAGTTTGGTTGCTTGTCCATTGGTCTTGGGGTCGAGGAAGGAGGCCATTTGTGTTGTAGCGTCGCCATCCTTTTTGTACTTATCCCAGTGATAGTTTAGTCTGCCATAGAAGTTTGTACCGCTTTGGCAACGTCCACCTCCACCGGTGAGTGTACCTACCACCAGTTTGTCCTCATTCCAGAGAGAAGAACCGGAGGATCCACCTTCGGTTTCTCCCTTGGTGAAATGGAAGAAGAAGTGTGCGTTGGGGCCCCCGAAAGCGTCTGAGGTGTGCCAGGTGTTGAGCGTTACATCGCCATTATAGACAGAGAGTTTTTTAGCATCTCCGGCAGGATGGTGGATACCAACCCCACTGTTGGGGATGGCATCTGAGCGATCCCAACCGTTGTAGTAGACACGGTAAGAATCGGGGATCATTTGGTCTAATTTGAGGAGAAGACCATCCGACTGACCTTGAATGGGAAGGAAGGCCATGAGGTCGCAACCTACCATGGTCTTACCACGGCCCAATGCGAAGGAACCGCTGCTGCAGCCCATTTTTTCGTAGTGGAAGGTAAAAATCCACTGGTCGAGGTCACTCTCGGAGGTCTTTCTTCTATTTGTCAAGCTCTCGCAGTGTGCTGCCGAGATGATATAGGGGGTAAAGTCTTCGTTTGTGTTGTTGAGAAGGTCGCCCGAACAGATCGAAACGTATCCGCCCGAGTACATGATCATCTGTACAACACCCGCCTTTTGGTCTTGCCATTCGGCCCCCTCTTTACAGTTGATATTCACGGAGCAATCGTCGCTTGCTTGGTCTTCACCCGGGTCTTCTGTAGGTGCCGCCTTGGCGAATATATGCCCTACTGAGGAAATCAGAATTGAGGGCATCTCTTCGCTATTGAGAGCGGGTTTGTACTCAAGTATGGCGGTAGTGCCGGGTAGAGGCTCGGTAGCAAACGCACCATGCTTGGGGTGTGTTTCGTAGGTGTACTTACCGAGTACAGTCTTACGATCGGGAGTGTAGATGAAGAGTTCTCCTCCATCTTGGGGGATGAAGAAATCGTCGTAATAGAGAATGTTGGCCTTGGCATTTTTTGCGTCAATGGCGAGGCGGTACACAACGGTGCCGTCATCGAGCGTTATGCGCTCGGCATCACGAGCAAAATTGATGTCCGTGGCAATAGCACGCCCAATAACCAAAGGTTTTACACGCACTTGCTGTGCATCCCAAGCTTGTAGCCCCTTGACGTCGTCGGGGTTAAAGTCGGGGCGTACCTCTATTACTTTGCTGACCCCTGCAGAACGTAGGGCGTTGGCTGACTGACTGAAGCTCGCAGGCTCTCCTCCAAACGATATTTGCGCAGCGGCAAACAGCGTAGAAGAGGCTATTAGCGTAGTGCTCAGTAGAGCTTTCGTTAATAGGTTTTTGTTACATTTCATCGTTAGTATGATTGTATGAGTCTTCTTGTTACTTGTTTCTACCTCACGCAAAGGTACAATTTTCTTTCAGCTTAGTGTGCGATTTGTTCTCTCTCGCTATTATTTTAGGAGACTTTGATAGTTTGAGAGATTCTAGCTTGTCTCTTATTTCCTTTTCGGGTGGATTTTTTTTGTTTCTAGGTTGGTTTTACTCAAAAAAATACCCTGCTCTCCATAAAAAAGAGGGCAGGGTTTTCTGAGAATTTAGCCGACCTGTCAGGCCGCTATGGCTCGCGCATTATCGGAAGATGTGGTGTACACTTCGTCCCGCATTGCCTTCGAGTACAACAATATAGGTATTGCCGGAGGCAAGCTCTTCGACTGAGATACTTGCGGAAGGACGCTCTACTTTCTTGAGGAGTACCCCATCTGCTGTGTAGATAGAGAGGGTGGCGATAGAAGAGCTATTCGTAAGGTGCAAGAGGGCATCTGCTCCAATTTGTGAGGGATACACCCCGGGCGCCTCTTGTGCGTTGGTAATCTCCTGATTGCCGGTGTATACACCACCTTCGTACACTACCTCGATATCGTATTGGTCGCTTTCCTTGCCGTTCTTATCGGAGTACTCGTGCTTATCGGAGTCCTCACTCCCATTTACACGGGCAACTTCTTGTCCATTCCGTTTTACGATAAACTCTTTTACAATAGGGAATGGAGCAAGGTGCTTGCTGGTGGAGAAGACCTTGAGGTTGTCTTCGGGAGTCGACTTTTCGCTGTTGGTACTTAGCAAAAGACCGATGGCGAGGTAACCGGATGGTACTACTGTGTAGACGCCTTTTGTCCGAGAGGGAGACATGTAGTATAGTTCTCCCTCTTTTAGGTCGAAGGCAAAGAACCCATCGGTGTAGGGGCGGTAATCGTCGCTCGAATTGTCGTAGTAGCACAAGAAGTCGGCAGCTACGGCATTGGGCGTACTCACTCCGGCAAAGAGTACCTTCTCATGGTCGATCTTTACGGGCTTGTCGAACATGACGGTAACCCATTCTCCAACCTTCCACGTAGAGGGCACCGTGAAAGACTTGGTTACGATGCTGCTGGATTTCTTGGAGGTTTGTAGGAATGCCTTGTAGGTGCTCCCGGCCGAAGTAGGCATGAGACGCAAGCCGTGTACATACACCGCTTTGTCATTGGAGCGGAGGGCATCCGAGGGGAACTTACTGAAGAGAGTGATGTCTTGAGGTACGGGATAGCCTTTGAAGGAAACTTTTATTCTAGAGTAAGTGGGCTTGTATACCGCATCGCTTTTGGGAGCCCCAAAGAGGGTTATTTCTTGGAAGTTGTAAGGCTGATTCCAAGAGAGGCGCATACTGCCGTCTCCCTCTTTGCTCTTGCTAATTACCGGCACCCATGTGGTGCGTTCGCCTACGAAAATGCTTTGCTCTGCCCAGTCCGTTTCTACATAACGCTCCGGTTCGGCAGGATCGAGGGTGGCGAGGTCGTTGCCCGAGCCGTATTCGTAGCGAGCTTGTACGGAGTAAGAGATCGTTTGGCAGGCTCCCTTCTCGTCTCTGTTGGCCTTCTCTGCTTCGATGGCCGGTTCAGAGAAGGAGGTCGCTTCGGTACGTTTGTATTCGACGGTACTATTGTTGCGTCGAATATTGTACTTTACTTTCCATCCGGAGGCAAGGTATGTTGTGGGCACAGCATCCCAGCTCACTTTTATGTTATCTCCCTCTTTTTCTATTTTAAGGCCCGTTACGCTGGGTAGAGGGCGTAGCTCTACGCCGTTTTTCTCTCTCCAAGTGCCTTGGAGAGAGAGGGCAGCTCCGCCCCATTTGGGGTCGAGGTAGGTAGACATCTTCTCGGTGAACTTATCCCAGTGGTACGAGAGTTTGCCATAATAGTTGGTCCCCGTTGTGCAGCGGCCGCCCCCACCGGTGAGGGTTCCTACTACCAACTTATTCTCATTCCAGAGAGAAGAACCAGACGATCCGCCCTCGGTTTCGCCCTTGATGAAGCGGAAGAAGATGTGGGCATCTTCGGCACCACGGCATCCATCTCCGGCGTATCGGTCGTCCCAGGTCCTGGTGCCAACGCCCCCGTTGTACACAGAGATTTTCTTTGCGTCACCGGCAGGGTGGTGCATGCCTACCCCGCTATTGGGGAGTACATCGGATCTATCCCACCCATTGTAATAGACACGGTACGACTCAGGAACCTCTTGCTTTAGCTCTAGCAAAAGACCATCCGACTGACCATCGATGGGCAGGAATGCTCGGATGTCGCAGCCTACCATCGACTTGGCTTGCTCTCGAAAGATGGCGATGGCGCCGTTGCTGCTGTTGGGCTTTTCGTAGTGGAAGGTGAAGATCCATCTAGCGAGATCGACCTCGCTTGTCTTTCTGTTTTTTGTTGCGCTCTCGCAGTGTGCTGCCGAGAGAATGTAGGGCTTGAAGTCTTGGTTTGTATTGTTGAGGAGGTTCCCCGAACATACACTGATGTGTCTCCCATTCACCATCGTTATTTGTGCGACACCTGCTTTTTGGTCTTGCCACTCAGCCCCTTCGGCCGCATTCACGTTGAAGGCGCAATCATCGTGTGCGCTATCTTCACCGGGGTCTCTAAGTCCGGCTTCACGAGAAGAGAAGATGTGCCCTACCGAAGAAATTAGGATAGAGGGCATCTCTTGGCTATTGAAGTAGGGATAGTACTCAAGCACGGCCGTAGTGCCGGGGAGCATCTCCGTGGCAAAAGCCCCATGTGTGGGGTGCGTCTCGTGCGTGTACTTTCCGAGCACCTTGCGTTGGTCGGGGGTATAGATATATAGCTCGCCTCCATCTTGGGGGATGAAGAAGTCGTTGTAGTAAAGTAGGTTGGCTTTGGCATCCTTTACGTCTATGGTAAGACGGTACATTGTGGTGCCATCCTCTAGGGTGATACACTCAGCATCACGAGCAAAATCAATGTTTGTTTCGATCGTTTGACCTACCGTCAGAGGCTTTACGTGCAGCTTGTTAACATCCCAGCCGTTGATACTTTTCACATCGTCCGGATTGAAGTTGGGAAGAACCTTTATTACCTTGGGAGCTGCAGTAGAGCGCAAGGCGCTAGAGCTTACAGGGTGGTTAAAGCTTGCGGGAGTGCCTCCGAACGATATTTGCGCAGTAGCAAATAGGGTAGACGAGGCCGCCACTAGCAGAGGAGCCAATAGACGCTTTACCAATAGAGGAGTATTTCCTTTCATTGCTATTTGAGTTGTTTGATTTCTTTATCTAGCCGGATGCAAAAGTACAATTTCCTATTCGGAGGAAGAAGATGAGAGGGAAAAAAGAGAAACCCGACGAGAAAAGGTGTCGAGTCTCTCTTTCTTTTGATTCTTTTCGGGGGGGGGAGGGGCTACTTTGTGTCCGAAGGGGTTGGCTTGCCTTTCGCCAGATGGACAGACTGAGGCGTCAGCTCGATGAGTCTCTGTTTGTAGAGTACCCCGATTGCCATCTTAAAGGCTTTTTTGGATAGCTTGGTGAGGGCTGCAATATCCTCAGCACTGCTCTTATCCCCAACGGGAAGGCTGCCTCCTCGCTCCGTTAGTAGCTGTAGGATGTAGTCGCTATTGGTCTTGAGCCGTGCTACCCCTATGGGGTTGGGAGCGAGATCGAGCTTGCCATCCTCTCGGGTACGTACTATATAGGCTGTGGTGCGAGAGCCTACGGAGAGCTCTTCTGCAAGGTCGCTATGGTAGAGCATCCCCCAGTAGCGATGGTCGACCACGGCCCGATAGCCTCTCTCGTGGTGCTCTACGATGAGCGCCTCTACGGCCTCGCCGGGGGAGTAGTCGGGGAGCTCGTTCCCAATATGTTTGCGCAATTCGCCGGAGCCGGTGAGCCGGCCGCTAATGTGATCTATATAGACAACGATAGGGTAGCTTGCCTCCGGAACAAAGCGTATGGGCTGCTCTGCAAAGGGAACGAAGAGGTCACGATGGATGCCCCAGCCCATAAAAGCCCCCTCTTGGGTCACTGCCTTTACCTCCAGAAATGCGACCTCGCCGAGTAGGACGTAGGGGTGGAGGGTCGTGGCAATGAGTCTGCCTTCATTGTCGTGGTAGATGAATGCTTCGATGAGGTCCCCCTCTTGCAATCCCTCTTCCGGGAAATAACGGCGAGGCAAAAGCACCTCCTCGGTATCCACGGCTAGGTAAGCCCCGGGAGGTGTGATGCGTAAGACCTCTAGAGCCGTCCACTTTCCCAAGTAGGGGTTTTGCGGAGAGATATGGGGCTGAGCAGGGAGACGAGAAGGCGGAGATGCAACCTCCTTTTCGTGTAGAAAGGTGATTTTGCGAAGACCCTTGCCGAATTCGCCGGCAGGCTCTCGATCTCCCTTTTTTGTATGCTCGGGGTACGACATTCGTGTCTCTTACGAGGTTAATCGAGCGTGATATAGCTATTGTCGCGAAGCTCCGGCATCACATTGAGGCGTTGAGTTACCCCTTCGCTTAGTACATCGAAGGTATAGAAGGGGGTAGAACGCTCTCCCAGGATATAGGGACGGAAGCCAAAGAGGTAAGAGAAAACAGATCGGTATTTCTCCTTTGCAATCTGCTTCTGGATGGAGGAGTAGCTGTCTTTGCGCCAGTAGCGGCAGTATTTTACGCCATTGCGATCCGTAAACATGCTGCTCTCGTCTCGGTATTGTAGGGTATTCTCAACGAAGAGGCGGTAGGCACTGTTGAGCTGATCTACCATGGCCATAGGCTTTTCGTTGATGGCTACGATCACATCGTTTGCACGGATGCCGGCTTTGGCGGCAGGTGAGTTAGGCACAACATAGGCAACCTCTCCGAGGTCGGAGGTGCGTAGGTAGAGCCCCGTGTAGTTGTGTCGATGCGAAGCAATACGCCATTTGGGGTTGATATTGTATCGAACGAAGGGGAATTGGCCCATCATCATAGGAATGGAGAGGCGGGCATATTCTTCGATGGAGAACTCCTCCGTGAGGTGCTCTACGGCCTCGCTGCTCCAGAGCAAAATGCTGAGGTTGCGCCCGTTAAAGATGCGTATCCCCATGGTAAGCACATAGTCGGCAAGCTGTTTGTCTGCCCCTACGGCTAGGAAGGGCACTTGTACCAGGCTCTTTTGGTCGGGGTCTATACGTATATCCCAGCGTTTATCTGCGTTCTTTGCCTTTTTGGCATCGAAGTAGGGATTGCGAGCGAGCGTGTAATAGGTGTCGATAACGATGTCGGGGTCGGCCGCGTCGTAGCGTAGCCCCTTGGCCTCTAGTTGCTTGCGGATCACTTCGTTTAGGGCAATGTCGGTGCTCGAGAGGGCTTTGCTCTCATCGGCAAATGCGAAGTTACCAAAGTTTTCGAAGTTTGTTTTGCCCTCACGACCGGTGTCGAAGGGATAAATGATGGCGCGTTCGCTCTCGTCTTCGAGGCTATAGAGGGAGAAGGCCTGCGCCAGGAGTCGCTCATCGAGTAGGGAGCGGTCGTGACACTCGGGTTGGAGGGTGCGGCTCTTTTTCTTGTAAGAGAAGTTGCTAACCTCTAGTTGTATGGCAGCATCTCCGCCTTGCAAAATGTCTACGAATTCCTGTTCGGAGAGGTCTCTGAGAGCCCGTCCATTGATGCTCTCTACGATGTCCCCCACTTTGAGTCCGGCAAGCGCTGCAGGAGAGTTGGGCTCTATAGAAAGGATAACGGGGCGATTGGCTCCCCAATTTTCGTTGTAACTCATCTGATACTCCAGCCCAATGCGGCAGATTTGGCTCTTAGACTTGGAGTTTTGAGCTTGTGTACTACCGACTCCCAAAAGGAGTGTAGCCAAAGTTAGAGTAAGAAGGTGCTTAAGTTTCATCGTATGCTTCTCTAGAGTTATTACTTTGTTGTATAGTGATGGATAAAGAGCTGTAGAGCTTCACGGCAGACCTCTGCGATGAGAGCTTCTCGCCCTTTTTGTATTCTGAGTTTGTGTGCATAAAGTTGGCTCCCGAGGGCTATCCCAATCCAAACAGTGCCAATAGGCGACTCGGGAGTACCTCCTAGAGGTCCGGCAAATCCCGTTGTTGCTAGGGCATGGTTTGTTCCAAAGCGTGCTTGTGCGCCCTGAGCCATGGCAAGGACCACTTCCCGACTTACCACCCCATGTCGGGCAATGAGCGAGGGGTCGACGCCCAGTAGTTGCGCTTTTTGCTCTTCGCTATAGGTGATGGCTCCGCTTGCGTACCAAGCACTAGCCCCTGCTTGGGCGGTGAGGAATGAGGCAAGCCGCCCCCCGGTACAGCTCTCGGCTGTTGCGATTGTCTCCCGATGGGCGAGGAGCAAGCGAGCTATTTGTGCTACAAGGGGTTGGAGCGTTGTCATTCGGGGCTCTCTCTATTATAGGTTCTCTTTGAGCGTAGTGCGAACAAAGGGAACGAGGTCTCGTGAGGCAAAATCTCCGGCTAGATACGAGAAGTAGCCGGCCGCTGCTACCATGGCAGCATTGTCTGTAGTGTAGGCAAACTTAGGGATAAAGATCTTCCACCCATAGCGAGAGGCATAGTCGTGGAAGGCATCTCTAAGCCCCGTATTGGCAGAAACGCCTCCGGCTACAGCTACCCGATTGATTTGGTATTGCTTGGTGGCCTTGAGGAGCTTGCCCATGAGGATGTCGATAACCGTCTTCTGGAGGGATGCGCAAAGGTCCGCTTTGTTCTCTTCTATAAAGTTGGGATTCTCTTTTAGTTCGTCTCTAAGCGTGTAGAGAAACGAGGTCTTGAGACCGCTAAAACTATAGTCGAGGCCTTTGATCTGGGGCTTGCTGAATTGGAATCGAAGGGGATTTCCCTCATTTGCCAGTTTATTTACGACGGGGCCTCCGGGGTACCCGAGCCCCATTACTTTGGCGCATTTATCGAAGGCTTCTCCCGCTGCATCGTCTATCGTCTGCCCCACCACCTCCATGTCGTAGGGGCTATTGACCTTGATGATCTGTGAGTTCCCTCCCGACACCAATAGACACAAAAAGGGAAATTCGGGGCTTTGGTGCTCCTCTCCGGGTTCGTAGATAAAGTGCGCCAGCACATGTGCCCTCAAGTGATTGACAGAGATGAGGGGCGTACCAAGAGCCAGGTGTAACCCTTTGGTAAAGTTGACCCCAACCAACAGAGATCCTAGCAATCCGGGTCCTGCCGTAAAGGCAATGCCGTCTAGGTCGTGCACCGATACGCCCGCACGCTTGAGGGCTTCGCTCACCACCGGTACGATGTTTTGTTGATGTGCTCGCGATGCCATCTCGGGTACTACCCCTCCGTAGGCACTGTGCACTGCTTGACTTGCAATTACGTTGCTGAGTAGCTCACATCCACGCACTACGGCGGCGCTAGTATCGTCGCAAGAGCTCTCAATCCCTAGTAGAAGTGGATACTTCTTATCTTGTGTCATTTGCTGTTGCACCATTCTGTTTGGCGCAAAGGTAGGGATAAAATGGAGATTAGACGTAGAAGAAGAGTGGATTGTAAAGGGGGAGGTACCTCCGCCATTGGCTGCAACGGAGGAGGGGAGTCGAGTACATTCGGGGCGATTGTGATACCCTTTTCTCTGTACGCAACTCCCCTCTCTATCTTGGGAGATCTCTCCTTTTATTCTCCTAGGGAGATGGCTCGGGGCTCCCCTTTAAGAAGAGGTCTCGGGCGCTAGTTCTTTTTTAGTCCTTCTTCTCTGCCTTTTGCTTGGCATGTCGCTTATCGGTAAAGTAGAGGATAGCGATGAATGCGAAGAAGGAGACAAGAATGAGAGTCATCTCAAGGGCATACTCCATGGGGTGTACCCAAATCTCTTTGAAGAGGTTCCATCTTCCTAGGATCTCTACCGTGTTCCAGAGGATAATTACCGTGGGTATAGCATACCGGATGGCGGCTCCAATGTTTTTGATACGGATGAGACGAGAGAAGAGATACATAGCCCAAACGAGAGAGCCAAAGGCTATGATGTAGGCAACGGGGTGACGATCTCCGATAAAGGCTTCGTCGTAGACAAAGAGGAGGAGTAGGTAGCAGGTCCACATGATGGCATTAAACTCCATAAAGGTGGTAACGGCCACGTTGTGCACCGGAGCACGGAATGTTCTCACTTTTTCCTTGGGGAGGAAGTGGCGTTGTATCCAGTTGAATAGGTTACAGCCCGTGCGAGAGTTGAGGGTATAGCCGAGCATCATCATGACCCAGAAGCTAATGCTCGAGGGCATAATCAGGTACTCGGGCTTGGTTATAACCTCTTTGGTTACAGGGTCTAGTAGGGGAGCTACACCGTAGCGTCTAGCGTAGTAGACGAAGGCGAATTCTACCCAGCCGGTCCAGAATAGTACCCCTCCGAGGAATCCTAATATTGTCTGCTGTGTAGCGTTGCGAGCCATAAAGCCCCAGAGAAGGAGTACTACTCCGATAAATCCCATGATCAGCGCTGCGTAGAATACGTAGGCATCGCCGGCAAATTTTTCGCTCAAAATCATGAGGGCATGCCCTAGAGGCATACTGAAAAGTACGATGAGAAAGGCCCAAACGCCCTTCATACTAAAACGAGAGAGGCTCTCGCTAGAGGGTGAGCTAGGTGAATTGGTTGTAGTCATTTCGGTGCTATCTATTTGTTTACTCGTGGCAAAGATAGTACAATATAGTTGTATTTTGACAAGAAAATACCAGATGTAATACTAAATCGCCGCTAAGGCGTCTCCGAAATGTGATCTGAGGAGCCTATAAATTGCGGAAAATAGTCCAGGCTATGGTGATGAGAACGAGAATCCCAATAAAGAGAGTACTATTGCAGCGGAGGTAGATATGCTCCGCCCAAGCGTAGTGATGGCGTAGGCGCTCAATGGCAAGAAGGAAAAAGACAAGGGGCATCCCCAGGATCATAAGAGGATTGTAGTGCCAGGCTTGTAGCAGGCGACCATGTAATAATGCGTGGGTTGCTCTAAGGCTCCCGCAGCCGGCGCATTGGTAGCCGGTGAGCATACGTGAGGGGCAACGGGGGTAGATGGACGTTGTCTCGGGGTTAAAAAAGAAAAGGAGCAGGAGGGCAACCACAATTGCCACTCCCACACCTATGCTTAGAATACGAGTGGAGGAATATTTCATCCTACCCCTATCTTATTTTTTGTTGGGTTATTTTTGTTTGCGGATCGCATCGAAGCCCTCGCCGTATACACCATGTACGATACCTTCGGATACGAAAGCATTGGGGTCGATCTCACGTACAATCTGCATGAGAGGAGAGCGCATGTTCTTACGCATAACGACCATCAATACCTTGGTGGGTTGCTGACTATATCCTCCGGTTGCCTCTAGAATGGTGCATCCTCGGTGCAGACGATGCACAATAGCTTCGTTGATCTCGGCATACTTGAGGCTGCTGATAAAGAATTGTACACTCTGCTTGTTGCTGTTGAGATAGAAGTCCATGGCTTGGGCCACCACCACTATTTCTACGAACGAGAAGGCGAGCTTACCAAAAGCCACCGTCCAGTCGTATTGGGGGCCCATGTAGTGGCTCACGATACAACCTGTACCTACGATCACGCTGTCGACCATAATCATGGCACGACCGAGCGATACATTCTTGTACTTATTGATGATGGCAACAATTACATCGGTACCTCCGGTAGATCCATTAACAGAGAACACGAGACCCAATCCCAATCCGCAGAATACCGAGCCTAAGAGCAAGGCTACGAAGGGTTCGTCGGTGGCAAGTAGAGGCCCTACGTTGGGTACGAGATTGCGGATAAATGGAGAGATATTCTCGAGTACGGCTGCTTGTTCCACGGGGTCTGTGAAGAGTGCTTGTCCAAAGGGAAGTACAAGCAAGATCATACCCACCCCGATAAGGGTATTGAGTGTGAAGCGCCACCCTAAGAAGAGGATTGCGAGCACCAAGAGGAATACATTGATGATGTAGTAGGGGACAGTAGCCGGGATGTTGGTGGCGAGCTGGATGATGGTGGTAACACCGGCCAACCCCCCGGAGGTAATGTTCTGAGAAAGAATGAAGGCTGTCCACCCAAAGGCATAGCTCACTACGCCGATAAACATGATCAGAAGATCGTGCGCAATGCGCAATTTTGCCCCTCGTTGCTTGGGGAGCTGCAACTTAGATTCGGTCATCTTGAGAGATATTTTCTTGTTTTTAATTTCGTTCTTTAGAGTACTATGTTTACGATGCGTCCGGGTACTACAATCACCTTTTTGGGTTGCTTCCCTTCTAGCCATTTGGCGGCTTCCGGGGCGCTAAGGGCGGCTGTCTCTACCTCTTGGGGTGTGGCCGAGGCTGCTATCTCGAGGGTGAAACGCACTTTGCCGTTAAAGCTTACCGGGTACTTGGTGACGCTCTCTACCAAATATTTTTCTTCAAATTGAGGCCACTCTGCATCCACGATAGAGCCTGAGTTTCCGAGCGCTCGGTAGAGATACTCGGTGATGTGCGGTGCAAAGGGACTAAGCACGACGAGTAGAGGCTCAAGGATGGCGCGTGAGGTGGTCTTGAGGTGCTGCAGGTCTCCTACACAAATCATAAAGGCAGAGACAGAGGTATTGAACGAGAATTGTTCGATGTCTTGCCCCACCTTGCGGATAAGTTTGTGCAGAGCTTTGAGTTCTTCGGGGGTGGGTTCCGTATCTGTTACGGCTAGATTCTCCTCCTTATAGAAGAGCCCAAAGAGCTTTTTGAGGAAGCGGTGCACCCCATCAATCCCTTTGGTATCCCAAGGCTTGCTCTGCTCGAGGGGCCCTAGGAACATCTCGTAGAGACGGAGGGTATCTGCCCCATAGGATGCGATGATGTCGTCAGGGTTGACCACGTTGTACATCGATTTACTCATCTTCTCTACGGCCCAGCCACATTGGTAGCTACCATCTTCTTCGGTGATGAACTCGGCGGTGTTGTATTCGGGGCGCCATGCACGGAAGGCTTCTAGGTCTAGTTTGTCGTTGTGTACGATGTTTACATCCACATGTATTTCTGTGGTGTCATACTCATCTTTCTTGCCCAGAGTGACAAACGTGTTGCTGTTTTTGATGCGATACACGAAGTTGGAACGCCCTTGTATCATCCCCTGATTCACCAGTTTGCGGAAGGGTTCGTCTTCGCACACAACGCCTAGGTCGAAGAGGAATTTGTTCCAGAATCGGCTGTAGATCAAGTGCCCTGTGGCGTGCTCGGTACCGCCTATATAGAGATCGACGTGACGCCAATAGCGGTTGGCTTCTTCGCCCACGAGAGCATGATCGTTGTGCGGATCCATATAGCGGAGGTAGTAGGCACTACTCCCTGCGAAGCCCGGCATTGTGCTGAGTTCGTAGGGGTATCCCTCGGGGGTATGCCAGTTGGCTGCACGGCCTAGAGGGGGCTCGCCCGTCTCTGTGGGGAGGAAAGCATCTACCTCGGGGAGCTTGAGGGGGAGTTGATCGTCGGCAACAAGGGTTGGGATTCCCTCCTTATAATAGATGGGGAAAGGCTCTCCCCAGTAGCGTTGGCGGCTAAAGATAGCATCGCGTAAGCGGTAGTTTACTTTTACTTTGCCCAGCCCCTCTTTTTCGATGTGGCTGTTCATGGTCTTGATGGCATCGGCAACGGACAATCCGTTTAGTATACCGCTATTGATAAGAGTTCCCTCTTTGCTAGCCTTGGCATCTTCCCACGAGTCTGTCTCAGAAGGCTCTTCTCCATTGGGGATCACCACCTGAGTAATGGGGATCCCGAAGTGACGAGCGAAAGCGAAGTCGCGCGTATCGTGGGCAGGTACCGCCATAATAGCCCCCGTGCCATAGCCGGCGAGTACATAATCGCTGATCCAAATGGGGATAACCGCTCCCGTGAGGGGGTTGCGAGCATAAGCTCCGGAGAATACCCCCGTTACACGCCGATCGGCAATGCGTTCACGCTCTGTTTTGCGTTTGGTGGCAGCGAGATATTCTTCTACGGCATCCTTTTGTTCGGGGGAGGTAATCTCCCTTACCAAATCGCTTTCGGGCGCAAGTACCATAAACGAAACTCCGTAGATGGTATCAGGGCGTGTGGTGAAAACCGTAAAGCGAGTATGGGTGCCTTCTACCTCGAAGTCTACCTCGGCACCTTCTGACCGCCCAATCCAATTCCGTTGCGTCTCTTTGAGCGCATCGGTCCACTCTAGGGTTTCGAGAGAAGAGAGAAGTCGCTCGGCATAGGCCGAAACTCGTAGGCACCATTGCTTCATCTTGCGTTGCTCCACGGGGTGACCGCCACGGATGCTGACCCCTTCGCTCACCTCGTCGTTGGCAAGCACGGTGCCCAGCTCTGCACACCAGTTCACTACGGACTCGCCTAGGTAGGCAAGGCGGTAGTTCATGAGCACATCGCTTTTCTCTTGGGGGGTATAGGCGAGCCACTCTTTGCGAGAGAAGCAGCAAGGCGTATGGGTATAGGCATGAATCCCTTCGGATCCGTGCTCCTCGAAGTGGGCAACGAGCGACTCAATAGGGCGAGCCGAGTTGCTCTTCGTATCGTAATAACTCTCAAAAAGGCGTGCAAAGACCCATTGCGTCCATTTGTAGTAGGCAGGGTCGCTTGTGCGCACCTCGCGGCTCCAATCGTAACTGAAGCCGATCTTCTCGAGTTGCTCTCGGTAGCGTTTGATATTTATCTCGGTGGTAACCTCGGGATGTTGCCCCGTTTGGATGGCATACTGCTCAGCAGGCAACCCAAAGGCATCGTAGCCCATAGGGTGTAGCACCGAAAAGCCTTTCGATCTCTTATATCGGGAGAATATGTCTGATGCAATGTAGCCCAAGGGATGCCCCACGTGTAGCCCAGCCCCCGAGGGATAGGGGAACATATCGAGGACGTAGAAGGGAGGACGATTGGGGTTTTCGGTTACCTTATAAATATCATGCTCACGCCAAAAGGCTTGTACCTGAGCCTCTATTTCCGAGAAATTATACTCCATAGCTATCTCAATTTGACCGCAAAATTACTATAAACAAATGGATTCTTTGCAATGGAGGTGTGGCTACTCTCTCGGCGGATTATAGCCTTTGGGGCTTGCCAATTTCTCTCCCGTATTGAGATGGCAATGGTTAGGTACTCTGCTTGCTTTGGGGAGAGGTGGGCAGTCTCTAGAGGGAGAGTTTGTAGGAGGATCTGCCTATTCGTAGTAGGTATATCCCGGGAGAGAGCATGTAACTACCGCTAGAGGTCCATTGCGTAACTAGGTTGCCCTCGTGATCGTAGAGCCGAGCCGTTGTAACCCCTTGAGGTAGGGCGAGCATCAGGGTATTGCCCACAAGTCGGTAGGGTCGCTCCTCATTCTCCAATACCTGTGCCTGCTCTTCCAATGTGTCAATAGACTCAATTTGGCGCACTATTTTCTGCCAAAAGGGAGATTGAGCGTAGAGCGCGATGGACTCTTCGGGGACATAGAGATAGAGAGGAGCTCCGTGGTAAGAGGAGGTTGAGCCTGTAATCTCGGGAGGGAATGCACTGCGGATAATGAGAGTATCTAGGGGGGAGTCAATCCAAGGGATCCCCTCCATTTGGGAGAGCGTGGTTGGGAGATCGAGGGTGGTGAGGGAGGTAGACCTTCGGAACGCCTCTTGCCCGATACTCGTAACCCCCTCGGGTATCTCTAGATGCCTTACGTAGGGGCTCATGGCAAAGGCGAATCGCCCGATGCGAACGATCTCTTCGGGTAGGAGGGGGCAAGTGTAGAGGCTGCCCGTGGGGTAGAGTAGCAGCGTGCGGCTTGTGAGATCCACAAGGCATCCTTGTTGTACGGCAAGGTAGGGCGACCCCTCCTCTACCTCTATGGTTTCTAGATAACGCCCCATGATGGCACCCTCTTCGTAGTGCTGGAGTGTGGCCGGTAGGCGAATCTCCGAGAAAGCCCCATCCAAAAATGCCCATTGCTCCATGCTTCTAAGCCCTTTGTTGAGGAGTACATGCCGTAGATAGGGGCAGTAGAAAGCTTGGGAGGAAATGTGCCGGAGGGGGAAGGGGAGAATCAGCTCTTGCAGAAAGGGTTGACCTGCGACTTGCCCCAAAGAATCGACGTAGTACGTAGCTTGGGGGGCAATGGTATCAATCCATTTTAGTACGGGATCTATGGCCATATTGAGGTAGGCTTCTTGACCTTTCCAATGCAGCAGGGTACGTCCGTCCGGGCTTAGGGAGTAATCCTCGGGAGGTATGGAGGGGAGGTTTTGTGCCCTAAGGGGGTGGAGGAATGTGAGTAGGGCGAGGGCGAAAGTAAGAGGGTGTCGTTTCATAGAGGTAGGAATTGTTGAGGCGGTATGTGCGCTAGGTTTTTCTTTTCTAGAGCCTGGAAAAATAGGTCTAGCAGCCGAGCTAGATAGGCATCTTGGGGGAGGCTCTTGAGGGCCTTGAGGGCTGGGGATTGCTTCGAGTGACGGAAGTCCCAAGCGGAGAGTAGGAGCCGTTCCTTACCACCAAAGTGTGAGAAAAGCTCGGGAGCTAGGGCTAGGGCCCGTAGCGAGAGGGCGATCACGGCTAAAGCGAAGTCGCTAGCGTGTAGATTAAAGTCGCTCGGGGAGCAGAGAGGATGTGTATAATCGGGATTGCCCTCCTCTCGGGGTAGCTCACCCTGCATGGAGGGCAGGTAGATGCCATCGTAGTCGAGAAGCACGATGGAGCCATCGGGGCGAATACGCAGATTGTCGCTCTTGAGGTCGCCGTGAGCAAAGGATTGGCTACGGAGCCAGTAGGCAAAATGCCCAAAGTCTTGGGATAGTTGTAGTAGTCGCTCGGGGCTATGGAGGTGGCAATCGACCTCACGAACGAGGCTTTTCCCTTCCACCCACGGGAGTAGTACTAGGGGATAGTACGTATTGCCAACTCGCAACTCCTCTTCGCATAATCGCATGGGGAGGAGGTAGGGGGAGGCAATGCTGTTGAGTTGTTGAGAGATGGCTCGGCAGCTGGGGATGCGTCGCTCTTGCTCGGCTACGTAGCACTTGATGGCCCACGCTTCGCGTTCGTTCCCTATGCTATGTGCCTTAAATACGACAGAGTAGCTCCCCCGGGAGTAGATGGGCTCCCCCTCTTCATCAACCGAGAGCGCAAGGCGCAGGCTTCGGAACGTACCACTCTCTGCGTGGCGTAATGCCGAGGTATATTCTGCGATAGAGGGGAACATCTTTGCCTTTTGTTTTTGGACTCCCTTGAGAGAAGAAAAAAGCTAATGAGCTTTTGCGAAATTGCTAATTAGCTTTTCACAAATTCCTCATTAGCTTTTTCTCCCAACGTAATAAGTATTCTCCTTCTTAGGGCTGAGTGGTGTGCAGCATATCGATAACCTTCATCAAGTTATCAATGAAGAATTTGATGGAGACGGCAAGCAGAATAACCCCGAAGAACTTACGGAGAACGAAGATCCCGCCCTTGCCGAGCCAGCGCTCGAGCGGATCTACAAACCTCAGCATCAGGAAAATGAGAGCCGAGACAGCCAGCACGGCTACAAATATATTGGAGTAAGCAACCCCCTGAGCTACCAATGTGAGCAAAGCGGTAAAGGAGGCGGCTCCTGCAAACAAGGGGAATACGAGGGGTACGATATTGGCATTGCCATTAGGACCATCGTCTTTGAATACTTGTACACCAAAGAGCATCTCCACGGCTAGCACAAAGAGCACGATAGACCCTGCCACGGCAAAACTCTGTGTATCTACCCCAAAAATATTGAGCATAGGCTCCCCGATAAATAGGAACGCAAGCAACATTACACAAGACCAAAGCGTAACGGTGGAGGGGCTTATTTTCTGCCCCTTGTCTTTGATACTAAGCACAACAGGGATGGCTCCCACTACGTCTACTGCAATAAATAGGGTCATGAAGGCGCGACCTGCGTCTGCAAAATTGAATGCCGATAAGTCGGCTAAGATTTTATCCCACATACTAATCTACTATTTTATACTAAGCCTCACCTCTCTATATATGGTGATCTCCCTACTTATCCCCAATTGGCGAAGCGGATTCCCAAAATCTGCTGTCCCTCTAGTGTGGAGGGCATCTTTCTTTTTTAGAGCCGGCGAGTGAGCTCGGGCAGGATCCCGGCTTTCCACTCCGTGAATCGATCCTCTCCGAGAGCTTTGCGCGCTTCGCCCACAAGCCATAGATAGAAGGCTACATTGTGGAGCGATGCGAGGGTTAGCCCTGTTAGCTCCTCAGCCTTGAAGAGGTGGTGCAGGTAGGCAAGCGTGTAACGCTCATCCATGGGGTGTGCCCCTCCGTGGTCGATCGGCTCGAAGCAATCGCGCCACTTGGCATTCTTTATATTGATGGTGCCATGCCGTGTAAAGAGCATCCCGTTGCGCCCATTGCGTGTAGGCATAATGCAATCGAACATATCCACCCCGCGCTCAATACCCTCCAAGAGATTGGCAGGAGTGCCTACGCCCATCAGATAGCGAGGCTTGTCGAGAGGTAAAATGGAATTGGTGAGTTCGATCATCTCGTACATCTTCTCGGTCGGTTCGCCCACGGCAAGCCCTCCGATTGCATTACCATCCGCCCCTAGAGCCGCAATGTTTTCGGCCGCTCTACGCCTAAGGTCGGGGTAAACGCATCCCTGTACGATGGGGAAAAGAGACTGTTGGTATCCATAGAGTGGCTCAGTCTCGGCGAGTCGCTTGCGGCAACGCTCCAGCCAACGCTCGGTAATGTCGAGCGACTGACGTGCGTACTCGTAGGAGGCGTCCCCGGGGCAACACTCGTCAAAAGCCATGATAATATCCGCCCCGATGGTGCGCTCTATATCCATTACCCTCTCGGGGGAGAATAGGTGCTTGGAGCCGTCGATATGGGAGGCAAATGTTACCCCTTCTTCTGTGATTTTACGGCGGTGCGCTAGCGAAAAAACTTGGAAGCCGCCACTATCCGTGAGGATCGGTTTTTGCCAAGTGCCGAACTTATGCAACCCGCCTGCACTACGCAGTACCTCCAGCCCCGGGCGGAGGTAGAGGTGATAGGTATTGCCCAAGATAATCTGTGCGCCCGTTGTTTCCATCTGTTCCATGGTGAGGGCTTTGACAGCACCTGCCGTACCTACCGGCATAAAAATAGGAGTCTCGATAACTCCGTGGTCGGTCGTAATCCTCCCCAATCGAGCTGCACTCTTGGGATCGTTGCGTAGTACTTCGTATTTCATTCTGCCGCAAAAGTACAAAAAGATAGGCACTCCTCCCTAGGGCGAGGCTTGTGTATACCGCCTTTTCGCCTACGAGTATGAGCGCTTTTTCTGTAGTATGGGGGAAGGTGGGGATAAACAAAACCCACTCCAGGGGCGGGCCCGAGGAGTGGGTGATGCAAAGGGATCGGATGCCTTTTAGAGGGCAAAGGCCGCCTTGATGCGGTCTACATAGTCGAGTTTCTCCCACGTAAAGAGTTCTACCTCTACCTCCTCTGCGGGGCGATGGAAGTACTCAAAACGCTTGGTTACACGCTCGGGGTTGCGGCCAAAGTGCCCATAAGCCGCAGTCTCCTGGTAAATGGGCTTGCGCAAGCCGAGGCGTTGCTCTATGGCATAGGGGCGAAGGTCGAAGATCTCCCCAATCTTGCGGGCAATCTCTCCGTCACTCATCGCTACGTGGCTGGTGCCCAATGTCTCAACAAAAATGCTGATGGGTTGAGCTACCCCAATGGCGTAGGCGAGTTGTACCTTCATCTCATCGGCCACACCGGCAGCCACCATGTTTTTGGCAATGTGCCGTGCAGCATAGGCGGCCGAGCGGTCTACTTTTGAGGGGTCTTTGCCCGAGAAGGCACCCCCACCATGACTACATCTACCGCCATAGGTATCCACAATAATCTTGCGACCGGTCACACCTGTATCACCCGAGGGTCCACCTATAACAAACTTGCCCGTGGGGTTTACAAAGAGTTTGTAGTCGCCCTGGAATAGGGCTTGAATCGAGGCATCGTAGCGAGCCACAAGGCGAGGAATCAGCAACGAGCGTACATCGTCTTCGATTCGTTGGCGCATGGCACTATCCGCATCGTCTTGGCTTTGCCCCTTCTCCGGAGCGATAAACTCATCGTGCTGAGTCGAAAGTACAATCGCATCAATACGCAAGGGGCGGTGATCGTCGCTATACTCAATGGTGATTTGGCTCTTGGCGTCGGGGCGGAGGTAGGGCATCAGCTCAGGTTCGTGCTTGCGGATGTGTGCCAACTCGAGTAGCAGGCTATGAGCCAAATCAATGGCTAGAGGCATGTAGTTGGGGGTTTCGCGTGTTGCATACCCAAACATAAGCCCCTGGTCTCCTGCGCCTTGTTCTTCGGGAGCTGAGCGATCTACCCCCCGATTGATGTCGGGGCTTTGGTCGTGTATTGCCGAGAGGATACCGCAGCTATCAGCGTCAAATCCATAGGCAGCTTGGTTGTACCCAATACCTTCTATCACACGGCGCACGGTGGCATCAATGTCTACATAACCCTGGCTGCGCACCTCCCCTGCGAGTACCACTTGACCACGAGTAGCAAGTACTTCGCAGGCAACTTTGGACTGAGGATCGGCAGCAATAAGGCTATCTACTATGGCGTCGGCAATTTGGTCACAGACTTTGTCGGGGTGACCTTCCGATACGGATTCGGATGTAAAGAGGTAACTCATACTTTCTTTTTTGATTAGTCTAATATTGATTGTTTCGCAAGGACAGACACCCGAATTTGTTGGGTCGGGGCAAACAACGCTTTGCTTCCTCACGGATTTTTGGTTGCACAAGGTGGAGGTTCGACTCCCACGAGGGCAACAAAAAACTCCCCACGTCTTACTGTGGAGAGTGAGAAGAGATGTAATAAATTGCCCTCTCAGTATCGATTTTGCTTGGGAGTTGTCCAAAGATGCTGCTCCGTATAGTCTATTTGTTCCCTCTTTTGGGGGAACCCCTAGTTCGCAATTTCTCTTTTTGAGAAAGAGGCGAAGAGCAGCGTAGCATAGCCTTTGTCACGCGAGGGGTGGAAAGGTTTAGCATTTTTTCTTGTGGTTGCAAGCTCCGCAAATCCGTCCACAGACCAACGTCTTTTCTGATGTCGTCGGTGCAAAGTTAGTGACTAATCTCTAACCCTGCAATACCCATAAAGAGGGAGATGTTTTATCGGGTCCTTTAGTTTTTATTGTAGATTTGGCGTTTGTAGGCGTTTTTTTTATTTCTTCAAATATGCGGATATTGAGTAGATCTTTGCTGTAGTATATCTATGAGAGGGCTATTTTTAGATGGCTTTCTTACTCTACATTGCCCTTGATACACCACTGCTCAGTATTCCCAGAGTAGATGGTATTGCGCATCAGATCTCTCCACCAATTCCCTTAAACTTCTCAATGAATGCTGCTATCTTTTGAAAGACATGTTGTTTCTTCGTTAGATACTGCGGATTGAGAGGACTCATCTTTGGAAGGATCGCATTGAGATCAGTTCCATTTTCACTGGCAAACTCATGCTTTAATGAGGTTTGAATATAACGCTTCGCTGCCTCCGCATTCAATTTTTCTTGAGATATTAGGTTTGCAGCTTCTTCCTTTTGTCTCTCTTGTGCGTAAGAGAAGAATGCTGAAATGATTCCAGCCTTGTCTTGGATAGGCTCCAGGTCTGTCTCATGAATAAAATCTACGATAAGTCCCTCTTTGGCTCTATTCCCAATACTTGACCTTATAATTCGACGTACTTCTTCTATTAAAGCATCTTTGTCTTTTACCTTTTTCTTATGTTCGAATACCAGTTCAAGAATATAGTCCAGGTTTATTTCTTGCGATTTGAGCAAGTCCATCTCAAACACCACATCGTCCCAATCTATTTTTGATTCCTCGGGTTCTTTCCCCTCTCGTTCCCTCCTGAACCAGTCTCGAATATCGTTATAGGTAGAGCGATAATCTTGTGTAGCCCGATCTTGCAATACATCCACCTCCATCATTGCAGACATTTCTTCGTCTGTAAGGAAATGGCTCTCCTTGAAGGCCTCGACAGCCGTGGCATCTCCCTTGTCAATCTGTTGCAATTCTTTGAGGTAGGTAAACTCATCATAGTTTTGCAGGATATTCTCTACCTTCAAGTAATCGCCAAAGAGTTTCACAAAGGCTTTTTTGTCTGCCTCTGTTGTTATATCTTCGGGATGTGGAAACTTCTCCTTGAGTTCCTTCACAATGGCTATATAACCTCTATATGCTTCACCAGTTGCTATATCCGTGAAGCCTTTGAGATATTCCTCATAGCTCTTCTCAAGCACTACGTTCTTTGTATTTTTGTCGCCAAACAACGTGATTGCGTCGATTGTCGCCTGCTCTAAATCCCGGAACGTAACGATGTTGCCAAATGTTTTGGTGGCGTCGTAGATACGGTTGGTGCGTGAGAAAGCCTGCATCAGTCCATGATAGCGCAAGTTCTTGTCTACAAATAGAGTGTTTAGCGTGGGTGCGTCAAAGCCGGTAAGGAACATTCCCACCACAATGATGAGGTCTACTTCCTGACTCTTTACTCGCTTTGCCAAGTCTCGGTAGTAGTTTTGGAATTCCTTGCTATCTACTCCGAAATTTGTTCTGAACATAGCGTTGTAATCATTGATTGCTTTTGTCAGAAACTCCTTGGCACTGCTGTCCATGGCTGTGGGTTCAAAGTTCTCTTCACGAATATCGCCTACTGCATTCTGTTCCTCATTTGGGGCAAAGGAGAAGATTGTAGCTATCTTCAATTTCTTTTCGTTCTCTCTTTGCAGATGGCTCAGTTCCTCGTAATAGAGTTTGGCTGCCTCTACGCTGTTCACGGCAAACATGGCATTAAAGCCCAGTCCACTTCCCTGATTTCGGTGTGTTTTTATCTTGAAGTTTTTCAAAATATACCGAGACACTTCTTTGATGCGGTCGGGATGAAGTAGGAGTTTCTTGTTTTCTGCCGCTGTCAGTTTGGCTTCGTCTTTCTCTGTTTCTAAAGCTTTGAAACGTGGACGTACATCGTTGTAATCCACTTTAAATTTCAACACTTTCTCGTCTCGTATGGCATCAGTAATAACATACGAATGGAGCTCCCTACCAAATACGCTGGCTGTTGTTTCCGCTCCCAAAGCATTTTCCGGAAATATGGGCGTACCTGTAAATCCAAACTGATAATATCGCTTAAACTTTTTCTGGAGATTTTTCTGCGCTTCGCCAAACTGTGAGCGATGGCACTCGTCGAAGATAAAGACCACTTGTTGCCCATAGACAAGCAGTGAAGGCTCACTCTTCATCAGGTTGTTCAACTTCTGAATAGTTGTTACGATAATCTTGTTATCCCTCTTTTCTATGTTGCGCTTCAGTCCTGCCGTATTTTCTGAGCCGTTCACGCTGTCGGGCGAGAAGCGTTGGTATTCTTTCATGGTCTGGTAGTCTAAATCCTTGCGATCTACCACGAAAAACACCTTGTCTATAAAGTCGAGTTGTGTTGCCAAGCGTGCCGCTTTGAAGCTGGTCAGTGTCTTGCCCGAACCTGTTGTGTGCCAGATATATCCACCGCCATCGGGTTTGCTCCATTGTTTTGCTTGATAGGAACTCTTCACTTTCCAGATCAACCTTTCTGATGCTGCAATCTGATAAGGACGCATAATAAGAAGCGTGTCGCTGGTATCGAATACCGAATAAGTGAGTAGTACATGCAACAGCGTGTCCTTTTGGAAGAAGGTCGCTGTGAAGTCCTTGAGGTCTTTAATCAATGTATTGTCTGCCTTAGCCCAATTCATCGTAAAGTCAAAACTGTTCTTGTTTCGCTTTACGGTATTAGCAAAATAGCGGGTGTCAGTGCCGTTGGAGATAACGAAAATCTGCAAGTATTTATACAGCGAGCTTTCGCTGTTAAAGCTCTCTTTGCTATAGCGGTGTACTTGGTTGAAGGCTTCGCGGATTGCTATACCACGTTTTTTCAGTTCCACTTGTACCATAGGCAACCCATTTACCAATATGGTTACATCGTAGCGATTAGCTTGCGTTCCAGTCTGTTCAAACTGGTTGATTACTTGCACTTTGTTTCTAGCAATATTTTGTTTGTCAACCAAATAGATGTTTTGGATGTGCCCATCATCAAACACGAAGTCGTAGATATAATCATCCTGTACCCTTCTTGTCTTATCAACAACGCTGTCGCTGGCTTTATCCAAATACTCATCGACGAAGCGTTGCCATTCTGTATCGGTAAAGACAACGTTGTTGAGCGTTTGCAGTTGCTCCCTTACGTTTGCTAACAGGGCGTCGGGAGTAACAAGCGATGGAAGATACTCATACCCCTGATACTTCAAGTCATCTATCAGCTCCCTCTCCAAAGCGGCCTCGGTTTGATAGGCTACAGGTGGCTCGCTTACTATTGCTCTCTTGGTATAGTTGTCAAGAACGATGAAGTTCTGTAATTCTGCTATGGGATTATATTGTGTCATAATTGTTTTTTATCTAGAATAACTAGAGGGATACTGAGAGAGCTAGAAGTGCTAGAAAAAGAGCAACTCTCCTTTCCTTATCTCCTTAGGGTATATTTTAATTTGTTTTGAACGATAACAATTGATTGCGGTAATATTCATATTGCTTTCTGCGTAGCTCTATCTCCTTGGGTAGCCCCTCACTGATAGAGGTCGTCAGTGTATCGAACTTATCAAGGATAGATACAATGCGCTCTTGCTCGGCAAGAGATTTCTTCCTATCATCTAGATATGGAATTGGGACAAGCGTTTTTTTGAGATTATCGTTGTATAATCTCTGAATGGTCCCCCCTTCAGATACGTTCCATTTTACTATCTGATAACAATAGAATAGGTATTTATTTAAGACTTGACTTTCATCATTCTTAATCCAAACGATATTGCTATCTTGGAAGTATGCTTCTTTACCATCGAAAATTACAGTGCGACCTATTGTTCCACTTGCTGAAATAAGAACCTCTCCGATACGTGGATAACTATATTTCGACTTATATTCATTGAACAGCTTCCTTGATATGTAAGCATTGGGAGTTTTACCAAATGTACCAATCTTGTAGAATGCTACATCACCAGCAGCTGAGGTCTGTCCTTTTAGAATACGCTTGCACATACAAATCTCTCCTACCTTACCTAACGGAATGAGCGTTACATTATTTAGCTTTTGCCCCCCCCCGTTTAACATATTAAAAGATAGTAGCTGGTTGCGATAGTACTCATACTGCCGCTTGCGGCAGTCCAGCTCCGCCTCCAGCTCCGCCTCCAGCTCCGCCTCCAGCGTAGTAAACTTATCGAGAATTTCAACGATTTTGCGCTGTATCTCCATTGATTTTTTAGGGTCTTCTGGGCAAGGAAGCGGTATAAGAAAACGAGCAACATCTTTTGAGTAGACATGAGGGACTCCGCTACCAGCTTTCAAGTCATGTATCTTCTTTTGAATATTAAGTAAGAAATGATAGATATAACGAGGTAGTATTTTCGCTTCATCTGCTTTAATGGAAAAAGCGTCACTTACGAAGATAGGTTCATTCCAAAACATTATGAAACCAGCATAAGCACCAGAACCTGCAACCGTAATAGTTTCACCATCTCGATTAAATGTATCTACATAATATGCAGGTTGTTGTCCACCAGCAATAACAGGGTATTTTCCTTCCGTCGAAGTCTTTTTGGTTATAGAAGTTCCACGCTTCAATTCTGCCACTTCCCCTAGCGGTTTCCACTCCACCTCAGCTCCATCCAGTAGCCGTTCGATAAAGGGAGGCTTACATAACTCTTTATTGTTGTTCATTGCCTTTCTTTCTATTTGCTGATTTTGCTTGCTTCTCTAGCTGTGCTATTGACTTGAGATAGTCTTTCTCTACACCACTCAATGTTTTGGCTTGGTATTTTTTGTATTCTTCCAAGGCTTTCTCTTTGGCTTGTTGGTTCGATATACGCCCGGCGTTGCCAAGACGTTTGCGTCCCGTGCTGCTAAGGATGCTGTCCAGTTCCCTTATATAGTCCTCCATTCTCATTTCGCGCTCTTCTATGGCATTGAGTTCTGCCAAATCAAAGTAGGCTGCAACTAAATTGTTGAGAACCTTGAGTTCGTTTTCTTCCAAATAGTTTTTGGCAATCATCATTTCTGCTTGTGTGGGTTCGCTTCCTTTGAAATTAGTGAGTCCTGCAAAGGGCTTATTGCTGTCCACTCGAAAGTAAATCGTTTCACTTGCAGTGTGTCCATGAGCTGCATAGTGAAGTTTGTTTTGTACAATTTTGAAGAACTCGATACTTTCCAAACTCTTGGGGTTATAGTCGATGGCGGTGGCATATAAATCAAGCACCTGGCGGTACATCACTTTCTCGCTGGATCGGATGTCTCGAATCCTATCCAGCAGTTCTTTCCAGTAGCCGCCTCCACCAAGGTTTTTAAGCCTGTCGTCGTCGATGACAAAGCCCTTGACGATATACTCCCGTAGCCTTTGCGTAGCCCACTGGCGGAAATGGGTGGCGATGATACTTTTTATGCGATAGCCTACGGAAATAATCACATCTAAATTGTAATACATCAATTGACGGTGCACCTCTCTCCCTCCCTCCGTCTGAACTGTCAAGGAATCCTTGACAGTTGCCTCAGGGGAGAGTTCTCCTTCATTGTAGATGTTGCGGATGTGAAGGTTCACGTTTTGTTTTGTGGTCTTAAAGAGTTCCGCCATTTGCTGCTGAGTCAGCCACACCATTTCGCCTTCAAACTGTACGGCAATCTCCGACTTTCCGTCTGTACTTTTGTAGATGATAACTCGATTATTATTTTCTTCTTTCATGCCTCCAGCTCCTTTATAATACTATCAATATCCGCACGTAGCACATCTATTCGTTTTACAGTCTGCGCCACCTCTGCATTGAGTTTCACGATGTCGATTACCTCTCGCTTATCCTCCGACTTCACATACTTGTTAACGGAGAGATCATAATCGTTCTCGGCAATAACGCTGTTATCCACTGATGTGGCAACATATTGCACCTCTTCCTTATCGCCAAAAATCTCCACAATGCGGTCAATATGCTCGGGTAGTAGCACATTGTTATTGGTTTCTTTCTTGAAGAAGTCCTCTCCACTGGCCTCGATGAACTGTGTCCGGGTATCAGATTTATGTTTTGAGAGAACAAGGATATTCACGGCAATGGTTGTGCCATAAAACAGGTTGGGAGGCAGGGATATAACCGTTTCTACAAAGTTATTGTCCACCAAATACTTCCTTATCTTCTGCTCGGCTCCACCACGATAGAAGATGCCGGGGAAACAGACTATAGCAGCACGCCCACGAGCAGAAAGGTAACTGAGCGCATGAAGTACAAAAGCAAAATCCGCTTTCGACTTGGGAGCTAGCACGCCAGCAGGAGCAAAACGGTCATCATTGATTAGCGTAGGGTCTTCGCTACCCACCCAGTTTACCGAATAAGGAGGATTGGAGACAACGGCATCGAAAGGCTTTTCATTACCATACTGAGGCTGGAGCAGCGTATCGCCCAGGGCAATGTCAAACTTGTCGTAATTGATGTTGTGCAGAAACATGTTCATACGCGCCAAGTTATAGGTTGTATGATTAATTTCCTGTCCAAAAAATCCTTCCTCAATCAGATGTTCATCAAATTGTTTCTTGGCTTGCAGCAGCAAAGAACCAGAGCCGCAGGCAGGGTCGTAGATCTTATTGACCGAGGATTGCCCTAACATGGCAAGCCGTGCAATCAGCTTGGAAACCGTCTGAGGGGTGAAGAACTCACCTCCCGACTTACCGGCATTAGCAGCATAGTTGGAAATTAGAAACTCGTAGGCATCTCCAAAAAGGTCAATCTCATTATCCTCAAAGTTGCCGAAGTCCAAACTTTCCACTCCCTTGATAACGGCTGCCAATCGTTTGTTTTTCTCTTCAACGGTATTTCCCAGTCGGGTGCTGGTCGTGTCAAAGTCGTCAAAAAGCCCTTTAAGATCATGCTCTGACGCATAGCCGTTTGCAGAACTTTCTATCGCATTGAAAATTGCATCTAAATCCGTGTTTAGATTGGGATTGCTGTTAGCCTCCTTAGCAACATTGACGAACAATTGACTTGGGTAAATGAAATATCCTTTGGCCTTGGTAGTATCGTCTTTTAGTTCCGGGGTAATTATATTATCGGGCAATTGGGCATAATTTACGCCCTCCTCCCCAGCCTCCATGAAGTGGGTGAAATTCTCACTAATGAAACGATAGAAAAGCGTGCCCAAGACAAACTGTTTGAAATCCCAGCCATCCACAGTGCCGCGTACCTCGTTGGCAATCTTCCAAATAGTAGTCTGCAATACGTCTCTTTGTCTTGTATTTGTCATTATTATGCTTGGTTCTTAATTCTGATTTAGTTCAATACTGTCCCAAATATATTGTTGCTGAGATAACTGACTCAGTATAAATGGGTGTTAGAAATTTTCGGGTTTCTTTAAAAGGTTGATCCTTTTAGTGAATAGATCCCGATAAGTACCTAAACGAGCCATATCTACCGTGCCCGAATAACCTCATTCGGAACTGAAGAAGTTTATACCGGGCTGTGAGTTCAACGCTTATCCTCCGTTTCTAATTGATTTGTCTGTTCATTTTGTCTATAAAGGTAAGAACTTCTACCGAGGGGGAAAGAGGGAGAGAGAGGATTTGTTCTGGGGGAGGATGGGGAGTTAGAGAGAGCTTGCTGGATGCTAAGCTCAGGGTCTTGTATCTGGTCTAAGCGTTCACTTCCCACCTTGGCTAGCCATTGTTTGAAAGGCTCAGCTTTGGGGCTTGGTACAGATTGTATCAACCTAAACAGTTGCTCGCTATCAGCCACATCAGTCAGACGCATCTTGCCGTCAGCCGTCAGCATCTTCAAACGGTTACAATTTGTAACCGTTTCATTTCCTTCTTTTTTTAGTCTGTGTTTCAGTACTTTCCAATAATTCCTTGCTGCTTGATAATCCGTTTGGTCCGTAAGAATAGACACTACATCTACAATAGAGAAGTACCACTTCTCTTGTTCGGCGTCCCAATGAGAACGTACCTGCTTATTCTCAAACTTATGAATATCTTTCATGCCTCCCTCTCCTTTACGATTTCGTCAATATCAGCTCAATCATTTATTCGCTTCACGGACTGCTCTTCCTCTGCGTTTAGTTTTACAATGTCTATCGCCTTGCGTTTGTCCTTGACTTTCGTCAAGCTTTTATTTGTTATAGTGCTGTTTGTATTTGTCTATAAAGGTAAGAACTTCTACCGAGGGAGCAAGAGGGGGAGCGAGTTGCAGCAGAGGAGGGCATTGTTGTGGCTTCTTTCTCCCTGATTTGTATGGGTGTGGTGTAGGAGGATGGCTGAGATTTGGGGAGGAGTAGGGCAGAAACGAAAAAAGTTTTTGGCCGAAGTGTCCGGGTGTTTTTGGCTAAGATCGGGGCAGATTTTGCCCGAAAAGGAGTGCTCTCTCCGCCGTCTCTTTCTCTTGCCTCGGAGGGCTGTGCCCCAGTCCCTTCGGCCCCGAGGGAAAGTGGAGAGATAAAAGAGTTCTGAAGAGAATGGTCCGTTCTCTACTTCGTTCGGCCTCGAAGGACCCAGAGGGGCCCCATAAACAGAAGATCGCCACGCCCTAATAGTGCAAGGGCGCAGCGATCAGCTTACCTTCTATCCCGCTAGATGGCTAGGGGATATTTGTTGGGTTTCTTACTTTGCAGGAGCAGCTTCAGCGGGAGCTTCAGCAGGAACAAGCATGAAGATGTATTCTTGAGAACCTTCTACGTTAGCACGCTTGCCTTCTTGATCGAGCATATAGATCATACCATTTTCTACTTCGAAAGCCTTGTCAGCAAAAGTGAGTTTGCCTTCAGCGAAAGTATAAGGTACGTCCTTGAGGTCTTCTGTAGAAGTCTTGTAGTCGCAGAGGTTGCCTTCTTTGATTACGAGAGTAGCTTCTTCAGCAGTACCCTTGTCTGCCATAGGGAATGTAGCCTTGTATTCACCCATTTGGAGTTCGGGAGCTGCTACTTCTTCTACAACAGTTGCAGTTGTGTCCGTTGTTTCTTCGTTCTTGTTGCCACCGCAGGCAAAAAGCATCATAGAGAGGGCAACAATGCCCATCATTTTCTTCATCATAATGTTGAATTATTAAAAATTATCATTCTAGTATAGAGCCCCTTCTTGGGTTACCTCGCGATGTTTACGGATGGTGTCTAACGCATATAGACCACTAGCGTACATCTCGGCTTTTTTGGGAATGGGCTTCCTTCTTTTTCTTATTGTCGAGATCAGCCCCTCTCTTGGGAGCTGAGGCGATAGTCTGGGCGTTCCCTATGCCCCCTATCTTTATTTCCGCTGCAAAAGTACGAAATATGGATTAGATATTGTACACCTTGGGGTGCGATTTTTTTTTGCAAGGCCTTGGAGGAGCCTCTGTTGCGCTTGCCGGTTGGAGCCGAGCGGGGTATGGGTCTGATCCCTTCTACCTTGTGTGATTGTCTCTGTTGGGGCTTGTGGAGTGTGTTATTCCTCTTGTGGGGTGGCTCTTGCCTCCCGCTCTCCATCTCAAGAGAGGGTTTGGAGTCTCTCGCCTTTCCCTAGAAAAAGAGATCGCCACCCCTCGAGAGAGGAGCAGCGGTCCCTTAAAGTTTATCTTTTCCCTAACTCTCTCAGAGTGGAGAGACAGAGGGTGATTAGATTCCTTTCTTATTTTGCAGGAGCTTCTTCAGCAGCGGGAGCTTCTACTACAGGAGCAGGAGCTACGAATACAATAGGAGCAGCACCTTCTTCAGCAGCAGCCATTTCGAGACCAGCTTCTGTAAGCTTCAAAACCATAGGTTCACCTTCTTTAGGAGTAAGAGTGAGTTCCATTGTTTCGGGGTTGAAAGCGTAAGTACCTTCAGTTTTCTTTTCACCTTCAACAAAGATGAAAGACGCATCTTCGTTGAGGGTAAGAGATACTTCACCAGCCTTCCATTCACCCATTTGAAGAGTGGGAACTACTACTTCTTCTACAACAGCTACAGTTGTGTCAGCTGTTTCTTCGTTTTTGTTGCCACCGCAGGCAAAAAGAGCCATAGAAAGAGCGATGATACCAAATACCTTTTTCATTGTCTTCTTAATTATTAATACTATTCTTTGTTCTATATTCTCACGCAAGTGCGGATACACAAAATCGCCGGACGACTCCCCTTTAGTGGGTAACTCCAGCAAATACGATGCAAAGTTACTATAAACTTTTTGATCCGCAACAATTCTTGCTCTCGTAGAGCGAATTTTTTTTCTTGTTTTTGTTTTATCTCTCTGTCCCTTAGCTGGTTAGTAATTTTAGTTTTGGAGGCTATGGAGCTTCTCTTGCAGGGCATCGTGCCAATCTTCGGCATTTTTTACGAGTAGAGAGTGGATGCCGAGCGCCTTAGCAGCCTCTACGTTGGCCGTGCCATCGTCTAGGAAAAGCGTCTCTTCGGGCTTCATTTTCCCCTCGGATAGCATCTTTTGATATATCTCGAGGCTTGGTTTGAGAAGTCCCATGCGGCAAGAGGCATAGATGTGGTCCACCATTTGGGGGAGCGAACCTCCATTGGGAAGGAATCCGGGAGCCTCTACCGTTTCGAGTATGTAGGGGTTGGTGTTGCTTAGGATTCCGAGGTAGTACTTTTTGCGCAACTCACGGAGGTAGTCGTACTTATAGAGAGGGACCTCCTTGATAAACCCTTGTACAGCCCAGCTTACCTGCTGATGTGTGAGGGAGAGGTGGTACTGCTCGTTTAGGAGCTCCTCGAAGCGAGAGGCTGAGTAAGTACCCCGCTCAAGTTCTAGAAAAACCCCACGTTGTAGGTAGGGATCGAGTAGGTCTTCTATATCGTGTATGCCTAGGGTTAAAAAACGTTTGGCAGCTTCGTCTCTGTCGAGATCGACAAGAACGCCTCCAAAGTCGAAGATGATATTCTTGATCATAGGAATAAAAAAATGGGGCACATACCAAGCATAGGATCTTGGTACGCCCCATATGTATACGTTTATAAGGGATTATTTCTTGAGCCAGCGGTCTAGCCAACGGAAGAAGGTGCGCTGCCAGAGTACCGAATTCTGGGGCTGGAGTACCCAGTGATTCTCGTCGGGATAGAGCAACATCTCGGTGGGAACGCCATGCATACGAGCTGCGTCAAAAGCCATCATCCCCTGTGATGCCAGGATGCGGTAGTCGCGCTCTCCGTGAATGATAAGTATGGGGGTATCCCATTTATCCACGAAGAGATGAGGCGAGGTGGCAAAGGTGCGTTGTGCGGTTGCATTGGATTTTTCCCAAGGAGCACCTCCCATATCCCAATTGGCAAACCATTTCTCCTCCGTTTCCAGGTACTGAGCTTCCAAATTGAAGATACCGGCGTGGGCGATGAAGCAGTTGAAACGCTTTTCGTGATGACCTGCAAGCCAATATACCGAGAAGCCTCCGTAGCTGGCGCCCACACAGCCCATTCCGTTAGGATCTATGTAGGGTTCTTTCTTCATTTCGTCGGCAGCTGTTAGGTAGTCGCGCATGTTCTGACCTCCGTAGTCGCCACTAATCTGTTCGTTCCATGCCTTACCGAATCCGGGAACACCGTGACGGTTGGGGAGAATTACGATATATCCGTTCTCTGCCATGATGCGAGGATTCCAACGATAGGACCAGAATTGGCTGATTGTGCTCTGTGGCCCTCCTTGGCAATATAGGATGGAGGGATATTTTTTTGAGGCATCAAAGTTGGCGGGATAGAGTACCCAAACGAGCATCTTCTCGCCATTGGTGGTATTCATCCAGCGCTTTTCGCAACGAACGTCTCCCAGCTGAGCGAGGGTCGATTCGTTCTCTTTTGTGATAGCCGTAGCCGTGCCCTTCTTGAGGTCTACACGGTAGAGGTCGGTGGGGGCTAGCATGGATTGGCGTGCTGCAACGAGCGTCGTGCCTTGTAGGTCGAAGCCCACATAATCCATCTGCCCTTGGGTGATACGGCGTATTTTTCTGTTCTTGAGCGTGAGTTCGTATAGGTGCGACTCGGCTTCTACACAAGCAATAAAGTAGATGCTTTTTCCGTCCGGGCTCCAGGTGGGTTGCTCTACGTTGTACTCAAAACCTTCGGTGAGGTAGGTCTTCTCGCCCGTGGTTCTATCGAGGAGGAAAAGGCGGATCAGATCCGACTCGTACCCATCGCGCTCCATGCTACGCCATGCCATGTACTTACCATCAGGGGAGAACGTGGGGTGGGTATCGTAGCCCATCATGCCCTCGGTTAGGTTGGTGGTAGTGCCGGTTGTGAGGTCGTAGTAATAAATATCTGAGTTGGTGGAGAGGCTGTATTCTAGTCCCGTTTTTTTGCGACTGGCATAGGCAATACCCTTGCCGTCGGGGGTGATGGCGATGTCGCTCTCGTCGCTGTGGGGCTTCATGGGAGCCTCGAATAGTTCGCCTTCTAGGAGATCCTTGCCTTGTGTGATGGGCTGCTGAGCGAGAGAGGCAACGAAGGTATGGGGAGCGGTTTCTACCCACTCATCCCAATGCTTGTACATAAGATCAGTAATGACACGTCCCGAGATTTTATCGAGGTCGGGATTGCGATCTTTTGCTTCGTTGGGGAGCTTGATATCCGCCGTATATACGAGCTGTTTGCCGTCTTGGCTGTAGAGGTATCCGGTGATTCCCCCGGGGATGCGGGTTACTTGACGCTGGTCGGTGCCATCGGGAAGGATGCTGACAAGTTGCATTTCTCCCTCAATGACCGTAAGATAGGCAATGCGCTTCCCGCCTTCGATCCAGCGAGGAGAGACGGCTGTGTGCGTGCCATCAGTAAGAGCTTTACGACCCGAACCATCGCTATTGACAAGGAAAAGTTGCGTCTTTGCCTTGTTGTCTTGGATGCTTGGTAGGCTCACACTGTACACAACTTGTTTGCCATTGGGGGAGAGAGAGAAGCCTCCTATCCGAGCCATGGTAAGGAGCATTTCCGGAGTCATCATAGAGGATTGAGAAGTCTGTAGGGTTGGATTTCCATCGCTATAGCCTGCTGCATATGCGGGTATGGCAAGCGAAACGGCTGCGAGGAGGCTGAGGATAGTTCTTTTCATAGGATATGGCATTCTTGATGATTAATAGATAGCCTCACGACGCTCGAGTAGCGAGGTGTCGCTGATATAGTCGTCGTAATTGATGATTTTGTCGATGCTCCCCTTGGGGCCCAACTCAATTACACGATTGGCAACGGTACGAATAAACTCGTGGTCGTGGCTGCTGAAGAGGACATTCCCCTTGAATCCGATGAGCGTATTGTTGAACGCTTGGATCGACTCTAGGTCAAGGTGGTTGGTGGGGGTGTCCAGCACGAGCACGTTAGCTCCCGGGGGAAGCATCATTTTGGAGATCATACAACGCATCTTTTCTCCCCCGGAGAGTACCGAAGCGCTCTTATTCACTTCCTCTCCACTGAAGAGCATACGTCCGAGGAATCCCTTGATATAGACGTCGTTGGTGTCCTGAGCGAACTGCCCGAGCCACTCGATCAAGTTCATATCGGTATTGAAGAAGTTGGTATTATCTAGTGGAAGATAGGCTTTGGTGATGGTCTGTCCCCATTCGAATGTACCCGAGTCGGCTTTGCGATTGTCGTTGATAATCTCAAAAAGGGCTGTCATGGCGCGAGGGTCGCGGCTGATGAAAACGATCTTGTCGCCCTGCTCTACATTGAAGTTGAGGTCTTGGAAAAGGATTTGCCCTTCGATGCTTGCGGTTAGCCCCTTGACCTCTAGAATGCGGTTGCCCGGCTCACGCTCGGGTTGGAATATAATCCCAGGGTAGCGGCGAGAGGAGGCCACAATCTCATCCACGTTGAGCTTCTCGAGCATTTTTTTACGACTGGTTGTCTGCTTGCTCTTGGCCACGTTGGCACTAAAGCGGCGGATGAATTCTTCGAGTTCCTTGCGCTTCTCCTCGTTCTTTTTATTCTGCTGTTGCTGCTGGCGGAGGGCCAATTGGCTAGACTCGTACCAGAAGGAGTAGTTCCCGGCAAACTGGCGCACCTTACCAAAGTCGATGTCGATGGTGTGGGTGGAAACGGCGTCGAGGAAGTGACGGTCGTGGCTCACAACGAGTACGGTGCTCTCTGTTTCCGCAAGATAATCTTCGAGCCATCCTACGGTATCGAGGTCGAGGTCGTTGGTAGGTTCGTCCAGCAAAAGGTTGTCGGGTTTACCAAAGAGGGCTCGAGCGAGTAGCACACGCACTTTTTGCTTACCGCTGATGTCCTTCATGAGCTGGTAGTGGAGATCTTCTTTGATCCCAAGTCCGCTGAGAAGAGCTGCGGCGTCACTCTCGGCATTCCAACCGTCTAGATTGGCGAATTGCTCTTCCAATTCTGCCACGCGATTGCCGTCTTCGTCGGAAAAATCCTCCTTGGCATAGATGGCATTTTTCTCCTCCATCACCTCCCATAGGGTGCTGTGCCCCATCAAAACGGTATTGAGGACGGTAAACTCATCGAAGGCAAAGTGATCCTGACTAAGTACGCTGAGACGCTCGCCGGGACCCAAAGAAATGCTGCCACGAGTGGGGTCTATTTGCCCACTAATGGCACGAAGTAGAGTAGACTTCCCTGCTCCGTTGGCTCCAATAATCCCGTAGCAATTGCCGGGGGTGAACTTGAGATTGACATCCTGAAACAGGACGCGCTTGCCAAATTGGATGCAGAGGTCGTTGATCGTGATCATATATATATGTATTCGTTTTCTGTTATTGTCTTAGAACCATTTGATGCGTTTGAGTAGGAAGAAGGCGCCTACTGAGATAACAACGGCAATAACTACCAACCCCCAAAATGCGACGGGTGATTGCTCGAGCCCACTGGGCACGTTCATCCCATATAGGCTGGCAATGAGGGTAGGGAGCATGAGTAGAATGGAAACGCTGGTCATTCGCTTCATGATCGTATTCACATTGTTGGAGATAACGCTGGCGAAGGCATCCATCGTACCCGTTAGGATTTCGGCATGGATAGTCACCGTATTGTAAGCCTGCTTGAGCTCAATACTAACGTCTTCTGCGAGGTCTTCGTCGTATCCGATGCTGCGGCGGCTCCCTTGTAACTTGTTGATAACGGCTTCGTTGCCTCGGATGGAGGTGCTAAAGTATACGAGGCACTTTTGGAGCTTCATGAGCTGCAAGAGGTCTTCGTTGCGAATGCTGCTCTCGAGGGCTTCTTCCGCTTCCATGATAAGCGAACTTATCTGCTTGAGGTACTTTAGGAACCACACGGCCGAGCTGTGTACGAGGCGGAAGATGAAATCGGTCTCGCTCATTACCACAATCTTTTTGCGTCGGTTGTGCCCGATAAAGTCGGGCATTAACTGCGTGCGATGGTAGCATACTGTTACCATAATGTGCCGCTCGGGGGAGTAAATAATACCGATGGGGATAGTGGTATAGGGCGTGGCAGAGTCGGACGCCACGATGGGGATACGCACAATAGTTAGGTTCCAGCCCTCTTCTTCTTCCGTACGAGGACGCTCGTCGGCGTCGGCAATGTCGGCAATAAACGACTCGGGGATTTCCAAATCGTTGGTCAAGAAGTCGAGGTCTTCTGTTGTGGGGCTTACCACTTTCATCCAGCAACCCTCATGTAGGGTGTCGGTCTCAACAAAGCCTTTTTCGGGGTAAAAGTATCTACGCATAGTCTTTTTTTTTCGTAAGAAAGGATGCACGTTTTTTGTCGTAAGTGCGTAGACGATAAGAATAAATGCCACTTTTGCCGCTCTTATAGGGCAGGGCATCAGGCAGGCTCGGAGCCCTAATTATAGAATCTTTGCCGGGGGAGGGCGCTTCTGCAGGTGGGCTTTCGCTTGGGATAGCCCTTAGTTCTCCTCCTATCTATAATGAGGCGAGCGTAATAGCATGATAGACGCTCTCTCGCCTTATTGGGTCGCTGCACTGGATGCCGATGGGCGACTTATCGTCTGAAGTTTGCGGCGGTAACGAATCGTCTGTCATTGCTTTTTATTACTTCGAATCTCTTTTAATTTATGAGAGGAATACTCCATGTGCAAAGGTAGCAATTTCTTGCCAATGAGAGTGCCCTCTCTATTCCCTTGTGAAGGCGAATCTAACTGTGCTCCAAACCGATTGGGCTTATGATCACTTTCATTTTGGAGCGATGAGCCACAATGATCTGTACCAATACGGGAGACAGGCTGCGCATATAGGAGCGGTACCCCTCACGGGCAAGGGCTTCTTGCAGGTCGCGATGTCTTTTGATGTAGTTGCGCATATTGCGCACGGCATTCTGCTTGGGGTTGCTGGTGATGTTGCCTTCGATGCTAAACCATTTGAGGGCCACCTCTTGGGTGGCATAGGGGCGAGCTTCTATGCTGTAGCATAGTTCCTCTTGTTTGTTCGGTTTCCCGATCTTCCAATTCATCATAAATAGATAATAAAATATATACACGTACTCTTCTTTCTCTTCCCATATCCTTGGAGTGGATTGCGGGCAGAAGAGTATAAATAAATGGCTTGTTGTGGCCTCTCTCTCCCATCGGGGTTGCCCCATCGGGGTAGGGAGGTCTTGGGGTGGATGTCTCTCTCTCTCAGAGAAAAAGATCACCTCTTTATATAATCGGAGTGGGCCTCTGCCTCCCCGTGAGAGCCTTAGGCTAGGTTACAGCCTTGCCCGAAGAGGTGGGATGGTGTCTATAAATCTCGTCTCCTCTTCGGAGCTCGCCTTGGCGAGAGTTCCGAGGCAAAGGTAGTAATATTTGGGAGCTTTGTTCCCCCTTTTTCGTAAGTATATTATGCGGGCGAAATAGGGCGTTTCGAGGGATAGATAGAGACCCTTCTACACCCTATATAGAGGGTATGGAAGGGTCGTCTCGTGTATAAAATGGGGCCTTTGTCTCCCTACTCTTTAGGGTCTCGATTGCGCCATTTATAATCCAATCCCATCAAGGCTCCGGCAAAGGTACAGATCTCACCAAAGGCCACCATTACGGTAGGCGAGATCTCCCCTTCGGGAGGTGCATAAAAAGAACAGAAAAGCAATACAACACCCAGCAGGGTGGTGATGGCGGCATACCAAAGCTGGAAAGAGAGTCGGTTCATAGCTGATCATACGCCTCCTTCGCATCGAAACAAGGGCATAGTTTGGTCCATTCGTTGGGCGAAATCTTGCCGTCTCCATTGAGGTCGGGACTAAGATCTCGATGCCCCACGATGCGCGCTTGGGGGTAACATCTGCGCAGCATCCTTAGGAGTACTACCAGGGCTCCTCGCTGCTCTAGGGTGCGCGTATCGCTAGGGGTGCCGTCGCTGAGCAATCCTCCCTCGTAGCATACCCCAATGCTTTTGCGGTTATAACCTCGGGCGTGCGCCCCCACTACGTTGAGGGGGCGTAGGGGAATGATAATACCATCTCTCGGGATGTAGAAATGATAACCGGCAGAGCGCATACCCCGAGCTCGGTGATCGCGTTCCAACTGCTCCACCTTGTAGGGGCGATCGATGCGCGTGGCAGAGCAATGCACTACAATATATTGTACATTCATATACGTGTTGTCGTTTTTAATGGAGTATAGTGTCCCCTCCTCGTAGAGTTTCCATGTTTTGTTACGAGAGAAGGGGGCGAGAATGAAAGAATGGGGGCAAAAGTGGAGTCCCTATGCGTGGGGAGAAGCCGACCTTTGCCCCCTCTTAGTTAGAGTTGACTAGAGTAAGGTTAGAGTTTATTCGTTCCCTTCGCCACTTGAGGAGGTACCGCTACCACTACCGCTATTGGGAGGCGTTACGGGTTTCCCTTTACCCTCTGCAGTTTTCCCCTTTTCGTCAGCAAGGGTGAAGCGGATGCGGCGGCGTGCATCTTTGAGCAGCATACCGGGCAAGAAGTGCAGCGTAGGGGGGAGAATATTGTTGTGCGTAAACTCCTTGACGCTCTTGGCGGCCTTACTACGCATGTTGAAGCGAAGGCGCCCCAATTCTCCTATTTCGACGATATTGCCCTTGGCCAGTTCGTCGGCAATGAGGCGCGTGAGTGTGCTGATAACGCTGAGTACGTCGCCTCGGGAGATGGCAGAAATCTGACCGATGAGTGTGATAAGATCTTCGAGGCCGGTAGTGGCACGCGGTTCGGTTTGAGCGACAACAACCTCTTTGGGATTCGCTTTGTCGAAGTTAAGGGTTCGACGGACCACACGATAATTTACAGACATAATTTTTGTCGGAATAAATAGTTAATAAAATGTTTTTGCTCTCCTCGTGGAGGGGGCCTGGGGGATGGAGTAGGCGTAGTACTAAAGAATGAGTCTTTGATTGGGGTAAGCCGGCATCCTTTTGTCAAAGCCTCTTGATCTCACCTCTCCCACACAAAATAGAATGTAGGTAGGGGGGAGCCTTCTCTAGAGTCGCTTGTTGCTCTTATTCCCACTGGTGCTAGAGAGTGCCCTCTCTCGTGGATTGCATTGCAAAGGTAAAGCGAGATTTTGCCTCTTGCAATAGCCTCGCCCAAAATGTGCCGCGTTGTGCTGCCTTGTGTTGTTTCGTGCTGTGTTGTGCTCCTTTCTTGGGGGATAATCCCCTCCTTTATAAGAAGGCATCCATCGGGGCTCTCCTTTTATTTCATTGCGTGCGCTGCGGAGGGGAGGACGGTTTTTGGGGAGAATGTTTTACCTTTGGGAAAAGTACGAATAAAACGAACCCTCTATGAAACGTTATTCTCTCTTCCTATCCTTGTTGCTTACATTCGCTTTGGCAACAACGCTTTCTGCACAAAGTCTCGCGGGGATCTCTATCGAAGCAAGGAGTGTCCCTATCGTTGTTTACGTAGACAATACTCAGGTTTGCAACCCTACCTATAGTTGCTATGTGGCTTTGCCTAGGGGTAACTATCGAGTGCGAATAGAGATGGCCCTGGAGCGACTCCGCCCAAGGCAGCGAGTTATATACGACCGCAATTTTTACTTCTCGGGCTATGGTACAGAGTACATTGATGCCGAGAGGTATATCTCTCGAGACAACGTTTACCCGGGTGATAGAGACGATTATGGTCACCCCAATAGAGACTACCCCTTTGTGACCAACTCCAAAGGATATCGGTTGCGTCCCATCGCTCAGCAGGCCTATCAGGCGTTGCGAGAAGAGCTCAAGAGGGCTAATTTCAAGTCGGATGTGGAAAAGGTGATGGCACTCTATCCTATCGATGCCGGGGTGACGGCTCAGCAATTCAAAGACCTCTGCTCCGTGCCCACCTTCGATAGCTCTAGATTGGTGGTCGCTCGTGTCTTAGCTAGTCAGGTGTTTGATATTGAGAATTGCATAAAGATGAGCGATATCTTCTCGTTCTCATCTTCGGAGAACGAAGTGCGAGACCTACTGCGCAAAGAGCTCGACTTCCGCTACGGCTACAACAAAGGCTGGTAACCCATATCCGCCCCCAAAGGAAGATCTCCTAAGGGCTTGGCAAAAGGGCTGACTTCTCCGGGGGAGAAGCCAGCCCTTTCTATTATCCTAACCGATAAATCCTTATCGCACAGCTATAGTCCCAAACAAACTATCCTTATTCGTGTGAGGTGGGGTGGAGTCGAATGCGTATGGGTGTGAGGGTGCTCCTCTTCGGCTTCCGATAACGTGTAAGTCCGGGTGGTTTTTCTGAGGGTGGAGGCTGGTTTCTCAGGACTTATAGGCCACGTTCCCAAGTTTTTCTCACCGGTAAAACAAAAAGGGATACCCAAAAGATTTTCATCTCTCAGGTATCCCTTTATTGGGATTGTATCTAGTTCGCTAGATTACTTGCGCTCTTCGATAGCAGCTTGTGCAGCAGCTACGCGTGCGATGGGCACACGGAAGGGTGAGCAAGATACGTAGTTGAGCCCTACACGGTGGCAGAACTTAACGGACGAGGGTTCACCACCATGCTCGCCGCAGATACCCACTTTGAGGTCGGGACGGATGGCACGACCACGCTCGGTTGCCATGCTGATGAGTTGTCCCACACCCTTCTGGTCGAGTACTTGGAAGGGGTCGACCTTTAGGATCTTCTGCTCGAGGTAGTGAGGCAAGAAGCTGGCGATGTCGTCGCGAGAGTACCCGAAGGTCATCTGCGTAAGGTCGTTCGTACCAAACGAGAAGAACTCAGCCGACGAGGCGATGCGGTCTGCGGTGAGAGCCGCACGAGGGATCTCAATCATCGTACCTACCTTAAAGTCGAGGCGTACACCCTCTTCTTCAAATACCTTTTCTGCTGTAGCGCGGATTACTTCCTCTTGTTGCTTGAACTCGTAGAGGATACCAACGAGAGGTACCATGATCTCGGGATGAGTTTCAATACCCTCCTTCTGGAGTTGGCAGCAAGCCCCGAGGATGGCACGCGTCTGCATGCGAGTAATTTCGGGGAAGGTATTACCGAGACGGCAACCACGGTGCCCGAGCATTGGGTTTTGCTCGTTGAGCTTTTCGATGCGAGCTGTGAGGGTCGCAAGATCGATACCCATAGCTTCTGCCATCTCTTTCTGTTGCTTTACGTCGTGGGGAACAAACTCATGGAGAGGGGGGTCGAGAAGACGTACCGTCACGGGCAAGCCTTGCATTACTTTGAAGATCTCATAAAAGTCTTTACGCTGGTAAGGCAAGATCTTTTCGAGGGCTTTTACACGACCCTCTTCGTCTTCGGAGAGGATCATCTCACGCATGGCTTTGATCTTTTCTGCTTCGAAGAACATGTGCTCTGTACGGCAGAGACCGATACCTACGGCACCAAAGTTGCGAGCCGTTGCAGCGTCGCGAGGAGTGTCTGCATTGGTGCGAACTTGGAGGCGTGCGTGCTTATCGGCAAGCGTCATCAAGGTGCGGAAGTCATCGTCCATTTCGGCAGCAACCGTAGCAACTTCGCCGAGGAATACTTCACCCGTACTACCATTGATAGAGATCTTATCGCCTTCGTGGAGAACGGTCTTACCGATAGTAAGCGTGCGCTCTACCATGTTCACCATCATTTCGCCGGCACCGGTGATACAGCACTTACCCATACCACGAGCCACTACGGCAGCGTGAGAGGTCATACCCCCACGTGTGGTGAGGATACCTTGAGAGGCTGTCATACCTTCGAGGTCTTCGGGAGAAGTCTCTTGGCGTACGATGATTACTTTCTTGCCTTCTGCGTTCCAAGCAGCGGCGTCGTCGGCAAAGAATACAATTTGTCCCGTTGCAGCACCGGGAGATGCAGGGAGACCCTTCGTGAGGAGTTGGGCCTTCTTTAGCGCTTCCTTATCGAATACGGGGTGGAGTAGCTCATCGAGTTTGTTGGGTTCGATACGCATGATGGCTTGCTCTTCTGTGATCTTACCTTCGCGGAGTAGGTCACAAGCAATCTTAACCATTGCGCTACCGGTGCGCTTACCATTACGTGTTTGGAGGAGCCAGAGTTTGCCTTCTTGTACGGTAAACTCCATATCCTGCATATCAGAGTAGTGGTCTTCTAGCTTTTGTTGGATGGCGTTGAGCTCGGCATAAATCTCGGGCATGCATTCCTCCATAGAGGGGTACTTAGCAGCACGATCTGCTTCGCTAATGCCTCCGCGTTCTGCCCAACGTTGTGAACCAATCTTGGTGATTTGTTGAGGAGTACGGATACCGGCTACTACGTCTTCTCCTTGTGCATTGATAAGGTACTCTCCGTTGAAGAGGTTTTCTCCGTTACCGGCATCGCGAGAGAAGCATACCCCTGTAGCTGAGGTATTGCCCATGTTCCCGAATACCATAGCTTGTACGGTTACAGCGGTTCCCCACTCAGCAGGGATACCTTCCATCTTGCGGTAGAGGATTGCGCGCTCGTTCATCCATGAGTTGAATACCGCCATAATGGCACCCCATAGTTGCTCATAGGGGTCTGCGGGGAAGTCCTTACCGGTACGCTCGTATACTGCTTTTTTGAAGCGAACTACGAGGTCTTTGAGGTTTTCTACCGAGAGTTCGTTGTCGAGTTTTACTCCGGCTTCTTCTTTTACCTGCTCAATAATGGCTTCGAAAGGATCCTGTTCGGTCTTTTCGGCAGGCTTCATGCCAAGTACCACGTCACCGTACATTTGTACGAAACGGCGGTAAGAGTCCCAAGCGAAACGCTCGTTGCCGGTTTTTTTGCTGAGGCCGGCTACTACTTCGTCATTGAGACCAAGGTTGAGGATGGTGTCCATCATCCCGGGCATGGATGCACGAGCTCCGGAACGAACCGACACGAGCAATGGGTTTGAGGGATCACCAAAGTTATGACTCATAAGGGTTTCGATACCCTTGATTGCAGACTTTACTTCGTCATTGAGGAGGTTGCGTACCTCTTCTCCACCAATTGAGTAGTATTCGCTACATACGTCAGTGGTAATTGTAAAACCTGGAGGAACAGGTACCCCGATTAGGTTCATCTCTGCGAGGTTGGCACCTTTACCACCAAGCAGATTCCTCATGTCAGCACGTCCCTCGGCCTTACCATCACCAAAGGAATAAACTCGTTTTTTTTCCATCTGTGCTTCTTTGTTAGTTTAGCGTATTCTTATAATCTTTTGTCTTCTTAATTTCGTTGGGATTAGTTGGAGGGCGGAGAGGTCCCTTCTCGGGTGCCACTCTGGGATGAGGTGTTGCCGGCACCTTCTGTATCGGTGTCGCCACCTTCGCCATCCCACCAGCCGGCTTCGCCTTCGTTGCCGCCACCGGCAGAGCCGCATGGATTATAGCCTTGGGGGATGTTGAACTTCTTGTCGCGGGAGTAACCTATAGTCCTATCGCTATAGACCTTCTTGATGAACTTGGCAAAGATAGGAAGCGCAGCAGCAGCTCCTTGTCCGATGGAGGTGGAGTTGAAGTGGATAGAGCGGTCTTCGCCACCTACCCAGCACCCGGCTACGATCTCGGGAGAGAATCCAATAAACCAGCTGTCGCTATTGTTTTGCGTTGTCCCTGTCTTACCACCAAGTGGCAGCTCCAGGCCGTAGCGGCTTCTTAGGCGCCCACCGGTACCGCCATTCACTACAGCTTGCAGCATATCCAGCATCTTTAGGGAGGTCTCTTCGTTGAGAACCTCGGTCATGCGGGGGGCAAAGCTTTCGATTGTATTACCAAATTGGTCTTCGATGCGGGTAACGTAGAGCGGGCTCACACGTATCCCTTGCGATACAAATGTGGTATAGGCACTTACCATCTCGGCAAGACAAACGTCGGGAGTACCTGCGGCCAACGACACTACCGGGTCAATATGGCCCGTAATGCCGTACGATTTGAGTAGACGTACGAAGGTAACGGGCGAGGTTTGCCCCATGAGATAAGCCGTAACCCAGTTGGAGGAGTTTTGCAAACCCCAACGGATCGAAACCATCTCGCCTTGGCGGCGGGCACCTCCGCTTCGGGGCGTCCAGGCACGTCCATTGCCGTCGTAGAGAGTTACGGGGTTGTGGAGTACCATGTCGCAGGGAGACATCCCTTCTGACATCAAGAGCGAGTAGAGGAAGGGTTTGATGGTCGAACCGACCTGCCTGCGCCCCTGATTGACCATATCGTACTTGAAGGTGCGGAAGTCAATCCCACCCACATAGGCAAGTACATGCCCATTCGAGGGGTTCATTGCCATAAAGGCGGAGCGCAATAGCCCCTTATAGTAGAGGATCGAGTCGCGGGGAGACATGGTCTTATCTATCATGCCATCCCAAGACCAAACCTGCATCTTTCTCTTCTGATCGAAGGCTGCGAGTATCTCTTTGTCACTCGCCCCCTCTTGCTTCATTTGGTACCAACGATCGGACTGCTTCATGGCGCGTAGAATCATTGCTTCCCGGTCGGCTGCAGAAACTCGTGAAGAATAGGGGGCGGACTTGGAGCCCTTTTTCTCTTGGTCAAAGGCGGGTTGCAAGAAGCCACCTAGGTGCTCGCGAATGGCTTCTTCGGCATAGCGTTGCATGCGGCTATCTATGGTACAATAGATTTTCAGCCCGTCTGCATAGAGGTCGTAGTTCTTGCCGTTTGCCTTTTGGGTCTTTTCGCACCATCCGTAGAGGGGGTCGTTTTCCCAAGCGGTGCTATCGGCAACATACTGTCCTATGGACCACTCGTTGTAGTTGCTCTTGTCCGGCTTTTGGGCCGTGAGTATCAGTCGGATGAACTCTCGGAAGTAGGGAGCGAGACCCTCGTTGTGCTGCGCTTTGTGGAAGCGTGTTACAAGAGGGAGGGCTGCTACAGAGTCGGCTTCGGCCTCTGTGAGGAAGCCCGCTTTGGCCATCTGTTTGAGCACTACATTCCGGCGCTCTAATGCCCAGTCCTTGTCGTTGTGAAGGATGGGGTTGAAGACCGCCGGGTTCTTACACATCCCCACCAGCATGGCACTCTCCTGTAGGTTGAGCTCGCTGGGCTTTTTGCTAAAATAGGTCTCTGCTGCCGAGCGAATACCCACTGCATTGTAGAGGAAGTCGAACTGATTGAGATACATGCAGATGATCTCCTCTTTAGTGTAGTAACGCTCTAGTTTGACGGCAATAACCCATTCGATAGGCTTTTGTAGAAGTCGCTCGATTACGTTGTCTGCCTTGGGGGAGTAGAGCTGCTTGGCAAGCTGCTGCGTGATGGTACTACCACCACCGCTGCCTTTTTGTCTTAGTATCCCGCGCTTAACAATAGCACGGAGCAAGCCTCGGGCATCAATCCCGGAGTGGTCTTCGAAGCGAATGTCTTCTACCGCTATCAAGGCTCGCACGAGGTCGGGCGATAGCTCTTGGTACGACGAATATATGCGGTTATTGCCGTTACGGGCATAAGACCCTAGGGTGACACCGTCTGCCGAGATCAGCTGCGATGCATATTTATCTATGGGATTCTGTAATTGCTCTACAGGGGGCATGTAGCCAATGATGCCAAACCATATAAGTAGGAATAGCAGCAAGACAAAAGCCCAAAAAGAGCCGAATACAATCCATAGGATCTTTCTTATTTTTTGACGCATCAATAAGGAAGTGCTAGTTTGTACTCTGTCTGTTTTCTATTTACTTGGACTCGCGTTCCTTGATCAGCCCCAATTGGTAAGCCTCAAGGAGTTGCTTGAGATTGTTGACCTGCTCACGAAGCACCTTGCCCATATCCGTGTCTGCAACGAGTATTCGGTGCGAGGTAGGCTCCGTCACTACAGTAACACTTCTGATGTCGTCAAGGTTCTCAATCGCTTCACGTTTGCTGCTAAATGGTTCGTGCTGTACAAGCTGCAAGCCTCTAGAGTTGAACGTGAGGGTGTATCCTGCAATACCGGTGCTCGACTGGTAGGCGCGGCTGAATCCGCCATCGATTACAAGGAGCTTCCCACCTGCCATAAGGGGCTTTTCTCCCTTTACGGCCTTGACGGGTACGTGCCCATTGATTACGTGGCAATCGGGACCTTCTAAGCCAAAGTCTGCAAGAATGCGTGTGATGGCCTGAGCATCATCGCGGTACTTATAGTAGTAGCCTTTGTGCTCTTTGTGGGTATCCTTATCCTTGATAAAGTAACGTTCGAAGGTAGTCATGGCACTCTTATCGAAGAGGGGAGAGTCGGGTCCACACCACAGGTACCACATATAGTCCACCGATTTTTGTTTGCGGTCACTGCTCTCGGGGGCTTGGTAGGCGTCACGTACTACCGTATCGATTTTCTGCAGTAGGGCTTTACCCTTGTAGGTACCACTGCCCACGTGTACCTCTTTGAGCATACCCTCTTTGTCGAGGGGCATTGAGGCGTGGTAGAGTAGGTTGCCATTGCATACGAGGTACATGCTCCCGATTTTGTAGAGGGTACGAATATGCTCGTGTAGCTTGATACTATGGGCAAAAGAGAGTCTCAATTGCTCTACTACAGAGGCCTCTTCAGGGGTTAGTTCGAAGGGGTTGTCGTGGTTCACCGTGGGGAAGTTCATATCCAGCATCGGGTGATGGCCATACCCTCCATTGGGGGCTGTATGGGTAAGATCGAGCGATCCCTCTTCCCAGTTGATCTTATCAAAGAGGTCGCGATCCTCCATCTTATACTCGGGATGCGCTGCGATCAGAGCGTGCTCCAGCTTAAATTGAATTACGGCAATGGCCTTGTGCATCTGGCTGATGAGGTAGACACTCTTCTCGTCGTAGCTTGCGTCGGAGTCGCCCATCTTGGGTTTGAAGCAGTCGCAAGGGTCGTCCGCATAGGTGTCCATGGCGAAGCGAGCCAGGGGGAGAAGGTTGATGTTGTAGCCATCCTCAATGGTGTCGAGGTTGGCATACCGTAGGGCAATACGGATTACATTGGCCATACAAGCCAGGTTGCCGGCCGCTGCTCCCATCCAAAGCATGTCGTGGTTACCCCATTGCACGTCCACATTATGGTAGTGCATTACGGTGTCCATGATATGCTGAGCACCGGGGCCTCTATCAAATATATCCCCTACGAGGTGGAGCCTATCGATGGCAAGACGCTTGATGGTGGTGCTGATGGCTATGATAAAGTCGTCGGCACAGTTTGTGGCTATGATAGTGTCGAAGATACTAGCGATGTAGGCACTTTTGTTGGGGTTAATCCCATCTTCGTGTAATAGCTCTTGTATGATGTAGCTATACTTCTGGGGGAGGGACTTGCGTACCTTAGAGCGAGTGTATTTCTCTCCCATCTTGCGGCACACTTTCACAAGGCGTATCAAGGTGAGGCGATACCACTCATCGAGGTTGGATAGCTCCTTCTTGCAGCGCTCTAGCTTCTCCGCAGGATAGTATATAAGAGTGGCCAATTCTGCCATCTCGCGCTCCTGCAGTTGGTGGCCAAATAGTTCGCGTACTTTGCGTAGGATACTCCCCGAGGCATTCTTGAGCACGTGGTTGAATGCTTCGTATTCTCCGTGTACATCGGCGAGGAAATGCTCTGTGCCCTTGGGCAGGTTGAGGATGGCTTCGAGATTGATAATCTCGGTGGAAGCCTCGGCTGATGTCGGGAAACTATTGGACAAAAGCTGAAGGTAGCGAAGGTCCTTGCGGATGGCTTCTACTTGCTCGTTGGGTTCTCTTGTCATACTGGATACGCAAAACTAGTTTTCATTATCACAGAGCAAAGGTACTCTTTTTGTGGGGAGTGGCAATAGTGGCAGGCTTGTATGGTCGCTTCTCTCTTGCCGGGTTGGCGATTCCTTTCTCGCTTTACTGCCAACGGATTACAACTTTTCTTCCTCGTTGGATTCTGTCAAAGGGGCATTTTTCCTAGTAAAGATCGGCGAGAAGGGCTGTGAAACGGAGGAAAAACGCTGCCCTGTTCTTTTTTCGTTTTAGGGCAGCAATAAAATGTTTCCCGGCTAGAATCATGGGGGAATACTGGGTGATATTTTTCTGAAAATCAGCTGTATTTCTGTCGAGAATTAGCCTACCTTTGCGTCTGTTATTGGCTAGTTGTTTTTCGGATGTCCCTTTCAGTGCGTCATTCCCTCGAGTCGGATCTTTCTTGCATGCTGGCTATCTATGAGCGAGCACGTGCCTACATGGCATCGTTGGGTAATCCGCATCAGTGGGGCGACTCGGGCTATCCCTCCTCCGCCCTGCTTCGAGAGGATATAGCTCGAGGCGTTAGTTATGTGGTTGTCGATCAGAGTGATGAGGTTGTTGCCACCTTCGTTTTTGTAGAGGGGGAGGACCCTACCTATATTATAATAGAGGGAGCGTGGCTCAATGAGGAGCCCTACGGAGTGATACATCGCTTGGCCTCTTCGGGGCGAGAGAGGGGGATCGCTCGTTTTGTTTTTGATTGGTGCTCACAGCGCTCTCGCAATCTGCGTGTGGATACCCATGCGCAAAACCTTGTGATGCAGCACCTCTTTCTCTCTTTGGGCTTTGTTCCGTGTGGTACAATTTTTCTGCCGGATGGAGCCCCTCGCCTTGCCTACCAGCGGATAATCCTACAGGCCTAGAGGGGCGGCGAGTCTGCCTTCGTTAGAGGGAGCAGGATGCGTTATTCGCCCAAAAAGAAGTACTTTTGAATCCTAAATTAACGTGCTTTGAGGCACTCTAGAGTGATAGATTATGGATTCGCTAGATTCGAAAAAAGATTCCCTTGGAGGGCATACGGCAAAGAAAAGTGCGCCTACTATCTGGGCGGCAGTAGGGGTCGGACTCGCGACTTTGGGTGGTGGCCTTTTGGGTTGGATGCACCGCAGGCGGCAGGTTGCTCTTGAAAAGCGCACGATTGACTTGTCGGCGCCGATTCAATCCCTTGAGGTCGGTTCGGGCTTCGATGTGGAGCTGAGTTTTGGTTTGTCTGAAGGGCTCGTGATGGAAGGGCATTCTGCCATTTTCGATGAGGTTAACTATACCCTTCATGAGGGGTTGCTTCGTGTTTACCTTTCTCCCGATGGTTTGTTGACCGAGCTCCCGCGGAGGGTTACATTGTATTTGTCGGTTCCTTTCCTCCCCTCTATTACGCTATTGAGTGATAGTTCGCTCACGGCTCAGGGGGTGAATGAGGTAGATCATTTTACGCTCGTACAGCACTCTTCTCGCCTCAAAGGCTTGCAGGTGGAGGGAGAAGTGGCCTCTATTCGGCTTTCCGGTGAGTTTAAGAGCTCTGGGCGTTTCCGTTCAAAGACCCTTTCCGTTCAGACGGTGGGGAATGGTCGGTTAAAGTATGATGCCCTTACGTCGGAGACGAATCTCTCTATGGCGGGCTCTGGGGTGGCGTACTTTTCCGGTCTGGCGGATCGGGTGGATTGTTCCTTGTCGGGGCGTAGCAAGGTGCATGCTGAGAAGTTTGTTGCCGAGAGTATCAAGGTGCTCCTGAGTCACGATGCTCAGGCGGAGTGGAAGGTGGATAAGACCTATTCGGTTACGCTTTCTGAGCGATCGCATCTCATCCTTCGGGGAGAAGGGGCTAAGCCTTCTGATGTGACCGTCACCCAGCAGGCGAATTTTATCCGTTGTAAATAATCGTACACCTATTATATATAGTAATATATGACGCAATCATTGCCAATCCAAGAGTATTACGCCCCCGAGTTTAGTCACTGCTGGGGGTGTGGGCAGGCGCATCCTTCGGGGTTGCATCTCCGTAGTTACATGGCTCCCGATGGCGCTTCTGCTACTTGTACCACCACGCCGCCGGATGTTTACACGGGAGGGGTGCCCTCGAATCTGTATGGAGGGTTTATTGCCATGCTTTTCGATTGTCATGGTACGGCTTCGGCGGCCGGGTTTTATCTGGCAGCGCATCAGATCCCTCTAAGTCGTGAGACCTTGGATCGCTTTGTTACGGCGCACTTGGAAGTGGATTATCTACGCCCGACTCCGATGAATTGTGTTCTAAAGGTGGTGGCCCGTCCTCTGGAGGTGACAGATCGCAAGGCCATTTTGGAGATGGAATTGTGGGCTGGAGAAGAGAAAACAGCAATCGCCAAAATGGTCGCTGTGCGCTTCGTGAAGAAGTAGAACCCCTCAAAATTTGCTCTGTATCTACATCGTGGCAAGAAATTTTCCTCTGTAAGTTGTTGAGATATAGCTGTGTAATGTTTCTTAACATCAGAAGATTAGGGATAAATTTGGTCAGGTCAGAATAAAAGTATTACCTTTGCAAACGCAAACGAGGCAAGGGGGCAAGCGAGCTTCCGCTAAATAAGGCTCGGTTGCGATGAGGATGAAAGAGATTTTTCCTCGAAGTATTGCAGAAGTCAAAATAATTTTTGTACCTTTGCAGTCACGTTCGCTTCACGAACGGGTTCAGCTCCTACGGGGTTGGATTACGGGAGGAGGGGCGAGATAACGAGATCTTTGAGAAGCTTGATATATAACAAATTGTGTAGTGCACGCCACGAATTTCTTGGTAACGAGGAATGCGTGCGTGGGAACGAATACGAGGTAAGATTGAACGTTTTAAAAGGCGACCCGATCTAAAGAGAACTCTGAATAAGGTGCTACCAATAATAAGGACAAGGACATCCAAGGAGTCACAAAGAAGGATTATAACAAAACAAAAATAACAATGGAGAGTTTGATCCTGGCTCAGGATGAACGCTAGCGATAGGCTTAACACATGCAAGT
>NZ_CALHDW010000007.1 GCF_938023125.1 uncultured Porphyromonas sp.
ACAAGAGCCATCTCGGCAGGCTCTTTTTGATCGATATAAACGAATCCCTCTATTGCCCTCTCTTGTGCGAAAGTAAGTTTCAAAGAGAAGAGTAGAAGGCTAAGCAGAAGTAGGCTAATTCTTTTCATTATTCTGGCCCATAATTTTTGGGAAATTACCCTATTGAGGAAAATAAATTAGGCACGAAGATTGGGTTTACAGGGCTATTTTTTCTGCATACGCTTGCTGTTTGTCGCGATGAGAAAGGCGACCAGAAATACAAGAATAAAGCATACATAAGTGATGTGTACCCACATGGCTTTCTCCGGTAGGAAGCCAAAGAGCATCGTAACTATCCCCAGTATTGCCAACCCTCCTGCGGCATATGTTTTGAGGCGTTTTTCATCAATCTTTGCACGCTCTTTCTTAGACATGGTATTATAGCCGGCAAGTAGCATAGGGAAGCGGTATATAACAGGGGCTAATATTAGCACGATCAAACCTAGAATAAAGAATGTATTCATACGGATTTTCCTCTTTTGTTACCTCGCTAAGGTACATCATTTTTGCGAATAAAATTGTCTAATAAAAAATGCCACATAGAGGACTTTTGTCTCCAGACCGTACTTCGTGGTGTTTTGGGCAGTTGATGGGATAGTAGAGGAGGAAGGTTTTTCCCTCGGATCGGGTGGAGGGGATCGGTGTTGGGATATCACACATGACAAGTAAAAGGCTATTAGTCGATTACTTCATTTTTCTAAGCCGAAGCTGGGGCAAAGTCATGCTTTTTTTATTACGTTTGCCTTTTCCCTCGTTCGATCAACATTGGTATTGACGGAGACTTCGCTCCTTTGGTAGGTGCCATGATCGTGGATGTCAAACAACCCCTCGTTCTCATCACCGAACCAGGTCGTGAAGAAGAGGTCATCACAAGGCTCAGCCGTGTGGGATTTGACAATGTCCTTGGGCACCTTGACGGAGGTTTCGAGACTTGGAAGGCTTCGGGCAAAGAGGTCGATCACGTAGAGTGCATCTCGGCAGAGAGTCTTGCCGGACACTTCCCACTCAAAGAGGGTATCATCATCGATATCCGTAAGGAGGGCGAATACGCAGCAGAGCACGTCGAGGAGGCTTACAGCCGCCCCCTCGCCTACATCAATGATTGGATCGCAGATCTCCCTCGTGACCAACATGTTTACCTCTACTGCGCCAGTGGTTATCGCAGTATGATAGCGGCAAGCATCCTTCAGGAAAAGGGGTATCGCAACTTCACGAATGTCGATGGAGGCTTCGAAGCCATCTCTCAGACAAGCATCCCAAAGACAGACTTTGTCTGCCGGAGCAGGAGGTCCAAATAATAATGTCATTCATCACTCCTATAAAACATCATAACTTTTTCATGTTCAAACTTATCAAAAGCCTTTTCTCTCGCCCCGATGATCAGACACTCATCGAGGCCATCAAGGACGGTGCATTCTTGGTCGATGTCCGCTCTGCCGGCGAATTTGCCTCGGGCAGTGTCCCCGGTGCAGTTAATATCCCACTAGATCAGATCGAAGCGAAGCTTGACAAGTTCAAGGGTAAGAAGTCGATCATAGTCTTCTGTCTCAGTGGTGGCCGCAGCTCTCAAGCCCATGTCATCCTCGAACGCAATGGATTTGACAACGTCCTCAATGCTGGTACATGGAACCACGTTGCCTCACTCAAGAAGAGCATCTGAGCAGGTTTGGCAATCCCCCTTTTTCTAGGGCATAAAAAGGTTCGAAATTATTTCTTCTCGGTAAAGAGGGTACTTTTCTTATCTCTTACTATTGTACCCTCTAACGCCAAGGGTAAAACAAACGGGGCCGATTTCCATTTGCGGAAATCAGCCCCTTACTTTTTCTTTTATCGGACGGCAATGGTTCGAAAAAAGTTCAGAAATTATTTTCAGTACACCACACCTTTTATTCGGCTCTTCCCTATTCGGGAAGGAGAGCGCAGGGGGCGTTATTTTGCGTCGCCCGTGGTTTCGTAGAGGGGAGCGATGATCTCTTCGATAGCCTCTCCGTGCAAGTCGCGGGCAACAATCTTGCCATCAGGGCCTACGAGCATAATCTGGGGGATACCCATAATACCGTAGAGTTCGGTAGCTGTAGTACCCTCAGTGTCGAAGATTTGAGGCCAAGCGATGCCTAATTCTTCTACAGCTTTGAGATGATCTTCTTTGCCGTCCCATACAGCTACGCCTACAATGCCAAGGCCTTTGTTGCGGTACTTTTCGTAGATAGGAAGGAGCTCATTCTTGATCGCTCTACGGCAGGGACCACACCAAGAGGCCCAAAAATCTACGAGCACGTACTGCCCTTTGCCTACATAGTCGCCGAGAGATACTTTATTTCCCTCGGGGTCTTCGCCCGTGAAGTCTCTAAATTGGTTGCCGGGCATGGTTTCTTTGAGGTTGGCAAAGAGTGCGATATCCTTTTTAATGATGGGCATAGCCTTGAGGGCGTCCCCTGCTTTGTCTAATAGATCGCTTAGTTTGCTGCTTTCCTCGCAGGTCATTTTGCAGAGGTAGTAGCCCAAGAATCCGGCCTTAGAGTCGGCATATTTAAGATAGAATTGCTCAGCAAGGGTGTAGACATTTCGGATCCAAACTTCACCACCTTGGGCAATTCCCTCTTGTATCTTTTTGTAGATGTCGGCATTTTCATCATTGATGGGGGTGCCACGGAATGCGTTGCAAGTGGTGTCTAGAGTAAGGGTTCCGGCTTCCGCTACCAACATCGTATTGATACCTTCGTCAGTAGAAACGAGGCGATAAACTTTGCCCATTTCGCCTTTGAATACGTATTCGAAGTTGGGCCCATCGAGGGTGATACTATCTACGGCGACAGAGGTGTCCTCTTGGTCTAGATCGTAAATTCGTAGCATCTCGCCCTTCATGTCGGGGGATACTATACCTGTAATCTTGCTTTCCTTTTTGCAGCCAATGGCAAGGAATGTAAGTGCTGCCAATGCAATGACAGAGAAAAATTTTGTTCGATTCATATTGCTTATTTCGTTTTATTTCTACTTTGAGGGGTCTACTTAGAGACCTTTTTGCTACATCTTATATATATGGGATGATAGGTCAAGGAGATGCCTCCCTGAGGGTGAGGGTACTTCATCGTGTATTCCTTCTCTAGCTGAGCGAGTTGGGCACGACCGCAAAGATAGGAAATATTGTCATTGGGGAGGTGAGTCACACCGGTGGCTCGTAGGTGATGCAGGAGGTCAGTTAACGAGGGGAATTGCAGTACAACCTCCTCTTCTTCTACCTTTACATCGCTAAAATATTCGGCACAAAACTCCCTATATTCCGATGCTGGGAAATAGCGGAGCCCTCGCCCTGTGAGGGTACGCAACTCGTGTAGATTACGTTCCCCAAATGTGGAGATGAGTAGAGCCCCTTGGGGGGTAAGATGCTTTTGGGCTTGGGAGAGCAAGAGAAAAGGATCTTCTATCCATTGTAGGGCAGAAGCCGAGGTAATAAGATCTAGTGGAGTGGTGATCCGGGATAATACCTCGGATATATCTCCTATGAGTTTTGTATATGTTTGATGCTCCAGGTATTGCTCGGCCTTCTCTAGGATAGTGGCATTAAGGTCGTTGAGCAACCAATGTTGTACTTCAATTCTAGCTGTCAGAGCTTTGGTGAGTAGGCCCGTTCCGCAACCAAACTCCAGGATATGGTTGTATTTTTTCCCCTGGGGTAGATAGGCTACCAAGTGTTGAGCAATCTGATTTTGCACAAGGGCGTACCGATCGTAGGAGGAGACGGCACGGGCAAAGGAGCGGGCGATACCTTGTTGGGCTTTATTCATGGGGAAGCGTATCGGGAGAGAGAAGTTGCTCCCAATGGGAGTAGGCTCCAAAGGGGTAGTGATCGGCTTCGGGGAGTATGGTGATGGCAACGTCTGTCGTCTGCCACCAAGCAAGTTGGTTAGCGGCAGGAATGATGCGATCCTTGATCGGGATTATAGCGTGCGTCCACGGAGTGCGCCCTTGCTCGCTGGCGAAGAGGGGTTGTGACCCTACGTAAGATAGTTCTGTTATTAGCTCTTCGGTAGAGCGTGTTTTGAGGGAGTCGAATAGGTGTCGTAGCCGTTTCCCGCCACACATCCGTCGGTTGAATCGCTCTCTATTCTCCTCACTGAGGTTGTCTCTTGTTGCATCGAAGATGGCACAGGGTATCCCCCAATCATCGTGCCTTGGGTAGGGAGTCCCTGCAATGGCAATCGCTTTAGATAGTGGAGGTAATTGGCCCTGCAGATGAAGGAGAGTCGCCGCCCATACCCCCATAGACCAGGCTACAAGATCTACATGAGTGTAGGGTGAAAAGCCGAAAGAGAAGTCGAGGCGCCTATAGTCTTCTACGAGTAGGAGATCATACCCCAGGGGGAGTGCAAGGTGCTCTATTGCGGCACGAGTCATGGCCCATCCGTTGCAAAAGATGAGGAGGGCGGGTGCCGGTGAGGAGGCGGAGCGGAGTAACAGCTGTTTCATCGGAGAGGCTCTAGTATTTGTAGCATTGGGGTGAGGTCGTTCGGGTTGATAGCTGCGGTAAGAGAAAGGCGTAGGCGAGCTGTCCCGAGAGCTACGGTGGGGTAGCGTATCGGTTTTACTTCGAATCCTCCCTCTTGTAGCCTCTCTGCCAAAAGAGCGCAAGCCCCATTTTCGCCTATAATTAGGGGTAAGATCTGAGCCACTCCGGGGCACGAGTATCCTTTTTCTTCGAGAGAAGAGCGGAGATATCGGCTTACCTCTCTCAGTTGAGCACGCTCTTCTCCTAATTGGGGCAATAATGCGAATATGTATCGGCTCCAAGCTATAACAGCCGGTGGTAGCATTGTTGAGAAAATAAGGGGGCGGGCCATATTGATGAGATACTCCCTCAGAGAGGGGCTAATTGCGGCATAGGCTCCCATACTATTTAGGGCTTTTCCGAATGTGCCCACTAGTATGTCAATATCGGCAAGTACTCCCTGCTCTTCTGCCAATCCGTATCCGTTGGCGCCGTGGGTGCCTATGGCATGGGCTTCGTCGCAGTAGATAACGAGCGAGGGATAGCTCTTCTTTAGGGCAACAAGCGACTTGAGATCAGCTTCGTCGCCGTCCATGCTGTAGAGACTTTCTACTACAACGATGGAAATACGATACTTCCCTTCATCCTCTTTCAGTAGCTCGCTAAGGTGCTCAAGGTCGTTGTGTCTAAAGCGCGTGAAAGGGAGTCGGCTTAGGCGTATCCCATCAATAATACTGGCATGCACCATCCTATCTGCATATACCTTTATACCCTCCAGATGGGCTAATGCAGGGAGAATGCCTGTATTGAGATGGTATCCACTATTGAAGAGTAGAGCTGCCGGGTGATCTAGAGCCTTTGCTATTTCGGTCTCGAAGAGAGCGGCCTCCTCATAGTTACCCAATAGGAGGCGAGATGAGGTGCTGCCCGAGGGGGTACTATACTCAGGATGAAGAGCGGCGAACTGTTCACGTAGGTCAGCCCGCTCAGTAAGCCCAAGATAGTCGTTGCCGGATAGGTTGAGACGCTTCTCCTTATTGACGACAATCCATTTCCCTAGAGAGGAGTAGGGGAGGGAGAGCTGGCGGAGATTCTCCTTTGTTGCTAGGGCCTCGAGCTGTTGGTTTACCTGTTTGTCTAGATCATGCATGACGTACTTTTGGGGTAAAGATGCGTATAACTCCCCCGGGGCTTGTCTTCTTTACGGAGCAAAGGTACATTAATCCCAGCATAGGAAGGGCTTGTCTTGTATTCGAGTGATGTATTCTCTTTTTCTTTTGTGTTACCTTTGTGGCAACTAAAAAACGGATAGCAATTATAGGAGAGTTGCGCTACATATGAAGGATAAGATTATTATCATTCCCACCTACAACGAGCGAGAAAATGTCGCCAATATGATTACCCAAGTATTTGCTCTAGAGGGTAATTTTGAAATACTTATCGTGGATGATTCCTCTCCTGATGGTACAGCTTCCATCGTAAAAGAGGAGATGGCGAAATACCCTGAGCGCCTCCATCTCTTGGAGCGTAAGGGAAAGCTCGGTTTGGGTACGGCCTATATTGCAGGCTTCAAGTGGTGTCTCTCTGAGGGGTATAACTACATTTTTGAGATGGATTGCGACTTTAGTCATCCTCTCGAAGCGCTACCCCGCCTCTATGCAGCTTGTCACGATCAAGGGTATGATGTGGCAGTGGGCTCTCGCTATATAAAGGGGGGGGGCGTGAAGGATTGGCCTCGTAATCGTATCATGATGAGCCGTTGGGCTTCTTATTATGTCCGTTTCGTTACCTGGTTAAAGGTGCACGACACTACGGCCGGCTTCGTATGCTATCGCCGAGAGGTGCTAGAAGCCATTGATCTTGATGCCATCCATTTCAAAGGCTATGCCTTCCAAATCGAAATGAAATACGTGGCCGCTTGTCTCGGTTTCAAGCTAACAGAAGTGCCCATCGTCTTTATCAATCGCAAGCTTGGAGTCTCCAAGATGAGCAGTTCTATCTTTGGCGAAGCGTTCACGGGAGTACTCAAGTTGCGTTTATGGCATACATTCAAAGGATATCCTCGCCGCAAAGCAAATTAAGAAACAGCGGAGAAGAAGGATCTCTCAACACTACGTGCTACTATGAAACAACTACTACTTAATGCTCAGATAACGAACGAAGGAAAAACTTTCTTCGGTTCTGTGTTGATTGACGGGGAGCGCATTGCGGCCGTTTATCCGGGGGTGATGTCTCCGACCCACATCCCCGAAGAGGCTCGTAATGCCCAGATCGAAAACTGTGAGGGCTTGTGGCTCTTCCCTGGTGTTATTGATGATCAAGTACACTTTAGAGACCCGGGTCTTACCCACAAGGGCGATATAGAGAGCGAGAGTAGAGCTGCCATTGCCGGAGGGGTAACCTCCTTTATGGATATGCCCAATACGAATCCCGCCACCACATCGTACGATGCTCTTATGTGGAAGCGCGACCATGCGTACGAGGTCTCTTGGGCAAATTATGCCTTCTTTGTGGGGGGCACAAATAGTAATGCGGAGAGTCTGTTTTCTCTAGATCCAAAGATAATCCCCGGGATCAAACTCTTCTTGGGAGCCTCTACAGGCAATATGTTGGTGGATCGTAGGGAGGCGGTAGAGACTTTCTTTGCAGAGAGCCCTCATCTCATAGCCATTCACTCTGAGTCCGAAGAGATCATTCGCCGTAATCGAGCCTTGTACGTTGAGCGTTATGGAGAGGATCCTCCTATCACTTGCCACCCCCTTATTCGTAGTGACGAAGCTTGCTATCGTTGTACATCGGAGGCTCTCGATAGGGCTACGAAGTATGGCACTCGCCTCCATGTGTTGCATCTGAGTACAGCTAGAGAGGTAGCTTTATTCCGCCATGACCTCCCCTTAAAAGAAAAGCATATCACAAGTGAAGTCTGTGTGCATCATCTCTGGTTTACGGATCAGGATTATGCCCGCCTTGGCACACGTATTAAGTGGAATCCGGCCATAAAGACAGAAGCCGATAGGCAGGCATTGCGCCAAGGTCTGATAGACGGAGCATTGGATATCGTAGCCACGGACCATGCTCCGCATCTTTGGCAGGAGAAAGAAGGAGGAGCTCTCAAGGCTGCTTCGGGTGGTCCCCTCATTCAATACTCTCTACTCGTGATGCTACAACTTGCTGAGCAGGGCTTGTGGTCTAGAGAGTTGGTGGTGGATAAGATGTGTCACCGTCCTAGTGACCTATTCTCGGTACAAGAGCGAGGATATATCCGCCCTGGTTACTATGCAGATCTCGTCCTTGTCAATCCTCGGGAGAATACAGAGGTAAGCAAAGAAAGCATTGTGAGCCGCTGTGGTTGGTCGCCTTTCGAAGGCTATAGCTTCGATCACAGCGTCGAAAGCACCTATGTCAATGGGCAGCGAGCTTATTACAAAGGTATGTTTGAGGCAAGACCTTCGGTAAAGCCTTTGTTATTTAACCGATAATGGCTACTTTTGCAAGTGTTATACAAATCTCAAATACGTACTGTATTATGGAACAACTCGATTGGTCATCTTTAGGTTTTGGCTATCACAAGACTGACTACAACGTACGTTGCTACTACCGCGACGGCAAATGGGGAGAACTAGAAGTCTCTTCCGAAGAAACGATCACCATACATATGGGGGCAACCTGCCTCCATTATGGGCAAGAAGCTTTCGAAGGTCTAAAGGCTTTCAAGGGCAAAGATGGAAAGGTGCGTATCTTCCGTATGGACGAAAATGCTAAGCGCATGATCCGCTCAGCAGAGGGCGTTGTGATGCAACCCGTACCTCAAGAACTTTTCGAAGAGGCTTGCATCAAGGCTGTTAAGCTCAACGAACGCTTCATCCCTCCCTACGAGAGTGGTGCTTCTCTTTACATCCGTCCTCTCCTTCTCGGACTCGGTGCTCAAGTAGGTGTTAAGCCCGCTCCCGAATACCTCTTTATCGTATTTGTAACTCCTGTAGGTCCTTACTTCAAAGAAGGATTCAAACCTACTCCTATGGCTATTATGCGTGGCTATGACCGTGCAGCTCCATTGGGTACCGGTACGATCAAGGTTGGGGGTAACTATGCCGCCGGTATGATTCCTACGGTACTTGCTCACGATAAGGGCTACTCTGCATGTCTCTTCCTTGATGCAAAGGAAAAGAAGTATATCGACGAATGCGGTCCTGCTAACTTCTTTGGTATCAAGAACAATACATACATTACGCCTGAGTCTACCTCTATCCTCCCCTCTATCACCAATAAGAGCTTGATGCAACTCGCTAAGGATATGGGTATGAATGTAGAACGTCGCCATGTACCCGAAAGCGAACTTGCAGAGTTCGAAGAAGCCGGTGCTTGCGGTACTGCTGCTGTGATCAGCCCTATTCTTCGTATTGACGATCTTGATGAAAATAAGACTTACCAGATCTCTAAGGATGGTAAGCCAGGCAAGCGTTGCGAAGAACTCTACAACCGTCTCCGTGCTATTCAGTATGGTGATATAGAAGATCCTTATGGATGGGTTACTATTGTAGAGTAATGAAATCTAGACATATAGTCTGATATATACTTTGAGAGAGAGCTCGTGGGGAGACTTCCCTGCGGGCTCTTTTCTTTTTGATACCGTGATAAAATGCGGGGGGGGGGCTTACATAAAAAAGACCCTAGGATATGCTTTGTTGCATTCCTGAGGTCTTACTTTTAGTAGTTCGTTGTTGTCGAGTTTCGTCTCTATTAACTCATAGAGATTTTTACATGGCCGTAAAAGAGGCAAGGAAGCCGCAGATAATGCCGGGGAGATTGGCTATAACGATGGGCCAATCCTTCTTCTTGCGAATAAAACCATAGGCTACCCATAGCGTACAGTTGATACCTGCGACCATTGGTTGCAGCCAGTCGCCTTTTTGTCCGGCGAGGTTAGAACTGATCTGTGGTATATAGGAAATATACATCGCCATGGCTGTTGCCGTAGCTATCCAACCGAGGATTGATAAAAACTTTTCTAGCTTCATATTACTATAATATTTGATCTTAATCATACGCAAAGATAGTTTTTGTTTTTACTTACGACAATAGTTGAGTGTTTTTTAGTTCGGTGCGTTTTTTACTTTGCAGTGAAAGTGTTTGTCTCTCGCAATAAAAAATACAAAGCTCCAATAAATAATGGCTTAGGCGATCTATCTGTTTTCTTGCCGTTATAGGCAAGAAATAAGGTCTTCTGCCTCAAATGTAGAGGGATTTCTTGCCGATAAGCCAGAGGATTGGTGCTGTCAAAAGGAGTACAGAAATGCTAAGAGAAGGAATAATACTCTCTTTTCGAGAGATAAAAGTATGGAAATTTCTCTTTTTGTCTAGGGTGGTTTGGGGAGGGATTCTGGGCAGAAATGGATACAAAAATAGGCTGATAATCGGTGAATTATCAGCCTATAAATTTTTATTTTTAGGGCAGGAGTTTTTCCTTTTCTATTCTAGGTCAAGTTGTCTGTTGGAGGATTGGGTGGAAAGTGCCCTCCGACGGCTAAGTTTTAGCGTCCCTCCTTCTTTTTGGCAAGAGCGAATGCTTCGTCAAGTCCCTTGGCGAGATCATATTGGGGGCGGTACCCTAAGGCTAGAAGGGGAGCGATATTGCACTGCCAATTGCGTTGCTTGAGGATGGGGTATTTATCTAGGTTTAGTGCAATGGGATACCCCGTGAGTTTTCCATAGAGTTCTCCCAAAACACATGCTATATATATGATGCTAAGGGGAACTCGAACTTCGCGCACTTTACGATGGATATGCCTTGATGCGAAAAGGGTGAAGTCGTGGTCGTCGTACGTTTGCCCATCCGAAACGAGATAATTTTTCCCTTCGGCTTCGGGATGGGTCATTACGAGGAATAGAGCTTGCACTAAGTCTCGCACGTACACAAATGAGAGCTGTTGATGCTTGCGTCCTGATAGAAAACTCCAACCCTTTTTCATGGTATCGATGGAGAGCCAATAGTCTTGGTCACCAAAACCATATACCCCGGTAGGATTGAGGATGGTGTAGCGAAAGTCCGATTGGCGCACATAGTGCTCGGCCAGGAGTTTGCTCTTCCCGTAGAGCGTATTTGGCTCGTGTGGCATGGAGGCATCCAAGGGGTGATGGCTACGATTCTTTCCATAGCTGCCCATACTGCTCATCAATACAAACCTCTCGGGTAGAGCAGGCATACGCTCAAGAGCCTCTAGCAGACGGCGTGTATGCTCGGCATTGACCTCCTGAAATTCTCTCTTATGGAGCGTCTTGGTAAGACCTGCGTTGTGGATAACGTAGCGAAAAGGAGCCTCTGTGGGGAGCGAGAGGGGGATCTGTGCGAACTGTTGCGCCATCTGATCCACAGAGTAGAAATCAACTTCCAAGAGATGGATAGGTAGCCCCTCGAAGCGCTCTCTTGCACTCTCTTTGCGTACTGCCACCCATACGTCAAACCCCAGTTCTATAGCTTTTTCTAGGATGTATTTGCCGATAAAACCTGTTGCTCCTGTAATTAGAAGTCGCTCTTTGTGTTGCCCCTCTTCTTGCAAGTTCATTTCCTTTTTAGAATAAAAAAGCCACTCAAACGAGGCCGAATAGACCTCCTTTGAGTGACACAATTAATCGTTATTCGTGAATGTCCGAAGTAGTGACAAGAGGAGTTTATTTGTTCTCTGCACGTGCTTCCTTCACCGCTTCTTGGAGTAGACGAATCTTTTCGCCAATGGAGGCTAGATCTCGTTTCAAGCGTTGTTGCTTTTGCTCTATGTCTCTCATCATGGAGTCTCCCCACTTCGACGAAACTGAGAAGAGATCTAGATTGCCAGTAGAGGTTTGCAACTCCTTGGACATACGCTCGCGGGTACGATAGAGTCTTTCTAGCTCATCCTCTAGCTTCTTTAGGTCGCCGCCCATGCCATCGATATCTGATGCAAATGCTTCGAGACGACGCTGATTACGCTCCATTTGGAACTTCTCATACACCTTGTCTACAGCACGGTAGTAGGCATTGTACACCTTTTCTTTATCACGATAGGGTACATGACCCACGGCATTGAAGCGCTCCATGAGGGCATTGAGTTTGCCTCGCATTTCCTCTTGTGTAGCACCCTCTTCTTGAATCAAAGCTTCGATTTCGCTAATGATCTCACGCTTTTCTTTTAGGCAGGCTACCTGCTCTGTATTGCGTGCATTGCCCTGTTTTTTGCGTGCTTCGAAGAAGGTATCGCATGCGGTGCGGAAGCGAGCCCATAGCTCATCACCCACACGTTGAGACGAGCGTCCCGCCTTGCGCCACTCTTCTTGTAGCTCTTTGAGTCTATTGGCAGTCTTATTCCAATCCGTGCTGGAGGCAAGAGCTTCTGCTTCTTCTATAATCCTGCGCTTTGTAGTATCAGCCTGATCGTATTGCTCCCGTAGGGTTTGGAAGAATTTAGCCTTAGTGTCGAAGAAGAAATTGCAGGCCGATCTGAATCGCTTATATATCTCGTTGCTTTCGCTGCGTGGAGCGTGCCCGGTCTCTTTCCATTGCTCTTGCAGCTTGAGCACTTGCTCGGTAGCACTCTTCCATTTTGAGGCGTTATTGAACGAATCAATGGGGAGAGACTCTATGGCCAAGCAGATCTCTTGTTTTGCGGAGAGGTTGGCTTCTTCTTGAGCATTTCGGTTGTCGAAAAACTCCTGACGACGTTTATTAAGATCGTGGGATAGCTCGTTGAATCTGGCCCAAATCTCCTCACGCATAGACTTCTCTACGGGGCCAATTTCTTTCCACTCGCGGTGTAGCTGCTGTAGCTCTTTGCAGGCCTCTATGATATCTTCACGAGTACTAAGCTCCTCAGCTTGAGCTATGAGGTCTTGTTTGGCTTCGAGATTTTTGCGGAAGTCGTAGGCACGACTCTCTTCGTTCATCTGGCGAAGATCGTAGTACTCTTCGCGCAACTTACTATATTCGGCTTGGAGTTCGTTGTACTTCGCCTCGGGTACCTGTCCGATGCTTTTCCACTTCTCCTCTAGTTCGTAGTATTGTGTACGGATGGTCGAAAAGTCGTCTTGACTCGAAACGATGGAGCGCAAGGTCTCGATGAGCTGACGCTTGAGTTCGTAGTTCTTCTCCTGCTTTTTTCGCTCTTCCTCTAGGTTTTGTTGGTAGCGAAGTCGGTAGGTCTCCAGGATATCGTGTAAGCGACTCTCGTGTAGTTTTGCCTCTTCGAGTTGGGCTTTCGCTTCGTCTGTCTCCGCGCGTTCGTACGCACTTTTTTTCCTATCAAATCCCTTTTTTAGGGCGTCGACATCACGGCGAGAGGGTAAAACTTCAGATTGAGACATCAGTGCAATTGCATCTACAATCTGAGGACAAGTCATCGCTTCGATTTCCTCATAAGAGAAAGTTTTGTAAGCAGGGCTCTCAGTTGAGTGGTCGGCTCCGTTTACGGGAGCTTCGGGAGTAGTAGCCTCAGCAGCATCGGGTGCTGTAGTATTGAGGTTTTTCTCTTGGGGCATCAAGTTAGTATCTTCCATACGCGTTCCTTTGATGGGGCAACCCTACAACGTATAGGGACCCTCTCTCAATTCGTTTACAAATTAAGCAAATAAAAATGAGACTAGGGCCTGTCTTTTGTAAATAAAGTGGGCTTCTTCCGAAGATTTCTTGTCCTCTGTCGCTTAATCTCCTACTGCTGTATCTTCGGACAAGGGGGCGCCCTTCGTTTATATCCTTCTCGGAAATAAAAAAAGTACCTCCTCCCCGTTGAGAGGAGAAGGTACCTATAATCCATTGAATGATGGGCTCTTTAGCTATTCATCGAAGCTAAGAACTCGAGATTCGAATCCGTAGCTTCTACACGTTGCTTTACGAATTCCATGGCTTCTATGGGGTTCATGTCTGATAGATATTTGCGTAGGATCCACATACGATTGAGGGTCACAGAGTCGAGAAGAAGATCGTCACGACGGGTGCTGCTCGACATGATATCCATGGCGGGGAAGAGTCGCTTATTGGCAATTCTTCTATCGAGTTGTAGCTCCATGTTACCTGTTCCCTTGAACTCTTCGAAGATCACTTCGTCCATCTTTGAACCCGTATCGGTAAGGGCCGTAGCGAGGATCGTGAGGCTTCCTCCGTGTTCGATGTTACGAGCGGCACCAAAGAATCGTTTGGGCTTTTGCAAGGCATTGGCGTCCACCCCCCCGGAGAGTACCTTCCCAGAGGCTGGTTGCACCGTGTTGTAGGCTCGAGCAAGACGTGTGATTGAGTCCAATAGAATTACAACGTCATGGCCGCATTCCACCATACGTTTGGCCTTGCTCAGTACAATCTCTGCAATCTTTACGTGGCGCTCTGCCGGCTCGTCAAAGGTAGAGGCAATAACCTCTGCATTAACGTTGCGAGCCATATCCGTAACTTCTTCCGGACGCTCGTCGATGAGCAATATGATCTCGTATACCTCAGGGTGATTGGCTGCAATGGCATTGGCAATATCCTTGAGTAGCATCGTCTTACCCGTTTTAGGTTGAGATACGATAAGTCCACGTTGTCCCTTACCGATAGGGCAGAATAGATCTACAATGCGCATGGCCGTCTTGTCGAATACCCCTGCCACATCAAGGCTTTCGAGTTTGAATTTCTCCTCGGGGAAAAGCGGAGTTAGGTGGTCAAACGGCACTCTGTCTAGGATCTCCGAGGGGAGCTTGCCATTTACTTTCTCAAGAGAAGCAAAGGGGAAATACTTCTCTCCGTCTTGAGGAGGATAGATGGTACCCTCTACTACATCTCCCGACTTTAAGCCATAGGTCTTGATCTGTTGCTGTGAGAGATATATGTCGTCCGGAGAGGAGAGATAGTTGTAATCGGCACTGCGCAAGAAGCCGTATCCATCAGGCATCACCTCGAGTACCCCAATGCAAGGGAGTATGCCCTCGAAGTTGTATAGCGGGGTTTCTTGTTCAGCGGTGCTCTCAGCTTTTTCTGCTTTGTCTTGGCGGTTTTGCTGATTGCGGTTATTCCTTTCCTGATTTTTCTGTCCTTTGCGCTCTTGGGGAGCTGCCGCTTTTTCTCCATTTGCACCCTTTGTGGGGGTAATTAGTGGCATAATAGAGTCGAGTAGCGAGTCTTTAGCATTGGCATTGGTAAATACCATTTGCGTAGGTTTGCTCGTAGATGCCGCTCCTTGGGAGGCTTCGGATGCCGGAGTTTCGGGGAGGATGGCTGCAGCGCCCTTGGGGTAATTATCCTCGTTTTTGATGGTTGAGGCAATTTCTTCTGGGATTGAGCTAGAAGAAAGGAGAGCAGGGTGGATTGACGAACTCTCTGTTTTTGTATTGCCTGCTAGATGACTTGCGCTCTCAGCAGAGGCTGCTTCGATTGCTTTTTTTCGTGCTTCATCGTCCATATCCGGGGAGAAGAGGCTCTTCTGCTTGGGAGCGGAGGGGGTGTTTGAGGATGTCTTCGCTGCCCCTCTGGGGTTATTGGCGCGATCTCTTTCCTTCGGTTGAGAAGAGGATTTCCCCTCTGTCGTATTTGTATTATTGGTGTCAGAGCGTTTCGTATTGCTCCGATCCGACTTGGGTCTCCCTTGATCTTTGCCCACTTCGGCCTGGAGTTCGGCCTGGAAGTCTAGAATGGCATAAATTAGTCTATCCCTGCCCGAAGGGATGTCTTTCATCCCCAGCTCTTGGGCGATAGCGTGCAATTCTTCGTCTTTTTTGCCATCAAGAGATACAATAGTGTACTTTGTTTGCATCGTGTGATTACCTTCTGCTATTTTGCTTTAGTGCTTCTTTAGCCTTTCCCTTTACTGCAAGGGTTGTGTAGGCTATAGAATTTAAATATATATGATTGGCCACGATGGAGAATCGATCAAATCCAAAAAACTTACTAAACTCGAAAAGGAATCGCTCACCCAGGGGGCAAGTCTTACTTAGCGATTAGCTCAGAAAAAGGGACGATTCTTTCTACAACGAAAGGGAAACCTGTATATCTCCTAATGTAGAATCCATCGATGCTATTTCTCTGCAAATATACAATACAAAATCTAAATAGCAGTGCTTAAAAAACATAATACTCCTTACGAAATCCTTTTTGGACCTCATTTTGATAGGATTAGGAGGCCTTTGGACCTTTGTGAGGAGAGCTCTGTTTTAGTCGAAGGCCTGCCGAGGCGCCATCTTGCGTAAGTTCATAAGCGCATAGCGCATGCGCCCTAAGGCTGTATTGATACTAACCCCGGTATAATCGGCAATCTCCTTGAAACTCATGTCTTTATGATAGCGCAAAATGAGTACATCGCGCTGCTCTTTGGGGAGGCGTGCCACGCAAGAGTGTAATAAATCTTTACGATTTTGTTCTACCAATTGCTCCTCAATGTTGGGGCTAGGGTAGGGAAGTCTATCAAGAAACTCCTCTCTGAAGTTTTCGTCGTGGATGGAGACAACGTGCTGTGCCTTGGTGCGTCTGAAGTAGTCTATCACCATGTTGCGAGCCACTCGGAATAGCCACTGACGAAACTTGCCTTGCATCTGATAGGTGCCGGCACGGAGCACATGGATAACCTTGATAAACGTATCTTGGAATAGGTCATCTGCCACATCGCTATCGCCTACTTGTAGGCGTATATAAGAAAGCAGCTCACCGTCATATCTGTCGATAAGCGCGTCGAAGGCTTCGTTGCAACCTTCAACATAGAGTGAGATCAACTCATCGTCCGATCTCAGCTTTATATCTTTCATATTGCTATGATCTTCTAATAAATAAAGAGTAGCAATGTTTCGATAGGCAATCGTGATCTAGTTTTATATTCTTGGGGGGGTAGCCTTTATAGGTTAATTCCTCCCTCCTTGGGTGCAAAGTAACACTATTCTTGCGAAATATGCAATAAGAGGGGGAGAGTAAGAGGGGAAGATTCTTTTCTCCTCCCCTCTGTTTCTTGATTAGTTTGTCTTACCAAAACGGCGAGAGCGAGCCATCATGCAAGAGCCAATAAGCCCGGCTTCTTTTCCTAGGGCGGCAATCTTGATAGATGTATCGTTGCTTACCACATTAAGCGTGTAGGTGCGTACAATTGTCTCAACGGGGAGTCGGAGGAATTCGCCTGTTGCGGCCAATGCCCCTCCCAAAATCACTACTTCGGGATTGAAGATATTGATAAGCCCTGCAAGCTGTCTACCGAGTTTGCGTCCGATAGAATCAAGCACTTCGAGGCAGAGTACGTCCTCATGATTGATGGCGTCGATAATGTCGCTTAGAGTGATATTCTGCCCCTTGTGGTAGAGCTCAGAAAGCACAGAAACCTCTCCGGCTGCAATACGCTGGGTAAGTACGCGGTGGAGTGCAAGCCCGCCAATCTCGGTTTGCATACAACCCTTCTTGCCGCAGGGGCAAAGTATCTCATTGTCGAAGATACTCATATGCCCAAACTCGCCACTAAAGCCGGACTTGCCGGTGTAGATTTTGCCATCGAGGATAATCCCGAGACCAAGTCCCCAGCTTAGATTGAGGTAGAGTACGTTTTTGGCATCACTACCGGCAGTTACTCCCTGCATATATTCTCCGTAGGCCATGCCTCGAGTGTCGTTGTCCAACGAAACATTAAAGCCCAATTCTTTGTTGAGAATTGTTGCTAGAGGAGTCTCCCTTTGTAGCTGCTGGAAGAAGGTGTAGCTATGCCCAGTTAGGGAGTTGATACGCCCCGGCATATTGACATTGATGTTGAGCAGGTTGCTCGTATCAATCTTGTGTTCGGAGATAAAGGCGCGGATCTGGTTGCAAAGTTCGTTTAGAGACTCCGGAGTATCGCTGAGTGTGTAGGGGATATCGTAGTCCTGAAGAAGGATCTCTCCCACTAAATTCATAAGCCCGATGTGCAAACGATCGTGCTGTACATCTACTCCGATGAATATCCCTGCCTCGGGGTGTAGCCCGTAGATGTAGGGATAGCGCCCACCATTGGTCTCTAGCTTGCCATAGTTGGCAATACACTTCTTATTCTCTAGCTCTGTGATGAACTTAGTAACGGTAGGCGTGCTGAGCATCAAATGATGTGCGAGGTCAGTGATGGTAGAGGGACCATGTTCAATACAATACGCAATGATTTGGCTTTTTGTTTGACCCACCTTTGTCCCAGATGCAACTTCACTGAGTAATACGGGTTCTTTCATAGATTTCTTCATTATTGGCAATAGAGATAATAGTGTTTATTATTCCCCCTTAGATTGCTTTTTCTTGAAAAAGGGTTTTCTGGAGCGGTGCGAAACCCGTCCTTTGGGGGTTGTCCCATTTTCAGATTGTGTCTGTTTTTGTTTTCCGTTTGAAGCTTTTTTTGCATGGTTTTGCACCTTTGGCCTACGTCTATTACCTCCTTTGCCGTAACGCTTCTGAGAGGTTTTTGGAGAGTACTTAGGGGCTTCTCCATACTCCGATCCTATGGGCACCTTATATATAGAGTAGCCAAGGAAGTGCTCAAGGGAGGCGAAGCTACGTTGCTCTTCCTCGTTGACAAGGGTGATGGCAACGCCTCTTCCGTCGGTTCCTCGAGCGGTACGTCCGATGCGGTGTACATAGTCTTCGGGATCGTGGGGCATATCGTAATTGATTACCACCTTGATGTCATCAATATCGATCCCTCTGGCTACAATATCTGTAGCGACTAGCACCTCTACGTAACCTGTTTTGAAGTCACGCATTACTTGCTCCCTCGTGGTTTGGTCGAGGTCGGAGTGCATTTCTGCCACATTTACCCCTCTGCTCTTTAGCGCAGTAGCAAGCTGATGAACCTTGAGTTTTGAGGAAGAGAATACGACCGTTTTGGTTGGTTGCTCTTCCGACATCGAGGATAAAAGATCCGTAACGATGGGTAATTTTTGAGCTTCGTAGCAGATGTAAGCACTCTGTAGGATAGTCTCGGGTGGCTTAGAGATTGCAATGGCAACGTGTACCGGATCTTTAAGAATACTACGAGCGAGTTCCTCTATTTTTGGTGGCATTGTTGCCGAGAAGAGTGCAATTTGGCATGTCTTTGGTAGGTGTCTACAGATGCTCATTATATCATCGTAGAAGCCCATGTCGAGCATCCTATCTGCCTCATCAATAACAAAATAAGAGGTGTGAGATATGTCGGCTGCCTGCAGGTTTAACATAGAGATAAGCCTACCGGGAGTAGCTACAACAATATCGGTTCCTCGCTCGGCGCCTCGCTGAGCTTGTGCCCAAGCAGTACCATCAGTCCCCCCATATATGGCGAGAGAGGAGATGGATACGAAGTAGCCAAATCCCGTAATTTGCTGGTCTATTTGTTGTGCTAGTTCGCGTGTGGGAGCCATTACAATAGCCTTGATATACCCCTCTTCGAACTCACCTAAATAGATCCGGTTAATGATAGGGAGGAGATATGCTGCCGTTTTGCCGGTACCTGTCTGAGCACATCCAAGAAGATCTCGCCCCTCCAGCAGTGGGGGGATAGTCGCCTCTTGTATGGGAGTCGGCTCCGAAAAATTCATGGCGTCCAGCCCATCTAGGACTTCGTCTGCAAAGTCAAAATCGAAAAAATTCATTACATACTATTTTTCCCTAGCAAAGATAGGAGTTTTTTCTTTATAATGGTCTGTTTGTGGAATAAATGTTTCGAATTTCTTGTATAGATGCCCTCGGTTGATTATTTCTTGCTTTCTAAAATGCTTTATATCTAAACCGATCTTCTAAAAACATATTGGCTCAAAAAAACTCCCATGCAAATAATAAAACTTGCATGGGAGTGATAGAACAGAGGCCGTTTTCCTTTATTGTATGGGGGGCTCTATCGTTTTTGATTAGCTCCTTTTTATAGGATCTTTTGTGCTATACTATCTGCAATACGTTGCATCTCTTCGCTACTGAGCTTGAGGTGCTGCCCTGAGGCAAAGTTTACGCTCGATTCGTCTTGTAGGGGAATGAGGTGAATGTGCGCATGGGGAATATCCAATCCCAGCACAAAAGAACCTACTTTGCGACAAGGGATAGCCTCGCCAATGGCTTTTGCTACCTTTTTGGCAAATAGGTGGAGGGCTGCTGTACTCTCATCATCCAGGTCGAAGATATAATCAATTTCTTGCTTGGGTATTACAAGAGTGTGCCCTGCGGCTTTGGGATTGATATCTAGGAATGCAAAATGACGCTCGTCCTCTGCTACCTTATAGCAAGGGATCTCTCCTGCGATAATCCGAGAAAAAATCGAACTCATAGCTTACTATCAATTTGAACCCTACGGAGTGAGATCTTTAGATAGAGATCTCCAAAATTTCGAAGCGAAGAAGCCCTATAGGTACCTGTACCTCGGCAATCTCTCCCACCTTTTTCCCGATAAGACCGCGGGCGATAGGGGCTGTAACGGAGAGTTTGCGCTCTTTGAAGTTAGCATCTATCTCGGGCACAATCGTATATTCTATGATCGAATTATCATCAAGACGCTTTACTTTTACTTTGGTTAGTAGTTGCACCTTGCTGGTGTCGATCGTACTCTCATCTATAATGCGTGTGTTGGCAGCTTGCGTTTTTAGTTGCGAAATCTTCGCTTCGAGCAAGCCTTGAGCTTCACGGGCAGCATCATACTCCGCGTTTTCTGAGAGGTCTCCTTTGTCTCTAGCCTCAGCAATTGCTTGAGCTATGGCAGGACGCTCCTCCCTTTCCAGACGACTAATTTCATCCATTAGACGGTCGAAGCCGTCCTTAGTCATGTAGTGATAATCCATTTCTCTTGGGTTAGTACCATTTCTCTTGCTCTTTTATACTCTTATTGGGAGGAGGAATGGCTATTGTTTTCACCTTAATATCAAAAAAACAATGGGTAGGTTCTCTGTGCGTCCTTCTTGGTTTTTCTGTTCTAAAAGCCAGAAAAAACTTTCTGTATCGTAGAGTACTTGACCCATTATGTGCTGCGACACCGTAATAGGCCTTTATCGCAATACGAGTGCAAAAGTAGCTATTTCTTTTGAATGTCGACCTATCATTCGGATCCCCTTTTAGGAATGAAAGTTCATGATCAATGGACTAATCCTTCTGTAAAACAGTAGGTTAGTTTGTTCTGAATTGGAGCAGGAAGAGGAGTGAATAGCGAGGGCCTTTAGTCGAAGCTCTGCTCTATTTCGTTGTTAGACAATACCCGCATGATGAGCTTTCCCTGTGGGGTGTACGTACTCTCTTGGCAAGAGAATAGTTTGGCGATAAGAGCCTCGATCCCCTCCGGAGAGAGCGGATGGCTACTAATTGCTCCCTTGTAGCTAGATAGCTTGATGGCGAGTATTTCTACAAGAGCCTCCTTAGTAGAGATAGATTGCTCTAGGGCATCGGAGACGATTTGCTCGACGAGCTCTTTGGCATCAGTCTCTACCATTTCCGGTACAGCTAAGATGGAATAGCTCCCCCCCCCAAGCGAAGAAATTTCAAATCCGATGGATTCTAATTCGGGAAGAAGGGCATCCACTAGAGCAATATCCTTTGTGGGGAAGAGACATAACTCGGGGAAAAGTAGCTTACGGGTTGCGTGTTCTTTTCCCTCTTTGGCGAACTCCCTTTTTACCTCTTCGTAGATAATCCGTTGTTGGGCCCGCTTGTAGTCGATGAGAACAACCCCTCTGCTGATCGAACTAACTATGTATTTATTGCCATGGAGAAAGCAGGGAGTTTTCTCGGGATTTACTGCCTGAGAAGAAAAACTTTCTTGGGTAGAAAAAAGTTGATTGCTGGGTAGATTTTTTTGAGAACCCGGGCAGTTTTCCGGAGAAATTGGGGCAGCTTCTTTTTGAGGAGGAGTGGCAGCCCTATTTTCTTTGTGTTGCTCAAAGCTCTCGAACATAGACTTCCAATCCACCCTCGGGCGCCGAGAGGGGGCCGAATACCCCTTGCTATTTGACTGTGTAGTGGGTAGGTCTGTGGAATTAAACGGATTGTAATTCGGATCCAAAGGTTGCTCGGGAGAGGGGAGTATCTCTTGTTGTTTCCCTGAGTAAATGGGGATATCTACAATGTGTTTTTGCTCAAAATCGATGGTCGGCACCGCCATAGTGGTGCTCAGAGACTGCCGAATGGCAATGGCTAGGAGCTTGAAGATGGCTTGCTCGTCGAGGAACTTGATTTCCGTTTTGGTGGGGTGTATGTTTACATCGATACGAGAGGGATCGATGGAAAAGAAAAGGAAATAATTGGGAGCGTAGCCGGGGGAGAGTAACTTCTCGTACACAGAGAGGATGGCACGATGGAAGTAGGGATGGCGCATATATCGCCCATTGACAAACAGATATTGCTCCGCACCTCGTTTCCTGGCGCTGTCCGGTAGGGAAACGAATCCGTTGATATTGGAAATCTCGTTTTCGAAATGGATGGAAATTAGCCCCTTATCTACAGATTGCCCTAGCGTATCGGTGATACGGCGCCGTTGCGTGGTGGCTGGTAGGTTGAGCGTGAGGTTGCCATCACTATAAAAGGAGAAAGAGACACCGGGATAGACCAATACGATGCGCTCGAATTGCTCTATAAGGTGTTTCAGTTCCGTTTGGTTCGACTTGAGGAAGCGCCTACGTGCCGGTACATTGAAGAAGACATTTCGTACCATAAAACTACTCCCTACGGGGGCTGCAACGTTGCGCACGTTTACAATATCGGAGCCATTCAGTGTCAGCTGGGTAGCCATTTCGTCTTCGGCACGTCGTGTTGTTAGCTCGACTTGTGCAACGGAGGCGATGGAGGCTAGGGCCTCCCCTCGGAATCCCATTGAGCGGAGAGAAAAGAGGTCTTGGACATCAGAGATCTTGCTGGTCGCATGACGCTCAAAGGCCATGCGGGCATCCATTTGAGACATGCCGCACCCATCGTCTGTAACCTTGAGGCTTGCCTTTCCTGCCTCTTCTACCTCTACGACAATACGCTTTGCTCCCGCATCAAGAGAGTTTTCGACCAACTCTTTGAGGATAGATGCAGGACGTTGAATAACTTCCCCTGCCGCTATCTGGTTGGCAATACTATCGGGGAGTACATGTATTATATCGCTCATTATTTATAATAGAGAAACCAAACCACTACCCCCAAAACAAGGAGTACAAGCAGGATCTTTAGTATTTCATTTATTCTCCCTGTGCCCGATATCCCTTTCTCTTCTTGCTGACTAAGATGGCGCATGTTTTGCAACATAGAAGAGTGTAGTTCATCGGCAAATTGAGTACGATGCTCCTCCGTTTGTGCCTTCTTCTTAGCCTCGTTCTCGGCAAGTTGTTTCCCCAAAAGAGTCTCCGTATTGTAGAGGTCTACTTCTTTGTCGGGAGAGATCTCTCCATTTTCTTCAAGTTCTTTTCGGATGCGTGCTACCCGGTCCTCTAGGGCTTCTCGCTCTTGATTCCAGTAGATTGGCTTGTGTTCGAAGCGTCTTGCTCGTTGGTTGTTGAAGAAGAAAAAGAGTCCCATAATTGTTTCATTGCATTATTGAAAATATCGAGAGGCTGGGGAGCCTGCCAAGAGGGCGTATTGTCATCGGGGCGGCAAATGTATGGACTTAGCGTCTCTTCTTGCTCCTTGTCGCTCTCTTCGTCTTGAGACTCTTTCTTCTCTAGAGAGGCTTGCTGAGTCTCTATCCTCTCTACCTCTTTGTCTAGAAGTTGGTAAGCGGCCAGGGCAGCCTGTGCGCCACTAAAGCCCCGAAGGGCAGAGGTGTGAGGATGGGTATAGGGTATAGGGGCCCCTAATGAGTCTAGCTCTTGGGCAAATAGATCGTCGGGAGACTTGGGGCGCTTCTCCGGCTGCCAAACCAAGCCGCTAATCCTAGATATGTCGGGGCTTACACTCTCAATAGGGTGAATGCCTCCTGAGGCCGGTCCTTGCCAAATCGTTTTTTGTAGAGTATCTGCAGCTAGGTAGGCATATAGGTGAGGAGACTTTATGCGGCCCACTGCATAGTAGTGCTTAATGGACTCTTGCAGGGCATAGTACACCATCTCAACCTCTCCGTGGGCTTGTATCTCTCGTATGGTACTATCGGCAAAGAATGTGATGAGAGAGTCCCCCTTGATTTGCTCAAACTTGTCCTCCTCCAATAGCCGCATGGCCTTTGCGTTGAGCCATGCTGTTGCATGGTGTAGTGTGTCATCGGCAAAGTACAACCGTACTGTGTCGCCTTCGAGTTGCAAGCTATCTCTCCAGAGAATAGGGGCTCCGTAGAGCGACATTGTAGAGTCCATAGAGAAGTAATGCAGTGAGTCTGCAACTGCTTGGGCATCATTTCTATATACTCTTGTATTGTGATAGGCGCGCGTTATACGGATATCTTTGGGTTCCTGCTTTCGTGTGATTAACTCAAGAGTATCGGCTCCAATATAGAGGGTATCGGGCTTTGAGTAATCTGTTAGCCAAGCGTGTTGGGTAGAAAAAGCATACTCTTTATTTTCGTCGTAGTAGCCATATTCTCCTCTGAGTATGGCTTGGTTTACAGTATCGATGAGCACCATATCGCCAAAGGCTTCTGCAAACTTTAGCCTATTGTCGTAGAGTAGAGAATCCCCCTCTACGGTACCATGAGTGTTGTACACTGTAGAGCGGTCGAGTAGGATACCTAGGTCTTGTTGTGTGTCGTAGACACCTCGCATACTTTCGATGTGACCGGAGTCTGAGACAATATGTGTAGGCCCATCGTATACTGCGATCTTGGTTCGCGTATTGTAGACGAGATAGTCTGTGTTTAGGGTAAAGTCGGGATTGACAAGCTCTACGGCATCCCTAAAGATAGCTTCGTCTGTACCAGGGGTATATTCCCCATAGACGGAGGTTAGGGTATTGAGCGAGTCTACAATGGTACCGGTATCGAAGTAATACCCTTTGCCTGCGACTCTGTCATAGTCTAGACTATCGGTGTAGAGGGTAGCCGTGGAGTTGCGAAGTTCTACGGTGTTTCTGAGCCTTGCAAAGCGGGCTATCCCATCATAATTGAGATACTTTGATAGGATGGTTATAGAGTCCCCCTCATGTATTTCTACATTCCCAAAAGCCTCAAATTGATCTGTCTCTTGGTCTAGGAAGGCGCTATCGCAGGTCATTAGCCAATTGAGATGGCGCAACTGCACATTGCCAACAAGCCGCTGTACTCCGGGGCTCAATTCGGCATTATACTCTAGGCGATCTGCATGATCAAGGATGATACGCCGCGTCCCTTTTTCTTGCATATTACCCCCTAGGGTGGGAGGAGGGGGCACGAGAGCAAATGAAGAGAAGAGAATAAACAAACCAATGAGCACCACCGTGGAAATTTGCCACCGTGAGTGCCCTTTAGTGTGGGGGTGAGAGTCTTTGTTCGACATTCTCTATCGAAATAGGGATCAATCCATGCTCTTCAGGATGGGAGAATGGCTTTTGTGTGATCTTTGTTCGGTTATTTATTATCGTGAATCCAACCTGGATACTTGAAGTCACAATTGCGATAGCCCTCAGCAACTTCGATAAATGTTTTGAGTTGTTGTGTGCGCACCCAATCGTCCAATTCCTGGTTTCGCTTTTTCTGTAGAGCCATTTCCTTGATCGTTTGATAGTCTTCGGTAAGCGTGGCGCGGTGAGCATCATACTTATTACGAAGCTTTACAATCAAGACTTCTCTATTGCCTTTGTCGTTGATCATGACGAAAGCGCGAGATACGTCTCCTACCTTCAAGTTGGCCACTTCTCGGCTGATATCCTGAGGAAGCTCTTCAAGGGGGAAGAAAGAACTACCGGAATAGGTGCTTTGGTAGTTGGCATTCACGAGAAGTCCATTGCTATTACTGGTGTCTTCGTCTTGCGAATATTTAGCAACAGCATCCTCAAAGGTGAGGGTACCACTCGTTATCTGTCCGGCGATACTGTCGAGCTTTATAACCTCTGTTTCAAGGGCTTCGTCAGAAACTTTGGGGCGTAAGAGAATGTGACGGAAGTTGATAAGATCGCCACGTTTTTCTATGATTTGTACGATATGATAGCCCTCTTCACTTTGGATAATGGGAGAAACACGTTTATTGTTGGGCATATCGAAGAGAATGCGAGCGAACTCATTTTCCAGACTCGTCTTCGCCACAAAGCCATATTCTCCACCATTGAGGGCGGTACGAGTGTCTTCGCTGTATAGGCGAGCAAGAGTGGAGAACGAAGATTTTCCGGAGTTAACCTCTTCTGAGTATTCGCGAAGCTTTTGTTTGATACGATCGATCTCCGATAGCTTTACAATAGGCTTGCGCACAACCTTTTGCACCTCTAGTAGGGTAGGGATATAGGGTAGAGAGTCTGTAGGAATAGAGGCAAAGTAAGCACGAATTTCGGAGGGACTTACCGAGATGTTCGACACGAGTTTCTGCTGCATGGCACGCACGATCTCTCCGCTTTTTGCTTGTCGTCTCTGGTCCTCTCTAATCTGTGTTAGATTCTTATTGAAGTACTCTTCGAGTTTTTCTTTAGAACCCACTTCCGCTATCATTCCCTGGATATTGGCTTCTACGTAGCGATTGATCATCGCATCATCTACCGTGATGCTATCAATTTTTGCTTGGTTGAGGAAGAGCATTTGCACGGCAAGTTGCTCCGGTATAGCGCACTCTGAGTTGGCATCTAGGCGTACACCTTGAGAGAGAAGGCGTAGCTTTTGATATTCTACATCGGAGCGAAGGATAGCTTCATCCCCCACCATCCAAACGACTTCGTCTATGACTTGCTGAGCCAATAGGGTGCATATGGAGACACATGATAGCCCGATAGCTAGGATCCAAGGGCGTAGTGAGTTGAGTCTTTTCATTTTCTTTGTTGCTTAGAGAAATGGGGGTTGGGCTAGGTTAATTGGCCTGCTCGGATATGAACTTGATGCGGATAAGGCGTAGCTCCTCTAGCGAATAAACATCGCCAAACTCATCGAGTACAGCATCAATGGAGTCAGTCTCAGATTGCTTGAGGTAGGTGTACACCTCCAAAACATCACTATCATCCATTATTTCTTTGATGGCATAGTCGATATTGATGCCCGTTCCGGAATATACGATTTCTTCCAACTCAGTGAGGAGTTCGTCGATCTCTAAGTTGTTGAAGAAAGCGATGTCTTCGAGTGATACCTTGCGGTCAATTTGCTCAATAATTGAGAGCTTGATCTTAGACTTATTGGGGATGGTACGCACATGGAAGTCTATGGGGCGCTCTATTTCGTTCTCCTCCACATGTTTGCGGATGAGCTTGAGGAATTCGGCACCGTAGCGCTTTACCTTACTCGAACTTACACCGGGAATGTTTTGTAATTCCTCTTCGGTGGTGGGGTAGAGTGTGGCCATAGCCTTGAGAGAGGCATCTTGGAATATTACGTAAGCAGGCACCTTTAGCTGTAGAGCCATCGTCTTACGAAACTCTTTCATGATGGAAAAAAGCTCAGGGTCTCCAGCCTCTCCGGAAGCATCCTCCTTACCCATCATGGCATCCTCATCATCCTCTTGATCATCAATTACGATCTCGAATTTAGTAGGCTTCTTTAGGAACTTTTTCCCCTTTGCCGTTACCTTTAGGATACCATAGTTCTCGACATCCTTGTCTATAAAACCACCTATCACAGCTTGGCTAATGACGCACTGCCATAGATCGGCATCCACATCACTTCCTTGTCCGAAGCACTCTAGCTCGGTATGGCCATAGGCTTCTGTATCCGCAGTATTCACGCCTCGTAGCACGTCTACTACGTATTCTGCTTTGAATTTTTCTTTGAGTGCGAGTACCGTCTCTATGAGAGATTGTAACCACTCACTTGCGTTTAATTTCTTTTTTGACATCGTACAATTGTCACAATTTCCACAATTCTCCTCTCTGTATTCTTCTCCAAAATAATGAAGTAGGAGCTTGCGCCTACATAGGGCGGACTCGGCATAGTTACTTGTTTCGGCAAGCAGTTGTTTGCCTATCTCTCGCTCACTATTGCTCTTGTCTTGCATAAACTTTTCCAACCGTTGCATGTCGCTTTGGCTGTAGTAAGCAATACAGACTCCCTCTCCTCCGTCTCTCCCCGCTCTACCGGTCTCTTGATAATATCCCTCGAGACTTTTGGGCATATCGTAGTGAATGACAAAGCGCACGTCCGGCTTGTCTATCCCCATGCCAAAGGCAATGGTTGCCACGATAACTTGGCACTCCTCGCTAAGGAATGCATCCTGATTAGCAGCTCGCTCTTGTGCATCCAAACCGGCATGGTAAGGAAGGGCACGGATACCATTAATTCGAAGAATCTCGGCAAAAGTAGTGACTTTGCTCCGACTCATGCAATAGACTATGCCACTTTTTTGAGGGTTTGAGAGAACAAATCGAACAATATTTCGGTCAACATCCTCATTTTTAGGGAGTATGCTGTAGAAAAGATTGGGTCGATTAAATGAGGATCGGAAGATGTGAGCTTGAGGAATTTGCAGGGTTCGCAGAATATCGTGCTCCACCTTGGGAGTAGCTGTTGCCGTGAGAGCAATGATAGGACGACGTCCTATAACATCGATCATCGGGCGTATCTTGCGGTACTCAGGACGGAAGTCGTGCCCCCACTCCGAGATGCAATGAGCCTCGTCTATGGCAAAGAAGGAAATAGAAATAGATTGTAAGAAAGATTGATTCTCTTCCTTTGTGAGACACTCTGGGGTAACATAGAGAAGCTTGGTACGTCCCGCTAGAGTATCTTGTCGCACAAGATCCATTTGACTCTTGCGTAGAGACGAATTAAAGAAGTGCACTACACAGTCGTCATTACAGTAGCTACGTAAAGCATCTACTTGGTTCTTCATAAGAGCAATGAGAGGAGAGATGATAATTGCCGTCCCCTCAGAGATAAGGGCGGGCAACTGGTAACACATACTTTTCCCCCCTCCGGTAGGCATCAACACAAAACAATCCTCGCCCTCCAATAGGGCGCAAATAATCTCTTCTTGGTGATTCTTGAATGTCTCGAAGCCAAAGTGCTCTTTGAGATGAGCCAGTAGGGTTAGATCCATGTTAGAGGAGTGGGGGATAGAATGTAATCTCTCTTCTAATTGCGAATATGCAGTTCCTTGCTATGCTCTTGTGCGTATTCTCGTGTTACGAGAAGCTCTGAAACGTCAGTACTACCCGGGAGGGTGTACATTGCTTCCATCATGATTGTCTCCACCACGGAGCGAAGTCCTCTAGCTCCTAGCTCCTCTTTGATCGTTTTGTCTACGATATAGTCAAGGGCCTCTTCGGTGAATTGGAGCTTGATGCCATCCATGGCAAAGAGTTTTTCGTACTGACCTATGATGGAGTTTTTAGGTTCCGTAAGGATGCTCTTGAGGGTACTCCTCTCTAGAGGATCGAGATAGGTGAGGATGGGGAGGCGCCCAAGGATCTCGGGGATAAGCCCATAGGCTCTGAGATCTTGGTGGGAGACATGTTTGAGAAGATGCTGTGGATCTACATGAGTACGCTCTCCATCTTCTTGATAACCAATATAGCGCGTATTTAATCTGTTGGCAATTTTGCGTTCGATACCATCGAAAGCTCCGGCACAGATAAATAGGATATGACGAGTGTTTACTCGGATGAACTTTTGATCGGGGTGCTTACGGCCGCCTGCAGGGGGTACATTGATAATAGACCCCTCAAGCAATTTGAGTAGCCCTTGTTGCACACCCTCTCCGCTTACATCGCGAGTGATAGAGGGATTATCACTTTTGCGTGCGATCTTATCAATCTCATCAATGAAAACAATCCCACGTTCTGCTGCTTTCTCGTCGTAGTTGCATGCTTGCAAGAGACGAGTGAGGATACTCTCAATATCTTCGCCTACATAACCGGCTTCGGTAAGCACGGTAGCATCTGCAATAGCAAAGGGTACGTCCAGCATTCGTGCAATGGTCTGGGCAAGAAGTGTCTTACCCGTACCTGTGGGCCCTACCATGATGATATTGCTTTTCTCTACTTCAATATCTTCGTCATTGGGGACCTGGAGCACTCGTTTGTAGTGATTGTATACAGCAACCGAAAGGTATTTTTTTGCCGCATCTTGCCCAACTACGTATTGGTCTAAGAAGGCTTTAATATCTTTGGGTCGGGGTAATTTCTCAAAATATAGATCTGCTTTTGGAGGGTTCTCTACTGCGCTATCTACAGGGGCGGGGCCCATCGCTTGGCGGATCATCTTGTTCATTTCGTTGATACAAAGATCGCATATAGCTACACCTTCTTCTCCTTGTATCAAGAAGTTAACGTCTGCTTCCCCACGTCCACAGTAGCTGCAATGTTTCTGATTGTTGTCTTTCTTTTTAGGAGCCATCTCTCTTTTTTCTGGAGGAGTACTATCTATCTCTCTGTATGGAAGTCAATCAGTCTTCTTTCTTTTGTTTGGGGCTAAGGACCTTGTCGATCATGCCATAGGTTTGAGCCTCTGTGGCCGTCATCCACTTGTCCCGATCGCTGTCGCGTTCAATAACCTCTAGTGGTTGCCCGGAGTGATCAGAGATGATTTTATAGAGCTCTCCCTTCACACGCAAGATCTCTTTTGCTGCGATTTCGATATCACTAGCTTGCCCTTGCATCCCCCCTAGAGGCTGGTGGATCATAACACGAGAGTGCGGTAGTGCAAACCTTTTTCCGTGAGTGCCGGCTACTAGTAGTACTGCCGCCATGGAAGCGGCCATCCCTGTACAGATAGTAGATACGTCGCAACTGATATACTGCATTGTGTCGTAGATCCCATAACCGGCATATACGGATCCTCCTGGGGAGTTGATATAAATAGAAATGTCTTTCCCGGGATCGGAGCTATCCAAGAATAGTAGTTGTGCTTGGATTACGTTGGCGGTATAATCGTCTACTCCCGCACCAAGGAAAATGATTCGATCCATCATAAGACGAGAGAATACGTCCATTTGAGCCACATTGAGCTGGCGTTCTTCTATGATGGTAGGGGATACATAACCTCCGTTTGCGGATATGTAATGGTGTAGGGTATTGCTGTTGAGCCCTAGCTTACGGGTTGCAAAGTGCTTAAATTCGTCTTGTACTGTCATCTTGTATCTGTTGCTATCTCTATGCTTATAAGATGCCTTTAGGGTAGGTAAGCCCCCAAGAGAGACTTCCTATCCATCAAAACAAAGGTAATAAAAACAATAACAATAATCTCCCCCTTTCATCCATCTCTCAAGCAAGAGGAGGGGGAGCAATGGTATGCTAGAGGGGTGTTTCGGAATCTCTTCTTAGAAGACATACTTCTTACTTCCCCTCTGGTAGAGAATCTATTGACGGCAAAAGAAAGAATTACAGCCCATGGACTTCTTCTCCACGGGCTGTAAAATTTAGATATTGGTAAACGTGAACTTTTTCGTCTCTGCATCCACATCAATATGGATGGGGCGCTCCTTGTCAACACTATTCCCCAGTAAAGCCTTTGAGAGTTCGTTGAGGATCTCTCTCTGCAATACACGCTTGAGAGCTCGTGCCCCGAACTCAGGGCTATATCCCAGCTCTGTGAGTCGAGCAACGGCAGCGTCTGAGTAAGTCAGCTCTATGTCGCTACTCTTTAGGAGTGCGCCAATAGACTGTAGCTGTAGACGTACGATGCTTGCAATCTCTTGTGCAGTGAGGGGCTTAAACATTACGACTTCGTCAATACGATTGAGGAACTCGGGTCGGATACTTTTTTTGAGGATAGCCCAAACCTCTTCTCGAGCCTCTTCTTCTACTCTTTCCCTATTCTCCGGGGTAATGTGGGCGAACTTTTGGTTAATCTCGTAGCTCCCTAAGTTGCTCGTCATTATGATGATCGTATGCTTGAAATTGACTACATGCCCCTTGTTGTCTGTTAGACGACCATCGTCTAAAACCTGCAACAGAAGATTGAATACATCGGGATGTGCTTTTTCGATTTCATCGAATAGAACCACAGAGTAGGGCTTGCGTCGTATGGCTTCGGTAAGCTGTCCGCCTTCTTCGTATCCAACATACCCTGGAGGAGCACCAATCAATCGGGTGGCACTGAACTTCTCTTGATATTCGCTCATATCAATACGAGTCATCATGCTTTCGTCATCGAAAAGCACCTCAGCCATAGCCTTGGCAAGTTCGGTCTTTCCGACTCCTGTGGTACCCAAGAATATGAAGCTTCCGATAGGGCGACGGAGGTCTTGTAGACCGGCACGAGAGCGACGTACAGCATCGGAAACCACGCGTATAGCTTCGTCTTGTCCAACCACCCTCTTGTGCAATTCTTCCTCTAGGTGGAGTAGCTTTTCTCGCTCACTCATAAGCATACGATTCACGGGTATACCGGTCCATTTTGCTACAATTTCGGCAATTTCGTCGCTGCCCACCTCTTCTTTGATAAGAGGTTCTCCTGAGCGTATCTCCTCTAATCTCTTTCGTTCTTCTTCTACTCGGGCATCAATATCTCGTATCTTACCATAGCGGATCTCTGCTACTTTGCCATAATCCCCTTCCCGCTCGGCCTTATCAGCTTGAATGGAAAGTTGCTCCTTGTCGGACTTCAATTGCTGGATGGTGTTGATGATCGTCTTCTCCTTATTCCAGCGAGATGATAGTTCGCTTTCTTGTTTACGGAGCTCTTCAATCTCTTGGGAGAGCTGAGACACTTTTTCCTTGTCGTGCTCCCTCTTGATTGCTTCGCGTTCAATCTCAAGTTGCTTGACACGTCGACTTATTTCGTCTAACTCTTCGGGTTGAGAGTCGATTTGAATACGTAGTCGTGCAGCCGCTTCGTCTATCAAGTCAATGGCTTTGTCCGGCAAAAATCGGTCTGTGATGTAGCGGTGTGATAGATGTACTGCGGATAGAATGGCCTCATCGAGGATACGGACTTTGTGGTGATTCTCGTAACGCTCTTTGAGCCCACGTAAAATGGAGATAGAGGCAAGTTCGTCGGGTTCTGAGACCATTACCATTTGGAATCGGCGCTCCAAGGCCTTATCCACTTCGAAATACTTTCGGTATTCGTCTAGAGTAGTTGCTCCGATAGCACGTAGTTCGCCTCGGGCTAAAGCCGGCTTTAGAATATTGGCCGCATCCATGGCTCCGGAGCTTTTACCGGCTCCTACTAGGGTGTGAATCTCATCGATGAACAAGAGAATTTGTCCCTGGCTTTCCACCACTTCGTGTACGACCCCTTTGAGGCGTTCTTCGAATTCGCCCTGATATTTAGCCCCTGCAATGAGGGCTCCCATGTCGAGGGAGAATATCTTTTTGTCTCGAAGATTCTCTGGTACGTCACCACGAATAATACGATGTGCAAGCCCCTCTACAATGGCTGTTTTACCCACCCCCGGCTCTCCGATTAAGATGGGGTTGTTTTTTGTTCTTCGGGATAATATTTGCAACACACGGCGAATTTCGTCATCACGCCCTATTACGGGATCTAGCTTTCCCGCACTAGCAGCTTGACAAAGGTCGCGAGCGTAAAGGCTGAGAGCACTCTGTTGCTGAGTCGTTGATTGTCTGTTTTGAGTTTCCATAGGTCAATGCTTTATTATTTGCAAAAAATAGATACAAAAAATATGCCTTGCCCTGATTTATCAGACAAAATGTCCAATTAATGCCGTTTTGTACGTTTTTTTCGGCCAATGATTACAAGGGGTATTGAGAAGCCCTCCAGAGAGGAGGCCTAAAAAAGACGTGCTGAATAAAGATTTACTCAACACGTCTTCCTATTTGTTGGTCGGGATGAGAAGACTCGAACTTCCGACCTCCACGTCCCGAACGTGGCGCGCTACCAACTGTGCTACATCCCGATGGATTTTTCCGCCCACAAAGGTAATAAGAATATTAGACTTAGCCATATGATAGCTACTAAAAGGCGGAAACGAAGAGGGGAGAAGGTAGCGTTTTTTGCAAAAGATCCCCTATAAACCGAAAAACCCCTCACCCCAAATATGGAGCGAGAGGCTTTTGTGTATTCTCTCCCAAATGGGAACGGAATCGTTTATTGGGCTAGGATAGCTACACCAGAACCGGCAGGGAATAGGTTACGTAGGTGTGTTTCTTCATCTCCGCTATCCACCAATACCCTCTTGAGACCCGTATTGCCTTCTTTGATTTCGTACTGGGCATCTTCGTTATACTCGCCATTTCTTAGATTGATCTCTTCGAGTGAGGGAGTATTGTCAGCTCTCAAGTCGCGTATTATTTTGTTGGTCGACAAATCGATCTTGACGAGGGGGTTCTTATCAATATCAAGATGGAAGAGCATCGGAAGCTTGCTGAGATCGACTGACCTTAGCTCATTTTCGTGGGCATGTAGAAACATGAGTTTGGGTAGGTCTAGCTCAAGAGTCTGCAACTTATTGCTATAAACACTTAGGTGCATGAGGGCTGGCAAGTCTTTCAATGCAACTCTCGTTAGTTGGTTGTTATCGATGTAGATTTTTTCAATAGTGGGTAACCCCTGGAATAAAATAGTCGAAATCTCGCACTTAACGGCAAGGACTTGATTGAGCTTGGGAAGGTCTGCAAGGATGAGACGAGTAAGCTTAGTGCGGTTTAGGTTGAGGTCTATAAGCTCTTTATTATTGGTTAGATCGATCTCTGAGAGCTGAGTGTCTTGGATATAGAGAGTATCGAGCTTAGTGTTGCTTCTAACATCAATCGCCGTCAAGTTCTTATTGCCAAAGAGACGGAGGTCACGCAATGCCGGCATACCCTTTACTTGTATAGAGGGGATCTCGGTGTAAGTGATGTAGAGCTTTTCGAGCTTTGTGAGAGCCTCTATAGGGCTAGCATCCTTGATAAATTGGTTCTTAAGGTTGAGAGAGGTGAGGTTGCTGAATAATTCAATCCCCTCAACACTGGTGATTTTTTCCTCTGCTGTTGCCTTTGTCTTATCCTCGATCGCTAGATTCAATTCGGTGAGCAGAAGAGCCTCTTCCGGAGAGATTGCTCCATCCTTATTTGTGTCAATCTCGGGGTGGAGCTGTAGGATCCTCTTAGGAAGATTGGGGTCTGTAAATTGGGGGCCTTCTGAGGGTACAATTATGGTACATTGGGCCGTTTTCTTTACCCCATTGATGGTGGCTTCTGCATATACCAGAGTAGTACCGGCATGCAAGGCACGTACAGTCCCATTATCCACAGAGGCAACATTGGGCTTTTCTACGCTCCAAGAAATCTGAGTTTTCTTAGAAACGTATCCACTGAGTTGTAGTGTAACTTCTTCGCCCACTTTAAGCGTGACGCTCTCTTGCTCGAACTGAAAAGTGCTATTGCAAGGCTCCGGTTTGAGACAAGATGTGGTAAGAAGTACCACAAGAGCAAAGGGAATACATAGGAAGGTTTTGATAATCTTGTTCATAACTTGTCGTTTCATTATTTGATTATTGAAGTGTATGGTGTGTTTTGTGATGGGGTAGGACTACTAAAAGCGAGAGGGCTCTCGTTTTTAGACTTACTCCATCCCATTTATTTTCCTCTCTTTGGGAGGAAATGCGTTCGGTGGCTGTAATGCGGTTGGGATACTCAAGAGAGATCTGACTATAGGCCTGCCAACCTACCTTGGGAATGGCTTGGTCTATAAACGTGCGAAGTTGCCACAATTTATATTTCCAATCGCCCATCGAACCAAAGTTGATGGAGAGGTGATCGTATTGTGTGTCGGCTACTACATTTTTGCTCCCAGGTTGCACTCGGATGCCCGTGAAAAAGCTACTCCAATAGGCGTCGGACGAAATGAGATTACAGAGATCATAGATTTCTCCCGTAGCCTCCTGCTCATCTACAGCTCCATATACCACAAGTAGGGGTTGTGAGTACTTCCCTAGCTGTTCTGCAGGGATGCATTTATGAGCTTTCGATACATAATAGCTTTTGTCATCGCTAACTACTAAGAACACAGGCTCTGCGGGGGTAATATCCACATGCAACTCTCCCTCTAGGGTATAGTAGACATTTACTTTTTCGAAGAGTCCGTTTTGTTTTAGTTTTTCCTCAATCTTATGCACATCAATCGAGTCTATACTTTTAGTTTTCCCACTTGGGAACATCTGTTGCAGCTCATGTATTACATCCTCTTCGTCTATATTGGCAGCACCTTCTATTCTCTCTATGTTGGCAACATACTTGACGATATGGATGTGACTGCGATCGCGATGCGTAGTGATTGCCAGGGTGATGAGAGTAGCAATTAGGAGCAGTCCTACGATGAAGAAAAATAATTTACGATTCATTCTCAAGGACATTTAATTTCGCTCCTGGAGCATATCTCGCAGCGGAGCTACAATACGATCGATATTCCCGGCGCCTAGTGTTAGGATTACTCGATTAAGATTCTCTCTCTCTCGTAGTCTTTCTACCAATTCTTCTCTAGGGATTAAAGATTTCTCTGCTGTGGAAACTTTATCTAAAATAAGAGAGGAAGAAACCCCCGGTATGGGTTCTTCTCGTGCCGGGTAGATAGGTAGTAAGATAACTTCGTCTAGCTCCGAAAGAACCTCGGCAAACTCAGGATAAAAATCTTGTGTACGTGAGTATAGGTGAGGTTGGAAGATCCCCGTTATCTTGTCGTGGGGGTAGAGTGCTCGTACAGAGGCTATGGAGGCTCTTAGCTCTTCAGGATGATGGGCATAATCATCTATGAGCACTCTACTAGGTGTATCTAGCAAACGCTCAAATCTGCGGTGAATGCCACGGAAAGAGGCTAGTGCAGAACGGAGTTCTGTTTCGCTTACTCCTAATAGGCAGGCTGCGGTGAGAGCTGCTGTAGCATTCTCTACATTGATGGTAATAGGTACTCCTAATTCTAGATTCTTGAATTCTATGCCTCGCTCCGGGAAGTGCCAATCGAAAAAGAGACGTCCCTCATCGAAGTGGATATTGTCGGAGTAACTATCGGCTACCTCGCCCATAGCATACGTATAGCACTTGACTGCCTCTTGGGTGGAGGTGGTGGAGGTGATACCCTTCTTATAGATTAGGGTTCCTCCCGGTTTTATTTGTCGGATGAATTGGGCAAAGCCTTCACGATAACCTTCGGGAGTCCCATAGATATCCAAATGGTCGGGATCCATGGAGGTGACTATCGCGATATAGGGGTATAGGTGCAGGAAAGATCTGTCGTACTCGTCAGCCTCTACTACTACATAGGGACTCGCTGAGTCCAGCAGTAGATTAGACTGATAATTGGCACTAATCCCTCCCAAAAAAGCATTTGTTTTTACCTTACTGTTGTGTAAAATATGGGCAAGAAGCGAGGATGTTGTAGTCTTTCCATGCGTCCCGGCCACGGCGAGAAGACGATCGTCTTGCACGGCAGCTCCCAAGGCTTCGCTCCGTTTTACCACTCGGTAACCCTCATGTCTGAAGTATTGTAGCTCTCCCAAATGGTCAGGAACAGCCGGTGTGTACACAACGAGTGTGGTTGCTAGAGGAAAAGCACAACGGGCAAGATACTCCGGATCATCGGTGTAGTGTACAGAGATCCCTTCCCGTTGTAAAGCCTCGGTGAGTGGACTAGGGGTCAGATCGTACCCCTCAACCAAGGAGCCTTTAGCCTGGAAATAGCGAGCCAAGGCACTCATGCCAATACCACCAATACCAATAAAATATACGTGGTTATAGAGCTTATCGTTGTTCATAGGATAGGTGCTTTGCTAGTTGTTATTGGGAGATGATACTTTCCATAAGCTCTACGATACGACGAGCTGAATGAGGTGCAGCCAATTGCTTAACATTCGCTGACATCTCCTCTTGTCTCTGCTTGTCTTTTATTAAGGAGAGAGCTTCTCCCACAAGCTGATTGCGGGCTTCGATATCTGTTACTAATACGGCTGCATTGCGAGTGGATAGAGCCTTTGCGTTGCAGGTCTGGTGGTCTTCGGCCACGTTGGGAGAGGGTACTAGAATAGAGGGCTTCCCTAGTAGGCATAGTTCACTGATGGTAGTAGCCCCTGCGCGAGATACCACTACATCGGCACAAGAGAAGGCATCTTCCATGTGATCAATAAAGGGCATGGATACGATCCACTCAGCAGCATCGGACCCTAGCTCCTTAATAGCCTCTTGGGCCCTAGAGGCGAAGGCCTTGCCTGTTTGCCAAATCAAACGTATTTTATTCTCCATTAGAAGAGCCAAACCGGCTTCTATACTTTCGTTGATGGTTCTAGCACCGAGGCTCCCTCCTACGACCATCAGTAGAGGATATTCTTCGTCAGTAAACCCAAAATGAGCGAGGGCTTCACTCCTATCGGGTAGGGGAGAGTCTTCGAGGATAGGGCGAACCGGATTCCCCGTTAAGATGATGGATTCTTTTGGAAAAAAGCGATCCATATTGGGATAGGCAACGCATATATACTTTGCTCGGGTAGCCAACATCTTATTGGCCTTTCCTGCAAAACTGTTTTGCTCCTGGATGAGTGTGGGTACTCCTAAGCGTTGTGCCGCTCTAAGGGTAGGGGCAGAGGCATATCCTCCCACACCTACTACCACTTGGGGTTTGAAGTCTCTTACTAGCTTCTTGGCTTTTTGTTCCGAGCGGAGAAAGTCAAGCAATACTTTGACGTTGCGCCATGGCCGCTTACGATCAAGCCCTCGAACAGAGAGTCCTTCTATCTTGTAGCCGGCCTTGGGCACTCGCTCCATTTCCATGCGTCCCTCAGCTCCTACAAAAAGGATCTCGGCATTGGGATATTGGGCTCGTACCGCATCGGCAATAGCGATGGCCGGGAATATATGCCCCCCGGTACCTCCTCCTGATATGATAACCCTCTCTATTGACTTATTCATGTCCGTTGATTGTTTCTTCATCAAAGCCTTCTAGCTCCTCTGTAATATCGGCTGGAGAGGTTTCGATGGTTGCGTCTGTCTCTGCTTTCTCGCGCTCCTCTTGTTCTTTTTTGTCAGCCATTTTTTCCTTGTAAATGATGGAGACAACGGCTGCAATAAGCCCGAACTGAATGGATACTGCCCACTGAGACGAGCCCCCATAGCTTATCAGGGGGAGCGTCTGACCTGTAACGGGGATCATACCCGTGGCTACAAACATATTGACGAGAGCCTGGAGTACGATACTCGTTGTGAGACCATAGAGGACAATTTCGTAGAAGCGATATTTTGAGTCTTGAGCTATTTGGCGAATGTAGAGCAGCAATAATAGATATATGATAGGCACTCCGATAAGCCCCAAATAACCATATTCCTCAATGATAAGAGAGTAAATAAAGTCGTTGTATATCTCGGGCATGAAGTGACGCATCTTGCTATTCCCCGCTCCTTGTATCCCATTGTGCAACCCTCTTGCTACGGCCATCTTTGCATACTTCTCTTGCATCGTGGCGTCTGTTATTACGTAGTTTAGAGAGTCTTGTTGCGTCTTCGATAAAGCATTATACTCCTCCTTAGTCAGCCCAGCACGGTCGGGCTCCAATCTGTTTTTCCAGGTGATCATGCGCTCGAGTTTCGTGCCACGCACTGCACTATCCGGAGTATATTTTATGGCCAAAAATCCCACTACGGCAACGACCACCATACCCACTACTACCTTGACAAAGAAGCGATCGACCTTACCCCCATATAGTACGAGTATTAAGGAGAGTATGACTAAAAAGATAGTCATAGACAGAGCATGGGAGAAGACGAAGAATAGGGGAGTAAATACCAGAATAAAGAAGGAAGCCGTAGGGCTACACTCGAACTGAGGGATCCCCCTGAAGATCTTTCTTAGTATGTTCATCAGGGTGTCTGCCAAGCGCCTGATGGGGTGATTGAAATCCCCGAATACCATGGCGGCTACAAAGACAATCCCGATTTTGAAAAACTCTGTGGGCTGGATAGATCCAATGATTGGCATGGGGAGGGAGCGTCGGGCTCCGTTAATCTCTAATCCGATGAAGGGGACCAGTACGATCCCAAGCACGGAGAGGAGGTAGATTAGCCACCCTGTATTTATCAATCTATCACGACGCTGGATACTGGAGAACAAAAAGAATAGCACCAGCGTGCTGAGCATGATCCCCAAAGATTTGACTAATACTCCCAAAAAAGTACGCCCTTCTTCTCCGGCTAAGAAGCTGATAGCACTGAATTGCACCAGTACGGCAATAGCCCAAAGTACAAGGAAAAGACTGACAATTACACGATTTGAGCGAAAGAAACTCTTACGCAATCCATCGGCTTTCGATACTACATCTATTGGCATATACCGCTCTGTTTTGGGGAGGCTATCTATCCTTAATCGCTAGTACTTTGTTCTTAAATTGCTCCCCTCGATCTTCGTAGTTCTTGAAGAGGTCGAAGCTGGCACACGCAGGGGAGAGTAGGACTACATCTCCGGGCTGTGCGAGCTCTTGGGCATGGGCTATGCACTCATCCATGGAGCGAGCATCGCGTATTTGAGCAATTTTACCATCGAAAGATCGGTGTAGCTTATCATTATCTACCCCCATGAATATAAGGGCACGGCACTTGCTGAATACTACATCTTCGATTTCCGAATAATCATTCCCCTTATCGGTACCTCCTAGGATTAGTACCACAGGGGCAGTTTGCGCCTCTAGGGCATAGAAGGTACTTTGGATGTTGGTTGCCTTGCTATCATTGATATAGCGTACACCATTGATCTCTGCTATGTACTCAATACGGTGGGGCACATTCTTAAAGTCTCTTAGAGCTTTGCCAAGACATTCGTTGCTCACTCCAAACTCACGAGCTACGAGAGCAGAAGCCATGGCATTGAGTAGGTTGTGCTTCCCCACGAGGGCTAAGTCATCCTTGGGGATAGAGAAGGCGGGGAGGTCGTGTGTGGCCTCTATGCAGAGCATTTCTTTATCACTCTCATATAGCGCTTTTGAGCCATCGGCTTGTAGAGAGAATGGGAGTAGGGAGCACTCCATGGCGTGTTGCTCCAAATAGGCCTTTATAAAGGCATCCTCTGCCCAATAAATAAAGCTATCTCCCTTGCCAAGTTGCTGAGTAATACGCATCTTCGATAGGGCATATAGCTCAAACTTATGCTCGTAACGATCTAAGTGGTCGGGGGTGATATTGAGCAGTACGGATACATTGGGATGGAATTTGTAGGTGCCATCGAGTTGGAAACTACTCATCTCCACTACGTAGTATTTGTGAGGATCTTCTGCAACAAGGCGTGCCATAGAAAACCCAACATTGCCGCACATGGCAGCATCGTATCCGGCCGTTTTTAGGATATGGGTAACCCAATTGACGGTGGTAGTCTTACCATTAGATCCTGTAATAGCAGCGACTTTTGTGTCCTCCGGTAGGTATCTAGAGGCAAACTCTATTTCGCTAATAACAGAGATTCCACGCTTTATAAAGTCCTGAATTAGGGGGAGAGAATCGGGTATCCCGGGGCTTTTAATAACCTCGTTGGCACCGAGGAGCCAATCGGGGGAGTGCTTGCCCTCTTCGTAGGGAATCCCTCGTTTTTCTAGTTCTTCTCGGTACTGAGGATTTAGTTTTCCCTTATCACTAACTCGACAGGGTAGCCCTACCTTTTGTGCGAGAATAGCGGCACCTACACCGCTTTCTCCACCTCCTAATATCAATAAATACGACATATAATACTTACGCTGTGTACACTATGCAAAGGACGATGATGTACAGAATTTATTCAGAAGCTAATACCTTTTTCACTACTTCGCCAATGAGCTTCCCATCGGCCCTCCCTGCTAGTTGCTTACAGAGAATACCCACTAAGCGCCCCCCTTGCTTGGGGTCGGTGATGCCGTTCTCTTGGGCAGCAGCTTGCACGATGGGTAGGAGCTCTTCTTCGCTCAGTTGCTTGGGAAGGTAACGCTCGAGTACAAGGCTTTCTGCAAGCTCGGCTTCTGCAAGCTCGGGACGGCCGTTTTGTGTGTAAATATCTGCACTGTCACGTCTTTGCTTTAGTAGTTTGCGGATAATGGCAAGGGCCTTGTCATCCGGGAGTTCTCCATTGCTTCCTTTGGCTGTTTTTGCTTCGAGGAATTCTTTTTTGATTCCGCGTAGAGCCTCCAAAGTTACTTTGTCGCGAGCGAGCATTGCGCTCTTTATATCTTCACTTATTTGATCGAATAGATTCATAGAACATTACGGATAAATAGAGTTAGTATAGTAGAGATATTCTCACTTTTAGTCGAAGTCAATAACATTGCTTACGAGGGGCTTATCGTCAATGGCATTGGTACCACTGAAGCTACTCGCTTTGTTTTCTCCTCCTGCCATATCAGGGTTCCTTAGCTTGCGTAGGCTCTCAAGCTCCTCATGATTGCGATTGTAAGCAGGGGTGTTGAGTAGGGCATTTATAAACTCATCGTCATCAAGTTCTTCTTCTTTGAGGATAAAGGGAAGATTGAGGTGCCCACGAAGTTTGCGATTGAAGTTATCGACCGACTGAGTGCCTTCGTAGTACTTATTGATGAGTTGCTGCTGATTCTTATGCCGCTGCAGTAGTTCGCTCTTGGCAATAGGGTCTCCTAGATTGGCGCTCTCGATAGTGGCGGAGAGGTCGAACCCTGAGGCCAAGATGGTTACTCGTAGATTCTCCTTGAGGGTCTTGTCTTCGTAGAAACCGGGTATGAGCTTATAGTCTTGCATCCCCGAGGTAAAGTCGTTGAGAGCATCCAACTCCTCCGTCTGAAAGTTGTAAGTCGGATCTTCGTCGTTGTCGGGGGCATGCGCAATAGCTATTAGCACACGCTTGGCTTGGGTAATGTCGTTGTTGTTGAGAACGGGAGAGGAGAGAGCATCATCAATAGCCTTCTTGAGACGATCTTCTCCGCTTGCCATACCGGTACTAATGATGGCGACCCCGCCATTGTTTAGCGTCTTCTTCACGTCATTAAAGTCGAGGTTGATATACCCCGGGTTGATAATGAGATCAGAAATACTACTGGCTGCCTTAGATACAGCGGTGTCGCCTATGTAGAGCGATTTGGTAAAGGAGTTCTTTTGAGCCGCATTGTATTGGCGGAGGCGTTCGTTGTTGACAATTAAGATGGAGTCTACCTCCTCCTTGAGTTTCTCTACCGCCTCTAGGGCTTTTATAATCTTGTGCGAACCCTCAAAAGCGAAGGGGATAGTAACGATGGCTACTGTGAGAAGTCCCAGTTCCTTCTTGGCAATATTAGCCACTACGTGGGCAGCACCGGTACCGGTACCACCTCCCATGCCTGCTGTGATGAATACCATCTCGGTATTGCCGTCGTGGAGGGCTTCTCTAATCTTATTCGCACTCTCTTGAGCTGCTTGGCGGGCGATCTCTGGCGTATCACCGGCCCCAAGGCCTCTTGTTACATTCTCCCCGAGTACGATTTTGTGAGGGATCTTATTGTCGTTGAGCTGCTGTACATCGGTGTTGAGGATTAGATAGCTTACGCCTTCTACACCCTCTAGGTACATATGTTCGGCTGCATTACCACCACCGCCGCCAATACCTACAATTTTTATAGGCTTGCGCTCTGCCATGGAGGTGGTAAGGAGGTCAAACGGGAGTCCCCCTTTTAGTACCTCTTCGTGCTCCTCCATCAAATCTCGAGAGACAGTTTCTTGGGCGGGCGCTAGAGTTGGTGTCTCTGAAGCATTATCTGAGTTTACATCAAACTCAATCGAAAAACCCTCTTCGCCTCTCTTGAGAGGTGTGTCGTTTATATCCTTATTATCTTCTGGAAACATGTTGTTTTCGATTCTAGTGCTTGCTCTTTATTCTTCTTCGTCTTCTTCGTCCTCTTCTTCGCCTTCGGGCCGTGTGTTAGAAGCTACATCGAGGATGTCTTTGAAAACCCTCCCCAAAGAGAATTTGTTTTTCTTCTCTTCTTTCCTGGGCATTGGGTTGGATTGACTATACAAATCCTCTTCCACGTCTCTTGTATATTCTTCACGTCTTGTTGTCCTACCTTCGGAAGGAGAGTGGAGAGGCTCGTCTTGTCGTAGAGGTTTTGAGGGCTCATTTTCAAACTCATCTTCCTCTGTAAGTGGCGAGAATACCGTGTTGGCCACCTCTAAGCATCCCTTTGTGGCGCAATAAATGGCGCCTACAATACTTGCGTATTGGGAGGGGCTGGCAAAAAACTCGTCCGTATTAGGCTCCGCAAAAAAGAGTTTATCGTTGACAGAGGTGACCTGTATGGAGTCATTGATCCCCATGTCTTTTAGTAGGCGATTGAAGCGGCCAATGAGACAGCCCCCACCTGTGAAAATATATCCTCCGTCGATGCGATTCGCTACTCCGGAGCTCTCTACCAAGGCTTGTACGTTGGCAATAATCTCTTTCATGCGGGCTTGTGCACAGCGATTAAGGTCTAGGAGGCGGATTTGTTGGGCCTCTTTGCCGATAAAAGAGGGGATTTCCACAAAAGAATCGCCGTCTTTCATCTCGCTTACTGCACTGAGTCGGCTACACTTGATCTCCTCGGCATCTTCTCGTAGAATATGCAATGTAGAGAGATCTCGGGTCACAGCACTGCCCCCTACGGGGTAGACGCGCAACAACTCTAGGGCATCTTCTTTGTAGACAGACACCGTAGTACAATCGGCTCCAATATTTACAAGTGCACAGCCCATTTGACGGATACCGGGACTCAAAATAACCTGAGCTTCGCAGATGGGGGCGGCCAAGATACCGGCAAGTTTTAGACGCAATCTCTTTTCTACGAGGTCTGTGATTAGGCGAACATAGGTCTTTCGTACAAGTAGCAATGTGTAATAAACCCGTACTTCTCGGCACAGCATCCCTACAATGGAGTTTTCTCTTCTCCCATTTACGTGGTAGTAGGGAGGGAGTACAGAGAGTATTTCGTATCCATCAAATTGCTCTTTGAGTAGCTCCTCTTCTAGTGCTTTTACATGCTCTTCTGTAGCGAGTATTCCATCACCATCGTAGCTGTGAGAGACGATATGCCGTAGAGAATGAAGAGAACGACAATCTATCGAAACGTATACCTGGGATATGCTATAGCCACTGCTTTCTAGCTCCTGGTTGAAGTCTCTGATGATCTCTTTGGCTATTGCACTTGCTGCATCTATGTTGTAGATAGTCCCGTGTACGATACTTCCTTTGCTCTCCACCCGACGCGAAGCCATAGGCACAACGCGCCCCAGAGCATCCTTGTAGGCAAGTAACCCACAGATATGAGAACTCCCTAGCTCAAGGGCAACATACACTAACTTGTTTGTGTCCATATTTCAACGACTGATATTATTACAAACTCCTTTCCCAATGTAATGCAGGAATTATTCCCTACAAAAGTAACTATAATAGATGATTTATACCCCTATATGCCACCGATTTCGTTGGAAGGGGATATTGGCTGGGAGACTCGTGTACAATGGCGAGTGAAGGAGAGTTGCCGGTCGGAGGGAAAAGCGGGGCGTCAGTTCTTCTTTTCGAGATGGCAAGTAGGCCTCTCCCGATCTAGGAATTCCCTCACTTGGGGAGAGAGGTAATACGAAAAAGATCTTGCCCGGATTTCTTTCCAAAACTGAGTAATATTTTTTGAAATCTTGGGCAAGACGATGATGTTTTTAGGGCAAAACGGGAGGCAAATCCAGGCTGTCATATTCTGATTTTTTACCTAGTTGCTGATCGAAATCTTTCGGGTGAGGTTGGGGTGTTGCCTCATGGTTAGAAATAAAAAAGAGCAGCTTAGGGGGAGTGAGCTTGCAAGTCTCAATTCCTAAACTGCCCTTCGAGATGGGATTCTCTCCCTCAGATATGCTAATACCGTGGGGAAGGAGGGGGTGTTTTTAGGGGGTTATTGGCGGTGAAAGTCTCGGCTAGATCCCTGAGCTTTAGGGAGAACAAGCATATCCGCCAAGCAAACGTTGTCGGGAAGTCGGAGAGCGGCTTCTATACAAGAGGCTATATCTTCACCGGTGAGAGGGGAGTATCCCTCGTAAACCTTCTCTGCACGAGCTGCGTCATCATGGAAGCGAACGAGCGAAAACTCTGTCTCTACAGCTCCCGGAGCTATCTGAGTTACCTTTATTCCATGCTTGTGCATGTCAATTCTCATACCCTTGGAGAGCGCATCTACCGCATGCTTGGTAGCGCAATACACGTTGCCGGAGGGGTAGACTTCACGCCCTGCAATAGAGCCAACGTTAAAGATGTGTCCACGACCTCGGGCAATCATGCCGGGAGACACTACTTTGGTGACGTAGAGCAACCCCTTGATGTTGGTGTCGATCATGCGTTCCCAGTCGTCAACCAAGCCGTCTTGCAGAGGCTCCATGCCGGCGGCTAGTCCTGCATTGTTTACGAGTACTTCTATGTCTTTCCACTCCGAGGGAAGAGTGCCTAAATGCTTCTGAACCTCCTCAAAGGAGCGTACATCAAAAACTAAAGGCAATGTGCGGCTTTTTGTTTCTTTTTCTATCTCCTGACTCAAGGCAACAAGACGTTCACTACGACGCCCTGTAATGATAACATTGTATCCCATGTGTGCCAGCCTCAATGCTGTAGCACGACCGATACCTGATGTAGCCCCTGTTACGAGAGCAATCGGATGTGATTTTTCTGCCATAGTAGTTCGATATCTAATTTGAAAAGGATATAATATTATTACGAAGCCATTGCGCCTTTACTTTGTCCACTAGCGCGGAGGGCTGCCTCTACTCCTACAGCTGCAGCGCCTAATATGGCTGCATCATCAGTAGGAAGTTGAGAGAGAAGCAATTTGGGTGTTTGGTAAACGCAGAGAAGATTTTTGTTAAGAGCTTTCCGGATGGGCTCTAGTAATCGCTCCCCGGCTGCGGCAACTCCTCCAAAGAGGATAATTGCTTCCGGGCTCGAAAAGGTCATGAAATCGGCCAAACTCTCCCCCAATATCTCCCCGGTTACCTCGAAGACTTTTTGAGCAATAGGATCCCCGGCTTCGGCAGCATCGTAGACTGCCTTGCTCGTGATTTCATCCTCTTTGATGCGGCGTAAGGGGCTATCCTCCATGCTTTCTTGAAGCAATTCCACAGCAGTGCGTGCCATGCCACGTGCCGAGCAGTAGGTCTCTAAGCAACCACAACGCCCACATCCACAGGGGCGCCCCCCACGGCGAATTATAAAATGCCCGAGCTCTCCGGCCAATCCATCGTGTCCGAATATCAGTTCTCCATTGGCTACAATACCACTGCCAACGCCCGTGCCCAACGTGATAATAATAAAGTCGCGCATGCCACGTGCCGCCCCATAGGTGCGCTCGCCAATTGCGGCTGCTTTTGCATCGTTTATGAGTGCAACGGGCAGAAGAGTTCGCTCTTGCAGTAGTCGAACAATGGGGAAGGTCTCCTTCCAGGGAAGGTTCGAGGCAAAGGCTATTGTACCATTTTCGTGGTTGCCATTGGGGGCTCCAATACCAATTCCTGCAATCTTTCCGGCGAGATTATGTTGCCGAATAAGTGTATGGATACAAGCCTCTATCCTATTGGTAAAACAAACAAAATCGGTACCACAAGAACGTGTTGGGAATTTTTCTCTAGTAAGGATAGTGCCATCTGTTGTTACTACCCCCACTACAGTATTAGTCCCTCCAATATCTATGCCTATAGTATATGTCGTTTCCATATAATAACCTTCATTCTTTATTTACAAAGGTATTAAAAAGATTATGGTGGATATACTTTACCTGTTGCATATAGGTGGTTTTTTACGACCTTAAGCGTACAAAATTATTGTTTCTAGTGTTATTTCGTTAGTGCTGGCTAGTATTGCCTTCGCATTGTTGCCCTAAATGCATCTTTATAATACTCTATATCAAAGGATTGATCGAATGGATGGAAGACGGCTGTGAGTACATCAAACCGTATGGGTAGGGTAATACCCTTTATACGGATGTAGGAATTTGTAAGAGAGATAATATTGGCTTGCTTACGTTTGGTAACTGCCGATAAGGGGGAAACACAATAATCCTCGCTTCGCGTTTTGACCTCAATGACAATGAGTTCTTTCTCGTCAGTGGCAAAAATATCCACTTCCTTCTTGCCATCAATAGACCAATTTTTGTCGAGTATTCGGTACTTCAATTGCTCTAGATAGCGGTAAGCGGCCTGCTCACCCAATACGCCGAGATCGTTGTGCTGTGCCATCGTTTCTCTAGTTCGCAGGGTGGTTTGCCTTCTGGAAGGTATTGATGTGTCGTTCTTTTTTCTCTTCTAAGATCTGATCTATACGGATCAAGATTCCGGTCTCTTCTACCTCGCTAAACTCATAGTTAATAGCTGTGCCAAGGAAGAGAAGTTGGGGTGAAAGCGATATGTAGGCGCTAAATAGGGGCGGAATGCTGATGCCGGTTTTGCGAACTTCGCGCTTGAGAGCAAGGTAATCGGCATTGAGCGTTCCTACGGAGAATAGCCGATCCATCTCCTCCGGATCCACGTCGATGGTCAGAGGCTGCTTGGGAGATACAAGATGCCGATCATCGTGGAAATGGCGCTGCATAAAGTGCAAAATAAGATTGCGACAGCGACGATTGTAATTGGCATACATGGTTACCTTACCAAAGAAGTACTGAATCTCTGGATTGAGTACCGTGAGAGCTCCCAATCCGTCCCATAGGTTGTCTAATGCAAAGATGGAAAGATGATGGAAGCGGGTAGATTGGAAGTCCGGAGAAACAAACGAGCGTCCCAATTCTATTGTATAGGGGAGAATGTCTTGTACAAACTCATCGCTGTAGTCGAACATGTGAGAAGTGGCAAGTATGTCGGTGCCCTTCGGATGTTTTACTACATCAGAACCTAAAATATAGCGATAGCCTCCTACAATTACTTGAGCCTCGGGGTTCCAAACTACAAGTTGCTTATAGCCCAGAGGGTCGAGGTCGTACTCATCTATGTCACACTCAAGACCACTGCCTCCGCCGCCGGCCCGAAATGCCTCTTCTCTCAGGCGTCCTACCTCTCTCATGGTCTGTGGAGCCTCGTGTGCTGAGAAGATATAAATGTCGTTGCGACCTTTATTTGTGGGGCGAAGCAACTTGTCGGGGGTAAGTTCCCCCATAATAAGTTCCGGAGCAATAGGGGCTATAATGGGTTGCATAGATTATTGCAATAAAGTGATTGAGGTGAATACTAGAGAGACGGTGGTGTACTCTCTTGTGGGAGACGATATACACGTTCGCGAACGGCTAGAGCGATATCTGCAGGGCGTTTCCCCAGAGAGGAGAGCTCTTGATAGGGGATGGGGTCTCCTACCCAAACCCGGAATGACGAGCCTTGGGCGCGAAACATCTCATCGGGGAGCAGGGCCGTACCGATGTTGAATTTGATCCCAAGTTTTCTGCGCACTCGCTCTATTCGATAGAAGTGTTTGCTATTATATCCTTCGAAAAAGAGGGGAACAATGGGGCGATGGAACTCCTCGGCATGACGCACAAAGCTCTTTTGCCATGGGAGGTCTTGGATACGACCATCGAAGTGGCGAGAGCAAAGACCTGCAGGGAATGTAATAACCGGTAGGTCGCCTGCAAGAGCGGTATTCATCCTTTCAATGGAGCTACGGCTCTGGGAGCCATACTTATTGACGGGGAGAAAAATAGACTCTAGGGGTTTGAGGTTCCCTAAGAGATCGTTGACAATGTAGCGAATGTCCGACTGGTAGTGCCCTGCGAGCATGTGAGTAAGACAGATACCATCAAGCCCTCCTAGAGGGTGATTGGAGACGAAAAGAGCACGCTTGTCTTGAGGCAAACGCTCTTCATGTACAAAGCCCAGCGAAAGCCGATAAATCTCCACGAGCTTATCCATGAAGGCAACGCCTTGTAGGTGCCCGTGGTCTCGCAGTATCTCGTTGATTTCCCGTTGATGGATAAGTCTCTCGACCAAACGCACAACAAAGCGAGGAACGCTTCGCCCCCACTTTGCCGATATAATGGCCCCGATATCTATTTGTTGCGGAGTAACACTCCCTTCCATACGTTCCTTTTTATAGTGACGTCATACCCAACAGCGTAAAGGATGCGGATACAACTCTTCCTTCTTTTTCTATGTTGTGTGGTGTTGCTTATTGCAAAAGTAGTAATATATCATTGTATGAATATCGTCTTTCGTAAAGTTGCACGTTTTGCCCGCATCGTGCAGTTAAATCTTCGTCTAATCCTACCTTTAGAGTTGTTATCAGCCTCTCTCCAGAGCCTCTTTGGGCACCCCAATATGAAGAATAGAGCTCCGGAAGAGTTAATCCCTCTCTATTTTTCTATTTCAGTTCTATTTGTGCTTTATGACGAACTTTAGCACGGGTGGATTAAAATCTACATCCCAAAGAAAAAAGCCGCACGGAAGCTTTATGTATTATCAGAGTGGTGCAGATTTTGTTCTCAATGTGCTGTAAATATATAAAATCGAGCTATATTTGTACCGAGATGCTTATTTCTCTAGGGTTAATAGCGCTCTTTTGATAGAGTGTGAGACACTAGAAAATATGTTGTCTCTAAAAGGAGCGCACACTAAACATGGTTTGTTAGAAACAGAATTTATAGTAAACAAGTAACTGAAAATCAAAACAATGACAAGAAAAATTTTTCCTACCACACTTCTTGTGTTATTCACACTTTTGATGGCTTCTTGCGGTAAAACTCCGGATCCGAAGACCGCACCTATCATGGTAACGCTACCTAGCTCCCTTTTTGGTAAGAGCTATGATGCCCTTGAAGCTGAAGCCCGTCAGCTAGGTCAGACTGTGACAAAAGATGCCGAAGCACGTACTCTCACAGTCAAGATAAATGGAGATCAAGGTTTGGCACGTACTATTTACCTCAAGTTTGATGCTGAGGGCAAGTATCGCTATGCCATGGAAAAGATCGCCAACACAGAGTCTGAAGGTGCTTTTGCTGCAAGCCTTCTAAGCCAAGGCTTTACACAAGAAAAGACTGCAACTAAGATGGCAACTGAGGGCGTATTTGTTCACAAGCAACGTGGATGGGTAGTCTTCGTTTCGCATCGTAGTGATAGCGACATTTCTTATGTTTTCGCTCCTTTTGATGAAGCGATCACCTCTTGGTCTCGTATTGATGCAAAGCAACACGCAATAGGTCTTTGGGCTCCTCTTATGGCGCTTGATAATACCCTTGATATGGTAACTCGCTTTGAGGCTCGTATGGGACATACTCTTGATCCCGAAACAACCATGGCGGACAAGGGCGTCTATTCCTTCAAGACCGGCAACCCTGATTTCCCCAGCACGCGTTATTGGCTTGATGTGAAAACCAAGTCTTTTGTAGAAGAGTGCGCCATCTTTGTGAACCCCGATAAGCGTCCTAAGCCCGATGATGTTACAGAGTATATGCGCTCTATGGGATTTTTGATCACCACACTTTCTGACCACGGTAACCCTGTGTACTATAATAAGGATACCAATATGGCTGCTGTGGCTGAGCTAAACAAACCTACAGATGGAAGTGCGTTCCTTCCCAAAGTGCAGTTCTTCAAAGGCAATCCCCAGATGGCAGATTCCTTTATGAAAGAGGAGTTGGATATTCCTTTGCCAATCCTCGAATTTGGCAAATACACCCTAGCAGAAGCTCTTGAGTTGTACAAGAAGCAACCTTACTTTAAGTCTCTTGCTAAGAATGAGCTCGGTGACGTTGTTAATACAACCTCAAAGGATTTTCCCATGATGCTTGTATGGGAAGGTGAAGGCGCTTATGCCGGTAAGTATTCCATGGCCCTTCTGTTTACTGACGATGTGAGAGTGATTAACTCAACCTATATTGAGAAGTTCTTCACTGGTAAGGGATGGGAGAAGTATTCAAAATCGGCCATACCTACCTATATCGATCGTAAAAATAATGTGATGGTACAGGTGGATCAATCGGGTAACTTTGGCGGATTGTGTCTCGCATTTAGCCCCAATGAATTCTAACCTTCACTCTAGAAGAGTGTGTCGCCTCACGACTTGGGGTTAGTACCTCTTCATTGATTTCCTTGAAAAAGGGGTCGGCCTTTCTAGCAAAAGGGCCGACCTTTTTTTTGTGAATTAGGGGGAGGATGTAGCTTTCTATGCTAATTTTTATTTCACCTGTATTGTGTCGAGATTCCAGGCGCACCCCAAAGTGATAAAATATCTTGGGCAGTAGGGCAGGGGGAAATCAGTTGGTTTTGTCCCCGGAAACTACCTAGAAAAGTTTTTTCTTTTGCCCAAGATTTTTTTTGTCGCAGGGCAAGAAAGTTTTTCTTTTCAGGCAGCATCCCGAATGCTTCCTTTGGACTCCTCTTCGTGAAGAAAAAGGGATGTATTAGGGTGTATTTGGCTTTATTCAAATGTTTAGTTTACCTTTGTAGGTGCTTAGAGGTTGGGGGGTGTGTAACATCCCAAGCCTCGGTTCCGTATGATAATAGGAATAGACTAATATTAGTAATCAATAAAAACAGTTGCGGTGATGAAAAAGCACAATTTTTATGCCGGACCCTCAATTCTAAATCAAGGGGTTATCAAGAATGCTGCTGATGCAGTAATGAATTTTGCAGGTACAGGTCTTTCTGTACTTGAAGTATCGCACCGTGGTAAAGAGTTTACCGCTGTGATCGAAGAAGCTGTTCAGCTCTTCAAGGAACTTCTCGATATCCCCGAAGGATACGAAGTTATCTTCCTCGGTGGTGGTGCAAGCCTCCAATTCTATATGGTGCCTCTTAACCTTATGTACAAGAAGGCTGCCTATATCAACACGGGTACGTGGGCTACAAATGCTATCAAGCAAGCCGGATATGTATCTAAGGTATTTGGTGGTGAAGTAGAAGTTTTGGCTTCTAGCGAAGACAAGAACTTTACCTACATCCCCAAGAATTTCGTTATCCCCGAAGATGTGGACTACTTCCACTACACCTCTAATAATACTATCTACGGTAGTGAAATCCGCAAGGACTTCGACTGCAAGGCTCGCTTGGTATGCGATATGTCTAGCGATATTTTCAGCCGTCCTGTAGATATCAGCAAGTACGATCTTATCTATGGTGGTGCACAAAAGAACTTGGCTCCTGCCGGTGTTACTTTCGTGATTGTTAAGAAGGATGCACTTGGTCGTTTCGAGCGTCCTATCCCCACAATGCTCGACTACAACACCCACATCAAGAAGGAGTCTATGTTCAATACTCCTCCTGTATTCCCCATCTATGTTGCCCTCCAAACCCTTAAGTGGTACAAGGAGTTGGGTGGTCTCAAGGTACTCGAAAAGCGCAATCTCGACAAGGCTGAGCTCCTCTACAATGAAATCGACCGCAACAAACTATTCCGTGGTACTGTAGCTACCGAAGACCGCTCTATCATGAACGTTTGCTTCGTGATGAACGATGAATACAAAGAACTCGAAGCAGACTTTGCTGCCTTCGCTGCTGAACGCGGTATGGTGGGTATCAAGGGTCACCGCTCGGTAGGTGGTTTCCGTGCAAGCCTCTACAACGCTCTCGAAATGGATAGCGTGAAGGCTCTCGTTGACGCCATGAAGGAGTTCGAAAGCAAACACTAATTAATCACATCTTAGTGCTCTGGCTCTCTAGATGCTTCTAGTTCTTCTAGAGGTTTCGTCTAGTGAGCAGAGCACTTCTTTTTAATCCTAATATATTGTTATGACAAAGGTTCTTATTGCCACAGAAAAGCCTTTTGCTGCTCCCGCTGTTGCAGCGATTAAGGATATTGTAAGCAAGGCAGGTTTCGAAACTGTGTTGCTAGAAAAGTATACCGAAAAGAGCCAGCTCCTCGCAGCTGTTGCCGATGTAGATGCTATCATTATCCGTAGTGATAAAATTGATAAGGAAGTATTTGATGCCGCAAAGAATCTCAAGATTGTAGTGCGTGCAGGTGCCGGTTATGACAATGTAGACCTTGCAGAGGCAACTGCGCACAACGTGTGTGTAATGAATACTCCCGGTCAGAACTCAAATGCTGTGGCTGAGCTTGTGATGGGTCTTCTCGTATTCAACGCTCGTAATCAGTTCAATGGCAAGTCGGGTAGTGAGCTAAAGGATAAAAAGATGGGTATCTTGGCTTATGGTAATGTGGGTCGCAATGTGGCTCGTATCGCCAAGGGCTTTGGTATGGAAATCTTTGCTTACGATGCTTTTGTGCCTGCAGAAGCTATCAAGGAATCGGGTGCAACTCCTATTGCTACCGTACCCGAATTGTTCGCTACTTGCGATGTAATTTCTCTCCACGCCCCTGCAACTCCGGAGACGATTAAGTCTATCAACTACGATCTTCTCATGAAGATGCCTAAGGATGCCGTTCTCATCAATTCTGCTCGTAAGGAGATTATTGACGAAGAGGGCGTACTAAAGGCTCTTACAGAGCGTACAGACCTTCGCTATCTCACGGACATTATGCCCGCTAACCACGAAGCTATGGTAGCTGCTCTTGGCGATCGTTACTTCTCTACTCCCAAAAAGATGGGTGCACAGACCGGCGAAGCTAACAACAATGCAGGTATTGCAGCTGCTAACCAAATCGTTGACTTTATAGCCAATGGTGTGGAAAAGTTCCGTGTAAACAAGTAATTTCTTTTTTGTAGCATTAGAACACAAAAAGATCGACAGACAGAGTGGGGGAGCACATGGGTTTTTATTGTAGAGATACCATGTCTCCCCTTATTTCGATTTTTTCTTTGAATATATAGTATGGCTAGAATTAAACCTTTCAAGGGACTTCGTCCTCCCGTTAACCTCGTAGAGAAGGTATCTTCTCGTCCTTATGACGTCCTCAGCAGCGAAGAAGCTCGTGCTGAAGCAAAAGGAAATGAGATGTCTCTTTATCATATTATCAAGCCCGAAATCGACTTTCCCGAAGGTACGGATGAGCATGATGAACGTGTTTATACCAAGGCTCGTGAGAACTTCGATCTCTTCCAACAGAAGGGATGGCTTGTTGAAGACGCCAAAGAAAACTACTATGTATACGCTCAAACCATGAATGGTAAGACCCAATATGGTTTGGTAGTAGGTGCATGGGTAGAAGATTATATGAATGGTGTAATCAAGAAGCATGAGCTTACTCGTAGAGATAAAGAAGAGGATCGTATGAAGCACGTTCGTGTAAATAACGCTAACCTCGAACCCGTTTTCTTCGCTTATCCTGATAATGCAGAACTTGACGCCATCGTGGCTCGTTACACCAATGCTGCTCCCATCTACGATTTTGTAGCTGATATTGATGGCTTTGGTCATAAGTTCTGGATCATCGATCAAGAAGCCGACATCAAGCGTATTACAGAGATTTTCGCAGGATTCGAAGCTCTTTATATTGCCGATGGGCACCACCGTTCGGCAGCTGCTGCCCTCGTAGGTGCTGAGAAGGCAAAGAATAACCCCAATCACAAGGGAGACGAAGAGTATAACTACTTCATGGCTGTTTGCTTCCCCGCCAACCAATTGACAGTTATCGATTACAACCGAGTTGTGAAAGATCTTAATGGTTTGAGCGAAGCTGACTTCCTAAAGGCTTTGGAAAAGAACTTCATCGTAGAGAAGAAGGGGGCCGACATTTACAAGCCTGCTAAGTTGCATAATTTTGCTCTGTACCTTGGTGGTGCATGGTATTCGCTCACAGCAAAGCCCGGTACATATAACGACAACGACCCTATCGGGGTATTGGATGTTACCATCTCTTCTAATCTAATCTTGGATGAGATCTTGGGTATCAAGGATTTGCGTTCGGATAAGCGAATCGACTTTGTTGGTGGTATCCGTGGCCTCGGCGAGCTAAAGAAGCGTGTTGATAGCGGCGAGATGAAGGTTGCTTTGGCTCTTTATCCTGTTACTATGAAGCAAATTATGGATATTGCTGATACGGGGAACATTATGCCTCCCAAGACAACTTGGTTTGAGCCTAAGCTCCGTTCCGGTATCGTAGTTCACAAGCTCGACTAATTTAGTTCGTGGCATAAGCGCAGACAGTAAGGTCTGCGAATAAAAGAAGGAGGGGGGGGATTTGAGGTGATCAAGTCCTCCCTTTCCTTTTCTCCTTAGAGAGAAGGCAATCTCTTTTGTGTGGCAGAAATCCATTCTTATTTTGCTGTTTTGATGGTGAACCATCACAAGTTGTTATTCGTTTTGTGAGTAGAAAGTGACAATTAAACAATAAGCAAAATGACCGCCGTAAATCAATTTGTAACAGAGGCGCCAGCTCCATCCTCCTCCAAGGAGAATGTAAAGACAATCTATTTGGCAGGAGGATGCTTTTGGGGTATGCAGAGCTATTTTGATGGGGTGCAAGGTGTGGTTGAGACCACTGTTGGCTATGCCAATAGCACTCGTCCCAATCCAAAATATGAAGATGTAGATACCGATTATGCGGAGACTCTCCAAATTAAGTACGATGCTTCGGTAGTTCCACTGAAGTTTATCCTAGGATTATATTTCGATGTGATTGATCCTACCATCCTCAATCGCCAAGGGCATGACGTTGGGCGCCAGTATCGAACAGGTATTTATTATACGGATGCTCAGGATGAAGTGGTGGCAAAGGAGATGCTTCAAGGTCTTGCAAAAAAATATCCTAAGCCTATTGTTGTAGAGTGCATCCCTCTAAAGAATTTTTATCCTGCCGAGGCTTACCATCAAGATTACCTAAAGAAGCATCCAGCAGGGTATTGCCATATAGGAAAAGATAAAATAGCAAGAGCGCATGCTCAGCGCTATGTGGATAAGGACGAGTTGCGTCGTAAGCTAACTCCTATGCAGTACAAAGTGACTCAGGAGCAGGGGACAGAGCCTCCTTTCCAAAATGAGTATTACAACCATTATGCTAAGGGTATTTATGTAGATGTGGTGGATGGGACACCTCTGTTCGTATCTACAGATAAGTTCGAGAGTGGCTGTGGGTGGCCGGCTTTCTCACGTCCCATAGATGATAAGCTCCTGGTGGAGCGTACAGATACGTCGCATGGAATGGTGCGCGTAGAGGTGCGAAGTAAATCTTCGGGGAGCCATCTCGGACACGTCTTTGAAGATGGTCCGAAAGAATTGGGCGGAGAACGCTATTGTATCAATAGTGCAGCTTTGCGCTTTGTTCCGCTGGAGGAAATGAAGACGCAGGGGTATGAAGATTACATTAAGTATGTAAAATAGATGCTCTCTGTTTCTATTTGTCAAGCTTGATCTGTAGGCCTTTGTTGGGATACTACCCAAATCGGCCTATAAATCAAGCTTTTGTTGTATCTTTGTGCGGAGTATAGAGGGTATAGCTCCTGTTGCTGTTTTGGAGAGCAAGGGGAGTTGTAGTTTTCTATGAAAAAGGGAATACAAATTATAACATAGATAAGATATGGATGCTAAGATCCGGGAACTAACTGACAAGATTTTCAACGAAGGGGTTGAAAAAGGGAAGCTAGAAGCTGATAGACTCGTGGCTGATGCCCAGAGCAAAAGCGACGAAATGCTCAACCAAGCTAAGGCGGAAGCTGAGAGAATCATCCGTGATGCTGAGAAGAGATCTGATGAACTCAAAAAGAATGTTGAGGCAGAACTCAAACTCTATGCTGCTCAAACTCTAGATGCCTTGAAGGCTTCTGTGGCAAATTGTATTACCGACAAGCTTGCCCAAGGCAACGTAAAAGCAGCTGCTGAAGATCCCAACTTTATGCGCGAAGTTATTCGCAAGATTGTTGAAAATTGGACTCCTGGAAACGATGTTGTAATTGAAACAGCCGATGCCAAGGGGTTAGAAGAGTATTTCGCCTCAAATGCTAAGGAGCTTCTCAATAAGGGAGTTACTATTAATGAAGTAGCAGGTACGGCAACCAATTTTGTTCTAAAACCCGCAGATGGATCGTACAAGATTCAGTTCGGAGAAGAAGAACTAAAGTCTTTCTTCCAGAGCTTCTTGCGTCCTCGTCTTGTGGAAATGTTATTCTAAGCGCACCATGGCAAAGTATTATGCCACAATATCGGGTTTGCCGAATATTGGTGTAGACGATAGAAAACTCCCCTTTTCTTCGGAGCTCTTCGTAGAGGAGCTTAGAGAAGTGCTTACCTCAGGCGATTTTAAGCTTCTGGAAGTGCTTCGCTGGGAACGTGAGAATCGATTCCTTATCGATTACCTCGAATCTTCGGAGAAAGCAGTGGAGGCAAATGAGCAACCTCAGCTATTCTCTTACGAAGAGGTTGCCTCAGTGATGGATGCTCTCAAGAAGGGTACAAAGCTTCCTAAGCATCATTTCCCTGCTTATATCATAGATTTTCTTAAGGATTTTGTGGTAGAGAAGGGTGAGGACGACGATGTACAAGACGATGAGGAAGAGGTGCGTATGTGGCCCCTTCGCCTCGAAGATAAACTTGCCGATTACTATTATACCAAGTTTGCCCTCCCTGCCAAAAATCAGTTTGTGGCAGAGTGGTCACGTCTTAATCTTGATATAAGGAATGTCTTTGCAGCCTTTACAAGTCGCAACCTAGGTTGGGATCCCAAAGATTATATCGTGGGAGACTCCGAGGTAGAGCGTAAATTAAAGACGTCAACAGCTACCAATTTTGGTCTCTCCGAAGAGGAGATGGAGTACATCGCTACTCTTACTTCAGTGCAAAATGAGACTGACATTACTCGTCGGGAGCGTATGTTGGATGTCCTCAAATGGAATTGGTTAGAGGAGCGTGTCTTCGATCGTACGTTCAATGTTGAGACCATCTTGGCATACTATCTACAGCTACGTATCATAGAGCGCTGGACGGAGCTCAATGAGAAGACGGGCGAAGAAACATTCCGTTCCATCGTAGCAACACTCAAGAAGGAGAGCAACGACTCTCTCAACGAGTTCAAGAGAAATCAAAAGAAATAATATATCCATGACAAAAGGAGTTGTTAAGGGGATTGTGTCCAACCTTGTGACCGTTGAGGTAGATGGACCAGTCTCTCAAAACGAAATTTGCTTTATCACGGTGGGTGGAACTCGCCTGATGAGTGAGGTGATCAAGATCATCGGTGCCAAGGTGTTTGTGCAGGTGTTTGAGAGTACTCGTGGTATGAAGGTAGGGGATGTGGCTGAGTTTGCAGGTCACATGTTGGAGGTAACACTCGGTCCCGGCCTCCTTTCCAAGAACTTTGATGGTCTGCAAAATGACCTCGATAAGATGGATGGGGTTTTCCTACAACGTGGTACATACACCTATCCTCTAGAGCAAGATAAATTGTGGGAGTATAAACCTCTCGCTCAGGTAGGTGATATTGTAGAGGCCGGTGGTTGGCTTGGTGAGGTTGATGAAAACTACCAACCCCACAAGATAATGGTTCCCTTTGTTTTCGAGGGGCAGTACAAAGTTGTAAGCCTCAAGCCTGCCGGCAAGTATCGTGCTGATGAAGAAATCGCAGTACTTGAGGATAAGAATGGCGAAAAGCACTCTGTTACAATGATTCAGAAATGGCCTGTAAAGAAAGCCATTCCTTGCTATGCAGAGAAGCCCCGTCCATTTAAGTTGCTCGAAACCGGAGTACGTACGCTCGATACACTCAATCCTATCGTAGAGGGTGGTACGGGCTTTATCCCTGGACCTTTTGGAACAGGTAAGACAGTGTTGCAGCATGCTATTTCTAAGCAAGCTGAGGCAGATATCGTAATTATGGCAGCTTGTGGTGAGCGTGCAAATGAGGTTGTGGAAATCTTTGCCGAGTTCCCCGAACTTGTAGATGCTCACACCGGACGTAAGCTCATGGAGCGTACGATCATTATTGCTAATACCTCAAACATGCCTGTTGCGGCTCGTGAAGCATCTGTATACACGGCAATGACTATTGCTGAATATTATCGTACAATGGGTCTTCGTGTTCTCCTCATGGCGGACTCTACTTCTCGTTGGGCACAAGCTCTTCGTGAGATGTCAAACCGTCTAGAAGAGCTCCCAGGACCTGATGCTTTCCCGATGGACCTTTCGGCTATCGTGGCCAACTTCTACGCTCGCTCCGGGTTCGTTTATCTCAAAAATGGCAAAACCGGTTCTGTAACCTTCATTGGTACTGTATCTCCTGCAGGGGGGAACCTTAAGGAGCCTGTTACAGAAAATACCAAGAAGGTAGCTCGATGCTTCTACGCTCTAGAGCAAGAACGTGCCGACCGTAAGCGTTATCCGGCCGTTAATCCTATTGATAGTTATTCTAAGTATCTCGAATATCCTGAGTTCAAAGAGTACATCTCGCAACACATTGCACCCGATTGGCTCGAAAAAGTAAATGAGCTAAAGATGCGTTTGCAGCGTGGTAAGGAAATTTCTGAGCAGATCAACATCTTAGGGGACGATGGGGTACCTGTAGAGTATCACGTTACATTCTGGAAAGCTGAGCTTATTGACTTTGTAATCCTTCAGCAAGATGCTTTCGACGATATCGATTGTAACTCTCCTCTTGCTCGCCAAAAGTACATGTTGGATCTTGTAGCAAAGATCTGCCATACCGAGTTTGAGTTTGAAGATTTCAATCAGGTAACGGCGTTCTTTAAGGGCCTTATCAACGTCCTCAAGCAGATGAACTACTCAGAGTTTGAGAGCGATGACTTTAAGAAGTACTTGGCACAATGCGAAGAGATGATTGCCAAAGGTGGCAAGTAATCTCCAGGGAAAGAGAGACCTCGTATAGAGAAAATTAATATGGCAACACAAGCTTTTAAAAAGATATATACCAAGATCTCGAACGTTACCAAGGCAACTTGTATGCTAAGTGCTACAGGGGTTGGTAATGACGAGTTGGCTTTGATCCATGGACGAATGGCTCAGGTCGTAAAAATCGTTGGCAACGAAGTTACCCTCCAGGTATTCGAGGGTACTGAAGGTATTCCTACCAATGCAGAGGTTGTATTCCTCGGCAAGGCTCCTACGCTCAAGGTGAGCGATCAGCTTGTAGGACGCTTCTTCAATGCTTATGGTCTTCCTATCGATGGAGGAGCGCAGCCCGAAGGGCGTGAAGTGGAAATTGGTGGACCTTCTGTAAACCCCGTACGTCGTAAGCAACCTTCTGAGTTGATTGCAACCGGTATTGCAGGTATCGACCTCAATAATACCCTCGTAACCGGACAAAAGATTCCATTCTTTGCGGATCCGGACCAACCCTTTAACGAAGTAATGGCTATGGTGGCCATGCGTGCCAAGAGTGATAAGATTATTCTTGGAGGGATGGGGATGACCAATGACGACTACCTCTTCTTCAAGAACACTTTTAGCAATGCTGGTGCTCTCGATCGTATTGTTAGCTTCATCAATACAACCGAAGACCCCTCTGTAGAGCGTCTGCTTATCCCAGATATGGCTCTTACAGCAGCAGAATATTTTGCGGTAGAAAAGAACGAAAAGGTGCTCGTGCTCCTTACGGACATGACCAACTATGCGGATGCTTTGGCTATCGTATCAAATCGTATGGACCAGATTCCTTCGAAGGACTCTATGCCGGGTTCGATTTATTCAGACCTTGCTAAGATCTACGAAAAGGCGGTACAATTCCCCGATGGAGGGTCTATCACCATCATTGCCGTTACAACGTTGAGTGGTGGCGATATTACCCACGCTGTGCCCGATAATACCGGGTACATCACCGAGGGGCAGCTCTATCTCCGTAAGGATAGCAATGTGGGTAAAGTTATTATCGACCCATTCCGCTCTCTCTCTCGCTTGAAGCAGCTTGTAATCGGTAAGAAGACTCGCGATGACCATCCTCAGGTGATGAATGCCGCTGTACGTCTATTCTCCGATGCTGCCAATGCACAAACGAAGATGGAGAACGGTTTCGACCTTACCGACTACGATAATCGTTCTCTTGCTTTTGCAGACGATTACTCTCGTCAATTGCTCGCTATTGACGTAAACGTGGATACGACAGAAATGCTTGATATTGCTTGGAAACTTTTTGGAGAGCACTTTACTCCTGCAGAAGTAAACATTAAGCAATCTCTTGTAGAGAAGTATTGGGTTGGTGAGAAAAAAGCCTGATAGATAAGAGTCATGGCTATTAAGTTTCAATACAACAAAACTTCGCTCCATCAGCAAGAGAAGCAGCTGAAGATGCGAGTGCGCACGCTCCCTACGATCAAAAGTAAGGAGAGTGCTCTCCGTCTTGAGGTGAAGAAGACGAAAGACGAAGTGGTGAAATTGGAACAAAAGTTAGAAGATGGCATCTCTAGTTATCAGCACATGGTAGGGCTTTGGAATGAGTTTAATCCGGAGCTTATATCTGTGAAGGATGTGAAGTTGTCTACCAAGAAGATTGCCGGTGTTATAGTGCCGGTCTTGGATAAGATAGACTTTGAGGTGAAGCCATTTAGTTTGTTCAATTCTCCTTCGTGGTTCTCTGAGGGACTAGAGTTGCTCAAGGTGCTTGCTACTACTGGTATAGAAGCTGAGTTCCTTGGCCTCAAACTAGAATTCTTGGAGTATGCTCGTAAGAAGACCACTCAGAAGGTAAATCTTTTTGAGAAGGTGCAGATCCCTGGGTATAAGGATGCTATTCGTAAGATTAAGCGATACCTTGAAGATGAAGAGAGTCTCTCTAAATCGTCCCAGAAGATCATGCGAGCCAATATTGAAGAACGCGAACGCAAAGAAAAGGAGGCACTGCTATGATTGAAAAAATGCAGAAGTATCTTTTCTTGATATACCACAGAGAGTATGAAGGCTTTTTGCAGAGTCTTCGTGAGCTTGGTGTGGTACATATCAAGGAAACTAAGAGCCCTAAGCAGTTCGATAACCTACAAGCCCTCCTCACTAAGCGTAAAGACTTGGCAGACCTGCGTCGTCGTGTAAAATCATTGCGATCCAAAGATGCTCCAGAGGTTTCTATGATCCTCCCTCAATCTGAGGAGCAAGGAGTGGCTGTGCAGTCTGAAATAGAAGAACTCTTGGAGAAGGAACGGGATCTTGCTAGTCAGATTACCGCTCAACAACGAGAGATCGACTATTGGAGTATTTGGGGTGAGTATGACCTCGATCTGATGAAAAAACTTGAGAATGCGGGCTACAAGCTACACTTCTATGTAGTGGCTTCGCAGCAGTTCAAGGAGGAATGGATTGATGAGTATCGCGCCATTAAGGTTAATGATTTTCGTGCTCAAGCCTACTTTGTTACGATTGGGCAAAGTGGCGACGCTCGCCCCGAAGCCGAAGAGGTAAAGGCCCCAACGGCATCCATGGATGAGATGCAGAGAAAGTTAGGAACCCTACAGCAGGAAGCAGAAGAGGCCCATAATAGGATCGTTGAATTTGCTGATACTCGCTTGGGCGAACTGGATGGATATGATCAATTCATCGAGCGCGATTTTGATTTCGCTAATGCCCTCTTGCAGGCTGAACCCGAGGCCAACGATACCCTTATGGTATTGGAGGGCTGGGTCCCCGAGAGAGTGGCAGACAAAATTGCTCCCGCTCTAGATGGTGTACCTTGCTACTACGAGCAGGTAGAGATCGAGGCTAATGACAACGTACCCGTAAAGCTCAAAAACAATCGTTATGCTCGTCTTTTCGAGATGATAACGAAGATGTATTCGCTCCCTAACTATGGCGAATTGGACATTACGTCGTTGTTTGCTCCCTTCTTTATGCTCTTCTTTGCTCTTTGTTTTGGAGACGGTGGGTATGGACTCTTGCTTTTGATAGGAGCTACCGTTGCTAAGGTAAAAGCTAAAGAGGACAGCGTAAAGTCTGTGTGCAGTATGCTTATGTGGCTAGGTGGAACCACAGCCATCGTAGGTTCTCTTATGGGAACTGTCTTTGGTATGGTAATGCCTTGGACCGGTGGTACGATACTCGGCTCTGTGCCCGATACCTACATCCTCAACCAGAACACAATGATGTATTTGTCCGTTGTGCTGGGGCTTGTTCAGATTGTATTCGGTAAGTTTATTGCCGGCTATAAGACGCAAGTACAGAAGGGATTTAAGTATGGTTTGGCCACTTATTGCTGGGCTGCCTTGATCCTCTTAGGAGGTCTTGGGCTTGTAGCAATGAAGTTAGGAGAAGGTAATCCCATGCTTGCTATGGCATCAAAAGTCCTCTTGGGGATTGCTGCTCTCGCCTTTGTTATTGCTTTGTTCTACAATACACCGGGCAAGAATATCTTCCTCAATTTTGGTTCCGGTTTATGGGCAACCTACAACAATGCTTCCGGACTTCTAGGGGATACGCTCTCGTATATTCGTCTGTTTGCTATCGGTTTGACCGGTGGTATCTTGGGTGGGGTGTTTAATAACCTTGCCGTACAAGTGGGCGGAGGGCTCCCTGTAGGTCTCAATTTTGTGGTAATGGCAATCATTTTGCTATTTGGTCATGGTCTCAATTTTGGGCTGTGTATGATTAGCTCTTTGGTGCACCCTCTACGTCTTACATTTGTTGAATTCTACAAGAATGCAGAGTTTGAAGGTGGGGGGCGTCAATACACTCCTTTCAAGTAATCAATAATAGAAAAATCAAATAACTCAATCAATTAATTACAGTTCAAAGTATGATTAACGTTCTAACCTACTTAGGAATTGCCCTCATGGTGGCCCTCACTGGTATTGGCTCGGCAATTGGTGTAACTATTTGCGGTAACGCTACCGTTGGTGCTATGAAGAAGAATCCCGATGCAATGGGTTCGTACATTGCTCTTTCAGCTCTTCCTAGCTCACAGGGTCTTTACGGCTTCGTTGGTTTCTTTATGGCTCTTGGTCTTGTACAACAACTCGGTGCCGGCCTCAACATTATCGCTGCATGGGCTATCTTTGGAGCAGGTCTTACCCTTGGTGTTGTAGGTCTTCTCTCTGCTATTCGTCAGGCTCAAGTTTGTGCTAATGGTATTAAGACGATTGGTGGTGGTGACAACGTATTCGGTGCAACTATGGTGATGGCCGTATTCCCCGAGCTTTACGCTATTCTTGCCCTTCTCGTTGCTATCTTGATCTTCGGTGCTACTCCCGAACTTGCAGCAGCAATCGCAGCTTAAGAGTATCTAGAGAATAATCTTGTTTCCCTTTCTTTAGGGAGATAAATCATTTCTATAGCTCCTGCTCTCACTCCAGTAGAGCAGGAGTTTTTTTATGTCCTTTTGTTTGCCTTATCGTGGGAGGGGGTATGGATGGTTTATTGCCTTACTCCATTTTCCGTGCGTATGATGCCTATTCTGTCCCCTCTTGCATGATGACAAGAGGGGCGCTAGCGCGTCAAGATCTTGCTTGTCTAGTTCCACTGCTTGTTTATTTCGAGTTTATTGTTACCTTCGTGGTGTGAGGTACGGTGGTAAGATCGGGCTTTTGCCCCGCCGTTCGTCGCTCCCAATAGCGCACTAGAAATAGTGCGCTATTATTTTCCCCCTATATAGATGTACATTTGTTCATCACCTAAATATCTATTCATCTTCTTGGTGATGGGACTTGTACAATCCCTCCCTCGCTGTGTATAGGAGCCTCGTTAGCTCCTCTTGCAATAATGACCAGTAGGTCCGTTAGCTAATGCGTCAAGATCTTGCTTGTCTAGTTCCATTGCTTGTTTATTTCGAGTTTATCTTATCTTCGCAGTGCGAGGGTGTCGTTAAGCTCTTTCGGAGAGCCCGCCCCACGCTCAGAAAGCTCACTACTTCGATAGTTGACTTTCACTTTATATAACCGACTATCTTCTGTTCCTAGTATAATCTCGTCAATGGCGTTCCATTGACTGTCCCCTTGAATCCGTTCTGTCGTTTTAATCTCGATTCAAGTTCGTATACAGAGAGCTGACATAGAGTACAACAATATGGCAATTTGTACATATCCCATTCTGCTAGCTTCTTGCCCGGTAGTTGTCCTATTCGCCTGAATAAAACAAGGGGATGAACTCCAGATTATTGGAGCGCATCCCCTTCTTACTATTTACTCGTGATGAATTTACGAGGCTGCTAGTACTGCGGCAAAAATACCAAAGAATATGATCGATATGATAAGATCGACAAAGGATATGCACAAACCGGCGATAGCAAGTCCCTTGGGCTTCTTTGCCATACCTACGGCAGAGAGTATTACACCTAAGATCCACAGGATGACATTCACAACAGGGATCCAGCAAAGGATTAGGCTGATTGTGGCTAGAACAAACCCTGCTGTACCTACTCCGTTTGTCTTTTGTTCCTCATGCCGAATGATAATTGTTTGCTGTGGAGTTCCATATGAGGGAGGAGTTACGGGCCTAATAGGGGGTGTTGCAGGCCTAATGGGAGGCGGGGTCGGTCTAAAACTTGATTCCTCGTCGTCTCGTGGTACTTGGGGTATATTTGGTTCCATACTCGATCTGTTTTTACAAATTCATGCTGATACAAAGATAGTCTTTTTTTGCAACAGAATTGTAAATAAAGTGCTGCTATATAGTCTCTTTTTCCTTCCTATAATCTTGGTTTTAGGGGGCTGTAAAGTCTTTTATCCCTATCTCTCTAATCCTCATAAATGACTCTAAAAGGGTAAGTTGGATTCTATTGAGTCATTCTCTGGCTGGATTTGAAAAGTTTTTAGGTTAGAAACCCGAAGCTCTTTTACCCAAAATAAAAATAATTCTCACCTGGTAAGGAAGTGCATTTTAGCTAGTATTTGTCGGGGTTTTAGCTGTTTTTTAGAGGCCTTGTACCGGGGGCCTGAAATATGGAGGGCGGGGCGGTAAAAGGGCAAAGAGAGGGGCAAGGGAGGATTCACTTTCCTTTGCTTGAGATCTTCCTTTAGGATTGATTCTCTAGAACGGGGACAGAGTATTGAATGTGGATAGAGGAGGGGAGTGTAGAGTGGGGATATATTCCTTTATTTTCACTAGTTTTCATCCTTATAATCAGTGTGTTATATCTAGATGAAATGTGTGCCATTTGTAGGTTTTGTATTATGTTTGCCGTGAGATTGATGGGAGGGTATTATTTTTATCCCTTTTTTTCTCAAGGCGATTTTTGATAAATGCCACTATCCTAAGAGCGGTTTGAACTAATTCCTTCCGCCTACGTTTAGTGGGAATAAGGACAGAGTGTGTCCCTTAGTATTAGTATTGATTTAATGAGAATGAAGATGAAGAAGATTGTATTTGCGCTCTTTTCGGTTGTGAGCCTAACGCTAATGTTGTCACTGACTTCGATGAAGGATGATGATAAACCGATCTCCTTTGCACAATTGCCCAAAGTGGCTCAGCAGTTTGTGAAAGCGAATTTTACATCGAAAGTCTCTTTAGTGACTCTCGATAATGACCTAATTGGTAAGAGCTACGAAGTGATATTGGAGAATGCTACTCGCATAGAGTTTGACGGGAAAGGCAATTGGAAAGAGGTTGATGCTGAGCATGGAGTAGTCCCCCAAAAGATTGTTCCTAATGCTATCTCTAGCTATGTAGCCAAGAATTTCTCTGGTACCTCCATTAAGCAGATAGAGAAGCGTAGGAGAGGGGGCTACCAAGTGGAGCTCTCTAATGGGTTGGAATTGACGTTCGATTCGAACCTCAAGTTTGTACGTATAGATGACTAAATACAAGTATAAATCAAAAAGAAAGAAGCTATGAGGAAAGTCTTGTTTTTCTCCCTTTTGATAGGGATGATTGGATTGGTTAGCTGCGGTAGACGAGGGTTGGATAGCGATTCCGTCCCAACAACTCCTGTGAGCACAGATCTATTGCCATCTGAGGCTAGAACGACCCTTGATGCCATTAAGGGCTATGACGTAGCCTCTTCTGTTAAGTTTGCGTTTCTCACAGACAGAGGTTCTCTTTTCGAATCTCGTTTGCTGTCTAAGATGAGAACGGCAGCTACGATTCTCGAAATCGAGTTTGATATGAATGGTATCTGGACGGATATTGAGGCCGAGAATGGCCATATCCCCCTGGAGGTAATCATGAGATTGCGCTACTTCCCTAGAAGAATTGCTGAATATATCGAGAAGAATCGTCTTTTGGTAGAGGAGATTGAGCGTAAATCTTATGGTTTTAAGGTAGAAACCGTGGAGGATGCTAAGTACTTCTTCGACAAACGTGGAAACCTAATCGGCAATAATGAGCCAAAAGATCCGGTTGTAAATGTAGATGAGACTATAACAAGGGCTGCACTGAGTTTTGTGAATGCTCACTTCCCTGGTTATCGGATCGTTCGTACCAACACAGAACGAGAAAATGGTGCTTTGCACCATAAGTTCTACCTCCAAAAGGGTTATAACGAAGGTTACAAACTTGAGTACAGAACCCCCGATACGTTGGTAGAGATTGAGGGAGACGAGGATTGGCGTTTGTTTATCCCCGAAAGTGCATTGCGTGCTTTCTTGCCAGCTCCTGCTATAACCTATCTTGCGAATAAGAAGCTTCTAGCTTTTGTTTCTGACGTGGAACTCGATAAGAATGTGTATAAGGTAGAAGCTGGAAGGTACGATTTGAAATTCTCCTATACGGGAGAACTCTTAGAAGAGGAGATCGACGACTAAATACTTTATCTCTAAAATAGAGACCCTTTGGGGATTATAAGGTGGGGGCTTCTCTTGTGAGGAGCCCCTTTTTATATGGATTAAGGCTGGAAATAAAAGGAAAAGAGCAGATGACATTCTTATGACAGATACTAAAGGGTGTATACCGAATCTGCTTGTCTTGAGCCTCTTTATTATGGGACAGAGGGGAGAGCCACTGCTGCGCACAAAGGGAGCTAGCATCTATTATTGACTACAAATTTAACTAGAGAGCAGATATGAAGTAATGCATGCCCCCATAAGATACAACCGCCAAAGGTCTAGAGGCCTTTGGCGGAGGAGGGGCGTGATGGGTATGGTTCCCATCTCACCAATCTTTGATGCAAAGGTAAAAATAAAATCGAGATAAATAAATCATGGAACTAGAAAAGCAAGACCTTGAGCGCTATTGCTAACGACTTGCCCGTTATTTTGTGTGTGAGAAGAGTCCTTTTTATAAGAATCCCCAGAGAGTATTCGGGGGGATGAGAACACTCTCTGGGGAGACCTTTTGGAAAATGTACCCCTATTACTAGGTATGAATTTCGTCGATATTTACAAGCTTATTGACGATGGCATATATCGTGAGTCCGCTAGGGCTATGGATCTTAAGCTTCTTGGCAATATTGCGTCTGTGGGTAATTACGGTGTGAATAGAGATGGAGAGCTTGGTGGAAATTTCCTTGTTGGTAAGCCCCTTTGCCACGTAAGCTACCACGTCTTTTTCTCTTGGTGAGAGTAGGCGTTCACTGTCTAGATCCATCTCTTCGTTTTCGGCTTGGCTAACAATGGAGAGGAGGTTTTGCAGGATGGATTCAGCAGAGTCTCCAATATTGATAGTCGCATCGTAGCTATAAAGCAGGGAGGGGTCAACGGGCCCGGTCGTAAGCGCCAAGATCTTGGCGTGTGCTACGTTTAAGAATCGTTCGTCTAAGTGTACCCCCATTATGATGGGATTCATCAAGATAATATCGGGAGTAAAGAAATGAATGCTAGAGATAATGCTCTCTACATCAATATCAAATGCAATCTGCGTTCTGAACTTATTCGAGCGCTTGATCACAGCCTCTATCCCCAAAGCAATTACCGGATTGGGCTCTACGATGAGTAGTTTATGTACGCTTTGTATCATCTCAAATTTTATTTCCTCTAAGAATCAGACTTTAGTCCTATAAGGGTTTGTGGGGATTATGCGTGTTGCTTCAGCTCCATCGAACGGATGAGAGGAACAAAAAGGAAGTCTTCGACAAAGTTGTGCGTGGCGAGGTCGTCTTCGGCAGAGAATAGCTCATGTAGCACACTTGTTAGCTCGTAGCCGCTCCCATCGGGGAAGTACTTAATCAAGATGTTCTTAAGCTCTCCAATACGAGCCTCTACCTTATCGTGCCGGCGAGAGAATATGTCGATATTGTAGGATCCTGAGCCTTGTTTTTGAGTTCCATCCACCAGAGCACGCACATAAGGAAACACGTTTTTATCCTCATATCCCATATGCTTGTGTACCTCGGTTACGTATTGATCGAAGAATTTATTGATAAGAAAAACAATCTCTTCGGGCCCTCCCTCTATGGCACGACGGAGGTGTACCAAGAGTTTAGGTAGGCGGTAGTCTAAGAAATAATGGTGAGAACGCTTTAAGAAGTCTACCAAAGCCATAGGCGAAAGCGAGGCAAGTAGCTCTTGGCTTGGCTTGGTATTGCGAGATACAATGGTATTGACCACAGCAATCAGTGTCTCTACATGTACATTATTTTGCTCACAAACCTCCCGTATAGTCTTGTCCCCAAACCCGAGGGGAATACCAAAGCGAGTAATAACGAGCAGGAGCTCGTATCGTTCACAAATAAGATCGCTCATGAGCGTATCTGCCGAGTAGAATTGTGTTATGCGTAGTGACATGCTTCTTACAATCAATTAGTAATACAATGCAAAGATAGCCTAGCCGAGTATACTATACAAGTAAAAGCTATCCCCAAAAGTAGTGAGATACGCTTTCTACTGTAGTGTTGAATTTGCCCCTTTTAGGGCTTTAGATCGGAGAAATACCGTTTGCCTGAGAAGAAGTATTGCCAGACAATAGAGTGTGGATATAGGCCCATTGGCTGCACTGGTGGGGTAAGAGGGGGAGTGTAGTGCCGTTTCATCTTCTTGAAGTCTCTATGGGCTCTGTAGATAGCCCACACAAAGCGGGCCTTTCCCTTGGCTAGATACATCCCGGCCGATAGTCCATCCAGCAGCATACGTTTGGGGAGAAGCCTCTTAGCCTCCACTCTAGGGAGGTTTTTGTAGAGCATCAGAAGGTTGTTGCGAAAGTTGAGATATACTTTGCGAGCATTGCTGGAGCTGAGAGTGGCTCCACCCAAATGATATATCGTACTGTTGGGCGTATATCTCACCTCATACCCATTACGGTGGTAGCGCCAGCAGAGATCAATCTCTTCCATATGGGCAAAGAATCGTTCATCTAACCCGCCCACCTCGAGGTAAGCATCACGGCGAACAAACAGAGTGGCTCCCGAAGCCCAAAAGATAGAGGCCTCAGTATCGTATTGCCCTTTGTCCTCCTCTATGGTGTCGAATATCCGCCCCCGACAGAATGGATACCCCAGGTGATCTATAAAGCCTCCTGCGGCCCCTGCATACTCAAACTGGGCGGGATGGTGAAAGCTCCGTATTTTGGGTTGTACTGCGGCAAGACGTGCATTGGCCTCAAGCATGGCAAGGGGAGCTTCTAGCCACCCCTCCGTTACGGCTACATCACTATTAAGCAAACAATAATAGGGGGTCTCACACTCTGCTAGCGCTAGATTGTACCCTTTGGCGAATCCGTAGTTTTCGGAGAATCTGAGGAGCTTTACAGTGGGGAATTCCCTCTCTACCACCTCAATGGAGTCGTCTGTAGAACCATTGTCGATGATCACAATGCAGGCCTTATCACAAGGAGTAAAACGTACAACATCGGGGAGGAACTTACGGAGCAGATGGCTCCCATTCCAATTGAGGATCCCTACGGTGATAAGAGGTGCCGAGCTCATATCTTTTTATTCTAGGGTGCAAAGGGCTACACCCGGCTCTTTTTCCGTTCCAATTGTGGCTTGTGTGATAGCTCCTGATAGAGCAATATCGGGGCAGAATTCGTGCTCTAGTCGGATATAATTATCAGTAAAACCATACATCTTGCCATCTACACATGAGTGCTCCCAAAGGACGGGCCGGCTCTCTCCCTCATGCTCCCTATAGAAAAGGCTTAGCTTACGATTAGATAGATCGATAAGGGCTTTGCTACGTTCTTTTTTCTCTTCGGGAGAGACTACGAGAGGGATGGAAAGTGCAGGTGTACCACTACGTTCACTATAACTAAATACATGGAGTTGTGTTACCGGTTGCCCCTCGAGGAAGGCGAGACTCTCCCTAAAAAACTCCGGGGTTTCGCCTCTCATCCCTACAATTACATCCACCCCGATAAAGGCATCCGGCATAACCTCTTTGATACGATTGAGGCGATCAGCAAAAAGCTGAGAGCGATAGCGTCTTTTCATCAAGGCAAGTACGGTATCGCTGCCACTCTGTAGCGGCAGGTGCCAATGGGGCATGAAGCTTCTCGATTGGGCTACAACTTCGAGCAACTCATCGGAGAGCAGATCGGGCTCTAGAGAGCTAATGCGGTAGCGCTCTATGCCATCTACCTGATCCAAAGCCCGCACCAAGTCTACAAATCGTTCGCCCGTAGAGCGACCGAAATCTCCAATATTGACTCCGGTAAGCACAATCTCTTTCCCATCCTCCCGAGCTACTTTTTCGGCTTGAGCCACCAAAGAGGCAATGCTACCATTGCGGCTTGCCCCTCTAGCCTTGGGGATGGTGCAATAGGTGCAGCCGTAGTTGCAACCATCTTGAACCTTGAGGAAGTGCCGAGTTCTGTCGTCGCTGCTACAGCCTTCTTCGAAGCGGTGGAGATGAATCCGCTCACCTGCGTAGTGGTGCTTATGGGTGGAGGTAACTCCTTCTCCGGAGAAAAAGGTGATGAGGTGCTCTACGACTTCGCTTTTTCTACCAGCCCCTACTACTATATTTACCCCTGGGATATTGAGAATTTCTTCCCCCTTTAGCTGGGCGTAACACCCCATAACCACTATGGCTGCATGGGGGTTCTCCCTAACTACTCGATGGATGAGGGTCCGATCTTTGCGGTCGGCTGCACTCGTTACACTGCAAGTGTTGATAATGCATATATCGGCAGAGGTACCCTCTGTACTCAATACGACTCCCAACTCTCGCAATTGCCGACCTATGGTAGAGGTCTCTGCAAAGTTTAGTTTACACCCTAAGGTGAAAAATAAAGCTGTCTTACCCTGTAATACCGTTGCGTCTGGATGCATGGATAAGTATTAGAATGGAACGGAATTCCCATCAAGAGGGATGGGAGAGAAGTTGCCTCCGATACCACTATCGATGGTGACGAAGTTAACACTATCGTAGGGGGCGAACTTGGTGTATTCGCCACGGAATATGAGTTTTACATCTCCGATAGGGCCATTACGATGTTTAGAGATAATGAAGAAGCCCATCCCTTGGGTCGATGTGTTGTCTTCGGGGTTAACCTTGATGTTGTACACCTCGGGACGATGGATAAAACATACCATGTCGGCATCTTGCTCAATGGCTCCGGACTCACGAAGGTCTGAGAGTTGAGGTCTCTTACTATTAGAGTCCCCCTGTCGTGTTTCGAGGGTTCGGTTGAGCTGGGAGAGGGCTATAATGGGGATGTCTAGCTCCTTGGCTAGGACCTTGAGAGAGCGGGATATTGTACTTACTTCTTGCTCTCGGTTACCAAAGTTCATCCCTTGGGCATTCATCAGCTGCAGGTAGTCAATGATAATAAGTTCTACCTTTTGCTCTTTGACTAATCTGCGTGCCTTGGTACGAAACTCGAAAACAGAGAGGCTCGGGGTGTCGTCTATATAGAGCGGTTTGTCTTGGATCTCACGTAGCTTGGTACTAAGTTGCGTCCATTCATAGGCCTCAAGTTGACCATTCTTTAGCTTCTCTCCCGGTATCTCACATACGTTACTGATGAGACGCTTTATAAGCTGTTTCGCACTCATTTCGAGGTTGAATATAGCTACCGGTATGCTCATGTCGATAGCCATATTCTTGGCCATTGACAAGACAAATGCCGTTTTACCCATGGCAGGACGTGCTGCAACAATAATAAGATCGGACTTCTGCCATCCTGCCGTCATCTTATCTATTGCCGGGAACCCGGAGGATATACCACTAATACCATCCCCAACATTTCGGGCCTCTTGTATCTCCGATATGGTCTCCTCTAGGAGAGAGTCGGCTCGGCGGATGTCTTGCTGGATATTCTGTTTTGAGAGCTCGAAGAGGGCGGCCTCGGCTTCTTGCATCTGCACTTCAGACTCAATAGAGTCTTCATATGCCTTGGTAAGCACTTCGGAGGCAAAGGAAATCAAATTGCGGCTCGTGGATTTGCCGGCAACGATATGGGCATGGTAGAGTACGTTGGCAGTGGCCCCTACGCTTGTTGTCAGGTTGGCAATGTAGGCCGCTCCGCCTACTTCTTCGAGTTGATCTGTACGACGAAGCTCCTCCGTAACGGTGAGCATATCAATCGGCTTCTGATTCGCTTCGAGCTCCCAGATCACCCTGAAAATAGTTTCGTGCGATCTCATATAAAAGCTCTCCGGCTTAAGAATCATTGCCACTTCGCCCATAACTCCGGGTTGCAGTAGTATTGCGCCTAGTACAGCACGCTCGAGCTCTATCGCCTGAGGGGGTACATGCCCATCAAGTGCCGTTACTGCACTTTGGTTGGCAGGTGCCTTACTCTTTTTCCCTTTTGTGTCGTTTTTTGCCATATCGGATCCTCCGCCCCTATTTTTTATAGGTTTAGTCGAGTTTGAGTACAGCTAGGAATGCCTTCTGGGGCACCTCTACCGTACCGATCTGTTTCATACGTTTCTTTCCCTCTTTCTGCTTTTCCAGAAGTTTTCTCTTACGTGAGATATCTCCTCCATAGCACTTGGCAGTCACGTCTTTACGCACGGCTTTGATTGTCTCTCGTGCAATGATTTTTGCACCAATTGCAGCTTGGATGGCAATATCGAATTGCTGACGAGGGATAAGTTCTTTGAGCTTTTCGCACATCCTCCGCCCGAAGGATACACTGTTGTCTATATGGGTTAGGGTAGAGAGGGCATCAACGGGTTCTCCGTTCAGCAATATATCCAACTTAACGAGTTTGGATGGGCGGAAGTCGCTGATATGATAGTCAAAAGAGGCATATCCTCTAGAGATACTTTTTAGTTTGTCATAGAAGTCGATAACGATCTCGCCTAGAGGCATATCAAAGAGCACTTCTACTCGATTCCCCGATATAAACTCCTGCTTGATGAGGATCCCCCGCTTATCCATACAGAGGGAGATGATAGGGCCAATATAGGCCGCTTGCGTGATGATAGTGGCACGGATATAGGGCTCGTCGATATGATCGATGAGAGTGGGATCCGGTAGGCCGGAAGGGTTGTGCACTTCGCTCATAGCCCCCTTTTTGTCGTACACTTTGTAAGAAACGTTGGGGACCGTGGTTATCACGTTCATGCCAAACTCGCGATCCAATCGGTCTTGTACAATCTCCATGTGGAGCAGCCCTAGGAAGCCGCATCGGAATCCGAAGCCCAAGGCTACCGAGCTCTCGGGCGTAAATGTGAGGGAGGCATCGTTGAGTTGCAATTTCTCGAGAGAGGTACGAAGGTTTTCGAATTCTTCTGTCTCGATGGGGTATACCCCGGCAAATACCATCGGTTTCACCTCTTCGAATCCCTCAATAGCCTCTAGAGCGGGGCGCGCTATATGGGTAATGGTATCGCCCACTCGCACCTCTTTACTCGTTTTTATCCCCGAGATAATGTAGCCCACATCGCCTGTTTTTACCTCTTTGCGGGGGGCCATATCCAATTTGAGTACACCTACTTCGTCGGCCTCATACTCCATACCCGTGGCGATAAATTTCACCTTATCTCCCGTTTTGATAGAGCCATTAACCACCTTGTAGTAGGCAATAATCCCTCGGAAAGGATTGAAAACGGAGTCGAAAACAAGGCATTGAAGGGGAGCTTCCGGGTCTCCCTTTGGAGGGGGGACTTGCTCTACAATGGCATGAAGAATAGCCTCAACTCCCATGCCGGTCTTACCACTTGCTCGTATGATGTTTTCGGCAGATTCGCCTAGCAGGTCTACGATCTGATCTTCCACTTCTTCGGGAGTTGCACTCGCAAGGTCGCACTTATTGATGATAGGAATGATGGTCAGGTCGTTCTCTATCGCCATGTATAGGTTGGAGATGGTTTGTGCCTGAATACCCTGTGTCGCATCCACTACCAAGAGAGCACCTTCGCAGGCTGCGATAGATCTGGAGACCTCGTAACTAAAGTCCACATGTCCCGGAGTATCTATCAAATTGAGGATGTATTTTTCTCCGCCCTCTTCGTATTCCATTTGTATGGCATGGCTCTTGATGGTGATACCCCTCTCGCGTTCCAAGTCCATATTATCGAGTACTTGAGCTTGAAGATCCTTGCCAGAGACGGTCTTGGTGTACTCCAGAAGACGGTCTGCCAAGGTGCTTTTACCATGGTCGATATGGGCGATAATGCAAAAATTGCGGATATTCTTCATTGAAAGATAGCGTGATGTCTTTGTTACTAATGAATGATAGAGCGAGTGATAACTTGGGCAGCAGTGCGAGCAGCCGGTACGCGTCCGAGTTGGGATTGAAGGCGTGCATAGCCTTCTGAGATCTCTTGAGTTGAGGCTAGAAGTCGCTCAATAGCCTTGTGGAGATGCTTGGGAGTTGCTTTGGCTGCAAGTAGCTCCTCTACCAAAGGGGTATCTAATATGAGATTAACCAGAGAGAAGTAGGAGATCGGGAATTGCGAAAAAGCCCAATTGATAAGAGGGGATCCGATGCTTCGATAGCAGACTATTTGTGGAGTGCCTATGAGTGCTGTCTCTAGGGTAGCGGTGCCCGATGTTACGAGGGCAAAATCTGCAGCTGCCAAGATGTCATAGGTCTGACCAAAAAGCACTTCCGCCTTATATCCCTGTACGAACGGAGTATAAAACTCGGCCTCAATACCCGGAGCGCCTGCTATGACGCACTGATAGTTAGGGTAGTGAGTCCGTAGGGTAGTGAGCATCAGAGGGAGATTTTGTTTTATCTCGGCACGTCTGCTCCCTGCCAGTATGGCCACAATCGGGCGCTCTATTGTGAGTTGTGGGGTCTTATTGCACAGGGTTATTTTTGTTTGTGGGTCGCCCCATGTATCCCAATACTTTCCCACGGCATCTACACAAGGATTGCCCACATAGTAGGCTTTTACCTTATAGCGAATCAAAAATTCCTCCTCAAAGGGCAGTATGCTCAGCACTTGTGTGCAAAGGGTTCGCAGTTGCTTTGTTCTTTTTTTCTTCCAAGCCCACACTTTGGGAGGAATGTAGTAAAAGACAGAAGTGCGAGGCAATGACTTGTTTACAAATGGAAGAATGTAACGAAAGTTGAACCCGGAGTAGTCGATGGGAATCACCACGTGTGGATCGAATTCCTTGATCTCTTGTTGTACAAGATGAGCTGCGGAGCGAATTTTGGGAAGGTGTCTCAAAACGGAGATAAACCCCATAAAGGCAACCTTGCTGTAATGCACAACGGGTCGCCTTCCTGACTCATAAGCCATCTGGTCTCCTCCCATAAAGGCGAAGGTAGCCGAAGGATCTTCGGCTTTTATGGCTCTGATGAGGTGAGCACCATGAAGGTCTCCCGAAGCCTCTCCTGCTATCAAGAAATATCGCATTGTGGGGAGGTGATTTTATTGGGGGAGCCCTTCGCGGAATGCCTCGTAGAGGTGAGGTAAGAATTCCCTATCGGTCATGTCGATACGGATTGGGGTGAGGGTCGCATACCCTTCTTCCAAGAGATCCCAGTCCGTATTGGGTTCATCTTCTGTTTTGATTTGGCTTCCTACCATCCAATATACTCGTCCTCCGGAGCCGTTTGTACTTTCTACAAATTCGTCCATAAACCGTCCTACTGCTTGAGGGGCCACCTTGAGTCCCAAGGGAGCTGTCGTAGGCAGATTGAGGCTGAGCATCGTATGCGTTGGTATTTTGTTTGAGAGCATCCAACGGACCAATGGCGCTGTGTACTCAACGGCATAGCGCATCTCTGCATCTTCTCCGTGGTCGTTGACCGAGACTGCTAGGGCGGGGATTCCGGCAATGCAACCTTCGAGGGCTGCCCCTACAGTACCCGAATAAACAACGCAAATACCATCATTGCGCCCATGGTTAATCCCGCTTACAACGAGATCGGGACGGCACTCCTTGGAGAATAGTGTGTTAAGGGCGAGCTTTACACAGTCGGCAGGGGTGCCGGAGCAGCGATAGACTCTATACCCCTCTTCCTCCTGCATCTTCGTTAGCTTCAGGGGCAGACTAGTTGAGATTTGGGACGATGCGCCTGATCTAGGACCGTCCGGGGCAACAACGGTAACATCCCCAATTGTACGAAGCATAGCGCTCAGGGCGGCTATGCCGGGGGCGTGAATACCATCGTCGTTAGATATGAGAATATGGGGTCTGGATACCATTAATGTCTAGTTGGATTGCTAGTAAAATATAAGTCACCTTTTGGGGTATTATTCGGCAGATTCTGGTACGATGCTGTCGAGACGAACCTCGTACCTCAAAGCCGAGTAGGCGGGGATTGTTGAAGTCTGAGAGGGGGACGATTTAGCTCCATAGGCTAGATACCAGGGGATAATTACCTCGGTATGATCGCCTACAACCATATTTTGGAGTGCAATTTGCACACCTGCAATAGCTCTCTCCTTCTCGCCTCTGTTGAGCGAAAGGCGTAATCCTTGTTCCTGATCGAAGTTCCCATCTAGGGGCGCTGTGCCCGTTGATGAGGTGGGAACAAGTAGGTACATAGCATAGTGGATAATCACACGCGAGGTGGATATAGGGTGCTCAGTACCGGTACCTTTGGTCTTCGTCTTCATAAAGACGTAAGGCATAGAGCCGTCTGTTGTAACCTTTTGGTAGTCACTTTTGCTCTCATAGTCTGCAAAGGCCTTTTCGTTGCGTCGGCGCCATTCTTCGGTGCTGTCAACTGATTTCTGGCATGCAGGGAGTAGGGTTGCCATCAAGGTGGCAACCGCTATTAGGATGGGATATATTCTCTTATTCATGGCTGTCACAAGCTATTTTCCGTAGTAAAGTCCCCATATCTACCTTTTGGGCGATTTCTTTGCGGAGATCTGTTATGGCAACTCTATGCTGCTCCATCGTGTCACGTTCTCGGATGGTAACAGTGTTGTCCTCCATTGTTTGGTTGTCAATAGTGATACAGTAGGGGGTCCCTATGGCATCTTGGCGACGATACCGCTTCCCAATGGAGTCTTTTTCGTCGTATTGGCAAGTAAAGTCGAAGCGAAGCTCACGTACCACTTCACGAGCCTTTTCGTCCAAGCCATCCTTGCGCACGAGCGGGAGTACCGCGAGTTTGATAGGAGCCAAGGCTGCGGGGAGGCGTAGTACGGTGCGCATCTCGCCATTTTCTGTAGGCTCTTCGCAGTAAGCACCACACATCAGGCTGAGGAATAGGCGGTCTACCCCGATAGAGGTTTCCACTACGTAGGGTATATAGCTTTCTCCTGTTTGAGGATCGAAGTAGCGGAGCTTTTTGCCGCTGAACTCCTCGTGACGGCTCAAATCGTAGTTGGTACGGCTATGAATTCCTTCTACTTCTTTGAATCCGAATGGCATTTCGTACTCAATGTCTGTAGCCGCATTGGCATAGTGAGCCAGCTTTTCGTGGTCGTGATACCGGTATTTGCTGTCGCCCAGTCCGAGTGATTTGTGGAATGCCATACGTGTCTTTTTCCAGTACTCAAACCACTTCATCTCTTCGCCGGGGGCAACAAAGAACTGCATTTCCATCTGTTCAAACTCACGCATGCGGAAGATGAACTGACGGGCCACAATCTCATTGCGGAAGGCTTTCCCTATCTGAGCAATCCCAAAGGGGAGCTTCATGCGCCCTGTTTTCTGCACATTGAGGTAGTTGACAAAGATCCCTTGAGCCGTCTCCGGACGCAGATAGATCTTCGATGCACCATCGGCTGTAGACCCCATCTCTGTGGCAAACATCAAATTGAATTGGCGCACCTCGGTCCAATTGCAGGTGCCGCTAATGGGGCAAACAATCTTTTTGTCTACGATGATGGCGCGGATTGCCTCAAGATCGTTGTCGTTGAGTGCTTTGGAGAATCGCTCTAGTGTTTCGTTTTTCTCGGCTAGATAGCCCTGTACTCTAGGATTGGTTTCGCGATAGAGTGCAGCATCAAAAGATTCTCCAAAACGCTTTGCAGCTTTTGCAACCTCCTTGTCGATTTTTTCGTCAAGCTTGGCCAGATAGTCCTCGATTAGAATGTCGGCACGATAGCGTTTCTTCGAGTCCTTATTGTCGATAAGGGGGTCATTAAAAGCCTCCACATGCCCCGAGGCTTGCCAAATCTTGGGGTGCATAAAGATGGCCGAGTCTATACCTACTACATTTTCGTGCAATAGAGTCATACTCTTCCACCAAAAGGCTTTTATATTATTCTTCAGCTCAACGCCATATTGCCCATAGTCGTACACTGCTCCCAACCCATCGTAAATCTCCGAAGAGGGGAATACAAATCCATATTCTTTGCAGTGGGATACTATTTTCTTGAAAAGATCTTCTTGAGCCATTTATCCTATTCTATTTTATGAGTGTATTTTGTCGTCAATAAATCTCTCACTCCGCTCTATTTTTCTCACGCCGGGGTGAGACAAAAAACAAGAGTGCTGCCTGCAAAAGTAATCATTTTGCACCAGATGGCAGGCCGAGTTGCCTAAACATGAGACGCACTGTGAAAGCGGAAAAAGAGGCAGGGTGGAATTTTTTCGGATTTAGGCCTACAACAAAAGATTTTTCAGCCAGTAAGAGGGGAGAATTTTGCCCAGAAAAGTTTCGATTTTCACCCTAGAAATTTTTCATTATCAGCCTGTCTCTTTTTCTTCTTTGGGCGCATTGTGTTTCTCAGTTGCGGGAATTGTGTATCTTTACCTGCGGATAGTGTCCTAGCATACTTAAACAAAAGTGTCTCTCCACTATCTAATACTAAAAAGTAAAGAGGCAGAGTCGGTGTCTCTAGTTCTCCGGGCGGGAGAACTGCTACCAATAAGTAAAAAGACGAACATCAACACTTTAATTATACGAACTATGAAACGAAACAGATGGCTAATCCTTATGGGGATAGCAGCTTTGGCAATGACCTCTGCATCAGCCCAAAATGATTGGGATTTTGATGACATCTACAACAATCAGAAGCAGGTGCAGGAGCAGCGTAAGGCTATCTCAGCTCGTGAGAAGGCAGAACGCGAGAGAATTGCGAAAGAGCGCAGACAACGCGAAGAAGAATGGGCTCGTGCCAATAGAGAAAACTCTCGCTACGCAAACGATAATTACGAGGATGAATATGACCAAGATGAGTATTATGACGACTCTTCGGATCGGGATATTGATGCCTACAACCGAAGAGGGGATGCAAAGGACTCTTCGTCTGGTCGCTCTATAAAGAGAGGAAACAATACATCGAAGCAATATGCCTCTAGAGAAAGAGGGCGTAGCTACAAAAATCGCTCACGCTCCTCTCGTGGGTATTATGCCGATCGCATTGCACGATTCCACGATCCCGCTACTATCGTTATAGAGAATGGGAATAGTATCGTCATATATACAGACGACGATTACTACGGATATGGCTACGACTATGATCAGTACTACTCCGGTGGAGGAGATATAAACATTTATCTGGGTGTAGGTAGTGGCTATGGCTACGGCTACGGCTCGTCTTACTATGGCGGCTATCCCGGTTATTACTATCCTTGGTACTCGCCTTGGTATAGCGATCCCTTCTGGTACTCGGCATGGTATGGCCCCTATTATTCTCGCTACCGCAGATATGGCTGGTGGGGATACAGCTCTTGGGGCTGGGGTTGGGGCTCCTCTTGGGGCTACTACAGCGATCCCTACTATGCTTGGAATAGTGGCTACCACCAAGGTTTTGTAGATGGTTATTATAGCGGATATTATGGTAGTGGTTACGGCTACGATCCCTATGTTGGTTCTTATTACCACTCGGTAAATCGTACCCCTAATGGCCGTCGCAACAACGAGTACTATGGAGGCTCATATAATAGCTCTCGCAATAACAATGGCTCTGTAACGAGCACAGCTAGCTCCAACCGACAGCTCTCCGATCGTGAAGCGCGTCGCATAGAAGCGATAAACGAAACAAGAGGAAATTATTGGACGGAAAATACTAATCGTGTAACCGATAATACGGCATACAATCCTAGAGATTATCGTCCCTCTCGATCGGGCAACGCTCGTGGTTCTTATGGTGAAGACTCCCGCACGAACAATTCTCGTGTATCTACGGATGAGCCCATGCGCCATCGTACCGAAGGCATTACCGAACGTCCCGCACGTCGTGGTACATACGAAGAAACAACACCGCAACGGATCGACCGCTCGCAGCAACGTATAGAGCAACGAGATGTACCCTCTCGCTCGCAGAGAAGTCAATACGAGTCTTACCAACCTCAGCGCAGAGGCTCTTACGATACACCTTCTGAGCCAAGACGTAGTAGCTCTTCTTCTCAGCAAACCATACAGCAGTATCGTTCGTTTGATCCGGGCTCTTCTTCACAGAGTAGTGGCGGTAGCTCTTCTCGTGGTAGCTATGATGGAGGCGGTTCTTCCTCATCTTCTCGAGGACGTCGCTAAGCATTCGAAGGATATATCCGCAGAAATAGACAAACACCAATACAACATACATAGATCATGAATGGACTTTTGAAAATGTATTTAGGGATCGTAGCTTGCTCTCTCCTGGGGGTGGGCTCGATCCATGCACAGAGTGAGACGGATGCTTTTTCTCTAAGTAGAACAGAGACAGATGGGACGGCTCGCTTTCAGGCTATGGGGGGGGCATTTGCTGCCCTGGGAGGTGATCTCTCATCTATATCTCAGAACCCCGCAGGTGGAGCCGTCTTCCACAAATCGGAAATGTCGATGACTCTCGGTTTTGACAACCGTGCCACAACCGCCCATTGGTATAATCAGGAATCGAGGCAGAGCCGCAGTAACGTAAAGATGCCGCAGATAGGTTATGTTTCTTCTTACTACGATGCCTCTACCGGCAATGGCTTTACGTTTGCCATTAACCGCAATAGAGTGATTCGCTTCGACCGAGATTTTTCCGCAGAAACAAACCCTGAGGGTACTCTCCTCGACTATAATGGCGTTAAGGGCATTCCCTTTTCTATTGCAGACTATACGGGCTTGATCACTCCCGAAAACCTACGTTATGATAGTTTTTACGACCCTCAAAAAGGTGGACTCTACGATGCCAATGCTTCGTGGATGACGATCCTTGGTTATGAGGCCGGTTTTATCAATCCGGGTGCTGGAGGAGCAGGCCCTTATGTCACGAACTTCTATTACCCCGATGGATCGGGTTCTAAGGTTCCCTTTGGTCCCAAACGTGCTACCTTACAGATGCAGGAGAGAGGCTATATGCATTCCTACGACTTCAACTTTGGGTATAACTGGGGCGATCGTTACTATCTAGGTGCATCTCTCAAGTACACTTCTGTAGAGAAGCAACTCGTTTCACTCTATGGAGAAGACTTTTCGTACAACGACTATCTTGAGCTTTACAACGAACTCATGACCACGGGGAGTGGCTTTGGTCTCAGTGTGGGTACGATCTTGCGCCCAACTGATGGGTTGCGGATTGGTCTTGCTTACCATTCTCCCACATGGCTTTCGCTGGTAGATCGCTACTACGCTACGGCCAAAACCCATTACACATCGCTATCGAATGATGGTTCTCACGTAAATAAAGTGTACCAACTGGAGGGAAAAACGCCTAAGCCTAAGGGTAGCAATTCCTATTCTATCATTACTCCCAGCAGATTTGTAGTTGGGCTCGCCTATACATTTGGCAATAGGGGGCTCATTAGCGTAGATTACGACTTGATGCCTTATAGCTGGATGAGGATTAAATTCCCGGGATCGACATCCGCAAGTTTGGATAATAGAGCCATTGAGTCTCACTATGGATTGCAACACACTGTGCGTGTAGGGGGCGAAGTGCGTGTATTACCTGCGCTTAGCTTGCGTTTGGGTGGGGCCTATTCTACCACTCCTATGAAGGCGGGTAATGGACTTACCACCTTCGAGGGCAGTAGTCAAACCCCGATACTCGTAGCAGGTACTTTGCCTCATTATAGCATTCAAAAGGTGCAGTGGCTCTTTGGTGGAGGGGTTGGATATCGTTTCTCCAAGAGTTTCTATATGGATGCCGCTCTCGTGAGAACTCAGAACGATAGCTATGTTTATGCCTTCCCGATGTTGTCGGATCGCAATGGAGATCCTCTCAAGTCGGATGTTTTTGCTACCCCCAATGCGATAAAGCTCTCGAACAGCAACATTCGCGCAACAATCACCTTTGGTTATAAATTCTGATCCCCTATAACAATGCACACGCTGTCCATTCCTTACGAACGAATCCAACGAAAAGACTTCGATGCCACGCTCCTTCGCTTGGAGGAGGCTGCCGTGGAGGCCGCTCGTAATGCCTATGCTCCCTATAGCCGCTTTCGAGTAGGGGCTGCTCTTCTGCTCTCTAATGGCGTAGTCGTAGTGGGGAGCAATCAAGAGAATGCCGCCTATCCCTCGGGCTTGTGTGCTGAGCGTACGGCTCTTTTTGCAGCCGGAGCGCAGTATCCCGATGAGGCTGTGGAGATCCTATTGTTGGTCGCCTTTAGCGAAGAGAATAGAGTAGAGAGCATAACTCCCTGTGGGGCCTGTCGTCAGGTACTTGCGGAGACAAGTAGTAGGCATCAGAAGCCTTTTAAGGTAGTTATGGCAGGCAAGGAACAAGCCCTCGTACTCCATGATAATAGAGGACTCTTGCCCTTCGCTTTCGATGGCAGCGACCTGCCCGAATAGATACAAAACCTAGATCCGTACTAAAAGGTTGGCTTCTCTTTCCCTTTTGAGAGGCCAACCTTTTTCTATCGATAGGGTCTATTGTTTTTCTACTTAAACAACAATGGAAGGAGAAAATATGATTGGTAAGAAATCTTTTAGAGAATGAGTTGTATGGTATATATACTTTTATTGCGAGGTGTCAATGTGGGCGGAAAACACAAAGTCTCCATGGGTGATTTGAAAAAAATACTTTCGGATGAGGGATTTGAAGGTGTTGATTCGTACATTAATAGTGGAAATTTGTTTTTCAAAAGTGTTCAAAGTCTTGAAAGTTGCATCTCAACGATAGCAGATGCATTAGAAAGAAATTATGACTTTCCCATTCCTTTTGCTTTGATTAGCAAGGAAGATTATTTAGAAGAAAGAGCGGATTTACCTAGTTGGTGGGGGGAAGATTTAGCAAGAAAGGATGTCCTTTTTATACCCAATCAAGTTGAAAAATCAGTCATTGTAGATTTTATAACCCAATCAGAATTTTGCAACGAGATAGTTTATATCGGTAGAAATGCGATATTTTGGGGAAAGTATGATGAGGCTGAATACCTGAAAACCACATATCATAGGAAACTGATGAAACAAGATTTCTATAAGTACATTACAATCCGAAATGGGAAGACGTATGAAAAGATAGCGGAGATTCTTGAAGAAAAGGAATAGTCGGTAATCAAGATATATAGCGGTGTAAATTAAGCTGCAAATGGCCTTTTTCTCGAAAGCTCATTAGGAATCCGGCAAAAGCTCATTAGCTTTACACGAAAAGCTCATTAGGAATCCGACAAAAGCTCATTAGCTTTTTCCTGAAAGCTCATTAGGAATTAGATGAAAGCTCATTAGCTTTTTGCGACAAGTCAATTACCCTTGTAATAGGTCCTCCAGAGAGAGCTTCCTTTTGACAAGGAAGGGCCGGCACTTTTATCATAAGTGTCGACCCTTTTCTTACGTCTTTCTCGACTTGGTCCGGAGCTACGCTCCCGAGCCTATTTGTTCTGTTGCTTCCTTCTCCTAGTGGGGCGTGGGTTACAAGATAAACCGCTTTATTTCGGGTGTCCCCATCTTTTCGATATCGCTAGCGGGGCCCTCCCAGTTTTTCTCCCCATGGTAGAGGTAAACGATATTCTCACCGATATTGTGCACCGAGTTCATGTCGTGCGTATTGATGACGGTCGTTATCTCAAACTCTTTGGTTAGGTCGTGGATGAGTTGGTCTATTTGCCCGCCGGTCTTAGGGTCTAGGCCTGAGTTGGGTTCGTCACAGAAGAGGTATTTGGGTTTTGTTACCAAGGCTCGAGCAAGGGCAGCACGCTTCATCATACCGCCACTTATCTCAGATGGGAATTTGTTAGCGGCATCTGCTAGTCCCACTTTCTTGAGGTATTCTTTGGCTATGGATCGGCGAGTCTTGAGAGACTTACGGAGAAACATATCCAAGGGGAACTGTACGTTCTCCAAGACTGTCATGCTATCGAATAGTGCCGACCCCTGAAACATAACTCCCATCTTGCGGTAGAGTTGCTTCCGCTTCTCTTTATCGAGCTGAAGGACACTCTCCCCATCAAAGAGAATCTCTCCACTGGTGGGGATGATTAGCCCGATGAGTGACTTTAACAACACCGTCTTACCGGCACCACTTTTTCCGATGATCAGGTTGGTAGTGGCACTCTTGAAGACGACCGAAACCCCCTTGAGGACCTGCTTATCCTCAAACTCTTTGACAAGATTCTTTACTTCTATCATAGTTCGTTAGATGAGCAATAGGTTAGTGAGTAATACGTCGGCCAGAAGGATGAGCACACTGTTTGTTACCACAGCATTGGTACTTGCCACCCCTACACCTAAGGCACCTCCCTTTACATTGTAGCCGAAGTAACTAGAGCCGGAGGTGATAATGAAGGCATACACAAGGCTCTTGATGATGGAGTAGAGCACGTTGTAGGGATTGAAGTAGAGCTGCATTCCATACTCAAAGTCTTCTGCCGTGAGAGAGGGAGTTAGGAAGGTTGCCAAGAATCCGCCCCCAATAGCCGTAGCCATACTGATGATGGAGAGCACGGGGATAAAGAGCAGAAGTCCCACAATCTTTGGAAGGATTAAGAAGTTCGCCGAGTTGATCCCCATCACTTCTAGGGCGTCAATTTGCTCTGTCACCCTCATGGTCCCGAGCTCAGATGCTATACTCGACCCGATCTTACCCGCCAGGATAAGACACATAATGGAGGAGGAAAACTCGAGCAATACGATCTCCCTCGTGGAGTAACCAATCGTAAAGCGAGGGATCATGGGGGAGCTCATGTTGATGGCAAGCTGTATGGTAATAACCGTACCTATAAAGAAGGAGATAATCATTACAATAAGAATGGAGTCTAGTCCAATCTTGGATATCTCACGTACTAGTTGCTTGAAAAACATGCTCCAGCGAGCAGGGCGAGTGAAAACCTGTCGCATCAGTAGGGTATATTCCCCAACAGCTCGGAAGGAGGCGGTGAATTTTCCCAGTAATCTTGTTGTGATCATTGTTGGTGTGAGGTATTATTTTGAGAAATTTCTTGGAGTTTTTGTTGCGCATTCCACCCTTGCGCCTCGATGGGAGCAAGTGAGCCGTCTGCAGTAATGAGGTGGCAACCCTCATCGGCTTCTGTTGTATGCCCAATTATATGTACCCCGGGGATAGCTCGTATCTGGTCGGCATACGAAAGGGGAATGGTGAATAGGAGTTCGTAATCTTCCCCTCCATTGAGAGCCACGGCAATGGGGGAGAGATGGAGATCTTCGGCCGCAGCAAATGTTTCGTGATCTATGGGGATTCGCTCTTCGTAGAGTCTGATGCCCACTTGACTGGCCTGAGCGAGGTGTAGAAGTTCGCTAGAGAGCCCGTCTGAGATATCCAACATGGCCGTGGGTTGTATGCCGTGTGAGAGAAGAGTGGAGATCACATCACCTCGGGCCTCGGGCTTTAGTTGGCGTTCTATGAGGTATTCTCTACCATCGAAGTCGGGTGTAAAGTAGGGGGTTGGATCCGTTTCAAACACACGCTTTTCGCGCTCTAAGAGCATTAATCCCATATAGGCAGCCCCTAGGTTCCCCGATACACAAATAAGGTCCGTAGGCTTGGCTCCACTACGATATACAACTGCTTCTTTGGGAGCATAGCCGAGAGCCGTGATACTGATAACAAGCCCATTTAGCGAGGCGCTTGTATCACCACCCACAACATCCACACCAAAGCGAGAGGCCGCAAGATAAATCCCTTCGTAGAGTTCGTCGAGCTGTTCGATAGAGAATTTAGAGGAGATGCCAATGGAGACGGTTATCTGAGCGGGCTTGGCATTCATGGCGAATACGTCAGATAGATTGACCATAACGGACTTATAGCCTAGGTGCTTGAGGGGCACGTAGGTTAGGTCGAAATGCACTCCCTCTAGAAGTAAATCGGTTGTTACCACTTGCACTTGCCCCTCAGGTGCCCAGAGCACAGCGGCATCATCGCCCACCCCTTTGAGGGTAGAAGATTGGGTTGTATGATGTTGGTTGGTTAGTCTATCGATCAGGGCAAACTCGCCCAATTCAGCAATAGGAGTTGGCATATATGTGAGATGTAGTAAACGTTGGAAGTGATTTATCTGGGATAATACTTTTGTAGTGTGGTGCGCAGTAGCGTTTGCAGATGCTCCTCACTATGTCCCAAAAATAGAGGTCGGATGGGAAGATAGTAAATGCGCTGCCGGAGAAGTGGTGAGAGGTTGCGCTCCTTCCCTTCTAGGCGCATGGCATCTTTCTCTGTCATGACAATAAAATCGCTAGAAGAGTGCAACCACGTTTCCATCTGTGCGATCTCTCGAAGCGAAAAGTCGTGGTGATCTGCATAGGTGTGCGTCTCAACCTGAGGGAATCTGCGAGACAACTCCTGAAAGAAAAGCTCAGGTTGCCCAATACCTGCGATGGCGATAACACGTGCTGTATGGGTTTCTTGGATCAATTGGGGTGTTGCCTCCTCTGGGAATAGAGGGGACAACTGACCGTATTGAATCGTTGAAAAATAGATTGTTTGATTAGAGTAAAGTGATAGGTTCCGCTCCATAATGCGCTGATCCATGGGAGACATATCCTTAGGGCATCGCGTTACCACCACGGCATCTGCACGAAGTCTCCCCTTTATAGGTTCGCGAAGTCTCCCTGCCGGTAGTAGCCTATCACTCATAAATGGATGCTGACAATCAGTGAGCAATAGACTTAGAGAAGCTTTTGTCGCTCTGTGTTGGAAACCATCATCTAGAAGGATAATTTGTGGGCGTTCCTCCTCAGGAAGAGTCATAATGTACTCAATGGCTCGATTCCTATTCCCCTCCACAACCATCGTAATATGAGGGTATTTGCGGAGTATTTGCCTCGGCTCATCTCCAATCTCACGTGCTGTGGATGCTGCTGTTGCGTGTATCAAGCCTTTGGTGGCACGTTTGTATCCTCGGCTTACAACGGCTATTCGGTAGTCGGTTTGGAGCGTTTCTATTAGGTACTCTACTAGAGGTGTTTTGCCCGTTCCCCCAACAGCCAAATTCCCTACACAGATAATAGGGATAGGGAAGCTCCTACCGGATAGTATATTCCGGTCGTAGAGCCAATTGCGCAACCTCACTCCTACACCATAGAGTGCAGCAGCCGGGGTGAGCCAGGGGGATGTGCCAAGGGGTTTCATTCTATACGTCTTGCATCACCTCATAGGCAAGAGGAGAAGAGACCACCGCTAGATGGGGTAAGACCTCTTAGGGGTCTCTTGCTCCTCTTTTGTGCGATTAATCTGCTTTATTAAAACTGAATGTCGTACAGCAAACGAGCTTGTACGCCCGTAGTACTGCGCATGATTCGAGCTTTTTTGAGAGCCTCGATTTCTTCTTCGGTAAGTATGTTGTTCACAACCTTATCGGAGCTTTCTGACAAGTAGCTATCCATGATGTTTGAGAACTTGTCTTGACGACTAGATTCATACCAAACCGAAGGATTTTCTATGTTTGCCAACTCTGCAGCCTTGGCAATGGCCTCGTCTAGTCCGCCGAGTTCGTCTACAAGGTGACGAGCCAATGCTTGCTTTCCGGTCCATACACGGCCTTGTGCCACAAGATCAACTTGAGACTTTTCTAGCTTACGTCCCTCTGCAACACGAGAGAGGAACGTGTCGTAGCCTCGCTCGATATGGGCTTGCATCAAAGCACGCTCTTCGTCGGTCATTGGGCGGAACATATTGCCAAAGTCGGCATATTTTGCGGTTTTTACACCATCCTCGGTAACAGAGAACTTTTGAGCCGTCCCCGCAAAGTTGGGGAACAATCCAAAGATCCCGATAGAACCCGTTATGGTTGAGGGTTCGGCAAAGATGTAGTTAGAAGCACATGAGATGTAGTAACCACCGGATGCCGCATAGTCTCCCATAGAAACAACAATAGGCTTCTTGCTCTTGGTGTAGCGCACGGCATCCCAAATTTGATCAGAGACGTAGCTGCTACCTCCCGGAGAGTTTACGCGGAGAACTACGGCATCAATATCGTCATCGTCTGCAACGTCTAGTAGGCGATCTACAAGAGCTTCGGTAATGGTACCAAACTCAACGCCTGATGTAATCTCACCTTCGGCATATAGCACCTTTACCGTGCCATCTCCCGAATTGTCGTAGCGACGCTCGCTGTTGTATACTTGATTGAGGGTTACAAAGTGATCCTCATCTATTCCGTACTCATCCTCAAACATCTTGATAACCTCACGCTCGTAGCAGAGTTTATCAACGAGTTTTGTATCCACAAGTTCTTGCTGAGAGAGGAACATGGGAGCACGATCTACAAGTCTAGAGAGTGAGTCTAGGGCGATATTTCGCTCTTGAGAGATCCCTTGGAGCATGTTATTCCAAAGTTCGGAAGTAAATGAGGTGATCTGAGCTCGGTTGGGTTCGCTTAGTTTATCAAGAAGGAATGGCTCTACAGCTCCCTTGTAAGTACCCACCTTGAATACCTGCATGGTTACACCAAACTTCTCCAATGCATTCTTGTAAAACACATTAGAAACATACATACCATCAAGCTCTACAGCTCCCTGGGGATTGAGATAAATCTCATTGGCAACAGAGGCAAGGTAGTATCCTTTTTGGCTGTATTGATCTGCATAGGAAACAATGAACTTGCCAGACTCCTTGAACTCTTTGAGAGCACGACGCAACTCGTCAATTGATGCCAAACCGGCTTCCGGCATAGCACTTGTGAGGTAGATCCCCTCGATGCGTGGGTTCTCTGCGGCATATCGTATACTGCGGATAGCTTCGGTAAGTGTGAGACTCCTTTCTCGGTTTGATCCTAAGAAATTATCGAAAGGAGAGTCCGTTTCAATCTCTTTGATTGAGGATAAATCTACTACCAAGAGAGATTCTTTAGGGATACTTGTACTCTTGTTTGTCTGGTTTGCCACTACGGCAATGAAGCCCATCATGCAAAAAGCTGCAATGCAAGAGAGTATCACCGATGCCACGATAAAGCCAAGTATCGAGGCTAAGAACATCTTCAAAAAATCTTTCATTTTCGTTAGTTTGTCGTTTGTTTGCTACTTGTCGTTAGTCTTTCTCTCAAATGTTTGGGGAGCGTTACCCCCTGCGAAAATACGGGTGACCCAGAGCAACCTTCGGGAGATTAGTCAAGTACACACACATTTCCTATTACAAATATATGTATTATGTGTGAGTTAAGGGATTAGTGCCGGTAAATATCAATGATCTAATATAAATGACCTCTCCCTTCCATGCTACGCACAAGGCGAAGACGAAGAAGAGAGAGGCGATGATCCACTCTTATAGAAGAGACTCTGGGGAAGGCCCTAAGAGCAACCCTTCGAGAGGAGCAGAAGTGAATATCAATTAGCGACGGATACCCAATTCTGCAATGAGTTTACGATAGCGCTCGATGTCTTTCTTTGCTACATAGTCGAGCAAGCGACGACGCTTACCAACGAGCATCTTAAGGGCGCGAGCCGTTGCAAAGTCTTTGCGATTGCTCTTGAGGTGCTCTGTAAGGTGGGCAATACGGTAGGTGAAAAGAGCAACTTGGCTCTCTACGCTACCTGTGTCAGTAGCAGATTGACCATGTTTTTCGAAGATTTCTTTCTTCTTTGCTGAGTCTAGATACATTTCGTCTTATCAATTAACGAGTTAAACTTAGGGTACTACACCCGCTTCGACTAGGCTTTGCTGTGCTCAGCGGTTGCAGACTGGCTGCAAAGATAATACATTTTAGGCAATCCCCATGCACAAGTCTTCTGCCTATTGGGCAGAGTAAAGTTTCATGCTGCACTCTTTGCAATCAAATGCAAGTCGGATACGCTCCTTGCCGTGTACAAGGTAGAGTGGCTCCTTATAGGGCATCTCTCGCTTGCTGCGGGTACAATAGCCCAAGTGGCGGCGAATGCAATGCCGGCAGGTCATAAGGGGAGCGTCTTTTGTGGGGGTGACTTCGTACGCTGGCACTATCTGTTGAGCTCCCCAGCTCTGGTAGGCTTTTTTTGCAGCACAATTGGCAACATTGTAATCAAAGCCAATCATGTTACCGGTACCTACGGATTGTGGGATCCTTGTGTAAGAGGGACGATAGATCGGGTGAGCAGAATAGTGCAATCGGAGAGCTCTATCAAGAGCCTCTACACCCAATCTCTTTAGCGAACTTGCAACGGATAGGGGTACAAAAAATCCCTTAGTGTCAATTTCGATCGTGGTAGAGAAAAATCCGCTCCCCCCTAATTTGGCAAGAGCGTCTCGCAGGCGATCCTCCCCGTTTTGCATGGCTTTTTCCATCTTGTGGGGGAATGTGACGCGAGTTGTTACCTTAGATTGAGGGCTGTCAACCTCCAAGTCGAGCACAAATCCCCACGGAAGGACTCCCAATTTGAGCCTCACGGGCAATAATCGTTCTGAGCTATCGGGGCGATTGATTACGCGCTCAAATTGAGTAGAATAATTGCGGTAGATCCTTGTGCCCGTCTTAAGATTCCAGGGGTTGTCCACTACGATTTTCCCTTTTTCTTGCAGGTGGTTGATGCGCGTCCCTTCCATCGAACCCGCAGGTGTATAGAAGGCGATTCCATCCCCATTGGCAAGGTCACAACTGCGATCGAGCCATAGGCTATTCCCTTCTATCTTGGAGATAACCCCGATAAACTCTCCCTCACTCTTTGGGCTTTCCGGGCGTATTAAGACCTCATTAAAGTCCCCTTTCTTGAGTTGGTAGGTAGTGGCTCCTCTCGAAAAGCTCTTGAAAGGATCGGGGGTGAAAGATAGGGAAACTCGTCCCATCGAAGACCTTGAATATCGCTCAGGTTGAGCCGCAACAATGTCTTCTAAGAGTTGGTGATAATAGGCGGTGACATTGCGTACATAAGAGGCATTTTTGAGCCGGCCCTCAATCTTGAAACTAACTGCACCTGTGTCTACCAGTTGGGAGAGAATAGATGACCTATTCAGGTCTTTGAGGGAAAGAAGGTGGCTGCCTTCTACAATCTTGCGCCCCGTAGCATCCTCTAATGTGTAGGGTAATCGGCAATACTGTGCGCAGGCTCCTCGATTGGCACTTCTGCCGGCAAATGCTTGGGAGAGATAGCAATGACCGCTATAACTGACACAGAGGGCGCCATGGATAAAGGTCTCTAGACGAAGGTCAGGAACTGCTTGATGTAGCGTAGCCGTCTCCTCTATAGTAAGCTCACGAGCGAGAACGGCCTGCTCAAAACCTAAGGCGGACAGGCGTTGTAATTGAGCTACTGAGGCATTATGGCATTGCGTGCTGGCATGCAGAGCAATAGGGGGTAGATCAAGCGTGAGGAGCCCCATGTCTTGCACTATAAGAGCATCAACACCTATAAGGTAGAGACGACGAATGAGAGCCTCAGCCTCTGAGAGCTCGTTATCGTATAGGATGGTATTGAAAGCGACATAGACCTTTGCCCCATAGCGGTGTGCTACGGAGACAAGGTGCTGTATGTCTGATAAAGAGACATTGGCCGCCGCCCGTGCCCCAAACTTAGGAGCACCCACATATATGGCATCTGCCCCCGAGGAGAGAGCAGCCAAGCCACACTCTAGATTCCCGGCAGGGGCAAGTAACTCAAGTGGAATAGGGGTAGGGGGGGATGCCAAAGAGAGGAATGATTAGAGCTTCTCTCCGTAAGCAAGATCTCCGGCGTCTCCCAAGCCCGGTACGATGTAGGAGTGATCGTTAAGCTCAGGGTCTATGGATGCTACCCAAATAGTTGCATCAGTATCCGGATCAATGGCATTTCTTAGATAGTCTACGGCTTGCTGACTAGCGATTACCGATACAAAGTGTACTTGGCGGGGCTTGCCATGAGAGAGCAACGCACGATAGGCAAGTTCCATACTTCCGCCGGTAGCAAGCATGGGATCGGTGAGAATGAGTACCTTGTTTGTGAGATCGGGGCAAGCGATGTACTCTACAAAAATGTCGAATTTGAGTTTGTCTTTGTATTTACGATAGGCTGATACAAAGGCATTTTCTGCATGGTCGAAGTAATTCAAGAAGCCGGCATGGAAAGGTAGTCCGGCTCGTAAGATAGTACCGATAACCACAGGATCTTGCAGACGATAATTGTGTGCGATGGCAAGCGGTGTCTGTACTTCCTCTTTTGCATAGTTGAGATGCTGGCTTACTTCGTAGGCAAGGAGCTCACCTATGCGCTCTATGTTGCGACGAAAACGCATGGAGTCTTTTTGTACATTCACATCTCGGAGCTCAGCCATATAGTCACTCATCAACGACGGGCGATCGGAGAAATTGATTACTTCTATCATACTATTTTATCTACTAATTCATTGCAGTATATCTAACGGGCAAAAGTACAATAAAAAGCCAAGCTAGTGCGTTATCTCAGCGTGGTAGTACATAAGTTAGTCGCACAATACACCTCTTCTCTATGGAGATGGTTCCTGCTAACCCTTCTGTTCTTAGGGGGGAGTGTAGCCGTTGCATGGGGGCAAAAGCAAGTAGTTCAGCGTCGCCCTTATGCGGATTATCGTGTGTTTCATCTTGGTTTCCATGTAGGGATGCACACGCAAGACCTCGCAATTCTAAACTCGGGAGTGGTCCCAACTTCGGTAAGTGGCACTCCCGGCAGCCCTCTGTATGGAGAGGTTATGGACTACACCCCGGGCTTCTCGGTAGGCTTGATTGCCGACTATACAATCAAATTAAATTGGGAGCTTCGCTTTGTGCCTACGCTACATTTATCGGAGAGATCTATCTCTTTTTCTGATGGCGAAAATCAGATCGAACGATTCTCTTCACGCTCCAATTTGATTGAATTCCCTCTATTGCTCAAGTACTCTTCTCAGCGGATGAACAATATCCGTCCCTATATGCTTGCCGGAGGTTATGCTGCGTTGCAGATCGGGCAAAAGCGAGGCGATGTCATTCATTTCAAACCGCTAGAATATGGTCTTAAGGTGGGGATCGGATGTGATATCTATCTCCCCTTCTTCAAACTTTGTCCCGAGTTGTCTCTATCCTATGGCTTAGGAGATGCGATACAGCACGAGCGACCCGATATAGTGGATGATGCTCGATACCAGTTTACTCAAGCCTTGAGGAGTGCGACTCCACGTATGATCCTACTTACTTTTCACTTTGAGTAGTGGCTTCTGTCTCCTCGGAGGTAAGTAGCGAATTGATATTGCGGCGGAGTCCATCAAACCCGACACGTTGGACGGCAGAGTGTTCAAAAAGTTGTTCAAACGTCTCGTTATCCAGATTTTTCCAGTCCTCACTTGTCATTTCCAATAGGTCGGGAGCAGGTTTCAATAGCCCCTCTTGATGCGGATAAGCAAAGCGATTGTGAGGGCATACCAATTGGCAGGCATCGCAGCCATATATACGCTCTCCGAGTTGCGCTATTACTTTGGGTTCGAGGCTTCCGTGGTGCTCAATAGTTTGGTAGCTAAGGCAACGAGTTGGAGAGAGGCGACCATCTTTGCTAATTGCCTGGGCAGGACAGTGCTCTACACAGCGCATACAGCGACCACAGGGAGATCCTTCGCTGGGAGTATCTGCCGGTAGTTCTAGTGTGGTTACAATCTCTCCCAAAAAGCAGAACGAACCGAAATGGGGTACTATGAGGAGCCCATTACGCCCCACTTTCCCGACCCCGGATTGTACCGCCCAGTAGCGTTCCATCAGAGGAGCCGAGTCCACAAAAACACGCGAAGAAAAGGGCGTTTCTATTCGCTCTTGTAAATACTTGAGTAGAGTAAACAGCTTGTCTTTTACTACCCGATGGTAGTCTTTTCCGTAGGCGTAGTAGGCAATTTGAGGGGCATCAATGCGTTGTGTTTTTTCAGGAAAGTAATTGAAGGCCCCTACAATGATGCTCTTGGCTCCCGACACCAATTTGTCGGGATCGAATCGTACTTCTAGGTTGCGTTCGAGATACCCCATGTCCCCAACACCTTGCTCTTGCAGGCTGGATATATAGCTATCTCGTACCTCTTCGGGGACGGGGTGTGACCTCGCAATCCCTAAAGCAACAAAGCCAAGGCTTTTTGCCAAGGCTTTTACTTCTTCAACGACGTTTGGGGGCACCACGCCTCTTGGGGAGATAAGTAAGTGAGTAGAGATTACTCGCTATAGTGGAGCAACCAAGCCTCGGAGTATTCCTTTCCGGACTTGCGAAGGGTAGCAAGATAGCTCTCGGCCTCGTCGCTCGAGGTGAAGCGCTTGGCATAGATCAGGCGATTCTTTCCTTTTTTTACAGCACCCATAGTGGTTGCAAAGGCACTATCTCTGTGAGTTTCTAGGAATTCGTTTACTTTAGCCTCGGTCCGGAAAGATCCAATTATCACGTAATAATCGCCTAGAGAACTGGGTGATAATTCTTCGGATTCTACCTGAGATTTTTCCATTTCGCAGGTAGTTTCTGTAGCAATTTTACCCTGTTGCAAAGTTTTTTCTCCCGGCAAAATGGAAGTCTGTTGCGTCTCTGTAGGAACAAAGCTGGCACTAAAGTATTCTTGTACGGGGTGGGTGGTTACCGGGAGTAGGCAGACGAGGAATACAGCAGCGGCAGCGGCCCAACCCACAACGCGGCGCGAAACCCGAAAATGCAGGTATTTGGTATCCGACTTTTGCTGCAGGGTATCTGATTTCTCAGAAGTGGCTTCTGTATCCTCCGTAAGGGGATTTTGTGCCTCTACAAAAACGGAAGTAAGGGCTTTCTCTAAGGTGCGAGGTAGGGTATAGGTGCTGAGACCATAGGCTTCGCCATACCCAAGAGGGAGACGATTATGCTCGGGCTGGAAGTCCATTTTTCCATCTGCCCCAATCATAAGTCGCCCTACATGACCTATTGAGATCCCCCCAAGACGAATCATCTCACGACGAAGTTCTTCCACATCGGTATCCACCAAATTGCGAGCTCGGCGCATACTTACATGGTAGCTCTTGGCATACAAGTCGTCCAAAAGTCCGTCACGCTCACGAAGCTCTCCATTGAAATGGAAACACTCTTCCATAGGATATACCATATACTCTGCATCACTATAGCGAGCAGGTACGTACTCTTTGATAATAGCTCCTAGCGAAGGTATAATCACACAATCGTGCAGGGCAAGTAGCTTATCAAGATGGCTTACGAGTCGGTACATGTATGGTGAGGAGATCCTTATTTGTTCCTTTTTTCTTTGAGACAAAGATACGGCATTCTTGCGAGATGGCAGGCTCCGTTAGTTGTTGAAGTCGAAATTAATACCCAAGCGGAGGGTCATCGGATTGATAGGATAGTGAGCCAGAGACCAGCGTCTAGAGGGCTGGATCAGCATCTCTCCGGCATTGTAGAGCATTACAAAAAAGCGCACTCTTCTTAGTTTGAAGTTGGCAAAGAGGTTGATCATGGGGAAGTTCCCAATTTTTACCTCTTGCTGATTGACGAATTGCTGCACAGCAGGTTCGTAGTAGGGGGCGTAGTACTCCGTGTGATAGTGGCAATCGAGCCCTAGCTGAGTGCGCATAACACGTGCCGTATAGAAGTCTAGATAGAGCGAGCCATAGGCCGAAAGAGTAGGTAGAGGCACCACCGTTTGGTTGCTGGATAGCTGATAGGCAACCTCGGCTTGCCACCCCAAAATACCCCAATGATACTGATGTTTTAGTCTTCCCTCAAGTATCTCGATGGGCGTTGCATGCTGCTGGGCAGTGCGTGTTGAGTCAAAATAGAGGGTATTGGCAAGTGTGGCTGAGTGCAGAGAAAACTCAGTACCCCACTGAGGTGCAGAGAGCGTCCCTCCCACTACGAATTGCTTTGTAAAGCCGAATTTAGTGTCCCACCAGACATAAGACCCGTGGTGATGACTCCACAAATAGGGGACCCGTAGGAAGTGAAAGCGTGCATCGGCCTCAATACCAACAGGTACTCCCCATAGAGAAAATCGGGACGATACATTACCAGATAAGCGCATAGAGCCTATATCCGCTCCCAGAACGGCAATTTCTCCTCCTGCATCGAAGTTTAATCCGGTACCATTATGCCGTTCCACTCGTCCCCCTATATAGGTGGCAAACTCTTTGGTATCTTGTCTTCCGGCAATTGAGTCTTGTACATAAAACGCACGATTTTCGAGTCGAGCATAGCCTGTGATCCCCATCTTTACCCAGGGGCGGAAGCCCTCGCGGAGGGATAAAGAAAAGGTGTTGGAGAACTGAACCATGCGAGTGGAGTCCAGTGGATAGAAAGAGAGGGTATCCCGATCCTCCCCGGGTTTCCGCCACAGATGACTATATTTATTCCCATAAACGGAGGGAAGAGAGCCGGCTCTTTGTGCAATAAAGAGACGTACCCCACGATCATACGAGAAACGGTGTCCGATGCTACCAACAGGTACAAACATGACGGTATCTCGCTCAGAAATTGTGCCATTGGGGAGGGTACTTCCCCTACGGAAGTCCCGCAGAGATCCCAAGTTATAGCGGTGAGCCAACATAACATGGCCTACCCACATGGCATTACCTACTCCCGAAGAGTACTTAACAGGCATCTCAATAGAGCTAATATTTGTACGTCCGGATCCGTGCTCTTGTGGAGAGTCTATGTAGCTATCTTTGGCCAACCCTCCATTTTCGTTTTGCTTGATATAATTATTACCCGCTGAGGCAAATAGCTCATATCTAGGCAGTAGAACACTCGTGAAAAGCCGGTAACTGACCCCACTAGAGTGGTTGGCAATGTATTGACCTCTTGAATAAGAATAGTTGAAGTCTCCCCCAAAATTGATAGCCTTCCCTAGGTTTACCGCCATGGTCATATCTAGCTCTTCCTCTCGCTGCTCTGCGGCACCATTGCGTTGGTAGAGTAGGTTGGTGTAGGGCGATTTGGTATTGTAGAAGAGTAGGTTATCGGGGTGGTAAAGGATCCCTTGATAAGCCGAAGCAAAACTAAAAGTAGGATAGTCGGCCTCCCTGTCAAAGAATGTTTTGAAGTGGCGAGGGCTAATTAGATTGGCGGTATATCCCATGGCAAGCCCTTTCCCTTCCACCATCTTTCGTCGGTAGTAGTCGAGCGCCATGGTATCGATATTGCTCTGGTAGGGAGCGCCTGTATAGGGATGCAGACGGAATCCTCGGAGGGTTTCGCCTCGGTTGATAAGCTCAGTGTCGCCAAAATCTTTTGCTACGCCAATCTTATAGTCGGACTGTGCAGAGAGGCTCTTGCTCGAGAAAATACTCAAGAAGATAAGGGCAAACAGTAGCTTTATCCGGGGAAATGGCCGATGGACTCGATACGGACGGATCATGCAAACAGAGGGCTAATAGCGATTGTAAATAAGGAGACCGCGAGAGGTTCGCTGAGTGGCATAACTCCTGAGAGGAGCCTTGGTAGGCCCTCCGGTTGGTCCACCTCCCCCATAGAGGATACTATAAGTACTATGACATTGGGGGCACTCGGCTTCCAATTGATCATTTACAAAGAGAAGGGCATCTGCGCTAACTTCGTGCGGACAGGCAAGGTCGTAGGCATAGTAAACTCCATTCTCGAGCATACTGTGAACAACGAGGAGTCCCCCAAAACCTATGGCGCTATTCTCAATAGAGCGCTCTTCAATGCGAAGATAACCGGAGGGTTGTCGCAATGAGACTGCCTCCGACGAGGCAAAGTCTATCTCGTAGTACACCGGTGCATCGGGTACTGTGGAACGCACATCTACCCCACACGAAGGGAGGAGTAGAAGGGTAATCCCGAGATAAAGAGACTTGGGGTGCACCATGATTAGCGTGTCGACTACTTAAGTGTACTGTACCTTAGTGAGCATTTTTGCCACTTTGTCTAAGCCCTCCTTGAGGGGCTTCTCTACCATCATGCGAGCGAAAAAAGGAATATCAGCATCCAACACAAGGACGAGCCCGGTGCTAGATGGAGCTTCCGAAGAGAGCTGTATCTCAATGCTGAGAGACGAGGTAAGGACTGTTTGCCCCACAAGACGAATAAGCGAATGAGGTACACGCTTCTCTACAGATAGGGCTATATCCCCGGCTTTGGGCACGCTGAGCGAACAACTATCGGAGGTGATATCCTTAATTTCGATACCCTTGCTCTCTGCAAGCGGAGCAAGCGGACGAAGGTTTTCTAGATTAGAAAGCTTGGCAAAGACAGCCTCACAAGGGGCCTCGATGTTGGCTTTCTTGCTTTTGAAGTCGGACATGAATCGAACTATTATTCCTCCAAAAAGTTATTGACGCCAATGCGCAGGATCTTTGCGCCACTCATCGAGTAGAGGTTTGAGGTCGGGTGTGATATATCCAATCTTCTCTGCTTCGGTAAGTACGGCTCCGTAGTTGCTCAGTGTATGCATGGGCACTTTGGCTTCGGCAAACAGATCTTCGGCTACGGCAAAGCCATGGGTATATACTGCATAGAGCGCCAACACATCAGCACCTGCTACACGTAGAGCCTCTACCGCTTTGAGGCTACTCCCTCCGGTAGAAATAAGGTCTTCTACCACGAGTACTTTGCTCTGTTCGGGGAGGTAACCCTCAATCAAATTTTGCATACCGTGGTCTTTAGCTTGAGAGCGAACATACACAAAGGGGAGGTGTAAAGCATCTGCCACTAGAGCCCCCCAAGAGATGGCCCCTGTAGCAACTCCGGCTATTACCTCTGTTTGAGGGTAACGATCGGCAATCTCCTTTGCCATTGCCATCTTGATATAATCGCGTGCTGAAGGGTAGGATAGGGTGCGACGATTATCGCAGTAGATGGGGCTCTTCCAGCCTGATGCCCAGGTAAAAGGCTCATTAGGACGTAACTTTACGGCTTCGACCTCAAGGAGGTAGCGGGCAACGGTTTGTTCGGTTAGCTGTGACATAATTATCGTAGTGCTATGGTTTTTTATTGTACTTTTCGAGGAGGTCGGGGCGAAGTCTTTTTGTGCGCTCTAGTGCCTGGCTTTCTCGCCATGCATTGATTTTGGCTTCGTGCCCACTGAGTAGGATATCGGGTACACGCCATCCCCTAAATTCGGCAGGGCGTGTGTATATGGGTGGAGCTAGCAGATCATCTTGGAATGTATCACTTAGGGCACTCTCCGCATCTCCCAATACGCCCGGTAAGAGACGTACAATAGCATCAGTCATAAGAGCCGCAGGGAGCTCGCCCCCCGTGAGTACATAGTCTCCAACAGATATCTCTCGGGTAATGAAATGTTCACGAATGCGGTGGTCGATACCCTTGTAGTGCCCACATAGGATGAGGAGGTTTTCTCTCAGGCTTAGATCGTTTGCTATCCCTTGATTAAACTGCTCTCCATCGGGAGATGTATAGATAACCTCATCGTAGGTACGCTCTTTTTGTAGGCTTTCTATGGCATTGACGATGGGTTCCATCTTCATAACCATTCCTGCCTCTCCCCCAAAGGGATAGTCGTCTACTCGGTGCCACTTGTCGGTAGAGTAGTCCCGAAGATTGTGTAAAACAATCTTGGCAAAACCCTCTCGCTGTGCCCTTCCTAGTATAGAATATCCTATGAGAGGTTCTATCATCTCCGGGAGTACCGTTATAATGTCGATGCGTATCATATAGTCTCTACTCTGAATACAAAAGTACTAAGACCTACCCAATATCCGAGTACCTTGCGTCAAGTGATAAGGATAAATGCATGGAGCTCGCTCTCCTCTGGGGTAGCTCTTCACAAAAAAGGTATCAATCGAAAAGAGACTTCCGATTGATACCTAAATGGAAAAATGAGCTAGGGCCTACTTGTTATCCCCCTCTTCGAGGAGTAACTCGAGGCATTTTGCGGCAGAATAGGCAACGGGAGTACCCGGTCCAAATATCGCAGCAACTCCTGCTTGATAGAGGAAATCGTAGTCTTGAGCAGGGATAACCCCTCCGGCCGTTACGATAATATCGGGGCGCCCGAGGCGCTCTAGTTCGGCAATAACTTGAGGAATAAGAGTTTTATGCCCGGCAGCAAGAGAGCTAACTCCCAGGATGTTTACATCATTCTCCACAGCCTGACGAGCCGATTCTTCCGGGGTTTGGAAGAGAGGACCCATATCCACATCGAACCCAACATCGGCGTATCCCGTTGCTACCACTTTGGCCCCACGATCGTGACCATCTTGCCCCATTTTGGCAATCATAATACGTGGTTGTCTCCCATTACGTTGGGCAAATTCTTTTGCTAACTTAGTAGCATAGGCGAAGTCTTTATCCTCGCCAGATTCTTTTGAATACACTCCGGAAATTGTTCTAACTACGGCTTTGTAGCGACCTACCACTACCTCACATGCATCCGAGATTTCTCCTAGAGACGCATGTAAAGATGCTGCCTTTACGGCAAGATCCAGCAGGTTGCCTTCTTTTGTTTTTACAGCTTGAGTAATAGCAGCAAGGGCCTCTTGTACGGCTTTTTCGTCGCGGTTGCTACGCAACTCCTTAAGGCGGGCGATTTGTTGCTCACGCACGGCTGTATTATCAATCTCAAGGATATCGATAGGAGCTTCTTTCTCCAATCGATACTTGTTTACCCCCACAATGATCTGGCGATGAGAGTCGATGCGAGCTTGGGTACGAGCTGCAGCCTCTTCGATACGCATCTTGGGAAGCCCAGTTTCGATGGCTTTGGCCATACCGCCCATAGCCTCTACCTCCTGGATATGCTGCCAGGCACGCTCGGCGAGCTGGTGGGTAAGCATCTCTACATAGTAGGAACCGCCCCAAGGATCAATCTCCTTGCAGATCATAGTTTCTTGCTGGATGTAGATTTGAGTATTGCGAGCGATACGAGCCGAGAAGTCGGTAGGAAGGGCAATAGCTTCGTCCAATGCATTGGTATGCAGAGACTGAGTATGCCCGAGAGCAGCTGCCATGGCTTCGATACAAGTACGCCCTACGTTGTTGAAGGGGTCTTGCTCTGTAAGCGACCAGCCCGACGTCTGACTATGTGTACGAAGAGCTAAACTCTTAGGATTGGTAGCTCCAAAACTTTTGACAATCTTTGCCCAAAGCATACGAGCTGCACGCATCTTGGCAATCTCCATAAAGTGATTTACTCCGATGGCCCAGAAGAAAGAGAGACGAGGAGCAAACTTATCCACTTCTATCCCGGCGTTAATCCCGGCACGGAGGTACTCAATACCGTCGCAAAGAGTGTAGGCCATTTCGATATCTGCCGTAGCCCCGGCTTCTTGCATATGATAGCCTGAGATGGATATAGAGTTGAACTTGGGCATCTTCTGCGAAGTGTACTCAAATATATCCGCAATGATATGCATTGAGAACTCGGGAGGATAGATGTATGTGTTACGTACCATGAACTCCTTGAGGATGTCATTTTGGATGGTACCTGCCATCTCTTCCAACTTAGCCCCTTGCTCTAGACCGGCATTGATGTAGAAGGCAAGGATGGGAAGAACGGCTCCGTTCATCGTCATCGAAACGGACATCTTAGATAGAGGGATCCCATCGAAAAGGACCTTCATATCCTCTAGAGAGCAGATAGAAACACCGGCTTTACCTACGTCCCCAACAACTCGGGGGTGGTCGGCATCGTATCCACGGTGTGTCGGGAGGTCAAAGGCAACAGAGAGCCCTTTTTGCCCCGAAGCAAGGTTGCGTCGGTAGAATGCGTTGGACTCTTCTGCCGTAGAGAAGCCGGCGTATTGTCGGATCGTCCAGGCGCGGAGAGGATACATCGCACTATAGGGCCCTCGCAAATAGGGAGGGATCCCCGATACAAAATCGAGGTGCTCTAGGTCTTTTATATCCTCGTGGGTATATACTTTCTTAACATGGATTTGCTCGGGTGTGAGCCAAGCCTCCTCTTCTATAGAGGGCATACTCTGTACCGTAGGGTTCGTAGTAAAGCCCTGCTTATCTATGTCGATAGCGGCGTAATTGGGTCTTGTGTACATAATATTGCTCTACGGATTAGATGCCGAAATGCTTATTGAAACTAGCGAGCGTGGCCAAGACATCGCTCTTTACATGTATGTAATGCTCAATTCCCAGAGCCTCGAGCTCGGGGCGACAAGCCGGATTCCCTGCTACTACCATGGGGCATTTCTCTCCAATGGCTTGATAGGCCTCCGGAGCGTAGGTGGCATACTCATCGTCGCTAGAGCAGAGTACTATGATATCAGCTCCTTTGCTAAATGCTTCGTCTACTCCCTCTTGGATAGAGTCGAACCCTAGGTTATCGATGAGTTTATATCCGGCACAAGCGAAGAAGTTGCCCGCAAATTGGGCACGAGCAAGGCGCATGGCAAGGTTACCAATCGTAAGCATGAAAACTACGGGTTGCTTGCTGGCCTGCTCTGTACTAAGGCGTAGTGCCTCGAAGTCCGAAGCCCCACGGCTGAAGTCCAAAGCGAGTACATCCTCTTCCTTGGAGTGGTCTACGCCACAAGAGTGGTGGTGTGCTTTTGTCTGAGGGAGCTTGTCGTGTACTGTCTCTCCAAAGTTGGGGAACTCGTTGGTGCCGAGTAGAGACTCTTTGCGTTGGGCCACTGCTTCGTGTCGAAAGCGATTGGTTGCGTTGATTCTCTCTTGTACCTTTCCTTCTCGCACAGCCCCGGCAAAACCGCCTTCCTGCTCAATTGAGAGGAACAATTCCCAGGCTTTGTGAGCAATGTTTGAGGTTAGAGTTTCGATATAATAAGAGCCGGCAGAGGGGTCTATAACCTTGTCGAAGTGACTCTCTTCTTTGAGTAGAAGTTGTTGATTGCGAGCGATGCGCATGGAGAAGTCGTCGCTCGAACCATAAGGGGTGTCGAAGGGAAGTACTGTGATAGAGTCTACGCCGCCAAGGGCTGCGGACATGGCCTCTGTTTGCGTACGGAGTAGGTTCACGTAGCTATCGTAGAGGGTCATATTCCATTGCGAAGTAATGGCATGTTGATTGATTTTTGCCACCTTGCGATACTCTTCGCCATGCGCTGCCACGATCTCCGCCCAAAGCCAACGTGCTGCTCGGAATTTGGCAATCTCCATAAAGTAATTAGAGCTGATGCCAAAATTGAACTTGATACGTTTTGTTGCCTCCTCTACAGTATAGCCATCCTCTACTTGGGCGGAAAGCATCTCGGCTCCCCAGGCTAGGGCATAGCCTAGTTCTTGAGTTATGTATGCCCCTGCATTAGCAAGCATATAAGCATCCACTTGTAGTACTCGCACCCCCTTGAGGGCTTGAGCTGCCTCTACGACCTCACGAGCCTCAGCGCGCCAATCCGGATTGCGCTTCCCTCGTACAAGCTCTCTCTTGAAGGGGTTGTAGTTGATGGAGCCAATCACTTGGGCGGGGTCAATGCCTCTACCTTGTAAGTATTGAGTAAGCTCACGGGCCAAGCGAGCGGCTTGAGATACACAGCAGCTAAGGTTTAATTCGATAGCTGTTGGTTCGATATCTTTTAGGAGTGTGGAGAGACCCTCTTGGGTAATCCATGATGTAGCAAGGGTAAATGAGGGGGCATCTACGCCTTTGAAGAGCAAATCAAGAGCTATTCGATTCGCTTCTTCCGGCGAAGAGGCCTGAATCTCCTGCCGTGTGTACCATTCGTTATTCAGTTTCGTAGAGCGTACATAGGGATACTCGCCGGGAGCAACCATAGGGGTGAGCAATCCATCGAGATCCTCACGGCGGTAAAACGGTTGTACGTCAAAGCCTTCCTTGGTGCGCCATACGAGTTTTTTGTCGTAGGGAGCGCCTTTGAGGTCAGCAGTAATTTTTGCTTTCCACTCTTCTGCTGAAGTAGGAGAGAAGTCTGCAAAAAGATTTTGTTTTGTTGCCATATTGTGTATTGTCTTTTCTATCTCAAAGTAATGGGGCCGATACGCTTATCGGCTATGCAAAGTAAGCACTTTATAAGCTATTGACGATACTCTAGCGAGCACAAATAGCTTTAAAAGCACAATAACGACACGCATCTTCATCCTCTGCTTGAGTGAAGGGAATATCCGGGGAGAAGAGACGGAGGAGTACTTCGTGCAGCTCGTGGCAATACGAATTACGTATCTCGGAGGTTGCATAGTCCTCTATCTCTGTTTGCTCTAACCTTATCAAGGGATTGTAACTCTCCTTATTGCTACACATTCCCTTTAGTTGATACAGAGAGGGTTGTACCTGATTGTATCTGGGTTGTAGCCACTTTAGTCCTTCTTGCTGAGCCCTTCCGTTCTCTACCAAGCGGAGAACAGCCTCCGAGTAAAGGAAGATTTGAGCAATAGCCTTGCGGTGTTGAGTCTTCTCTTGAGCGAAGTAGAGCTGACTCCAATCCTTGAATGTTTGAGAGTCCGTCCCCGTTTTGTAATCCACAATGCGCAAGCGACCATCTACTTCATCCAATCTGTCTATAAAGCCCTTAAAGCGTACATCAATCCCTAGCTCCGGGAGAGACTCTATCATATCGATTCGCTGCTCGGAGGCTACATAAGCGAGCTGATGCCCCCCTTGGGTGTATTGTGCATCAAACTTGAGAACCGCATAAACCTCCTCCATGATCATCCTAATGTACATTTGGTGCATCCCCTCAATTTCGTTGGGAGTGCTCTTTTGATGTAGAACATCTTGGGCATAGTAGGAGTTTACTACAGCACTGATTCTCGGTAAAGATGTATGGGGATCGAGCAACCACTCATAGTCTTGAGAAGAGAGCGACTTACCCTCATAAGGCTTGTATAGCTCCTGCATTACATTGTGTATAACGGTACCAAAGTCTCCGGGGGAGAGTAGGTCTGTGCGTTCTTCTACCTCGGGAATCTGTCGTATGTATTTGTAGTAAAATTGTAGAGGACACAGGGCGTAGGTAGAGAGGCTACTAGCCGAGAGAGCCTTCTTTACATTGTCTCTGTTGCTCGTTGTGTATTCCCTAAGAACTGCCATTACCGCCTCATCTTTAGGAATGGTAATCTTGGGAGTTTGGGTGGCGAGCATAGATACCTTTACGGTATGCTCTTGGGGTGTGAGGTGGAATAGGTAGCGTAGCTGTGCCAAGAAGCGAGAGGGTTCTTTTTCACTTCTACTATCCACGATGAAGAAAACCCTACGAGCACGACTTACAAGGCGATAGAAGTAGTAAGCCTCTGTATAATCATCAGATTGATAGGTAGGCATATTGTACCCTTGGCGCACGTTGTACGGGATATATCCTCGGTTGATAGGGCGTTTGTGGGGGAGAGCTCCCTCGTTGCTCTCCGGGATAATGAGGTAGTCGAAGTTAATGAGCCTGCTCTCCAAGAATCCCATAATCTGTAGCCCCTCTAGTGGCTCTCCTTCGAAGGGAAGCGTCTCTTCCCCTACCAACTTAAAGAGTAGGCGGTAGAGAATGGTGCGCTCTGCCGTATCTCCCATCAGAGGGAGCAGGTTGCCCACTTGTATTACGAGGTCTCTTAGTTTTTTGATGAACTCTATCTCGAGCACTCGGATGTAGTGCACGTGGTCGGCCTCCGCCTTTGAGTCCGCTTCATCCTCTGCCGTATTATCCTCATCTTGGAGCAAAGAGGCAAGTTGGTCGAGTAGGGTGATCAGTCTTTGGATTAGGGCTGACTTATCCGATATAGGCTCGATAAGAAGGCGAAGAGGCTCGGGTAGCTCTTGAGGGTAAAGAGCGCATATCTTTTGATAGTCGATATAGTAATAGTTGTAGCGCAGAGCCTCGTTGAGTGGGGATAATTCCTCGCTACTTACCAAGAGGTTGCTTAGAGGATGCTTGATGAGGTGCTCAAGAGCGTCAAGTGGGAGAAGTTCCCCTTTTTCACTCCATCGGGTAAACTGCTGTAGCTCAATGTATCTGTGGAGCCATACCGCCACGGAGGAGAGATGAAGGGGATACCCCATGGTTATATTGATGGGATGGGAGATCCCTTGCAGGGCATCGAGCAAAGGAAGTAACGTATTGACTTCGGGGAGTACAATGGCACATTGCAAGTCTTCGACAGCACGAGGGGCATCGTCTATGAGCTCTTGCAGTAGAGTCGGAACTAATTTGCTCCGTCCTATATCCGAAGGGATCTGTACAATATCTATCTTGGGATCTAGCCGCTCTTGAGGACTTAGCCACTCTCCCCTTAGTTCTTGCTTACTCGCCTGCATCGTTTTGCCGATAAGATAATCCCAATCAGAAGGGGTGGTGTGATTGGCAAGCTTCACCTCTTCCCAATAAAATGAGGTGGTATAGCGCTCGTGGCTGTATTGCAGGCGTTTTAGTATCTTTCGCTCAGCCGTTGAGATATGGTACAGACCTGCAACGATAATATGCCTAACAGATGGGGAGAGAAGCTTTTGCAAGTTCTTGTCGAAATCCTCTTCGTTTACTTCTGAGGCACGGCGGGCAAGCATCCCACTATACCCTAATCCCAGACTCTCTAGGGTATCACGAAATCGATGGTAGAGTAGTTGCATCTCGGTGGTCATTGCCGAGAATAGCTCTTCTAGGCGCTCTTTCTTGTCGCTATTAACCTGGCTTAGATATCCAAAAAAGATTTCGATTGCTTCTTTTTGCTCCGGGCTTATGTAATCAAGTGAGGTAAGATCGTCTAGCGCCTTTAGATTGTGGAAAATCTCATCCGGCTCTACGAGGTAGTTGTCGATATCGTTGAAGTCTGACAAAAGTTTCTCAGCATGATCAAAGGGAAGGTGTGGGTTGCTTTTTTCGTCAATGGGGAACCCAAGTTCCTCTCTTAGGGTTACAATCTCGCGATAGAGAAGGCAAACTTGCTGGGTGCGCTGTGCTAATTTAAGCCCGGATAGCTTCTCTGTAAGGCTTGCGACTGTGATAATCTGTGGAGAAAAGGAGGGCTGATTTAGGCGTTTACTTAGCTCATAGCGAAAGAAGGTGCCGGCACGCTGTGATGGGAATACAAAACAGCATTGATGAAGTTCGGCACCATATTTATCGATACAGCGAGAGGCAAGGAGAGCGAGAAAAGAGTCTTCTTGAGATTGCATCATGATAGGCGATTAAAAGAGAGCTAAGCTATTGTTGAGTATATGGATAAGTACCCCCCAAACGATAGATCCGGAATAGTGACGAAGACAGCCAAACCAGAGGGCTAGTACCATGATGGGAAGAAAGTTGAGGACAGACTGATGTAGTAAGCTAAAGATGATAGCTGTCAAGAGAATGCCGGCAATGGGACTATGAGTTAGGCGTATAAGCAGAGGTTGTAAAGCCCCTCTTAGCAAAATCTCTTCGCAAATGCCCGTTAGGATACCGATAATAAGGAGTTGTTTGAGGCGACTTGCCATCTCTCTATCGTTTTGCAACTTCTCTAGCATTGCCTCACTTTCCGCATCGAATTGGCTAATCCATGCGCTTACATCCTTGGGGAGTGCCTGGATGGCTTCGCCCACGGCATATTGCAGTAGAGCCGATAGACCCCAAACAAGCAAGGTTATTCCCAATATAATTGCCCCTTCATACCATCTGTTTTTACCTCGGATAATAGGCTGTGCTGCTCTTAGACCCAATGCTTTGGGAGCCTTTCGATAGAAGACAAAATAGGCATAGAGCACTGCTGACCCCAAGAAAACAACGACATTTTGCGTAATGGCAATACCGAATATAGAGTGTGACAATAGGGGAGAAAGCAGGGCGTAAATTGCGCCAAACAGCCCAAATCCCAAAAGAAGACTCAAGATAAAAACGAGGATTTCTTTCGCCGGAGAGATACCGGGACGTGGCGAAATGAGTCGTGCGGGGGAGTGCAAAATCATAGAGGATCCTATTGGTAGATGAGTCTATTATTTCTTACTAAAATGGTCTTCTGAATAGTTATTACAAAGATACAAAATAGGCTAGGTCCCGTACCTCTTTCTCTCGTAATAAGGAAAAGGAAATAGGTATGATTAATGGACTTATTGCAGGTACAGAGAAAAGGTTGAGGAAGAACTCTCCCCATATTTAGCTAAAATAGAAATCTTTCTCAGGTAGAATTGGGGCCCTTTTTAGCTGAAAGTGTCCCCTCCTTTTGGGTGAAATCGGGTTCCTTTTTTAGGTAAGAGGGAAAAGATTTTTTGGCAGAAATGGAGCCTTTTGTGTGGTACTAGATTTCTAGAAAAAGAGAAGGAAGGGGATCAATACCCTCTCTTCTCCTTTTCAAAAAGGATGCTTCGAGGTACCTCCCAATGGCAAATGAATAGAAAAAGAATAGGGTTGAATACACCCCATGGTGCATTCAACCCTGCGATATTGTTTAGCTTAGAATGACCTTAAACGGTGGCGATCTTATTTAGAATAATCGTAGATGCCATATCCCGTTTTACGTCCGAGCTGACCGGCGCGTACCTTCTTGCGCAAGAGAGGATGGGGGCGATACTTATCGTCGCCATACTCATTATAAAGCACTTCCATAATGGCAAGGCAAACATCAAGCCCGATAAAGTCTCCCAATTCGAGAGGACCCATGGGGTGATTGGCTCCAAGCTTCATAGCGGCATCAATCTCTTCTGCAGTAGCTACGCCATCAGCAAGTTCACCGATAGCTTCGTTAATCATGGGGATAAGAATCCTATTTACAACGAACCCGGGAGCTTCGCTCACACGCACTGCGGTCTTTTCGAGTTGTGCGCAAAGGTCAAGAACTACAGCGAGCACCTCAGGACATGTACATTGTCCGCTGATCACTTCTACCAACTTCATCTGAGGAACTGGATTGAAGAAGTGCATACCGATCACCTTTGTAGGGCGATTCGTTACCGAGGCTAGTTCTGTAATACTCAGAGAAGACGTGTTGGTAGCAAAGATTGCTTCTGGTTTGATGATACCATCAAGATTGCGAAGCGTTGCCTTTTTTACCTCCATATCCTCGGAGAGAGCTTCGATAATGAGATCGGCGTCGGCTATATCTGTAAAGTCTTGCGTAGTCTTAATGTGAGCATAGTACTGAGCAGATTGTTCTTCTGTAATCTTACCCTTTTCTACGAGGCGTGCGAAGTTCTTTTTTAGCTTGAGCATTGCCTTATCAAGAGACTCCTTGCTACGCCCTTTCATTATGATATCCATATTGTGCTGAGCAGCGCATTGTACAATGCCTGCACCCATGGTACCATTACCGATAACTGCTATTTTCATCTTATCTGTAGTATTAATTTGAATACAACCTCCCAAAAAGGGGAGAATGTCTATTCTTTGATTTAGAATTGAGGTTTACGCTTCTCCAAGAATGCTCCAATCCCTTCTTGTTGATCGGGATGTGCAAAGGTAAGACCAAAGAGCGTGTTCTCTGCTGCAATACCTGTATCAATGTCGCTTTGTAACCCTCTATTGATGGCCTCTTTGGATAGGCGCACCGCATTAGGCGATTGGGATGCAATCTCCTGGGCGAGCTCAAGAGCTGTGTTTATAAGTTCTTCCGGCTCTACAACGTGGTTGACCAAGCCTATGGCGAGAGCTTCTTCTGCTTTGATAATGCGACCCGTATAGATCAATTCTTTTGCTTTCCCTACACCAATTGTACGAGGTAAGCGCTGTGTGCCACTAAAGCCGGGCGTAATACCCAAGCCCACCTCAGGTTGCCCAAACTTTGCTTTAGACGAAGCAATACGGATATCTGCACTAAGTGCCATTTCACATCCACCTCCCAAACAAAATCCGTTGATGGCTGCGATGACCGGCATTGGCATTAATTCGATCGTGCGAAATACTCTACTACCCAACGCTCCAAAGTCCTTAGCTTCGGACGGGGTGAGCGAGCGCATCTCGGCAATGTCGGCTCCGGCAACAAAAGCGCGCCCCTCTCCGGTGAGGAGAAGGACGCGGATTTCCGTATTACTAGCGACTTCGTGCAAAGCCTGTTCTAGCTCCTCCAATACTTTACGAGAGAGCGCATTGAGGCTTTCTGGTCGGTCGATTGTAAGCGTTGCTATAGCACCGTTACAATCGAGACGAATTGTTGTGTACGAAGTACTCATAGCAAATCTTTTTAAGCGGGATTAGCGACCCGACTTAGCAAGTTCTACTTTCAGCTTTTCGTTGAGAATGGGTACAATCTTGTGGAGGTCGCCTACGAGACCAAGGTCTGCAACTTGGAAGATAGGAGCAAACTTATCCTTATTGATGGCGATAATGTATTCAGACTCTTCCATACCAGCAAGGTGCTGAATAGCTCCGGAAATACCCAATGCAATATAGAGGTCAGGACGAACAGTCTTACCTGTCTGACCTACCTGACGATCGTGTGACATAATGCCAGCGTCAACCATTGCACGAGAAGAAGAAACTTCTGCTCCGAGGGTTGTAGCAAGAGCGTTGAGCTTTTCGAAACCATCATTGGTACCAACACCACGACCTCCAGATACGAGTACTGTTGCTTCTGTAATGTCGATGAGGTTCTTTTCTTCACGCTCCTTACGTACTAAGCGAACGCGGCATTTAGATTCGTCAAAAGGTACTTCTACCTTTTCTACTTCACCCTTACGAGAGGGATCGCTTTCCTTTCTACGCATCACGCCGGGACGTACTGTAGACATCTGAGGACGATGTTCCTTACAGATAATTGTAGCCATAAGGTTACCACCAAAGGCGGGACGGGTCATGAGAAGATTGCGATCTTCATTGATCTCAAGAGAGGTACAGTCTGCTGTAAGACCGGTGTGCATACGTGCAGAGAGGCGGGGACCGAGGTCACGACCTATCGTTGTAGCTCCTAAGAGGAATATCTCGGGTTTGTATGTATTGAGGATGTGAGTAATAGCTTGTGCGTATTGCTCTGTTACATAGTCTTTGAGAAGATCGTGCTCAACAAGGAGTACACGGTCTGCACCGGCAGCAATAAGCTCTTGGCTGAGGTTTGCTACATTCTGTCCGAGAAGAACAGCTGTAACCTTTTCTCCGATGGAGTCTGCCAATTCACGTGCCTTACCGATTAGCTCGAATGCAACGTTCTGAACTACACCTTCACGTTGTTCCGCAAAGACTTGAATTCCTTTATATTGTTCCTTATCCATAGTATGCTTTAGATAATGAATTTCTCTTTGAGTTTTTCGATAATAATATCGGCAGCCTCTTCCGGAGTGATCTCGTCGTGGAGAGTCCCCATAGCCTTAGCTCCCTTGGTAAATGACTTCTTAACGCTCGTAGGAGATCCCTTAAGACCCAAACGTTCGGGATCTACGGGGAAGCTATCAGCATTCAATTCTACAATTTCTTTGTCGAAGGCTTCCATGATACCACGTACGTTCATGTAGCGAGGTTCGTAGGCAGAAGCAAGGAAGGTAAGCATACAAGGAAGCTTTACTTCGAGTACTTCGTGACCCTCTTCTACATTGCGACGAACGGTCAATAGGTCCTTACCATCGAACTCAACGTTCTCAACATAGGTAACCTGGGGGAGATCGAGTTGTTCAGCAATCTGAGGACCAACTTGAGCGGTATCCCCGTCGATAGCTTGACGTCCTGCCAAGATAATATCATAGTCGATAGTACGAAGAGCTTGAGAGATAGTGTAGCTTGTTGCAAGGGTATCAGCACCACCAAAACGACGGTCTGTTACAAGATAACCCTTGTCTACACCCATAGCGAAAGCTTCACGGATGATTTCCTTTGCTTGAGGAGGTCCCATCGTAATACAGGTCACCTCAGCACCAAACTTGTCTTTGAAGAGAAGGGCTTGCTCTAGCGCACCCTTATCATCGGGGTTCATAATGCTAGGTACCCCATCACGGATGAGCGTTCCTTTTACGGGATCGAGCTTAATCTCAGTTGTATCGGGAACTTGTTTGATACAAACAACTATTTTCAACATCTATAGTCCTCCTTCTTATTTTAATAGGTTTGCAGAAATAACCATGCGTTGAACTTCGCTGGTTCCTTCGTAAATCTCAGTAATCTTGGCATCGCGCATCATACGTTCAACAGGATATTCGCGAGTATAACCATAACCACCATGGAACTGTACAGCCTTGGTTGTTACCTCCATAGCAGTCTCTGCACAGAAGAGCTTTGCTTCAGCTGCAGCTACAGAGTAGGGGAGCTGGGCATCCTTGAGCCAAGAGGCACGACGGATGAGAAGCTGAGCACATTCGATGCGAGTTTGTAGATCTGCAAGCTGGAATTGTGTGTTTTGGAACTTGGCAATGCTGCGACCAAACTGCTTACGTTCTTTAGTGTACTTAACCGTTTCGTCCATAGCACCGCGGGCAATCCCTACAGCTTGAGATGCGATACCAACACGACCACCATCAAGGGTCTTCATAGCAATCTTGAAGCCACCTCCGATCTTGCCGAGGAGGTTTTCTTTGGGAACAATGCAGTTCTCCATAATAAGCTCGCACGTAGCAGAACCACGAATACCGAGCTTAAGCTCTTTCTTACCGATGCTAAAGCCGGGCATATCCTTTTCTACAATAAATGCAGAAATACCATGATTACCTTGGCTCTTATCTGTCATTGCAAAGATGATGTACACGTGAGCGTACTCAGCGTTGGTAATGAAGATCTTAGTACCATTGAGCACCCAGTGATCGCCATTATCTACAGCGAAGGTTTGTTGTGCAGAGGCATCTGTTCCGGCGTTGGGCTCTGTGAGACCAAATGCACCGATCCACTCACCAGAGGCAAGCTTGGGTAGATACTTCATCTTTTGTTCCTCAGTACCATGCTCAAGAATAGGAGCACAACACAAAGAGGTGTGAGCCGATACGACTACCCCAGTGGTAGCGCATACGCGGCTTAGTTCCTCTACAGCCATAGAGTACATTTGGTTGGTTGCACCGGCACCGCCATATTGAGTAGGAATGGGGATCCCCATAATACCCAACTTCGCCATCTTCTTAACTGTTTCGATGGGGAAGCGTTCTTGTTCATCAATCTCTGCAGCTAAGGGTTTTACTTCCTTCTCTGCAAAAGCAGTGATCATCTGCAAGAACAGTTGCTCTTGTGGAGTTTGTGAAAAATCCATAGTGATTTATTTGAATCTTAATAATAGTCTCTCTTTTCTTCTTATTGACGCATTGGGCGCAAATCTTCTGCAAAGATAATAGATGCTTCTGTAGCTGCAATAACTTCTTCGCGAGTAAAGTGCTCATTAAGCTCTGTTACTACCAAACCCTCACCTTTGCGCACCTCGATTACACACATTTCTGTGATAATCAAATCTACTTGCCCCTGTGCTGTAAGAGGAAGACGGCACTTTTTGAGAATCTTTGGAGTCCCTTTTGCGGTATGCTCCATAGCAAGAATTACTTTACGAGTACCTACGAGGAGGTCCATAGCCCCTCCCATCCCCGGAGCTTTTTTGCCCGGGATGATCCAGTTTGCGAGGTCTCCGTTTTCATCTACTTCGAGAGCTCCCAAAATACTTACATCCACATGTCCACCACGGATGATCCCAAACGAAGTGGCACTATCAAATGAAGCAGCACCTGGTACCGGTGTGATAAAACCGCCTCCGGCATTGGTCCATTCTTCGGCCTCTTCGCCTTCTTTGGCAGCAGGCCCCATACCGATCATTCCATTTTCACTCTGGAGCATCACCTCAACATCAGCTTTGAGGTAATTGGGAACCATTGTCGGCAGACCTATACCGAGGTTAACAACATCTCCATCCTTCAATTCGAGAGCCACACGACGTGCAATAGTCTCTCTTATCTCATTCTTATCCATGGCTATATGTTTTTATTGAATCTTCTTATTGTCTTGTTCAGAGATTTATTTTTCTACTAGCCCTTCTTCCATACGACGGTGGAGCTCTTGTGCTATATAGGATGCCACATCGTCTGCAAAAGTATTAGCACCAAAACCTGCATCATACCCGAGCTCTTTGGCAAGCTCATGCGTAATACGAGGACCACCACAAGCCAATATAACCTTATCTCGGAGACCTTCTGCTTCGAGCAACTCTACGAGTTCGGTAAGGTTTTGGATGTGTACATCCTTTTGTGTTACGGTTTGTGATACGAGGAGAGCATCGGCTTTATAATCAAGGGCCTTGCTGATAAACTCTTCGTTGGGCACCTGGCTTCCGAGATTGAGTGCCTCGATCATGTCGTATCGCTCTAGTCCATAGTGGCCGGCGAATCCCTTCATGTTCATAATGGCATCAATCCCCACAGTGTGAGCATCGGTACCCGTGCTCGCTCCTATGATGCGGATGGGACGACCGATGTTTGTGCGGATAAAGTCGTCTGTCTGGGGCATATCCCAAGTGGTCGTTTCCACTTTGGGAACATAAATATTAGAATAGTCTACTGTATGACTGCAGTTGCCATAGCAATTGAAGAAGGTAAATCCATTAGTAAGTTCTTTAGAGAACACTACCATAGGATTTTGCAAACCCATCTCCTTGAGTAGTAGTTTTGCTGCTTCTTCTGCTTCTGCTCCGATGGGTACAGGAAGAGTAAAACTCAACTGTATCTTACCATCGTTCATCGTATCTCCATAGGGCTTTACCTTCGCTAAGTCTAGCGTGCGGTCAAAGTCCTTTTCCTCCATCGAATATAATCCACCACTCATAGCTTACCCTCTATTCTAAAGTTTTTCATCAGTTCAATCGTTGGGTTGTAGTAATGATCTCCCTTAGAAGCAACACCATCCAACCCCTTTCCTCCATCAATAGGACGCTTTACGTCAGCGAATGTACCCTTAGAAAGGGCGGTAAAGATACCTTGTTGATGGATTTCGTCTAGGAGGTTAATTGTTTTGTCTAGGACCAAACGTGCACGGGTTTGCATGATCCCGCCTTCCTTAAACTCTACATCTTCGCCAATCGATCGCATATTGTTGAAAATATAACGAGCATTTTCGATAGAGAGGTAGCGGTCGCTCATGAATGGAGTGTGGATAGCCTCTGTCGGCATCCCAAGAAGCTGAAGACCTTGATGCGTCCAGATCCCAATCATATTAAAGAGAGCGTCTTGTATGTGGCCGCGGAATATATTCCCCGTCATAAACTTCGTAGGAGGCATATACTTGAGCGGAGCCTTAGGGAAAATCTCCCTTGTCATCTGAGCTTGAGCGAGCTCATAAAGGAAGCCATTCTCTAGCATTGGATCCATCTCAAAGGCATGCCCAAGTCCCATCTGTTCCTCCGGAAGACCTGCTTTTAGAGCAAATTGCTCATTGATTAGGTCGGAGGCAAGCACGGTGTGGGCTTCTTCCACAGCATCTGCCGTAGTGAGGTAATTGTCTTCTCCGGTGTTGATGATTACTCCGGCAAAGCCATTGATAACGCGACTCATGTACTGGTCTACAAGAGTACGTTGCATGTTGATGTCTCGGAATAGGATACCATAGAGAGCATCGTTGAGCATAACGTCAAGGCCTTCGAATGCTCCCATGATGGCAATTTCGGGCATACAGAGCCCGGAGCAGTAGTTGCAGAGACGGATATAACGCCCAACTTCTTCTCCTACTTCATCCAACGCCTTGCGCATGATGCGGAAGTTTTCTTGAGTAGCAAACGTACCTCCAAAACCTTCTGTGGTCGCTCCATAGGGTACATAGTCGAGCAAACTTTGTCCCGTGGTGCGGATAACCGCAATAATATCGGCCCCTTGGCGAGCAGCAGCCTGAGCCTGTACTACGTCTTCGTAGATGTTGCCTGTAGCTACGATTACGTACAAATAAGGCTGAGGTCCCTCACCGATGGTACGAAGATACTCTTCACGGCGAGCTCGCTTAGCGGCGATTTTCTTTATACCCTCTAGGATATAGGGTTCTAACGCATTAGCTACCCCTTCTTTGTCGAGCGATGGGTAGCGCTTAAGATCTATGGTTCCTTCTGCTATGCCCTCTGCCACTTGTTGAGGATTCTTCCCCGTTGCTGCCATGGCATTGGCGATATAAAACAGAGCACCATCCGAGAGAAGTTTATTCTCGTGAAGATGGTTTACAACGACATTGGGGAGGGGAACTCCATTGGCATCAATATCGTCAATGCCGATAAAGCGGCAGAGCGTACGTTCTACTGCCACCGTAGTATACCTATCTACAAACTCTTGTACCTCATTGGCAATCTCGCGAGCTGTATGACGGGCGCGTTCTACTTTAGAGAAGTCTATCCCTACTTTACTCTTATTCATTCTCTATAAGTTCAATTTTTCTTTACAGTACTGGAGCAACTCTTTGTCAATACCCAAAATCTCGGCAATACGTACAGCTTCGTGTGGAGCTGTATCCGAGGAATCTTTGATTAGGGAGTAATCAATGTATTTGTTTAGCTTATTTACTTCGAGAGGGAGTTGCAACCTCTCTTCTATAAATCCACGCACTCTATATCTGCAACAAGGTGCTGATATACCGCTATAGTGTGTGGTGATAACGGAGCGGACATTATACTTTGCAAATAGTCTCACGAGGGCGTCCACGAGGGCGCAGCCTTCGTCTGGATTTGTAGTGCGGGCAGGTTCATCTATCGGAACCAAGAGGATACTGCCAGCCTTAATAGCTTGTACAATATTGTTGATACGCAAGACTTCAGCACCAAAAGAGGAGAGTCCTTCGTTAAAGTTTTGGCCGTCTCCTATAGAACTGATGATGTCATCTATAACAGCAATCTTAGCTTCCCTTGCCGGTACATAAAAGCCGTATTGCATGAGAGCTTGTGCCAATGTAATAGCAGAAAGCAATACACTCTTTCCTGCCATGTTAGCTCCTGTTATAAGGGTCGGATGGGCGCCAAAGCGAATGGATACCGGTTGGAAGTGCTCCCCACGTTCTGTCAGTTTTTCAGCGACTTCCGGGTGAATTAAATCACAAAAATCAGTCTCTGAATTTGCTGACAATGGGATGGGGCAACAGTAATGATGCTCATAAGCCCAGCGGGCTTTAGCTAGCAAAAGATCGTCCATTGCCAGTGCTGCAAGTACGCGACTAAAGTCATCGGCAAAGGGGGCTAGCTCTTTCGTTAGACGACGACGCACCCGATCCTCTTCCTGTGCTGCGGCCATAGCCAACCGGTCTCGCTCTTCGTCCGTTTTAACTCTCTCTATTTCCTTTCGTAGTTGTGCTAAAGAGGCACTATACCCATCAGAAACGAAGAAAGAGGGAAGACGCTCTCCATCGATATCGAGGATAGAGAGAGGAGCTTCTAACGACGGCATATCTTCCAAATGAAGTGCATGCATCTCTGCTAAGCGACTCACTTTGGCTGCGACCAGCGCAAGGCACTTAAGCTCATAAAAATCCACATCACTACAACTGCTACGCCGCTCTTTTAGTAGTGCAATAGAGCCGGCTATGTTGCGTACATCTTGCAGTAGGAGGTGTAACTCTTGCAGCCCCTTGTTCCTCTGTTCGTCCTCTAAGTACTTATAGAAGCGCGTTACTTTCCCAAGACGTTGCAATATATTTTCTCTACTCGAAGTCCAAGAAGTCTCTAGGAGAGCTTGTCTACCAGGAGAGGAAGCCAGCTCTAGCGAGTTCACGACAAAGCGAAGGCCCGCAATAGACTCTATACTATTCCGCAATACATTCATAACCGACATACATCATATACGGGTACACCCAAAGACTCTTGCAAGCGTGTACACATTTTTTCGGAATCAAGTCGATAGCCGGAGGGGGCTAGAGGATTAAAGGTGACTGCCATGAGCTTAGTGCCATAGAGCACACGCAATTCCTTCCCCGAAGAGAGATACTTGTCAATAGCAAGAGGCGATGCAAATAGCCGAGTAAAGTCTCGTACCACAAGCATTCGATGGCTATCAATCATTCTAAGTTTCTCCAAGAGAAGGTCTGAGACTACACCTGCAACGAAAAGGGTATCCCCTCGTTGTATCCACTCCACGTCTTGCCAGATACGATCCGACAGAGCGGAGATGAATCCCGTCTCAAATACATTCCCCTCAGCATCAATCACAAACATCCCTCTCTCTACATCTGCAAGGCTATCTGCAATGGCTCTTGACGAATACTCCGGTAGTTGTATTAGCCGATAGAGGTGGTGTGTCTTGCGGATTAACTCCTCCGGTTGTACACTATAAGCCGCCCCCGTTGCCAAAATCATTCCTTCTGATACGGAGGGAGCAGCTAGGCTGATGCGAGAGAGGGCTCCATCGATAATGGTTAGATCAATGTTCCCATCTCGCATCTTCCTTATAATGTGCTTCAAACCTCCCGTAGAGGCCGGTCCTGCAATGAGTACCTTGCCCGTTCCCTTAGACTTTGCATAGATGGCTCGACCAAGAGAAGTGGTGTATTGCTCATCGATCCCTACAACCTCTGCTGCGACCAACTTATTACGATAAAACTTTTCGGCCGTAACAAAGACGGTGCCTGGGTGTAGACAGATCTCGGGTTTATCGGTTTGAGTTACTTGATCCCGACGCTCCCCATCAATACCAATAGAGGTCAATGCCAAACTTACTTGGGGATACTCTTCCCACAAACGACGCAAAACATAGTTAAGACATTCCGTCTTTCCTGTGTTTTTTGCCATTCCTACGATGGAAAGACTACGCAGCTGAGTAAGGCCTGATATAAAGGGCATTGATGGAGAGAGAAACGTGATTATTTACCTTCTTGACGCTTGCGGTTGCGCTCCTTACGAGCCAATTTGTTTGGCTCAATGGCGAGCTGTTGCCCGGCAAGCAGAGCTGCCACACCATCCTTGCGTTGCTTTTCGCACTCGGGGCAATGGCACTCTTCTTCGTAATGAGCAGGCTCTGTATAGGTGGTAAGTACCCCTTCGTAATTGCGGAGTACAACACGATTGGGAGCCTGAGATACGATATAATTGGGCATAACGGGGATCTTTCCACCACCACCGGGTGCGTCTACCACAAAGGTAGGAACAGCGTATCCGGAGGTATGTCCACGGAGGTTTTCTATGATCTCGATACCCTTAGATACGGGAGTACGGAAGTGACCAATACCACGAGACAAGTCACATACATAGATGTAGTAGGGGCGTACACGAATCTTTACCAACTCATGTACCAACTTCTTCATCACGTAGGTGCAGTCGTTAATCCCTCGGAGCAATACTGTTTGGTTACCAAGGGGTACTCCGGCATTAGCGAGACGTTCGCAAGCAGCCTTCGACTCTGCCGTAATTTCATTGGGGTGATTGAAGTGAGTGTTGAGCCAAACGGGATGATATTTCTTGATAATCTCCACGAGCTCAGGAGTGATACGCTGCGGCAAAACTACGGGAGTACGAGAGCCAAAGCGGATAATTTCTACGTGATCGATAGCACGCAAACGTTGCAAGATATACTCGATCATGGAGTCGCTAACCATCAAGGCGTCTCCACCCGATAGTAGCACGTCACGTACCTCAGGGGTACGTTCAATATATTCAATAGCCTTATCGATTCGTTCACGAGGCGATGCAGCATCTTTTTGTCCCGCAAAACGACGACGTGTACAGTGGCGACAGTACATCGAACACATGTCTGTAATCAAGAATAGTACACGATCGGGATAGCGGTGTGTAAGCCCTGGCGTAGGAGAGTCTTCATCCTCGCTTAGAGGGTCAAGTTGGTCTTCTTCGCTAATAACTAGCTCGTGATCCGTAGGCACCGACTGCTTACGTACGGGGTCGTTGGGATCGTTGGGATCTATTAAGCTAAGGTAATAGGGTGTGATAGCCATACGGAGGCTCTTGAGAGACTCCCGTACTCCCTCCTCTTCTTCGGGGGTGAGAGTAACATACTTTTTGAGATCATCGAGTGTCTCAATCCGGTTTTTCACCTGCCAATGCCAGTCATTCCACTGCTCATCGGTTACGTCAGGGAAATAGTATTTTCTTCTGCTTTCGTTCATTTCGGAGATATTCTTGTGTAATATCTGAGGTTGCCTTAAAGGAGGAAAGAAACAAACACGAACTCTCCCTAGTAGGGAATAACTCTCGGAGTAGACCTCTATACCACAATTCTGAGCAGGGTACAAAAGGTAAACAAGTGAGCAAAGAGGGGGAAGACTCCACCCCAAAAAGAGCGTGATTGCTTTTGAAATAGATGCAGAACCTCCCCTATTGGAGACGTCCCACATCTATTTCTCTAGGTCAAATTAAGCGTATAGATCGGTAAAGATCTTACGGAGAGCTTCGTTTTCTCTGAGTTCTTGTAGCGTGATTTCGGCATGACCCTTTGTATAGCCATTACCTACAATCATAGTAACATCGCTACCAACACCTTCTGCACCAAGAGCTGCCTTGGTGAAGCTGGTTGCCATAGAGAAGAAGTATACAACACCATCGTTCTTGGTGCAGAGGATACTTGTCATCTCAGTATCGGGGATGTTTACATTATTGATCGTAACATCGCACATTTGGCCACCTGTTAGCTCAGAGATCTTTTCCATTACGGGTACGGGCTGTGTAGCATCTGCTGTAAATACTGTGTGACAGAAGCCTAGAGCTTTGAGACGATCTGCGCTCTTTTGAGAGTGGCAGAGACCGATTACCTTACCTGTAACACCGGCACGCTTCATAGCTTCGTAGCAGCAAAGCATACCGCTCTTACCACCGGCACCAATGATCAATACTGTATCGCCGGGCTTTACAAGCTTAGCTGTTTGAGCGGGAGCACCTGCAACGTCGAGAGCAGAGAGAGCTAGCTTTTCGGGAAGGTCTGTAGGGATCTTAGCATAGATACCGCTTTCGAAAAGAATTGCCTTACCGTCGATGTCTACTTGGTCTACATCAGAGCGAATTTCTTTGATCTTATCAATGCGAAGGGGAGTAAGAGATAGAGATACGAGAGTCGCAATCTTATCTCCTTCTTTGAGGTCAATTTTACCTTTGAGGGCATCACCAATCTTCTCAACAGTCCCGAGGAGCATACCACCAGAACCTGTTACAGGGTTGCGGTGTTTACCTTGCTTTGCAACGATACCGAGCATGATTTCAGCAATTTTTTCCTTATCGCCACCGGCTTGCTCGTGGATCTGTGTAAAGCTAGCAGAGTCAATATTTAAAGTCTGTACATCAATGAGGATCTCGTTGTCGTAGATCTCATCCATGTTGTTGTCAATTTTGTTAGCAGGCTGTGGAAGTACGCCTTGAGGATCGAGTACGCGGTGCGTACCATATTTGTTGCCTTTTTTTTGCATAGAACGAATTTGATTGAATTAAATCGATTTATGATGAAAGATTACTTTAGTGGACGAAGAGAGAGGATGGCACGAGCCTCAGCAGGCGAGGCGATCTCACGACCTAATTCTCGGGATAGACGTACCACTTTTTCTACCAACTCTCCATTAGAGCGAGCAAGCACTCCACGAGAAATATTCAAATTGTCTTCGAAGCCAACACGAACATTTCCTCCCATTACGATGGTGGGAGCGGCTAGAGTAAAGGCGCTGCGGCCAATACCTGTCGCAGTCCAAGTAGAACCTGCAGGGATGCGATTAACGAGCCATACAAGGTTTTCTACTGTTGCAGGCGTACAGCCCGGAACGCCCAATACGAAATTAAACTGCATAGGATCGCCAGGCACTTCTCCCTTGGCAGCCATGCGCAAGATTGTATCTAGGTGCCCCATTTCGAAGCATTCGTACTCGGGTTTGATATTGTTTTCGAGCATTCTCTTGCCAAAGGCACGCATCATGGGCATGGTGTTTTCGAAGACTTCGTCCCCGAAGTTGCACGTACCACAATCCAACGTTGCCATCTCAGGGAATAGCTCTGTAGGTTGCAAACGCTCTTCTGCAGTCATCCCAACAGCACCTCCGGTAGAGGGGATAAGAATAACATCGGGACAAGCCTCGTGCACAGCATCCATACACACTTTAAAACGATCCCGGCTCTGAGTGGGCGTTCCATCGTCTTCGCGTACGTGGATATGTACAACGGCTGCACCGGCATCGTAGGCACTTTTAGCCTCACGCACAATCTCTTCTACAGTGTAGGGTACCGCAGGATTCTGCTCCTTGGTTACCTCTGCTCCACAGATGGCAGCTGTAATAATGAGTTTTTCCATTCTCAACTATACCTTATTTATTGCGTTGGCACTTAACGGGTACTACACAAGTACCGGTAGCACGACATACTACGATGGGTTCTGGCAATACATCAGCTGCAGAGTCACAGAGGTCAGGACGGGGCTTAATCACCTTGCGAGCCTCAAATGTCATCTTGCGAGAAGAGTTACCCACATGGGTTATCTCCCCTACAGCTTCGATGTAGTCCCCTGCATATACAGGATTTAGAAACTCTACACTGTCATAGGCACAAAAGAGACCTTCGTCACCATCTTGGATGATAAGAAGCTCTGTTGCTACATCACCAAAGAGCTGTAGCATGCGTGCGCCATCTACAAGATTGCCACCATAGTGTGCATCTGCTTGAGACATACGCAGACGAATCATAGATTTAGGATTACTCATAAACTTTATTGTATTAGTATAGTGTTTATACTTCTGATTAATGGTTTATTTATCGACCACGATATGGTCAACAAAAATGCTGGGGGTATGTACAGCATGAGGCTCTATTGCACCCACTGGTACCAACTCTTCGATCTCCACTACAACGGTATCTGCAGCCATTGCCATGAGAGGTTGGAAGTTTTGTGAGGTTCCTTTATATACTAGGTTCCCCTTTTCGTCGCCAATAGATCCTTTGAGGAAAGCAAACTCTGCACGGATAGGCTTCTCAAGCAGATACTCTTTTCCATCAACCTTTACCAACTCCTTACCCTCAGCGATAACAGTACCCAAACCTGTGGCAGTAAGTGCGCCACCAAGCCCAGAGCCTCCGCAACGAATACGTTCGGCCAACGTGCCTTGAGGGCTAAACTCCACTTCTAGCGAGCCATCATTAAGTTGCTCTCCTGTGAGAGGATTCGTACCAATGTGTGATACAATAAGCTTCTTTACCTGATGATTGGCAATAAGACGTCCGCAGCCCTTCTCGGGATACGAGGTGTCGTTGGTAATGAGAGTGAGATCCTTAACGCCGCTCTCTACGAGGGCGTCTACAATTCGTTCCGGGGTTCCATTCCCCAAGAATCCGCCCATCATCACAGACATACCGTCGTGAAACTTGGCGGTGAGCTCGGCTAATGTAATAGCCTTCTTCATGGTTCCTGTCATTATATTAATATGTTATCTGTTGCCTAAATAACAAACTCTACCCACGACTCCCCAACCCTTGAGCAAAGGTTAAATGGTGAGCAGATTTCGTTTCCGCCCCAAAGTTACCAACTTATAAGGGATTAGCACGAATAATTGGCGAAAAAGATTCTGGAGCTTTAGAGGAAGGGGGCATAAGAGGCTTTTTCGGGAGCCTAGCCCGATAGATTCGGATGCTCTCAGAAGAGATTTTGCTTCCTAGCTAGAGGATTAGTGCTCGGGAAAAACCCCAAGAAAATAGGGTGGTATCAAAAAATATTTAGCCCAATAATCCTCTCGGTTTCTGGCTGAGAAATTTCCTATTTCTACCCAAGAAAAATATTGCTCCAGGCCTATATGTTTTTAAGTCTAGGGCAGCAGCATTTTCTCCGTTTCTCGGTTGTGCTTCGTTTCTTAGTGAGATGAAAATACTGCAAGTCTGTATTTCAAAGCGAATTAATTGCTACCTTTGTACACCGAAACTGTATAGAGTATCAGATAATTATAAATAAAGATAGTAATGACAAAGGCAGACCTTGTGGCTCAGATAGCTAAGAGAACAGGATTAGATCGTGACGAAGTATTGCGTACCGTAGAGACTTTTATGGATGTTGTCAAGGATGAGATGGCTCAGGGCAACAATATCTATCTCAGAGGGTTTGGTAGTTTTGTTATTAGAGAGAGAGCTCAGAAGATAGCTCGCAACATCTCAAAGAAGGAGGCTATTATTATCCCGAAGCACAATGTTCCCAGCTTCAAGCCTTCTAAAGTATTCTCTGAGATGCTGGGGGGAACAGAGATCAAGAAGTAAACAAAAAAGTAGTTCTATTCTTTTATAGATTAAGAGCTACAAAAAACAATAAACAAAGTAAGTTTCACCCTTTAATTTGGAGACAATATGCCAAGTGGTAAGAAGAGAAAAAGACACAAGATGGCAACGCACAAGCGTAAAAAACGTTTGAAGAAGAATCGTCATAAGAAGAAGTAACCCTACAGCCTTTGGGCTGTTTTAGGGTTCGGGCTTGTGCCGAACCATTACAAGCTCTTCGTAAGAGGGAACTCCTAAATGCGGGCAGTATCCCTCTTGCGTGGTTATATATAATGGGGAAGTGGCGTAAAGGTCCGATTTCGTATCCCGAAGAGATGAGATGAATCCTTTGTACCAAGGTACATGGGTTTTGCGTTTCTTCAGGATTGGTAGCAGACTACCAAAGATTATATCACAAGTAAACAAAAGAAACACGTGGATAGTCAATTAATCATTGATGTACGGCCCAAAGAGGTGGCTATGGCCCTTCTTGAGGATCGCAAACTCGTGGAATTTCAGCGAGAAAAGAGCAATTCTTCTTGCGCCGTCGGGGATATTTATCTCGGAAAGGTACGGAAGATTATGCCCGGGCTGAATGCAGCTTTTGTGGATATAGGGTCTGGGCAGGATGCTTTCTTACATTATTATGATTTGGGGATGGAGTTTGGAGCTACCGAAAATTATCTAAAGATGATAGCCCAAGGCCGTAACCTCCCTCCTCTCACCAAGGTAGCACCGGGTGTTGCCCTCCCTCGTGAGGGTAAGATAGAGAACGTCTTATCAGCCGGTCAAACCCTATTGGTACAAGTAACAAAAGAGCCTATCTCGACCAAAGGAGCTCGCCTATCGACTACGTTATCTCTTGCAGGACGTAGCATGGTGCTATTCCCCTTTGGCAACAAGGTTTCTGTATCGAAAAAAATCTCTTCAAAGGAAGAAAGTAAGCGGCTCAAAAGCCTCATACAGAGTATTAAGCCGGAGGGATTTACTGTGGTGATACGCACCTCAGCGATCGGAAAAAAGGCTCTAGAGCTACATGCGGAGCTCAATCGTTTGGTCAGTCGATGGAACGATAGCGTCAAGAAGCTCCCTCGAGCAAAAGCTCCCACGCTCATTTGTGCCGAACCCAATAGAGCACTAAGTCTATTAAGGGATACCTTTAGTGCCGCTACCTATACGGAGATTGCTATAAACGACAAGGATATGTATGGGGCTATTAAGGACTATATTTCGACTATAGCTCCCGATAGCACAGACATAGTATCGTACTACGACAATAGCAAACCCATCTTTGATCACTACGACGTAACTAGGCAAGTAAAATCACTCTTTGGGCGCACTGTAACCTACAAGGGTGGGGCATACCTCATTATCGAAAAGACGGAGGCAATGCACGTAGTTGACGTAAATAGTGGCAATCGCTCTCGCAAATCGAATGCGCAAGAAGATACAGCTCTGGATGTGAATCTCTCTGCCGCGGAAGAACTTGCACGTCAACTTCGATTACGAGACATGGGCGGAATCATTGTTGTAGACTTTATCGATATGAACGACCCTCAGCATTGTAAACAGTTGTACGATCACATGAGGGCTCTTATGAAGACAGACCGAGCTAAACACAATATTCTCCCGCTTAGTAAGTTCTGTGTCATGCAGATAACGCGCCAAAGAGTGCGCGAAGCAACTACCGAGCATACCGAAGAAACGTGCCCTACTTGTATGGGTACGGGCAAAATGCAAGCCTCAATACTCCTTGTTGAGCAGATAGAAAAAAAGGTGGCCGACCTTATGGTGGACCATAATGTAAGACAATGCAATTTGCATGTAAACCCCTATGTTGCTGCCTACCTACAGAGGCATGAGATCTTCTCTCCATCTGTTTTTTCTCGATGGCGTAAGAAGTACTCTCGTGGACTTAAGTTGGTAGAAGACCAAAGTATTGCATTCTTAGACTATAAGTTTTACGACAAAGAGGGTAATGACTTAGATGTTTTCGACGATTAAATGACTTCGAAATATCCGTCTAAGTGGCTCGAAAAAGCCGTAGACCAACTATCTCTATTGCCCGGTGTCGGGCGGAAAACAGCTCTTCGGTTGGCTCTTTATATTTTGCGCCGACCGGAGAGCTTTGCCAATTTATTAGGTTCTTCCATCATAGAATTGAGGGAGAATATCATCTATTGCGAGAGGTGTCATAATATAAGCGACAGCCCTTGCTGTCCCATCTGTTCAGATCCCTCTCGCGATACACAAACCATCTGTGTAGTGGAGAATATCCGCGATGTTATGGCTGTCGAACGCACTGCGCAGTACAAAGGATTATACCATGTATTAGGTGGGGTTATATCCCCCATCGATGGAATTGCCCCCCAAGACCTAGAGATAGAGTCTCTTGTGGAGCGTATCCCCAAAGAGCAAATAAAAGAGGTTATCTTAGCCATTAGTCCCACCATGGAAGGGGAGACCACCAACTTTTATATCTACAAGCGTTTAGCCCCTCTAGGGGTGCATGTAAGTTTACTCTCAAGAGGGATTGCTATGGGGGATGAACTAGAATATACTGATGAAGTTACCCTTGCAAGAGCTTTGCGAGATAGGAGCGACTTCACTCTATCTTTCCGATAAAACGAAAAAAGAAGAGTATAACCCATTAAGGACGAACCCATGAGATTGGACTGTTTGAGGGATAAAGAACTTGCTCTACGCCTTGTGGAGCCGGAGGATGCCCGGTTGCTTCACTCTTGGGAAAATGACCCTTCTCTTGCTGAAAGTAACACCCTATACGAGCCGTTGGCGAGGTTCCAGGCGCAGCAGTTTGCTCAGGTTGGTAATTCGCATCTCCTAGAAAACGGCTCTCTCATGCTCATTGCAGAAGTAAAGTTCCCAGGAGAGGGAACTCCCACCCCCATAGGATACATAGAGCTTTACAACTACGACCATTTCCATCGGCGAGCTGCCGTGGGGCTCGTTGTGCTACCCTCGTGGCAGCATAAGGGCTACGGAAGACGGATGTTATCGTGTATAGAGCATTATACTTTTGACGTATTACGCCTGCATCAATTGTATGCAGAAGTGGTGGGAGACAATGCCAAGGCCGTGCTATTTTTTGATCAAAGCCACTATAAAAGGATAGCTCAATTACCCCAATGGCAGTGGCAACATGGTGCCTATCAAGATCTAATTATATATCAATTATGCCCGGAGTAGAAGAGAGAATAGAGCAGCTAAGGAGCGAAATCGAACAGCATAATTATCGTTATTATGTGCTTGCTACGCCCGACATTTCCGACGTAGAATTCGACCGTTTGATGCAACAATTGATAGATCTGGAGGCGCAGCATCCCGAGCTTATTACCCCCACCTCTCCCACTCAACGAGTCGGGAGCGATCGGAATCCCAGCTTTGTCTCAGTGCGGCATTCCGCCCCTATGCTTTCCTTATCCAATACCTACAATTATGACGAGGTACGGGAGTTTTGGCACCGTTTGCACTCGGGGAATGGCTCTTTGACCCTAGATTGCGAACTCAAGTTCGATGGCCTTTCTATTGCCGTTGTCTATCTCAATGGAGAGCTTAGCCGAGCAATTACCAGAGGAGACGGAATTGAGGGCGACGATGTTACCAACAATATTCGCACAATTCGCTCAATCCCCCTCCGACTATTAGGGGAGAATATCCCCCCCAGAGTAGAAGTGAGAGGGGAGATTTTGCTCCCATACGACGAATTTGAGCGGATAAATAGCCAACGATTGGCAGAGGGAAAAGACCCATTTGCCAATCCGAGAAATGCTGCATCAGGAACCTTGAAACAGCTAGATACCAGCGTAGTATCAGAGCGCAGACTTGATGCCTTCTTCTACTATTTATTGGTGGATGGGTTAGCTATCGATAGCCATGCAGAACGTCTCCGCTTGGCAAAATCTTGGGGCGTAAAGGTCTCGGACTATAGCGCTCAATGCTCTACGCTGGAGGAGGTGTACGCCTTTATTGATCATTGGGATACAGCACGTCGCTCCCTGCCTTTTGCCACCGATGGGATTGTTCTCAAGGTGGATTCCCTTGCATTACAGCAAACAATCGGTTTTACGGCCAAAGGACCACGTTGGGCTATCGCCTATAAATACCAACCGGAGCGGGCTTCAACCCAGTTGATCGACGTCTCCTATCAAGTGGGAAGAACCGGGATTATTACCCCTGTTGCCAACCTTGCTCCCATCCTAATTTCGGGTACGGTAGTGCGCCGAGCCACCCTGCATAATGCTGACTTTATCCTCTCATTGGATCTGCACCAAAAGGACTATGTATATGTGGAAAAAGGGGGTGAAATCATCCCTAAAATAGCAGGAGTTGACAAATCTCTTCGGCAGTCTGATGCCCTGCCAATCGTCTTTCCTTCTGCCTGTCCGGACTGTGGTACAACCCTTATAAAGGCTGAGGGTGAAGTCGGATATTTCTGTCCGAATAAACTAGGATGCCCTATGCAAATAAAGGGTTCCATAGAGCATTATGCACAACGAAAGGCTGCCGATATTACCATTGGTCCCGAGACGATAGAGGCTCTTTATAGCCGTGGTTTTGTCAAATCTATCTGCGATTTGTATCGCCTTACAGCTGATGATATTCTCTCCCTTGATGGGTTTAAGGAATGCGCTACGGGGAATCTTCTCGGTAGTATAGAGCAATCCAAATCGCGTCCGTTCCCTGCCATTTTATTTGGATTGGGTATTCGCTATGTAGGAGAAAACGTGGCAAAAATCCTAACCCGCACCTTCAATTCGATTGAAGCTCTGATGGAAGCCTCCCAAGAGGAGCTACAAACTCTAGATGGTATTGGCGAACGCATTGCTGAGAGCATAGTCTCTTTCTTTGCCGATGAGCGTAATCAGAAGATTATTGCAGCCCTCAAAGAGTTTGGAGTGACCTTATCCAACCCCTCGGAAGAAGGCTTTTCTGAAGCGATTTCGCGCCCTCTGGAGGGAAAATCTATCGTGATAAGTGGAACCTTTAGTCGGCATTCTCGAGACGAGTATACGCAGATTATAGAGCAGTTCGGTGGGAAGAAAGTCTCTTCTATTTCCCAGAAAACATCCTTCATCTTGGCCGGAGAAGATATGGGCCCCAGCAAGCGAGAGAAAGCCCTTGCCCTAGGTATTCCTCTTCTATCTGAGGATGAATTTCTCGCGCTTATAGACCTCCCCAACTCGAAATAGAGGAGGGGAGATCATTTCCTTTTTTGTAGCAAAGTGCTCTTTGATATAGTCAAGGGGTACTTTTTTTTGCCTATTCCTCTGAATATTTCTTCGCTGGTTTTCTTTCCCTTTTAGCTCTGTTTTTTACAAGAAGTAGGGTAGAATAAATTTTAGTTCTACTCAGAATAATTTTATTTTCCGGCTACTATCTTCTCGGCTCTTCTGCTTCTAAATTTTTATGCGCATGGAGAGTGGTTAGGGGAGGATGCTGTTGGAGAAATTTTTTCCTCTTCTAGATCCTCGATTTTCGGATTTTGAATCGAACATAATGTAAGCCTTCAATTTTTCAATATTCTAGCCTCACCACTCGTCAGGATAGAAATATTGAAAAAGCGAAATCCGGCACTTTTTTCACCCTTCGAAAGGGAGGAGAGGGTTTTCGATCACTCCCTTTGAATTCTTCATTTTCATGTTTTAAATGAATGTTTTTACGCTGTTTTCATTTGCATTTACATAAACGTATTTTGCAAAACCATTTGAATAGCTATGGGGAGTAGGTCATTACCATCATGGTTTGGATGTGTTTGATTTGCATTTTCCCTCCGATTCTTAATTGAGAACCCACCTGGTTTTTATAATATGATAGGCTGAAAATTGTTAGTAAGTATCTGAAAATGAATTCAATATTGTTGCATACTGAGGTTTTGTATCCGACTTCTAGGGGAGTAGTTCTCTGTTGCTATTCATTCTATCCTACAGACTGCATAAATGGTACTTATTGTGCTGATAAAGAGTGAAATGGGACTTTTACTGAGAAACAATATAGAGTGTAATTCGTATATGCATATCCGAGGAATGAGAATTGCAAATGCATTTGACTAGAAAAACCGCTTGTAAAAATAAAAGGCATAACCATGAAGTGGAAAATCATTTGTATATTTGTGGTGTGGAAATGAGAATCTAGATTTACTGGAAATTATGGACAATATCCCTGCCATTATAGATCAAATTACTCAGAGACTTCGCTACATGATGGAGTCTTTGGGCATGACAGCAAAAACTTTTGCCGAACAAGCAGGTATTCCTCCTGCTACATTTTCCCAAACGTTAGAGAATAGAAACAAACCTTCTCTCTCCACTCTCCTAAAAATCGCTAAAGGCTTCCCGGAATGGAATCCTACGTGGATTATTCTTGGGCAGGGGGAAGAGCGAATTGAAATATCGAAAAATAGAGAGGGTTTATTCCTCGAAAATAGCTTTGGAGAAGGTCTTGATACTTCTGTATATCAGCAAAATACAAATCAAAAAGCCTGGGAAAACAGTGCAGAAAAACTAGCTCCATCTAGAGAAATCCCGGAGGATTTGATTAGTAAAGTGGTCTCTGAGACCCTTTCACAGCAAAACTCCATAGAAAAAAGGAGTATTACCGAAATTCGCGTCTTTTATTCGGATGGGAGCTTTGAGACCTTTGTGCTCAAATAAGGTTCGTTTGACTTGTTGGCTGTATCTTTGCTGAGAGAAACGAATGACACCTTAGTGAATGAAGAAAGAGATTTTACAAAGCACAATTCGATCCAACAGTGCACTCAACGAGAGTTACTATAGACTGGAATTAGAGCTCCCGAAGAGCTATCAGGGAGAGATGAGGCCGGGGCAATTTGCACAATTGCTCGCCAAAGAAAGTGGTGCTTTTCTGCGCCGCCCTATATCTATATGTGACTATAATAGCGAGACGCATTGCCTTGTGCTGCTTGTGCAGAAAGTGGGATTGGCATCGTCCTATTGGTGCACCCTTGCTCCAGGGGCTACTATCGATCTTATTGCTCCCCTAGGGAATGGATTCTCCTATTTCTCAGACTTCTCCGGGGAGGTTCCCTTATTAATAGGAGGGGGAGTAGGTATTGCCCCTCTACTCATGCTCGGGAAAAAATTGCAGCAAGAGGGTATCAAACCTACGTTTTTGCTAGGAGCTCGAACGAAGTCTCTTCTCGTACTGCAGGATGAATTCAAAAATATAGGGGATCTCTATTGCACTACCGAAGATGCCTCCTTTGGCGAAAAGGGGCGAGTAACCGATCATAGTATATGTGCTACACCTATTTATAGTAGTGTATATACATGCGGTCCACTCCCCATGATGAAGAGTGTAGCCCGATGGGCAAAGCAGCACTCTATCCCCTGCGAAGTTTCCCTCGAAAATAAAATGGCTTGTGGGATCGGGGCTTGCCTTTGCTGTGTGGAAAATACAACCGAAGGGCATAAATGTACTTGTACAGAAGGCCCGGTCTTTAGAACGGAAGAATTACTATGGTCATGAGCAATACAATAGATACAACGATAGATCTTGGGAAGGGGTTGGTATTGAGAAACCCTGTAATGACCGCCTCCGGAACGTTTGGTTATGGCACGGAATACTGCGATTTTCTGGATCTAAATAGGCTCGGGGGGATTGTCGTAAAAGGTACCACATGGTCGCCTCGGGAGGGGAATCCCTATCCCAGAATGGCGGAGACCCCTTCGGGGATGCTTAACGCTGTGGGGTTGCAAAATAAGGGAGCTCACTATTTTGTAGAGCATATTTATCCTGAAATAAAGGATTACGACACTCAGGTTCTGGTGAATGTAAGCGGTTCTAATATAGATGATTATGTTAATACCGCAGCCCTTATAGGCTCCTTAGATAAGATACCAGCCATAGAGCTAAACATCTCTTGTCCCAATGTAAAAGAGGGCGGGATGGCTTTTGGTGTAACAGCCAAGGGTGCCTATGAAGTTGTGAGTGCAGTACGGGCCGTTTATCCCAAGCATTTGATGGTAAAACTCTCTCCCAACGTGACTGACATTACGGAGATTGCAAGGGCGGTAGAGGATGCCGGAGCAGACAGTCTCTCCCTTATAAATACCATACTTGGGATGGCTATAGATGCCGAGAAGCGCCGTCCTATTTTATCTACGATCACGGGAGGCCTATCGGGTCCCTGTGTCAAGCCAATAGCCTTGCGCATGGTATGGCAGGTGGCTAGTAAGGTGCATATCCCCATCGTTGGTATGGGGGGAATTGCTTCTACTTCGGATGCGATTGAATTCCTTCTTGCCGGAGCTTCTGCAATTCAAGTTGGGTGTTACAATTTTGTGGATCCCTCTGTTGCACAGAAGATTGCAGTAGGAATAGAGTCCTATCTGGAGCGACACAAGATGACGAACGTGGCCGAGCTTATCGGAGGGTTGCAGGTGTAAGTATCCCCTAATTTGGTTATAACACATGTTATGTTCGGTTGTTGGTCAAGAAAATAAAGCTTGATGGATTGTTTGTGTTCTGAGCTACCAAACGTTACTACTCCACAAGCCTTTGTCTCTCCCTTCATCTAGTATCTACAGTAAAGGAGACGGATTAAGGCATTATAAGACAATGAAACGATCGCTTAGGGTTTATCTTATGCAGCAACAGAACAACTTATATAGTAAGTATCTAAAGGATAGAAATAGCACATTATGATGGAGAAAAAGCAACTGCTTGCATTACTAAAAAGCAACCGAAGTTATCGTCGCTTTGATTCTTCTGTACAGCTCTCAGAGGAAGAAATTAGATCTTGGATAGAGGCGCTTCGCTACACTGCTTCTGCAAAGAATGCCCAGCCTCTGAAGTATAGGATTATAACGGACAAAACTCAAGTAGATGCTGTCTTTTCATTACTCCACTGGGCTGCATACTTGCCGGATTGGCAAGGCCCTTCTCCAGAAGAGCGTCCGGTTGCTTTTGTTGTACAGGTATTAGATCGCACTATTTCGGCTTCTTCCCGTTTTGATGAAGGCATTCAGCTTGAGGCTCTTACGCTAATGGCACGCTCTTCCGGCTACGGAGGATGTATTTTGGCGGCATTTGATAGTGCAAAAATGTCCGACCTATTATCCTTGGATACAGACCGTTACACCCCTATTACTGTGGTAGCACTAGGCAAGCCTATTGAGGAGGTTGTTATAGAGCCCCTCCCTACCCCCGATGGGGATATTCGCTACTATCGAACGGAGGATAAAGTGCATCATGTACCCAAGCGGACGATGGACCAACTCATCATCTAAGGCTTCACATAATCACTAATTTGTGATTTTTCTCCCTAAACATTTGCACAATCGAGAATTAGTTACTACCTTTGCGCTCGCAATTCGATAAGAGTTGCTCACGGTTTTGTCTCGTGGTGTAATGGTAGCACAACAGGTTTTGGTTCTGTTTGTCAAGGTTCG
>NZ_CALHDW010000008.1 GCF_938023125.1 uncultured Porphyromonas sp.
CATAATAAAAGAGCTCTCCGTAGGTGCAAGACAGGCGATTGAGAAAATCGAAGTTACTCTCTCCATACTGCATAGCGTAGGGCAAAAGACCCTTGTATTTGGGATTACATTTGATCTCAAAAGAGGCCTTCTCCGTAACCCGCTTCACAATATCGCTCAACGGCTTATCGACATAAGAATTCATTGTCGGGGTCCCATCTAACTTGACGATATCCCCCTGACCTATAATACGAACCTTATTGGAGCGGTGCTTGTAGTCAAGACTGTCGGTGAAATTTTCCCACGAGTCGATTTGCACATCGGTAACCCAGCCGGAAAACTCATAGGGATGACTGCCATCCAGATGCTCCAAATAAATGAGGGCACGAGAGCCAATCATCTTGACCAAAGCCTCCGGCTTGGTTTTCCACATCTCATCTTGAGAGAAGAACTCCTTGACCACTTCGAAATAGTGGCAGGAGTTCATCTTCTGTTCGAGAAGCAAGGATTCAAATAAAAATTCCTCCCCATCAAAGCGGACTTTGGGGCGAACGGGATTGAGAGATAGTTCCATAGTTTCGAGTATAGTTTATTTGTGAGCCTGACACACGAGGTTTGCCCCTGAGAGAGAGGGGAAGACTACTTCTCTTGCTCGTATTCGCTTGTCCAGCTTGCTTCGTCGTCCCCTTTCGTCCCATCCAATTTGATAACAAAACTCTTGGCCGGGAAGTAGGGGGTGATATGAATATCCAGATAGATGCGGTCTTTTTGGTGAGGATCTCTTTCCAATCGCACAATCTTAGAGCGTTCTATCAAGCGATCCGGACCCTGTATGTCATCCAAGAACTTCACGATCTGAGAGCGGAGATCTCGCTCCGTCTTTCCGCTCCAATTTTCAAAAGAGCGACGATTCAGGAAGTCAAATAAAACCTTGGTAATGTAGTCGAATACTCGGACAACGGAGTAGGTTTGCAAGCCAAGATTGTCCCCATTAAAGAGGGTCTTGGCGGAAAATGCCATCACTTTCCCGTACTCATTGACCATGGGAACCAACCCCATGGAGTCCAATTGGGATATTTCGCTTTTCTTCAGGGGGAATACCACAGAATCCACTTCATTGATGCCTCCATATTTCTTCCCTGCGGTAACTTGCGACATCAGGGTACGGTAGACTTTCCCGGCCAAAGCAGATGCAGGCGAGACGTGCAAGTCTTCGGTTTCTCCTATTTCCTTGTAAGCGCCACGTCCTACAAGCCAATTACAACACATGACCGTATTGCACTTGAAGGTATCCCCTCCGGCGAGATTGGAGGTGAAAAACATATCCACCACATCATCCGGTTTCTCCAAGTCGGCAAAGTCCGTGAAGAGCATGACCTTATTGTTGTTGGCGATCTTAGCCCACTTTTCCACCACTTTGTTTGATCCAAGATAACCGGGAAGCACGAGCAGGGAATAATTGGTACGAAGGTCCAAACGATCGTAGTTTTGCTTCAATTCGTCTGCAACAAAGTCTATAAAACGGGAATTATCCAAATCCGTTAATTGCTCCGGAGAGGCATTGACAATTGTCACATTGGTCAGCTTATCCGACTCTGTGTTTTTGTAAAAGAGTTGCACGGCACGATATGAGGTTTCAAGATCTCGCACGGCCTCGACGGCGGTTAATTGGTTCTTGGCCAAGAGATCCGAGACGACGCTCGTTTGGGTCTGGCATTTTTGCACCATTTCCGGGATATCCTTATTCTCGGTTAGCAACTCCAACCAAAGGTCAATCTTGTGGGCAAGAGCCTGACGTTCGCCCTCTTTCTGTTCCTCGACAAGGAACATTTTCTTACGCGCCTTCCGTTCCGGATTTAAGTTTTGAAGTCCATCAATGGCTGTTTCCAAGAAACTGAAGCCGCCATACCGAGAGAGGGCGGATATAGCACCATCCAATGTCTCTTTGGAATACGAATCGGCTACTTTTTCTTGATAAACCGGTTGGGCAAGAGTCTCTTGCTCCACACGTTGTAATTGTTCTTTTTCTTCCATACTCTCAAATCTCTCTTTTACTGAACTGACGTCTGCATCAACTCTTTCTTCAACTGCGTCAAGGCTTCTATGATAGCCTGGCGACTCTCAGGATTCTCTAAGGCTCGTTGGAGAACCTTGTTGGTGCGCAGCTGTTTCACCAACTTCTCATAGAAGTCTTTTTGGGTCGAAAGACCGCTCAAAAAACGACTCCTGTCCGTCATATTCTTGATTTGAAAGTCTGCGGTAGTAGAGAAGCGGAAGTTTTCTTTCACGGGTTCTCCTTCGGCACTTTCAAACTCCACATCTACATTGGGTTGGAAGGCGGAAAAAACCTCCTCAATTGTACTTAATCCCTCTACAGCTTCCGGATTGACGGGGGCTTCGGCTGTCAGCTTTTCAAGAAGCAACGTTCGATTCTCCGGAATATTGGCAATGGCTTCCGAAGCATCTATTTTGACCTCGTTACCCCCGATTTCGTAGTTCAATATGCCCATAGGTATATCTTTGTTTTTTGTTTGATGCAAATGTCTGCAAGCACGAAACCCACACTGAATCAAAGAAAAAATCCTCTGAAACCGTGTGGGAACATGCTTACGTTGTGCGGGGCGATCAAGCCGTAGGCCAGTTTTCTTCGTACTGAGCGCCTCCAATCTTGATGGTCTGTGCCGAGATGGTTACTGACAAAGACATAGGGTTTTCCCCGACGATGTCTATACCTTCTTCAAATTCGATGATATAGGCATTCTCGAATTGCAGTTCTTTCATCTTGGCCTCTTCATCGCCTTTCTTGAAGATGATACTCCCACTGAATGGCTTGAATTGATTCACCATGTGCTCTAGAATGGTTGTATCTGCCGTCGATTCTACGCGAACACGAATACGACCTCCATAAATGTTTGAGGCGGGACGTCCCTTGGAGTCCACATCTCGACGGAGCGAATACTTACAATCAAGGACATCGTATTCCTTGCCCCCGAGATTTAAAGTTGAACGAAATGCCATACTTCTCTTGTTTCTTATTTTAATACATTTTGCAATGGTCTGTCACCCGCTCGGAAACTCCCCTTTGCGACTGCAATTTACAACTTTCCTCGAAATCCCACAAATCTGCCCTCAAAGACTTCTCAAACATGTCTCCAAATATACTTTACATTCCTATGCATCTCCTAGAAAACCTCATATTAAACTATACTCACTCGGCAATATGTTCCCAAAGGGATCTTCTTTTTCCAAAATATCAAAACTCGAAACCAAAAGAATGCAAGATCCAACAAACAATAGACCAAGAAAGAGCAGCCCCTCCAATCTCTCTTCAATGCTCTTAATGAACATTT
>NZ_CALHDW010000009.1 GCF_938023125.1 uncultured Porphyromonas sp.
AGCCCCAGGGTGGTTTTTGTTTATCTAAGCGTTGCACTTACAACTGGAAAATACAGAGGGCTGCTCTTTTGATGAGCAAGAGGCGGCTTAAGCTTTTTCGTTTGTTTTAGAGTTGATATTTGGGGATTTGGGGAATAGTAGGGCGGCTGCGAGCAGTACAGAGAAAAAGAGGGGCTGACTTCAGCGGATGGAGTCAGCCCTTTTGTTATCTCCGGAAGGGATGTTCTAGCGGAACGTAGTCCTGGAGCGTGGTTCTGCAGAGAAGGAGATGCTTAGCGGCTAATCCGGTCTATGCGGTCGTAGTATACTTCGTCATATTCCCCTTTGCGCCCTTTTAGCTCAACATTCATAGAGCTAATGAGTTTGTCGCTGTCGTGAGGATAGAAAAGAGCCTTGCAGGAGAGGTGAGAATCGTCATAGTTCTCCGTGCTTTCGGATTCTATCTGAAAATCAAGCTTATAGCGAGAGACAACCTCGGGCGGATAGATGGATAAGGATCCCTCTTTCTCCAGTTGCTCTATAAAGTTTGGGGTACCATAAGCTTTTGCTATTTGCTGGAGTGAAGCCTTGTCCACGGGATTCTGGAGGTTCTCATGCGTGTACATAATGTAAAAGTCCACGATAAAGTCCGAATTATCCAGAGCCAAAGGGTGTAAATACTTCTTGAAGTGACCATCTTTCGAAAAGGCAAGCGTGAAGTAAAGACCATCGTCCGTTTCTGGAATAAAAGCCCCTAAGGAGATGTATACCGTTGTATTGGTAATTTGCTCGAGATATGCGTCGGATAATTGGAAGTGATTGTCAAGAGAACTATGTAGACTAGTTTTCGTGAACTCTTCTTTATCGAATAGCACCTCTCCATCTTTTGAAATGCTAACGAGGACCATCTTATCAAACTCGTCGTAACCCTCTATCTTGACATCTGTCTCTGCCTCTTGTATAATGATATGCCAATCGCTATACGTGCTATCGAGGACTGTCTTGAGATTCTTATAGTCACGCTCTGTAGTTACTTTATTGGCCTCCTCATCATCTGTTTTCTTACTTCCTTTTTTACAGCCAATGATAAGCCCTGCACTCAAAACGGAGAGCAGTAGGAGCGTTAATGCCCGCATCCTAATGAGAGTCTTCATAATACTTTCTATTTGTTGTTTTAAGTTTTCTATAGTATGATTCTTCTTACCTAGGAGAACGGATACAAATGTACTGAATTTGTTTGATAGATAGGGGAATGGGCTCTAATAGCCCAATTTCCTGAAATAGGGTGTGAAAACCTCTTCTGATCTCTCCCGTGAATTTGAAGAAAAAATAGCCCTATACTTAGGGGGAGTATAGGGCAGAAAGAAAAAGTTTCTCGGGCAGCAGCGGAAAAATTCTAGGGCTACAATTTGGAAAGTTCTAGGCTGAAAATCATGCTAACCTAGGGCAAGAGGAATATTGTATTTGATGGAGGGTGATTCTTTTGAAAGCTTATGGTACCTTTGTTACATCTGTTGCGAATTACGGAGTAGAGTTAGCACGGCTTAGGTGTATCTAGTTCGTATTGACCACTAGTAGCCCAAAGAGGGGTGTTTACCGACAATGAAACTTATATGAAAAAGATTGTGTTATGAAAAAGTTATTGCACCTATTGGGATTAATTACGTTGTCCCTAGTTATAGGATGGGGATTATGCTCTTGCGAAGAGCGTGCTCCAGATATGACGAAAAAAGAGATGGATGTGCGCCTTTTGGGCACGTGGACTATTCTAGAGCCCAACGAAACAGAAGTGCACCCAAAGGAAAAGACAATAACATTCCATCCTGATGGGTCATGTATTGGCTTTCACTACCCGGGAGGAAAAAGGCTCTTCTACACAGAGGATAATAGCCGCTTATTCATCTTCGTATATGGATCCGGATTAAAGCTATCTAATTGGACTTATGAGCGCTTCTACAAGATTGTTGGAGATAAGCTATTTATTTGGGGAGCGAAAGAAGATATGATTGCAGACAAATACGAGACTGCGATGTCTTATTCCAAAACGCTCAAATGAAGGCGTCCTTTTACTTCTCTACAATGTGATTTTGTCAGTTACCCTATTGCGAAGAGGAGGTCTATCTCTCCATAGAACTTTTAATATGATATCTAGCGATTTTATTCTAAATCATTTTTCGGCAGGTACCCTGACGATAGTAAAAGGTGCTCCGGCTGTTGGCAAAACAGCGTTTGCTATTTCGGTGGCTTTACGTTTAGCTCAGAGCACTCGAAGGGTTCTCTATTTCTCGCTTGAGATGAGTCAATCGCGGCTTGTTGATAGAATGAAACTTCAGATAGAAGAGGATGAGTTGCAGGTTCTAAAGAGTAGAATCGACATTGATGATACGCTACAAATTAGCTTAGATCAAATCCGTAGCAAACTCGAAAGAACATCTGTTGACTACGTGCTTGTGGACTATATCCAGCTCTTGAGTCCATCCTCTCTTGCGACGTCTCGAAAGGAGGAGCTCATATCCATTTTGCAAGACTTGAGGCTAATGGCAGAAGAGTTCCATGTTGCTATTGTCGGATTGTTTCAGCTACCCAAATGTTTTGGTATGGGTGAATCCCACAACGACCTCAATAACTCGGATAGTGATGACGACGCTGCTGTGGATATACCTGGAATCAACGTCGGCTTGATAGATAGGGACGGGAAATACACCTCCGTTGCATCGCCTTTTTCTTCTTAGTCCGATAAAAAGAGGGTGGGGATGCAAACGAGATGTACTCAAAATCAGAGGGGATTTTAGGAGACAAAGCCCACGTTGCAAACATTGCAGCGTGGGCTTTTCTTTTTTGTAGTATTGTCCCCAATGAAATGTAATCTCTTGAAAGCTCATTAGGAATCCCGAGAAAGCACATTAGCCTTTTCTCGAAAGCTCATTAGGAATCTCTTGAGACTGTATTATGAAGTTCTAGGAGAAGACCCTGCACATTTTCAACTGCTCGGTGGATTCTTTCTTGTCGGGAGGCTTTTGTTTGTAAGGCTGGCTTTAGAGGTCGGTATTTGGATGGAGAGAAATGCTAACATAATAGGGCATTCATTGCCAGAACGTAAAACTACGCTCAAATCATAGATCAAAAGATTGCAAGAGAGAAGGAAAAGGACGGATGAAGTCAAGGTATAGATTTGTTATAGAAAAGAGCTTATTCCCAGAATGGAACAAGCCCTTTCCTATATACTATTATCTCATAAATCCATTCTTGTAGAAATCATACCACATGGCAATCTTTTCCGGACTATTCGCTTTTAGTAATAGAAGCATCTCACGAGTGAATTCTAAGTGTCCTAGCCCATTTGCCGTAATGATGTTTCTATCACTGACGGCTTGTGCTTCTACATATCCCTCTTCATTTGTGTATTTTTCACCACCCCAGAGTTTGAGTTGGTCAAGGCCATTGCCTGTATGTTTTACATTGTTGAGAAATCCGTGCGAACATAAGAACGAAGCACCATTGCATATTGCCCCTATGATTTTGTTTTTGTCCAAAGCCTCCTGTACCAATGGTGTAACAAGTTCTGCTTCTAATGCATCCCAATGGTTACCTCCGATAAGTATCAAGGCTGCGTAATCTTTCGGCATATTCTCGAAAGAATAATCGGGCAAGGTTCTGAAACCTCCGATGGAACGGACTGCGTCCGATGTCGGGGCAATGGTATGCACTTCGTATTTTATTTCACCGCCCGGTATCACGCCCACATGAAGAGCCGTGGAGAGAAAAGCTCCCTCCCAATCTGTGTATTCATTTAATAGGATGAATAAAACTTTCTGTTTCATCGATGTATATTTTTTAGTTCGAAAAGTTGATTGCCAGTTTGTACGTGAACAGTATTCGTGGATTAGACAAATACCATTCTTATGAATGAGAGGTCGGCTCTTACAGCTGCTTGTGCTCCACGAGATAAATGATGCGTTCGGTAAGAGCATCTTCTTGATTGAAGCGTGGATCATACTTGCTTTTGAGGTCTCCCCCATAGAAGCCGGCAAAGATATTGTACATAGAGGCTTTTAACCCTCCGTAGAAGGCCTTGATGAGTTCGTATCCGGTGCTGCACGATTGCCTATCCATTAGCTTAATAAGCAGAAGTCCTTGCCGGAGCGTGAGTTTCTTCATGATTGGTTTATATTCTTCTACCAAATCGCGTTCTATTCGGTCGAGATGGCGATCTCTAGCGCGATCGTTGGGTAGCGTTTCCAGGTATTCGTAGGTCTCTATCATGATGGCCGTAAGCTTTTTAGCGTAGGGCAGTACCTTCTTTACATCGCGTATTTGTCGCCAATTAGCATTTTGCTCTTCGATGGTAAGGGGGGCAAAGCGTAGACGATAGTGGTGCTGAACGGTTATCTGTGGCAGGGCAGCATAGTACGTGGTATCGCTATTAGCCACCCTAGGTTGTAGAGTGACGCTATCGGCTGCCTTTGTGTCAAAGATGTTCTGAGCTTGAGTTTGGCACGAGAGGAAGAGAAGTAAAAGGGAGTAGAGGAGGTGTCTATATTGTTTCATCGTAGTGTGCTTTATATTGTGGAGCAAACTTACCACATTTTTTGCGACTAACGGCCTAGTTCTATCTCTTAAAAAGGAAGTTACCCCTTCTCCACCATAATGATGAAGAGGGGGTAACACTCTCTACTAAAAACATTCCAATCTAATGAGAAGTCCTCCGAGAGGAGCTCTCAACGATCTTTGCGCTCAGATGTTTGTGTATATGAGCATGGGTTGTTCGCTCGCCTTGCGCACGCTCTCGGCGTGTTCCACTCTCTTGCAGTACCGCTCGCATTGGCGGCAAAGATCGTATCCCAACAAGGCTCCCAAGATAAAATCTTCCTCCGGGGAGAGACTATTTAGGGGGCGTTCGTGCAGGAATTTCTTGAGGGTTCTGAGGCATTCGCTGCGCCCAAAAAAGATATTTACACAGCTTTTGTTGGGCACGGGTTGCACGAAGTACTCAATCTCTCTATGGTTGAGCTTGCCTAGGGCAAGGGGAGTATACTCTTCACTAATAGTATAAAGCACGAGGTTACGTACTCCTTTTTCGTACTCATACACGAGGTGCGAAAACACCTTCATGTCGGCATCAAGAGCCTGAGTTGCGATGATCTCTTCCATATCAGATAACCTTTTGGTGCAAAAGAGATAGAGCGAATATTAGAGGTTGGGTTGGAGAGCAGCTACCCAGTTGTCGATGCGGTCGCTTGTCTTGTCCGACTCGTTAATTTCGTCGATGAGGAGGCCAATGAGCTTACCACCCTGCTCGCAACGAGTTTCGTCGTAGCCGTAGTCTTCGGCAGCAACTTCGCCAATGAAGGTGCAGCTTGTGCCTTCCATCTCTTCTTTGATGGTAGCGAGGGCGTCGCAGAATGTATCGCTATATGAGGAAGAATCACCGCAACCGAAGAGACCCACGCACTTGCCGGCGAGGTTTTGTCCCTTAGCCTTGGGGAGGAAGCTTTCCCAATCGTCTTGTAGGTCGCCCATACCCCAAGTGGAACTACCGAGGAGTAGAACATCATAATTTGCCATAGAAGCAGCGTCTGCGGAAGCTACGTCGTGAATGTCTGCTGCATCCACACCGAGACGCTTAGCTATGGTTTTTGTTACATCGGCAGTCGTACCACTTGAGGATCCAAAGTAAATACCAATCTTTTTCATCGTTTGTGTCTATTAATTTCTAACATTACTAGTTTACGGCGCAAAGTTAGAGACTCCGGAATAGCCGTACAATCACCATTTATAGGGGCTGAGAGGACTTTTTTATCGCAAATAGTAGTGATATTAACCTGAAAGAGGGCTTAGGGGGATAAGATTAGAGGCGACTACGCAATGTAGCCGCCTCTTTGTATAGGGGGAGTAGTCTCGCCTCCCTAGGTATATCAGGAGTATTGGGGATGCCCCCTCTCCCTTAGGGATTAATAGATGGAGTAGCTTTTCTCGCGCATGGACTCAGCATCAGCGTAGAGGTAGATCCATGGACAGCGAGAGGCAATGAAGTTGGCAGGATACTCTTTTGCTTCGGGTAGAAGGTTGATGATATCGCCAATAGCAAATCGGGCTTCTCCCCCAAAGGCGTAGAGTGCAAGCCCCTTAGCCCCTTCAATCGTGGGAATGGATAGGGTTACATGCTGATCGCCATGGGAAGGGTGTGCGTTGGCAAAAGCGATTGGTTCTTCGAGGAAGATATCATGCTGACCTGCGAAGATGCCGGCAATATGTCCGTCCTTAGTCATATCCATGAGTACCATATCGAAGCGAGGAGCTCCACCTACCTTGGGTAGGGTTTTTAGGATCTCTTGAGCATAGCGCTCTGCCTCGGCCTCGGGGGCATTATCCGTATTGATGGGATGGATATTGGAGGAGGGAATTTCTATCTTATCAAAGAGATGAGCCTTGGCTACGAGGTGATGGAGGCCTTTTTGTTGCCCACTCATCACTTCCGAAGCGTAATAGATCTGCACTTTAGACCAGTCTATAGGAGTACTTGCAAGAGCTTGATATAGAGGAATTGCGGGGAATCCGCCTGTAAGTGCAAGGTAGTAAACTTCGCTTTTCTCTACCTCTTGTTGTATACGCTCTGCGAGCTTCTTAGCAGTGGCTTCTGCACTGGGATAACTTATTGTATTCATTGTTATAGTCTTTGTTTTGTTCCTATAGAGGTAACAAACGAAGTAGTACAATTAGTTCGCTAGAATAGGCTTGCAAGGTGGATAATTGTCTTCAGGGCCTTGTACATGGTCGTGAGCGAGCAATACTCGTACTTGCCATGGAAGTTCATCCCGCCCGTGAATAGATTGGGGCAGGGTAGCCCCATGTAGGATAGTCTGGCTCCGTCCGTCCCTCCACGAATTGGCTTGACAAGGGGTGTAACCCCAGCCATCTTCATAGCCTGCTTGGCACGCTCGATAAGCTCGGGATAAGGTGCTATTTGCTCCTTCATGTTGTAGTATTGGTCTTTGAGGGTCAGGGTGATCACCTCTTCGCCCATCTTGGTATTGAGGTAGCTGACTGCTGCCGAGATGATCTGTTTTTTCTCCTCAAATAGCTCCCTAGAGTGATCGCGAATGATGTATGCCATTTCGGCCGACTCTACACTACCGGAGAGGTGGATAAGGTGGAAGAACCCTTCGTACTCCTCGGTCAGCTCGGGGCGCATCCCTACAGGAAGCATCTCGTGGAGGTCGCAAGCAATTTGCAAGGCATTCAGCATCTTACCTTTGGCAGAGCCTGGGTGGATATTACGCCCCTGAATGGAAAGTTTGGCAGAGGCTGCATTGAAGTTTTCGTATTCGAGTTCTCCCTCGAATCCTCCATCCACCGTGTAGGCAAATTGGGCACCGAATTGCTTTACATCAAAGTGATCTACACCTCGCCCTATCTCCTCGTCGGGAGTGAAGCCAATACGGATCTTCCCGTGGGCTATCTGAGGGTTGGTCATAAAGTACTCTGCCATGGTCATGATCTCGGCAACCCCGGCTTTGTCGTCAGCTCCGAGTAGGGTAGTACCATCGGTCGTAATCAGAGTATGCCCCTTGTAAAAGGAGAGCTCGGGGAAGTCCGCCACGGTCATCATCAAACTCTCGTTGAGGCGGATGTCTTTGCCATCGTAGTTCTCAATAATCTGAGGCTTTACGTTGGCTCCGCTCATGTCGGGGGATGTGTCCACGTGCGAAATAAAGCCAACAACAGGGCGATCTTCCATGCCCGTTGTTGCCGGGATAGTCCCCATTACATAGCCATATTTATCCATGGAGACCTCGGTAAGCCCGAGCGAAATCATCTCATCATGCAGCGCACGGAGGAGTACTAATTGTTTATCTGTAGAGGGGAATGTATCGGAAGCCTCGTTGCTTTGGGTATCGAAGCTTACATAGTGTAGGAATCGTTCTTTGAGATCCATATTGATAGATGCTAGAGAGTTTTGAAGATTATTTTTTCTGACCACGGATTGCATCCCATGCGAAGTAGGCAATGATAAGTAGGTACATAACCAAAGAGAGCCAATGTGCCGATGGGGTTGAATACCAGTCGGAGGCGAAGAGATCTACATTGTTGAATTTAAGGATGGCACTTACAACTCCCATGAGAGCCCCGCCTGCGATAAATCCCGATGCAATGAGTGTACCCTTGTCTCTGCGAGCCTTGTTGATAGAAGCATCTTTGCTGCGAGAGCCTACAAAATGACTAATTAGACCTCCAACCAAGAGGGGGACATTGAGTTGTAATGGGATAAACATACCCAGGGCGAAGGGTAGAGCCGGCACCTTTATAAAGTTGAGGATAAGAGCGAGGATAGCACCTACTGCATAGAGAATCCACGGTGTTTCACCCCCTTCCATTAGGGGCTTAATCACGGCTGCCATCGCATTTGCTTGGGGGGCTACTAAGGCTCCTTCGCCTTCGAATCCGTAGGTTTTGCTAAGGATGATCATTACTCCTGCTACGGTTAGTGCCGAAACAAAAGTACCGAGGAACTTCCATTTCTCTTGTTTCTGAGGAGTCGTACCGAGCCAATAACCAATCTTGAGATCCGTGATGAAGCCGCCTGCCATAGAGAGGGCTGTACACACAACACCGCCAATAATCATGGCAGCCATCATTCCACGCTCTCCTTGGATACCCACGCTTACGAGTATTACAGAGGTGAGAATAAGGGTCATAAGGGTCATGCCGGAGACGGGGTTGCTCCCCACTATTGCGATAGCATTAGCAGCAACGGTGGTGAAGAGGAAGGCGATGACAAACACAATCAGAAGAGCAATAAGCGTCTGCGATATGTTATGAATGACGCCAAACTGGAAGAAAACAAAAGTGGTAATAAGAGCTGCAATGATGCCTACGAGCACAAACTTCATGGATAGATCCTGCTCCGTACGAAGGGTAGGACCATTCAAATCTCGCTTGTTACCCAATTCGTTAGCAGCCAGTTTTACGGCGCGTCCTATAATGCCCGAAGACTTGAGAATGCCTATAATCCCTGCCATGGCAATACCACCAATCCCTAGGGGACGTGCGTAGTTGGCAAAGATTTGCTCCGCACTCATGGCTCCCACTGTTAGGTCAATACCATCTCCCACGGGGAGTGTCATACCGGGGGCAAAGTACCCAATGAGGGGAACAATTACGAACCAAACAAGGAAAGATCCGCCACAGATAATTGCCACATAGGGTAGCCCAATGATGTAGCCGAGCCCGAGCACAGCCGCTCCGGTATTTAGCTTGAAGACCATCTTGTACTTATCGGCAAGAGTTTCTCCCCATGCCATCATACGAGTGGAAATCTCATCAGTCCACCACCCGAAGGTGCTGATGATGAAATCGTAGAGACCACCAATAAGTCCACTAAGAGCAAGTAGTTTGGTCTGTTTACCGGCACTCTCGCCCGTTACTAGAACCTCTGTTGTAGCTGTTGCTTCCGGGAATGGATACTTACCATGCATCTCCTGAACGAAGTAGCGACGGAAGGGAATGAGAAGGAGTATCCCTAGGCAACCTCCCACAAAAGAAGAGAGGAAGATTTGCCAAAATCCTGCCTCTAATTGCAAAATGTAGAGGGCGGGAAGAGTGAAAATAGCACCTGCTACGATAACCCCAGAGGAGGCTCCGATGGACTGAATGATTACGTTTTGCCCGAGCATATTCTTCTTGCCCGAGAGAGACCCAATGCCCACAGCCAAAATAGCAATAGGGATAGCAGCCTCAAATACTTGTCCCACTTTAAGGCCTAGGTAGGCCGTGGCAGCGGAGAACAGAATGGCCATGATAATACCCATGATCACCGAATAAGGGGTGACTTCTCGAGGGTTCTCCCGAGCCGGAAGAAGCGGGATATACTTCTCTCCCTCTTGTAGAGGACGATAGGCGTTGTCGGGTAGTCTTGAGGATTTGTTTTCTTCCATAATCTATTCCTATTTTGAGTACAGTTTGATCTCTTTATGGGGTAAAGTGTAAAACGAAAAACACCCTCTCCGTAGCTACTGCACCTCCCCCAGTGGATAGGAGAGTGCGGCACATCTACCGAGAGGGATCCTTTTCATACTCTGTGTATCTTATTTTTCCTCTTTATCGGGGCGGGGCTTGTCAAGTATCTCAAATTCGCTGTTATTGCTGCGATACTCCGGAACAAGCTCTTTGATAGCAGCAACGGAGCCAATTATATCTACATCGCGAGACCTCTTTTTCAGTTCTTCGAATTGCGCAGCAATGGCGTCAAAGTCATTGGGCCGCACCATGGCCATTCTAATCTTGGGTAGCTTGGTGGGGACCGTGTGCTCATTGCTGTCGAGAACTTCTTCGTAGATCTTTTCCCCAGGACGCAACCCCGTGTATTCAATTTTTATTTGTACATCAGGGATCAGTCTGGCTAGGTGTATCATGTTGCGAGCCAGGTCTACAATTTTGTGAGGCTTCCCCATCTCAAATACAAATATCTTGGTTGTATCCCCTAGGGCACTGGCTTGTAGCACCAAGTGACATGCCTCACGGATGCTCATGAAGTATCGCGTAATATCAGGGTGGGTAACGGTGATAGGACCTCCATTGGCTATCTGTTCTCGGAATAGGTGAAACACGGATCCTTGAGAGCCTAGTACGTTGCCAAATCGGGTGGTTAAGAAGATGGTCTTGCCCTCTATCTTGCCCTCTTCTATGGCATGGCCTAGGGCTTGTACATACATCTCTGCACTTCGTTTGGTGGCTCCCATTACGTTGGTGGGGTTCACGGCTTTGTCGGTAGAGATCATTACCATCTTTTCTACTCCGTACTTGAGGCAGTGGTCGGCGATGTTTTGGGTTCCCATACAATTGACCAAGATGGCCTCGCAGGGGTTTTCCTCCATCAAAGGCACGTGTTTATAGGCGGCAGCATGGAGCACAATATGGGGGTGAAAACGCCGGAATACCATATCTACGCGCTCCTTGCTACGAACATCTCCAACGATAGGAGAGAACTGAAGATTCGGGAACTTCTTCTGTAGCTCTAAACGAATATTGTGGAGGGGAGTCTCCGCATTATCAAAGAGAACGAGGTGCTTTATGTCTAGCCTAGCTACCTGGCGAGCAATTTCGCTCCCGATGCTTCCTGCAGCTCCCGTTACGAGGATCGTTTTCCCCGCATATAACTGCTTCACGGGGGTCATGTCAAGTTTAATCTCATCGCGTAAGAGAAGATCCTCTATATTGATATGGCGTACCCCTTGCTCAGCTAGTAGGGTAGGAGTGGTTTTTTCTATCTCTGGGGCTAGCATGGCAGATACCCCGAGGGCGAGGCAATCTTCTACCAATCCATTACGCTCAGCGAATAGGTCGTCTTTGTTGGAGAAGATAAAGGCACGTACTCCATGTCGTTTAATAAGTATGGCGATATCTTTCCGTGAGGAGACATATAGGATGGGTTTACCGGCTATAGTGAAGGTGCTTTCATGCTTCCTCTTGCTGCAAAATCCTACCACATGGTAGTTGCGGTTACGCTCAAGTAGGTTGGCAAGAGATACAGACTCCTCATTTGTACCATAGATAACGACGAAGGTGGTGACCTTGGTTGTGGTAGGATCTCCTGCAGTACCCCAGCGCGCCAATATGATAAAGCAGGCACGAGATAGCACTGTCATGAAAAAGAATACAATGAAGAATAGTAAAAAGAATAACAGAGAATGTAAAAGCAGAACCTTGAGATTGACCTCTACATTAACTAATAGTAGGATGGTTGTGGAGAGAATTCCCACAGATAAAGTGTTGCAGACAATGTACCAAAAGGTGCGTGTGCTAATATCTAAGGAAGAAAATCGGAATGCTTGTTTGTAGGTACGGAAGAGGTAGCTTGTGAGCAATGTGGAGATGAATGCCACTCCCAAGATAATGGTAAAATAATTTTTATTTATGAAGGGCATTGGGGCTATCCGAGCATGGCATAGCCCGACTAGTAGCGCACAGAATGTGCCTACCAAGGTGTCGAATAAAAGGATATAACGACGATCTATAAAGTCCTGGAAAAGTCGCTTCTGCAGTAACTTTTGGACCTTTCTCTTAAAACTTCTCTTCTTATTATCTTCTTCGAAGTCCATTTTACTTCTCCTTCTTGTGTTGGCGTTCTGTGTTCGTTTTTTCTATAAATGGATACTTGATGGATGCAGATCTTAATTGATGAAAGTGATAAGAAAAGAGCACCTCTATTGTATAAAGGAAGGGCGGATGCAAAGATTTTACTAATTCAATAGATCTTCGTTTCGCTCTATCTCTATACTATTCTCAGGTTAAGCATCATTCGATCTCTGCCTCAGATTCCATTTTTCTTATTACAAAGATAAGGACTTCTCTTTTAGTGCGCAAAAATTACAAGGTAAAATCCCGCCTTTATCGAAGGATAAAAGACGGGATTTTGGGATAAAATCTCCTTAAAGAAGGAGGGATGGTTTTGCTCGCTCTTAGATCTTATCGTTGGACCCGAGTACGTCACAGATCTTGTGCTTGTAAAGCTCTTTGAGGCTATCACGAGCCGGACCTAAGTACTTACGAGGGTCAAACTCTGCAGGTTTATTAACGAATACTTCACGGATGGCAGCGGTCATAGCAAGACGGCCATCGGAGTCAATATTAACCTTGCAGACGTTTGTTTTAGAAGCCTTGCGGAGTTGCTCTTCGGGGATCCCGATGGAGTCTTTGAGGGCACCACCGTTAGCGTTGATAATCTTTACCTTGTCTTGGGGTACAGAGCTAGAGCCGTGAAGAACAATGGGGAACCCTGGGATACGACGCTGTACTTCCTCGAGGATGTCGAAGCGAAGTGGAGGAGGAACGAGTACGCCCTCTTCGTTGCGGGTGCATTGTGCGGGGGTAAATTTGTAAGCCCCGTGAGATGTACCTATAGAGATAGCAAGAGAGTCTACACCGGTCTTCTTCACAAAGTCTTCTACTTGTGCGGGATCTGTGTAGGTGTGAGTCTCGGCTTGTACATCGTCTTCGATACCTGCGAGTACTCCTAGCTCACCCTCTACTGTTACGTCAAACTGATGAGCATACTCTACAACCTTACGTGTAAGAGCTACGTTTTCGTCATAGGGGAGGGCACTTCCATCGATCATTACGGAAGAAAATCCGAGTTCGATACAGCTCTTACAAAGCTCAAACGTATCACCATGATCGAGGTGGAGACATATTTGGGGATTGGGTTGTCCCAATTCTTTAGCATACTCTACTGCACCTTGTGCCATGTAGCGCAAAAGGGTCTGATTGGCGTACTTGCGGGCCCCACTTGATACTTGCAAGATAACGGGAGAGTTGGTCTCTACAACAGCTTGGATGATAGCTTGTAGCTGCTCCATGTTGTTGAAGTTATAAGCAGGGATGGCGTAACCGCCTTTCATGGCTTTAGCAAACATCTCACGGGTGTTTACCAATCCGAGTTCTTTGTAGCTTACCATAAATTTCTAGATTAAACGACTTGTTCTTTACGACTGCAAACATAGTTATTTAATATAGTCTAGCCAAATTTTGTGCGTTAAATCACATGGATTGGGTACTCCAGATGCCGAAGAATCTTCAAAGAGGGAGGGTTTTACTTCTCCCTTTTGATGCAAATGTGTCCACTTTTGATTAGTTGATAAAAACAGCGTATGCAAGTGTCGAGGTCTTGTACGGCATCGTGTGTTTCGCCTGTGGGATCATTGCCAAAAAGGAAAGAATGTAGCTCTCCCAATCGTGGATATTTGTATGGCTCTTGGTGGGGAATGGATCTAGCGTTGGTGTGCTCTAAATGTGGTAGCTTGCACAAATCACATGTTTCTAACATGGTGCAATAGCTGTATTGAGCAGCATGGCAAGAGACCTTGCGGATTTGCCCTTGGGTGCAACCTGCTCTCTTGAGTGCCTCTCCCAGCACCTTAAGATCAAAAGCCAAGTTGTGAGCAACCAATAGTGTATCTCCATCCCAGTCGCCCAAGAAGTCTAGCAAAACGTCTCTGGCAGCCTCCCCTTTTTTCTTTAGTTCTTCGGTGGTGATACCATGTATGGCAGTCGCCTCTGAGGGGATTGTGACCCCCGATATAAATCTATTGCAACGCTTTATTTCACGCAGTTGGCTGTCGAGTACGCACCATGCAAGTTGGACGAGTTCCGGGCTCTTTTCCCCCCTCCGGATAGGAGCCTCCGGAAGCCCCGTAGTGTCGGTATCGAATAGAACGATAGTGTGGGGACGCCCTGAAATAGTTTTGTCTTTGATCCGAATCTCCCGACTACAAGGTGTCGTATGCTCGTGGTGGCTCCCCCTTTTGTGGATAAAGAGCATGGCCAGCCCCAATGCGAAAAATAGAGAGAGTAGTGCGATGAGCATATTAGGGATGCAGTATACTTTAGTTAGATTTTCATCTACAAAAGTAACGGATTCGTTTTACTCTTTTTGAGACTGTTGCACGTCTAATCGGACCAGACTGTTGCATATCTCGCTGATTATTAGTGTTTTTGCATTGTATCGGAAAGCACTCTAGTTAGCTGTATGAGCAAGATTAAACAAACCAAAGCCCCCTCCT
>NZ_CALHDW010000010.1 GCF_938023125.1 uncultured Porphyromonas sp.
ATATCGCTTACGCAGCATCATCTTGTCCCACAAGGATGGGAAAATAAAAATGACGGACTTGGAACAGAAAAAAGCCGTGCATCGAGGGCAGAAATCCCCGATACACGGCATTTAGTCTTTAGTTGAGAGTATGAGTGCTACCCCTCGCTCTTGAGAGGTAGCTCTCAGTATTACTTAGGAAGGTTGCTAGCCCAATCGTCGTTTTGCTGCGTCATGAAACCGGCATTGATTTCGCTAGCAGGGATGGGGAATACTGCGTTGTAAGGCTTAAAGTTGGCCTTACCTGCGATGGTGGCAGTAGCCTCGGTACGACGGAGGTCGAAGTAACGATTCCCTTCGGTGAATAGCTCGCGGATACGCTCTTCTGCAATGAACTTGAGAAGGTCTTCCTTAGTAGAAGGCAGATCAGCCACAGCCGTGATGGCAGGATTGCGCTTCGCCGTATAGAGGAGAGCTGCCTGGGCATCTGCCACATTACCAAGCTGAGCAGCAGCTTCGGCCTTGATGAGGTAAACCTCTGATAGACGGATAACGTGGATGTTGCTCACAGCCTTAGCCGTAGGAGTTCCTTCATACTTGAGCGTTCTCGAAGACTTAGCATGAAACAACTTAGCGCGGTAGTCACCTTCTTTAAAGAAGGGTTGTACGAAGGTAAGGTCAACAATACCCTTATAACTACCATAGAGCGTATTGAGAGCATTGGCACTAAGGTTGTCGTTGTCACTCTTTACAATGGTGAAGACATCTTCGGGAACAGCAGCTACCGTATTCCACATTGAGAGGTAATCACTCTCCCCAACTTTTACATCCTTGTAGGTCTTGCTCGTAAGCACTACATCGGCAGCAGCCGCAGCCCCGGCATAGTCTCTCATGTAGAGAAGAACCTTAGCCTCGATAGCCTTGAGGTTGATCGGGTTGATAAAGAAGGGGCTGACCTCCTTATTATCGTAGGTATAAGCCTTTGCGATAAGCTCTAGGATATATTTATATGTATCCTCTAGAGAGGTACGTTCCACCTTTACTTCGGGCTTTACAAGCTCGTCCTTGATAAGGATAAGACCCAAGCCGGGAGCATGCTCTGCACTATAAGCCTTGCAGAAGAGGTTAGAAAGGTAGAAGTAGGTAGCCGCCTTAAGTCCGTAGAATTGCTGGAGGCAATTGGTAAGAATCTGCTTGTCTGCATCAGTAGTGAGCGTAGGCATGATATGGTTAGCCCCCTCAATACCACGGGTACAAGCGGATATAATTACATACCCGGCGGTCCACATTTCCTCAAGGTCACCGGTGTTTTCGTCGAACGTCCACCCATTCATATGAAGAAAGTGACCCGTGCCCGCATTTGCCTTGGAGATATCGCCACAGAAGTCTCCGGTGGCTACGTAGTTACGCCCCATAAAGCGATAACCACCAAACTGCTGCATAGCTCCATTGAGAGCACTAACTACATCCTGCACATTCTCCATGGGTTTATCACCATCGGTATTGTGCGTGAGGGGTAGATCCATATTGCAACCTGTAAGCAAAAGAGCTGCGACAACCCCTAGGAATGAAACAAATATCTTTTTCATAATGATCAGTCTTTATACGATGAATACTCCATTAGAAACCAAGTGACAAACCGGCTGTGAAGCGAACGGGTACGGGGTAGTTCCACCAAGCAATACCATTGGCAGCTACACTTGCGGGGTCGAAACCACGGTAGTTCTTAGCCGTGAGTGTAAATAGGTTTTCACCACTTACGAATACACGTACCGAGTTAAGACCGATTGTCTTAAATGACTTGCTACGGAAAGTATAACCAAGCATAACATTCTGGAGCTTGAGGTAGCTACCATCCATCAAGAAGCGTGTAGAGCTCTTATTCCAAGAGATAGAAGAATCGTCTACAAGCATAGGAACGAGTGCATTGTCACCAGGCTTCTTCCAACGGTTGTCGGCTACATATTGGATATAGTTCTTACCGAAACCATTGCCGACCTGCTCGTCGTAACGGAGGTGGTTACCATAGATCTTGCCACCCAAAGAGCAACTGAGTTGGAATGATGCATCGAAGTCTTTGTAACGGAAGTCAGTCTTGAAACCGCCTTGGAAGTCGGGACTAGCCTTACCTACTTCACGCTCCTTGGCCTCGTTGTAATCGGTTGTAATCTCCTTACCTTTTTTGCCCTTGTACCAAGTGCCGACCCCGGTTTGAGGATCAACCCCTGCCCATTCTTTGAGGTAGAACGTATAGATATCGTTGCCAACCTTACGGATCTGAGCCCCTTCGATGATAGGATTCTCGTTGCTCAACTTAGTAAGAGTATTCTTGTTGTGTGAGCCATTGATGGTGAAGGTAAGCTGGGTATCTTTTGTCTTGATAGCGTCAACAGCGACTGTGAATTCAACCCCCTTATTATTAAGAGAACCGAGGTTTTTGTAATAAGCAACACCGCCATAGTAGGTAGGAAGCCCTACAGCAGACGAGATGGGCACCTCGAATACCATGTCTTTGGTATCGTGGTTGTAGAAGTCGAATCCAATGCTCAAGATATCGAAGAGACGAGTATCGAACCCTACGTTAAACTTCGCCGTTTGCTCCCATTTGAGGTCAGGATTTGCATACTGAAGGAAGAGGCTACCGGGGAGGTTGTTGTAGGAATAACCGAAGTTATAGAGCGAACGGCCTGCATACCAACCCGAACCAACAGACTGGTTACCGGAGGTACCGTAGCTGATACGGAGGGTGAGGTCGTTGAGCCAATCTTCTGTTTTTGCCATAAATGCTTCATTGCTCATGCGCCACTTAGCACCGAGAGCCCAGAAGGGAGCCCAACGATTCTTTTTGCTGAAACGAGAGGAAGCATCGTAGCGGAAGCTAGCCGAGAGATAGTAACGGCTTGCATAGTTATACTCTGCATTAGAGAGGAAGCTGAGGAGGCGAAGCTCGTCAGACCACTGTTTAGCTTCTGCGGGGATAGAGGCAAGGATAATATCCGTAAGCGTCTCCAAAGGATAGTTCTTTGCTGCAAGGTATGCACTCTTACTGTAGGTACGCTGCCCTTCTTGCCCAACTAGGGCATTGAGGTGATGCTCACCCCAGCTCTTATTGATGTTGAACGTATTGGTAATGGTGGTGTAGAAATTGAGGTAGTGACCATTTTCACCCATAGCGCGCATATCGCGGCCTTGTGGCTGCAAGAAAGACCAGTAACCGAAGTCGTCTAGATAGTAAGCATCGAGACCAAAACGAGAGGTAAAGCTGAGCCAATCGGTAAACTTAAGAGTAGCATACGGAGAGAAAAGCACACGGTATTGTGTCCCCATATTCTTATCCCCATATTTACTACGTTGAGCAACCGGGTTGAATTTATTGATTGTCTTGAAATTCCAATTCCCCTTCTCATCTTTGATGGGGCTCATTGGGCTCTGCATGAATGCTTGTGTAATGGGATCTGAGAAGTAACCACCACCGACACCCATATTGGTCGTTGTCATAGACAAAGAGGTGTTCATCCCATAGGAGAAGAAGTCAAAAGGAGCTTGATCCAAGTTGAGACGAAGAGCATAACGCTCAAGGTCTTTGCCTCGTACAATACCCTTATCGTTCATATAATCGAACGAAACAAAGTAACGAGGCGAGCGAGGTGTATCACCACCACCACTTAGATCGAGATTATAGCTTTGTTGGAAGCCTGAGCGAGTAACCTCTTTGAGCCAATCGGTACCGGCACCGTCTACATTGGGGATATCTGTATACCACTCAAGGAAAGCAGCAGCTCCGGCAGCATCGGCGGTGAGTCCGAGAGAATATTTATTATTGTAATTATCAAACAGAGAACTGAGTCCTAGAGAGCTGTATTGGTGGGTATTAAGAATACCTTCTGTGACGAGTTCTTTATAAGTAGCGGCATTGACGGGACGATAGCCATTGAGTGTAGCTGGCATCATACTAGACCCCATGCGAGCCGAGAAGTTCATTTTGAATCCGGCGCGACCGCGCTTGGTGGTAATTACAATCACACCATTGGCAGCACGAGCACCATAAATAGAGGTAGCGGTAGCATCCTTGAGCACGGTGATAGATTGGATATCGTCTGAGTTCAAGGTAGAGAGAGGAGAAACCTGCACCCCTTCACTCGTACGGTTACCCAATACACCGGTTTCGAAAGGCACCCCGTCGATTACGTACAGAGGTTGTGTACCGGAGTTGAGGGAGTTACGCCCACGCACGAAGATGGTGGTAGGAGCACCGGGCTGACCGCTCGATTGGCTCATTTGAAGACCTGGGATATTACCGTTGAGGGCATTGATCGGGTTGGCATCAAACTTAGCTTTTACCGTTTCGGCGCCTACAGAGCTTGCAGCTCCGGTGAAGGCCTTCTTACTCGTGGTGGTGTAACCCGTAACAACGACTTCTTCCATCACCTTTGAGTCTGAGCTAAGTACTACCTTGAGATCACCTCCGGAAATGGCAACCTCTTCTGTCTTCATCCCCATAAAACTAACGAGGAGCGTTTTGGCAGACGAAGGAACTTCTAATCGGAATTTCCCATCGAAGTCGGTAGTAGTCCCCTTGGTCATATCCGATTTGACAACAACGGCAGCCCCAATTACGGGAGAACCGTCGTCTGCAGACGTGACCGTACCCTTGACGACTCTTGTCTGAGCCGTCGCTAAACCCACTGAAACGAGCAGTGCGGTTAACAGCAATACAAACTTTTTCATACTCTTACTATTTAAGTTAGATTCTATCTATTACCTTCTTGGTGGGGAAAAACTAAAGGGCCGCTCCCTCTAGCTCTGTGTTTTTGCAATCTGCAAAACCTCTTCAATACTACCTCTTTGAAAGATTTTGAAATAGACTTCTGGCGATATTGCTAGCCTAGAGAACCTATTAAAATCATTTCGCAATACAAATATACACTATCCAACCATATGTGCAATACTTGAGAGAATTATTTTTTAATGAAGCAATGTGTTTTGCAAGGATCATTTTACAAACAAGAGCAAAACCAGGCGAAATCAACAAATTTAGAAAGGAGGGCAGCGGGTGATATTCGGCAAAAGAAAAAGAACAGCGAGTACAAACAGAGACAACCAAGAAAGCCGGAAATAGGATAGAACCCCTAGGGTTTAAGAAGAGAATAATCAGATAGAAACAAAGAAAAGTCTCCTATAGACATTCTGTCAATCCGAGGAGAAAATGCAATTATTATAAATTAGAAAACGAAATTGCAGCGTAACAAAAATAAATAGACATAAAGCAAAACGAGGAGAAATACTCATCTACAAAACAAAGGAGCAAGGGGATACCTCCATGGAAAGAGAGGACATGCGAACTAGAGGCATCGGGCAAGAAGTCCCCCCAAAAAACAGCCTACCCCTCCCGCCTTCTTGGCTAAAAGGGAAATCGAAACCAGCTAATATACTCCCCGAAACCACCCTAAACTTCCCACAAACTCACCCTGGAAATCTCCGGAAACCACCTAGCATCCGCCCCCGAATCCACCCTAAACTCCCCACAAATCCGGACAAAAAAGGGGGCTGCAACCGCCATGGTCGCAACCCCCGTAGGTTAAACCCGCACTATCGTAGAGTGTTATTCTCTACGAGAAATCAGTTCTTAAAGAGACTTTTCTAGCTTATCAAGTTCTGCAAGATTCTGTGCTGCAGCCTTGCATCCTTGCTGCTGAGACTTTTCGAAATAGCCACGAGCCTTCTTGTAGTCGCCCATCTGTGAGTAGGCAATCCCGAGGTTGTTGTTTGCTTCGGGGGTATCGCCAGCCTTACGAAGGTGGTTAATAGCCTTTTCGTATAGACCATTTTCGAGAAGAGCAGAACCCGTATTTAGATTCGCAATAGGATCATTGGGGAAGAGAGCAACAGCCGTCTCAAATACTTCGATGAAGTTCTTGCTACCCTTTTCATAGGTATTAGCCACATGGAAAAGCTCTTCGAGACTGAGCTGACCGGGCTTGGTACGATATACCTGGAGAGCCTCTTCGACAGAGAATCCCTTAACCACATAGCTCACGCTATACACGTTGCGACGAAGAGGAGGATAGAGCTCCTTGAGTAATCTAGCATAGGTAGCACCCCCATCGAGAGCCGAGATAGCAGCTTCACGCTTGAGGTCTGTATCGTACTTATCAATGATCTCAATAATCTGAACTTTATTAGAGAGAGAGCTTTCTTCCACAGCCTTGCGAAGACCATCCCAGTCCTCACCATGCCAATTGATCTTCATACGATTAGGAGCGATCTTGTAGGTAGACTGCAAATAGTTGGCAAATGAATAAGCACGGTTCTTAGAGAGTGTAATGTTGCTTTGGAAGTTACCTTCCGGAGAAGCGTAACCATCAATAGCAAAGTCACTTACCCTAAGATTCTTGTCGTTGATAAAGGACTTGATAAAGTCATCTACACGCTTAAACTCAGCCGCATTGTCGCCAAAATCTTTAAGAAGTTCGCTACGACCTTGCTTATAGTTAAAGCGAGCTTCTTGCTTATCGGCACGCTGCTTAACCGCTTCTACCGCAGGCTTTACATAAAGATTTTGATATTGGGGCTTGTAGGGATCTTCGTAAACTCGTGCAAAGACATAGGGTGCAGCGCCGGCATTGGGGCAGCTGGCACAACCTAGCCGTTGCTCAGAAACACCGAAGCTAGCATCGTGCATCCACTCTTCGTAAGGGATCTCCTGAGAGTAATGCACTACGGATTCTCCCTTAAGAGACTTGAGCTTGTAAAGCTGAGCGGGAGGCATAAAGAGGTGGCTAGCATTACCCAAGGCGATCTTACGACGCGTTGTGATATACTTATTATTACCTGCGAGCATAAGACCGGGAAGAAGCTTCGGCTCCTCTTTATTGGCACCAAGAATCTGAGGTATAACAAAGAGCATCTCGGTAGACTTGAGGTCTGAGAGAGAATTCAAGTCGACGTCGAAGTCAATCTTCACAGCCTTTGTTTTCCCTTGGTTATCCTTCACGCGAGCAATCTTAAGGTTCTGATAGCGATTAGGGATGTTATCCTGAGCACGACCCACTTGTATACCAAGGAACAAGAGGGAAAGGGCGAGAAATAGTTTATTTAGTTTCATTATCGTTACTTTATCTATAGGGTTATGGTAAATAAATAAGGACTTCCCACAAGGAAAAATGTTAGTCAAAGAGATACACTAGAGAGAGGGTCGCCTTTGTAATGCCGAGGTAATTAGCATCGCCTTCGCCACACTTAGGACCGCACTTTTCTTTATTAAACTTCTCGAACCAAATGTGGTTGTAGCCGCCACCAAGGCTGGCTTCGAAGTTCCAATGATTACTCAAAACCCATTGATAACCTACACTGATCCCCCCTCCAAGGTACCAACCTTGATAGCGGAAGTTGGGCAAATTTTCGATCATCTTTTCACCCCAAGTATAGGCTAGAGGTGGGAGCTTAAGACCTCCAATATTGAACTGCCCTCCCATGGCATGTACACCAAAGAAGAATCCATCAAACTTCTCACAAGTCCAAAAGCGCAACTCGGGTTGTGCCAACCAATGGTGCCATTTGGTATTGTCCTTCATGAGGGTGAAGTTATTAAAAGCTCCGTACAAATCTAAAGTTGTACGACTACCGAGACCGATCTCGAGAGCTAAATTTGGGGTAACTGTTGCGAGGTGCGGCAAATTGGTTTTGAGAGCAACCTTTTGCGCAAAAAGTGCACAAGGCATGAGCAACGCAACAAGTGAAATGATAATTCTTTTCTTCATATGTTTATGCAAAATCTAATTCTTCTTTTGGTTATAAGACACCCTTCAAGGTAACCCCACTCGCGCGCTCTACAAGTACACTTACCCTCTAGGGCTCCTCATCTCACCCGCAAAGGTAGGTTTTTTTTCTATACAGACAACATTTTGGTCGAATTCTAACATCTCTTATAAAATACAGCCCAAAGCACACTAAATTGCAAGCACACGCCCCAAAGCGCATTGGGCGAATCCCTATATATAATAGGTGTACCCAACATCCCCCCCCCAAGGAGAGGCTCCGGAGACTTATTATATAGAATTCAACAAACTACACACCCTTCACAAAAACGGAATACACAATGCTCCAAATCGCCCACAGACGGCAACATTTCGATAGAGCCATAAGGAAAATAATTTCTCTTGCCCTGAAGATTTTTTTAGTCATTCTATTGATAATGAGTGATACGTGGCAAAAATGGGATATCTTTGCCCTCGTATAGAAAATATGAACACATAGAAAATACGAAAAACTATGAGACTAAATGTATTCCGTTTGCTCTGTGCTATCTCTCTTTTGATAGCCGGAGTAGGGGTGTCCTTTGCCCAGGTTATAGTTACCGGTCAGGTATTGGATGCTGAGAGTAATGCTCCGGTTATTGGAGCATCAGTAACTACGGGACAAGGATCTTCCCTCAGAGGGGTGACCTCCGACTTCGATGGAAAGTTCCGTATAGACGTACCTCATCGTGCCAAGATTACGATTCGTAGCATCGGTTACAATCAAATCATTTTGGATAAAGTAGGTACCGGTGCTAAGAGCATCGACCTCGGGAAAGTTATGTTGACGCCCGATGCCGTGAGCCTTGGTCAGGTAGAAGTGATTGCCTCTGTAGTGCCAAAGGATCGTAAGGTGCCCGTACCCGTGAGCAATATCTCCCTCAAGCAAATCGAGTCTAAGGCATTTAACACAGAATTCCCAGAGCTTCTCAAGTCCACTCCCTCTGTGTACGTAACTCGTTCCGGCGGTGGATTCGGAGACTCTCGTATCATGATGCGTGGGTTCGACACCGACAACCTCGGGGTACTTATCAACGGAGTTCCTGTAAACGACATGGAAGGTGGTAAGGTATATTGGAGCAACTGGGCCGGACTTTCGGACGTATCTTCGATGGTGCAAGTACAACGCGGTCTCGGAGCTTCTCGCCTCGGTATCTCTTCTGTAGGGGGGACCATTAACATCGTAACCAAGAACACAGATGCCAAGAAGGGCGGCAACGTCTTCATGGGCATCGGCAACGATGGTTATGTAAAGTATGGCTTCAACGTCTCTACAGGTCTTATGGAGAATGGCTGGGCTATCACCGCATCCGGCAACACCTCTTATGGTGATGGTTATGTAAAGGCTACGGACTTCCGTGGGTACAGCTACTTCCTCAACATCTCTAAGAAGATCAATGAGGCACACACTCTTTCGTTCACAGCCTTTGGTGCTCCCCAGTGGCACAACCAGCGTTCTGCTCGTCACCTCCAATCTCAATACGAGACTCACCCCGATGGCATTCGCATGAACCTTGAGTATGGTTACCTCGATGGTAAGGTACTTACTCCCCGCTACAACTTCTACCACAAGCCCCAACTCTCTTTGAACCACTACTGGACAATCAACGACAAGTCCTCTCTCAGCACGGCTATCTACGCCTCTATTGCTTCGGGTGGTGGCCGTCGTGTAGATGGTATCAGAGACAAGAATGGGTTCTACAGCAACTGGATCGAAGCTTACAAGGGGCAACGTTCTTTCCAAATGATTAAGGACAACTCCGGAAACATCATCGGTCCTAACCCCACTAACTTTAAGGCTACCCCTGATGGCTTGATCGACTGGGAAGCTGTATATGCCGCCAATGCAGCTAATGGAGACAAGGGTTCTCAGGTAATCCTTGGTAACAGCGTAAACAACCACAAGTGGTTCGGCTTGCTCTCTTCTTATCGCAATCGTCTTGATGAAAACTACACCTTGACTGCCGGTTTCGATGGTCGCTATTATCGTGGAGACCACTACAAAGAAGTTTATAGCTTACTTGGTGGTCAAAACTTCCAAAGCCTTCTCTTCCAATCTCAAGTAGATGGCGGCAAGACAGCGCTCAACAAGGGAGATAAGTATGATTACCACAACATAGGAGAGGTTATTTGGGCCGGTCTATTTGCTCAGGGCGAGTTCACGAGCGAAATGTTCGACGCCTTCTTATCAGGTTCTTTGACCTATGAAGGTTACCGCTACCTCGTACCCGAAGGTTATAGCACAACCAATCACGCCAACTTCCTCAGCAACCCCCTCTACGGAGCTGACTTCGTAAAGCGTACAGCCAGTGACCGAGTTAATCTCATGCCTTGGAGCATCAAGGCCGGGGCTTCGTACAAGTTCCTCGACTACAACAACTTCTTCTTCAACGCAGGATACTTTACTCGTGCTCCTAAGTTTGCCGGTGCTTTCCTCAACTATTCGACACAAGTAAACAACCACCTCACCAACGAAAAGATCATGACGGTAGAGCTCGGTTACGGCTTCCAGAACGAAGTCTTCCGCGCCAACCTCAATGGTTACTTCACAAAGTGGGACGATCGCTTCCTCCGTCGTAATAGCGTACTCGAAAAGAATCAGTACTGGAACTTCCGTAACCTCTCTGCTATCCACAAGGGTATCGAGCTTGATTTGGAATACCGTCCTGTAAAGGAGCTACGTCTTACCGGTATGTTCTCTCTCGGCGATTGGCGCTGGGGTGGCATCTCTAAGTACGACATCTACAATGAGTCTCAAGAGTTCTTGGGAGAAGGCCAGATCGACCTTAATGGGGTACACGTAGGTAACTCTGCACAGATCACAGCGGCTGTAGGATTCGACTGGGAAGTATTCCCCCACCTACACCTCCGTGGTAACTACAACTACTATGGCAAGAACTTTGCAGACTTCGAGCCTACAAACCGTCTCACAAAGAAGGGTTCTGTAGTAGAAGTCTTCACAGGTGATGCTTGGAAGATGCCTAACTACTCTCTCGTAGACCTCTCTGCCAGCTACAACTTCGAGCTCTACAAGGGTATGAATGCAACGATCTTTGGTGGTGTGAATAACCTCCTCAACACCAAGTATATTGCAGACGCTACCGACGGCAGCAAGCTTGATGCAACTACAGGCCTCCGCACGGGTGAAGACGCTCTTGTATGGTACGGCTTCGGACGCACCTGGCAAATGGGTATGCGTGTGAACTTCTAATAAATCCCAAAAGGGGGAGGAAAGATTTTCTTCCCTCCCCCTTTGATCCCAAATGATAGATTTACCTTCGTCTATCTACGAGCCCTCCCTCTGTTGCAATGCTAAGGGGAGGGCTTACCTTTTTCTCTTGCCTCCTACTCAAAAGTGGGAGAGTGGAGATTCCAGCCTATACGCTACCCTACGCTCCCCCCCTATCCACAAGAGGATTAGCAAGGAGGGCAAGATTATGATACACACCAACCAACAGAGGGCACGCGTGTGTCTACTTTGTTTACTACTACTGATGGCGAGACCCATAAAAAAAGCGCGAGGAGAACGGATTAAGGTAATGACCTATAACGTGGAGAACCTCTTCGACACCATGCACGATGAGGGGAAGAACGACTATGAATTTCTTCCCGAAGGAGCCAACGAATGGACCCGAGAACGCTACCTCCGCAAGCTACGCAATGTGAGCGAGGTGATTAGTGATGTGGGCGGCGTGGGCTGGCCCCTTTTGGTTGGCTTGGTAGAGGTGGAAAACGAGGTTGTCATGGACGATCTCTTACACAGCACTCCGCTCGGGGCAAGAGGCTACGAATATGCCATCACCCACAGTCCGGACGAGCGAGGAATTGACGTTGCCCTACTCTACATCAAAGACCTGTTTTGCCCCGACAAAATAGAGGAGTTTCAGGTAAAGTTCCCCCACAGCCCCAACACGCACTCTCGTAATATACTACACGTGCATGGCCGTCTCTTCAATGGAGTGCCGCTACACGTTATGGTTGTACACCTTCCCTCCCGACGAGAAGGCAAGAGAGTTTCGGATCTCAAGCGGCAAGACGTAGTATCCCAACTGCAAGCCAAGTGCGATAGCATTCTGCATCACGATCCGGGGGCCTCTATTCTAGTAATGGGAGACTTCAACACCACCCCTCGAGATCCCATTACGCACATTTGGGCCCATCCGCTGGCCTCAAGACGCACCGCCTACCGCACAGACCTGATGTACGACCTCACCTCTCTCGTTCCCTCCGGAGTGATCCCCGGGAGCTATCGTTATCGTGGGGTATGGCAGCAAATAGACCGCATCGTGGCAAGTGGCAGCATGCTTTTACCGGACAACCCCATCACCTACCTTTGGGAGAGCGCCCGCTCCGTAATGATGCGCCGCTGGATGCAGATGGATGCCGATGGCGAACTCTCCCCTAAGCGCACCTATGGAGGACATTTCTATATAGGCGGAGTAAGCGACCACCTGCCCGTAGTAGCCGAGTTCGTACTCGCCCGCAAGGAGGAGCTGTAACCGGGCGCTTCACCGGCCCTCGCTCGCAGAGAAGAGCGACCGAGAGGCTAAGGCGAGCAAAGCCCAAAGGAAGAGAGAGGGGTATTTTACCTCTCTTCTCCCATTTTAGCCACAGCGAGACCTCTGCAAAAGTGCAGGCTGAAAAGCACACCAATCCTTGCCCTAAATATTTTCCGTTTTAGGCCTAAAAGAAAATATTTCTTCCCTGGTTTTCTTCCATTTTTCAGGCAGCAATCCCCTCCATTTCTCCCTAAGAAAAAGTTCCTCATAGGGGTCGCCTCTTTTTCCGCCTAAGCCATTCTTCTTTTGTTTTTCCTTATCTACTCACCTCCGGATGGGCGTAGTAGCGACAAATAGCGACTCGACAGCTCGAATTGCTTAGTGCAGATGGCATTTTTTCGAAGGAAGTGTTAAGAGGATTTTTAGTTGAGCAGCCTCTCTATTTTATTCTATTTTTGACACATTCCCTGAGTCTCCGACTACAACACAGTAAATCATTGCGGACTTTTCTTTCATCCCTATTTATGGATTTACAGTCTAGCAACATTCTTTATCGCATTAAGTAGGTATGTATCGGATTTTAGTTGTACCTTTGGGGAGCGGATGAGAATGTATGAAAAAAGCAACTCCGGCATGGCCTCCCAGAGAGCCAGCGGGTGATTTTTCTTCTTGCCCACCCCTCACCCTTTAGGGCGCATAGATGTACGTAAGAAAAAACGTAAAGGAAGAACAGAAAGTGAACATATAATTCTAATTAGACAGATAGAGAATAATGGCGAAAGTTAGAGGAGCTGTTGTGGTCAATCAGCAGCGTTGTAAAGGTTGCAATCTCTGCGTCGTGGCTTGTCCTACGCAGGCGATTAGCTTGCATCCCGATCACATGAATGACAAGGGATATCACTATTGTTACATGAGCAATCCTGAGGCTTGCATCGGCTGCACTAGTTGCGGTATGGTATGCCCCGATGGTTGCATCTCCGTGTATAAAGTAACTCAGAAATAAGCTAAGGACTACAAAGAGATATGGCAGCAGAAATTAAACTGATGAAGGGCAATGAGGCACTAGCTCATGCCGCTATTCGTGCAGGTATGGATGGTTATTTTGGCTATCCTATTACTCCCCAATCCGAAGTACTTGAGACTCTCACTGCAGAAAATCCTGAAGATGTTACCGGTATGGTGGTGCTACAGGCCGAAAGTGAAGTCTCTTCTATCAATATGGTCTATGGCGGTGCCGGCGCCGGTAAGAAGGTGATGACCTCTTCTTCTAGCCCTGGTGTTAGTCTTATGGCCGAAGGTCTTAGCTACCTCGCCGGTGCTGAGCTTCCTTGCCTTGTTGTAAACGTTATGCGTGGGGGTCCCGGTCTTGGTACCATCCAACCCAGCCAGGCAGACTACTTCCAGGCAACTAAGGGCGGTGGTCACGGCGACTATCACCTCATCGTCCTTGCCCCCAACTCGGTACAAGAAATGGTAGACTTTGTAGACCAAGGTATCGAACTTGCATTCAAGTACCGCAATCCCGTGATGATGCTTTCTGATGGTATCATCGGGCAAATGATGGAAAAAGTAGAACTTCCCGACTTCAAGCCTCGTCGCACCGATGCTGAAATCAAGGAAAAATGTCCTTGGGCTACTACCGGTGCTACGGGCGGTAAGCGTCACATCATTACGTCTCTAGAGCTCGACTCTGCCGTAATGGAAAAGAACAACGAACGCTTCCAAGCTAAGTATGCCGAAATTGCTAAGAACGAAGTTCGCTACGAAGAATATATGACAGATGATGCCGACTACGTGCTCGTAGCCTTCGGGTCTTCTGCTCGTATCTGCCAAAAGGTGGTACAAATTGCTCGTGAGAACGGTATCAAGGTTGGGCTTCTCCGTCCTATTACTCTTTGGCCATTTGCTTATGACGAAATTGCTCGCCTCAGCAAGCAGGTAAAGGGCTTCCTCTCTGTAGAGCTCAACGCCGGTCAGATGGTAGAAGACGTACGCCTTGCCGTGGAAGGTCGCGTACCCGTAGCTCACTACGGCCGTATGGGAGGGATGCTCTTCTCTCCGGACGAAGTACTTGATGCCCTCAAAGAACGTATCATTAATCGTAAGTAAAGAGAGTAACGAGAGATTCCTTGGCATATAGTACTCCCCCTTCTTCTTCGACGACCCAACCTGAGATACTGGATGGCTCCCCCCTAGAGAGGGACGAGGCATGCGAAGAAAGAGGGATGCAAACCTCCAAAGAAAACGACCCCTAGAGCCAGAGAGAAAATGAAAGAAAAGAATCTCAAACGATGGATCACCATCTGCGACATAGCATTCTTTGCCCTCATCGTACTGATGATCGCCCTCTTCTTTTTCTTCCGCACCTCGGAGGGCAATAAGCTAGCCTTCCTTTGGGCAGCTATCCCTGCGGTGGTAGTGCGAGTTGCTAGCTATGTGCTAAGACATATAAACCGATAAACAAGATATTACAATGAATACGACAGACGAAAAGGTTCTCTCTTTTGAAGACATCGTAAAGCCGGAGAACTTGGTGTATGAGAAGCCTCGTCTTCTCAACGATAATACGATGCACTACTGCCCAGGCTGTAGCCACGGGGTTGTGCACAAGTTGATTGCTGAGATCATCGACGAGATGGGGCTCGCAGAAGAAAGCGTGGGTATTGCCCCCGTAGGTTGCTCTGTGTTTGCCTACAACTACATCGATATCGACTGGCAAGAAGCTGCCCACGGACGTGCTCCAGCCCTTGCAACAGCCATCAAAAGACTGTATCCTAGCAAGTTGGTCTTCACCTATCAAGGTGACGGTGACCTCTCTGCTATCGGTACGGCTGAAACGATCCACGCTGCCAACCGTGGTGAAAATATCGTAATTATCTTTATCAACAACGGTATCTATGGTATGACCGGTGGTCAGATGTCTCCCTCTACCCTCATAGGCATGAAGACGGCTACCTGCCCCCAAGGTCGTGATGTAAAGCGCAACGGTTACCCCATCTCTATGTCTAACCTCTTGGCAGAGCTGGATGGTACTTGCTACGTAACTCGCCAGACGGTACACACAATGCCCGCTGTACGCAAAGCAAAGAAAGCGATCATTAAGGCTTTCGAAAACTCAATGGCCGGCAAGGGTTGCTCTGTAGTAGAAATCGTTTCAACTTGTAACACAGGTTGGAAGATGTCGCCTGCTAAAGCTAACGACTGGATGATGGAAAATATGGCTCCTAAGTACACTTTGGGAGACCTCAAGGATGTAGATAACCAATAATCCCACGAGATAAGTAAGATGACACACGAAATAGTAATTGCAGGCTTTGGTGGTCAAGGCGTGCTCTCATTGGGTAAGATCATAGCCTACTCCGGGCTAATGGAGAACAAGGAAGTTAGCTGGATGCCTTCATATGGTCCCGAGCAGCGCGGTGGTACGTCTAATGTTACCGTTATCGTAAGCGACGAGAAGGTTAGCTCTCCGGTTGTGAACCAATACGACATCGTTATTGCGCTCAATCAACCCTCGCTTGATAAGTTTGCTCCCCGCGTAAAGAAGGGTGGCATCCTTATCTACGAACCCAATGGTATCCACACTAAGACTACGCGCGATGATATCCGTATCTACTCGGTAGACGCTACCGAAGAAGCTCTTAAGTTGGGTAACGACAAGGCTTTCAACATGATTATCCTCGGCGGTCTTCTCAAGATCGTACCTGTGGTAAAACTTGATAGCGTGATAGCAGGTCTCAAGAAGTCTCTTCCCGAGCGCCATCATAAGCTCATCCCCATGAATGAGAAAGCAATCCAGATTGGTATGACTGCCATCAAGCAGGAGAACTAATCGGAGATCTTTCTCACATTTCGAGTATCAGCACTCCTTGCCCCCCCTTTTCTTGTGGGAGCAGGGAGTGCTTTTCTTTCTATCCATCTCACCTTTTCGTTCATACTATTTTGCCTCTCCGGAGCGTTATTCTATCATGAAGAAGGTATCCTATTTTTTGCTCCTTCTCTATTTCTCGTTTGGGTTGTCGCCCCATCTTTGGTCGCAACTCAGGGTAGAGGGAGCTCGCCATACGGAGGCAAAGGCACCCGAGGGGCAGCGCATGAAAGTGTTGCTACTCAATGGAGTCTCGTCCACCACCACGCTTTACTTTACGGCCAATAGCGGAGAGCAACTCATGACCTATACCGAAAGTCTGCGGGATGCTAATCCGGTTGCAACAGCGCAATACAATGGTACGGCGTGGCAGTTGGTCAATCCTCCCCTAGGATGTGGTTATTTTGTACAACCCTCGCAGGGTTTACCCGATGCCTATTACTGGCTTATTGACTATGCAAAGCAGCCCTTCCCCAAAGCTCCTTTTGTGGCCGAGATTGATAGCGAAAGCCCTTGTGAGCGAGTAGTACTAAGGGCAGAAGGCGGGTTTACGGACCTCTCTTGTTATACTCCACAAGGCGTTTTGACGCCTATCGCTCGTACGTACAAAGTGCAGTATCAAGATCAAGAGTACGATGCCGCCAATACTATCTTTGTGGAGAAAAAAAGGGTGCAAATGCTACAGCCTCAGCAGGGTGCATTGCGTCTACTAGCCCCTCTTACAGATACCGAATTCACTCTCATGGGCGATGCTTTTTCCGAAGAGTTGGGATACAATTTTGAGCCCCTTCACACCCAAAAGCTATTGGGGCAGCGAGTGGAGGTGCACGGGGACTTACGTCTGGTTAGCTCCACCTCTAAGGCCGACTCATTGCCCAGAGGCTCTCTCCCCCGCTCTCTTTCGGCTCCGGCACAGATCGAGATGCATGCTATTGGCAATGCTCCGGTGGCAACGCTCTTTCAGTGGCGTATCGTGCGAGGGGAGGCAGCGAATGCAGGAAACTCGTCTGTAGTATTCCAGTATTCCGGAGCAGATTGTAGTTACACTTTTACGGAGGCCGGCACCTATACTATTGAGCTTTCGGCCACCTCTCGCAACGGAGTTTGCAGTGCTTCCACAGACAAAGTCACCACCTCGGTACAGACCTCTCGTCTAGAGGTTCCCAATGCTTTTAGTCCCACTTCGTCCCCCGGGATCAACGATGTGTTCCGTGTGGTGCACACCTCGCTTGTGGAGTTTGACGGGCGTATCTACAACGAGTGGGGCAACGAATTGTACCATTGGACGGATCCTAATGGCGGATGGGACGGCACCTATCGGGGGCAATCGGTCTCGGGAGGCGTCTACTATTATGTGATTTATGCCCGAGGAGCCGATGGTAAGGTGTACAATGAACGGGGGCATATCAACGTCTTAGATGGGGATCTGCAAAGCACCCATCCAAACTCTTTCTAACGACTTTCCCAAATACTTTCCCCTGCAATTCCCCCTTTTTCTCCTTGTAGCCATGTCCGATGATGGGAGCGAGAGGCGGTGCTTTAGGTCTAATTTGAGTACCTTCGCCCCCACATTGGCATAGTATAATATATATGAGAAAACTCAAGATAGAGGAGATGCAACGGCTCGATGTAGAGCAGTTTCGCAGCGAAGAGAAGGTGCCCCTTACGTTGGTATTGGATAATGTCCGTAGCTTAAATAACGTAGGGAGTCTCTTCCGCACCGCAGATGCTTTTCGTCTAGAGGGTTTGATTCTTTGCGGTATTACGGGATTACCTCCCCACCCCATGATTCACAAGACGGCACTTGGAGCCGAGCTTAGTGTAGCGTGGGAGCACGCAGAATCTACTTTGGAGGCGGTAGAGCGACTCCGTAGCCAGGGGTATAAGATTTGGGCTCTAGAGCAGGCAACGGATAGTTTATGTCCCGAAGAATCTCCGCTCACTCCGCCCGAGCGAGTTGCCTTGGTCGTTGGGAACGAAGTGCATGGTGTAGCAGACGACGTTATTGCTTGTGTTGATCGTTGCATCGAGATCCCTCAATATGGCACCAAACACTCCCTTAATGTAAGTGTGAGTGCAGGGATCGCCATCTATTCTATTGTGGCAGAATATTTACGGACTATGCCCAACCCTGAATAGTTTCTCCTCCGAGACATACAACATACGCCCACAGAGGAGAGAAGTCACAAGGAGTATACACACACTTAACTAAACTCAAAAACTTTACAGATTAAACTCTTGGCAAAAAAGGCCCATAGGCAAAGAGATTGTCGAAGTGTAGATTAAAATATCCTTCTCAAAAGGTTGAGTATTTCAATTTTATTCATACATTAGCAGCGGAATTTATTACCAACAAGAAAAGAAAGGGTTTGTCGTATGATTACAAAGGAATCAGTACTCTACCTCTCCGCCCTAGCATTACTCTTGGGGTCTTGCGCTAGGGGCACAGTGTCGTCCAACGAAGTAGTGCCCAAGCTCCCCAAAGGACAAGAGAAGCATCGTTCTATTCTCGCCCAGAAAAAGACTCTAGTTACTTTAAATATAAGCTCACATGTATCAGAGATATTAGACCCTAACATTAATATAGAAAGATCATGAAAAAGAGAACTATACTTACCATACTGATGGCCATCGCTTTCCTTCAAGCTTGTACTCCAACATACAAATGGAAAGAACCCAATTGGCATAAGTATGCCATAAATGAGTATTGCATACCAAACGAAGTCATCATCTCTTCCATAAACTCAAAAACAGATGACACCAAACTTTTATGGCATTGCACGTTTAAGAGTCCTGACGAACTACGCATCAAAGAAGATCGCAACAAAGAGAAATTTGAAACGATAGCCCGAGAGCATGGAGAAACAGGGGAAGGGTTTTATAGCTACCCAGGATATGTGTCTTGCTTATATCAAGTAGAAAAAATAGAAATAGTTGGCTTCAAGGGAAAGTCTGAAAGCCTCTTATCCCCTCAATTCTCCTATTGGTTCTACAGTATAGAAGGCTTTATCAAGAGTGGATACAAAAGAAACAAAATGAATGACATAGAAGAAGGAAATCTCGGAGCGATTGGGAAAATGGACTTTTTGGACATGGAATATGGTCTGACTATTTCGTATCCGAAGAGCAAAATGGAAGATAAGTTTGACCGGATTGAATTACGTGTTATACTCAAAGATGGCAAGGTCCTTCACTGTGATATGCCTTTGAAATAGTAGGGCGATCGTCTTTTTATCAAGCGAATGTATGGAAGTCAATAGGCTGGATACATTCGCTTTTGTCGTATATTTGTGGGAGAATAATAAGCAAAAGCATTAGTAAGATGAAGATTCGTACTTTCTTTGCGACCCTTACCGTCGCAGCAATTGCCTCGCTATTAGCCCCCCAAGCTGATGCTTGTACCGGGTTGATCGTGGGTAAAGGGGCCTCAAAAGATGGCTCTGTAATGATCTCTTATGCCGCAGACTCGCATACTCTCTACGGCGAACTTTACCATTGGCCTGCTGCCGACTGGGCAAAGGGCTCGATGCGTCAGATCATTGAGTGGGACACACATACCCCCATCGGGTCTATCCCTCAGGTAGCTCACACCTACAATGTAATTGGTAACATGAACGAGCATCAGCTCGCCATTACCGAGTCTACATGGGGAGGCCGTTCTGAGCTCGTTAATCCTGAAGGTATAATGGACTATGGTAGCCTTATCTATGTAACCCTCCAACGCGCCAAAACGGCACGCGAAGCCATCAAGGTGATGACCAGCCTTGTCGAGGAGTACGGCTATCGCAGCTCAGGCGAAAGCTTCAGTATTGCAGATAAAAATGAGGCTTGGATAATGGAAATGATCGGCAAGGGCCCTGGTAAGAAGGGGGCTGTTTGGGTGGCTATGCGCATTCCCGACAATGCAATTTCTGCGCATGCCAATCAGGCTCGTATCCAGCAAATCAAGTTCAACGACCCCAATAATTGTCTCTATGCTAAAGACGTAATTTCTTTGGCTCGGGAGAAAGGTTACTTCAAGGGTCAGGACAAAGACTTCAGCTTCCAGAAAGCATACAACCCCTGGACGTCCGATGGTCTCCGTGGTTGCGAGGCTCGTGTATGGAGCTTTTTCAATCGCTTTGCCGATGGTATGAAGAAGTACGAAGCTCTTGCTATGGGCGATGTAAACCAAGAGCCTATGCCTCTTTATGTCATCCCCAACCGCAAACTTTCGGTGGCCGATGTACGCAACATGATGCGCGACCACTACGAAGGCACCCCTATGGATATGACTCAAGATATTGGTGCCGGCCCTTATAGGGTACCCTACCGCTGGCGTCCTATGTCGTGGGAGTATAACGGCAAAACCTACTTCAATGAGCGTGCTATCGCAACGCAGCAAACCGGTTTTGTACTCGTGGCTCAGCTCCGCCCCAACCTCCCCGATGAGGTAGGTGGTATCCTTTGGTTTGGTGTAGACGATGCCAATACTGCCGTATTTACACCTATGTATGCCTCCATACAACGCACTCCCGAGTGCTATCGTGTGGGTAATGGTGACATGATGCACTTCTCTTGGACGAGTGCTTTCTGGATCCACAACTGGGTAGCTAATATGGCGTATGCACGCTATGCTCCCATGATTCAAGACATCCGCCCCGTTCAGTATGAGTTGGAAGATGGCTTCGACAATGCCCTTGCACAGATTGATGCTAAGGCTGTTGCCCTACTCAAGGAGTCGCCTGCCAAGGCTCGTGCTTTCCTTACCAACTATAGTTGCACTGTGGCAGATGCTGCTACGGCTCGCTGGAAGTCTCTCGGCGAATATCTACTTGTAAAGTACATGGATGGTAACATGAAGAAGGAAGAAAACGGCAGCTTCAAAGATAATGGTCACGGCTTGAGTGCTATGCCCGAATTCCCCGGTTACGACACACGCTACTACAAGCAGATTGTAGACGAAACGGGCAATAAATTCCTCTCTACGGGGGGAGGTCACTAATTGACTTTTCCTTATCACTAACGGCAACAACTGCGGGTCGCTCCTCTGCGGCTTGCGGTTGTTGTATCTTTTCTCTAGGCAGTATCAGCAAAATGAAGGGTATAGTATTAGCAGGAGGCTCGGGCACGCGTCTCTATCCGATCACTAAGGGGGTGAGTAAACAACTGCTCCCAATCTTTGATAAACCCATGGTTTACTATCCGCTCAGTGTACTGATGCTGGCAGGGATCCGAGATATTCTTCTGATTTCCACGCCGCAAGATCTCCCTGCTTTTGAGCGTCTTTTGGGAGATGGTAGCGACTTGGGGATTCGTTTGCAGTACGCCCCCCAGCCCTCCCCCGATGGCTTGGCGCAGGCCTTTATCATAGGGCGAGAGTTCGTGGGCGATGACGCTGTTTGCCTTATTTTGGGGGATAATATTTTTTATGGAGCCGGCTTTCCTGAGATGCTTACAAGGGCGGTAGCGCGAGCGGAGCAAGAGGATAAGGCAACGATTTTTGGTTATCGGGTTAGTGACCCCGAGCGCTACGGTGTGGCGGAGATTGACGCCGATGGTCAAGTCTTATCTATCGAAGAAAAACCCAAACAGCCTCGCAGTCCGTATGCCGTAACAGGGCTTTACTTCTATCCTAATGAGGTCTTAGACATTGCCCAAGCAGTGCGCCCTTCGGCCCGAGGCGAGCTGGAGATTACCTCTGTGAATCAGGCTTTTTTGACCCAAGGCTCACTCTACTTAGAGCAACTGGGGCAGGGCTTTGCCTGGCTCGATACCGGCACGCACGACTCCCTTAGTGAGGCCTCCACCTTTATAGAAGTTATCGAGAAAAGGCAGGGCATCAAGATTGCTTGCCTCGAGGGAATCGCCTACCAACAGGGTTGGATCGGGGCAGATACCCTCCGCAAGGTAGCCACCCCGATGGCAAAGAATGCCTATGGTCAATACCTTCTCTCTCTACTCGTCCCCTCCATTTGACATTTATTCCTATGAATTTACTAATTACGGGAGCAGCCGGTTTCATTGGATCCCATGTAGCACGGCACTTTGTTCGGCAGTATCCTGAGTACCGAATCATTCTCTTAGATGCCCTCACGTATGCAGGTAATGTAGCGAATCTCGAGGACCTGCTAGAGCTACCCCAAGTGCGCCTTGTGGTGGGGGATATTACGGACTTACCCTTGCTTCAGTCTCTTTTTGCCCAAGAGAGCATTGACGGAGTGGTGCATTTGGCGGCCGAGAGCCATGTTGATCGCTCCATATCCGACCCCCTTCTCTTTGCCCGAACCAACGTGCTGGGTACCCTCTCTTTGCTCGAGGCTGCTCGCACCTCTTGGCAAGAAAGGTCGATACAAGGGCGTTTTTACCATGTCTCTACAGACGAAGTGTACGGAGCTCTCCCCCTAGAGGGCGGACTCTTTACCGAGAAGACGCCTTATGCACCGCACAGCCCCTACTCAGCCTCAAAGGCATCGAGCGATCATTTCGTTCGCGCCTACCACGATACCTACAGACTGGACGTTGTACTTAGCAACTGCTCCAATAATTACGGTCCCTACCAATTCCCTGAAAAACTGATCCCACTTTTCATCAACAATATCCGCCAAAAACTCCCTCTGCCTGTCTATGGCGAGGGGCTTAATGTGCGCGATTGGCTCTATGTAGAAGACCACGCTCGGGCCATTGATCTCGTCTTCCACAAGGGACGCTCCGGCGAAACCTACAACGTGGGCGGCAGTAACGAGTGGAGCAATATAGAGCTAATCAAAAAACTTATTGAGACGGTGGATCGGGTTTTAGGACGCCCCAAGGGAGATTCTCTCTCCCTCATCACGTATGTACAAGACCGTGCCGGGCACGACCTCCGCTACGCTATTGATGCTACTAAGTTGCATACGGAATTGGGCTGGACGCCCTCCACCTCTTTTGACGAGGGGCTGGAGCAAACAGTGCGCTGGTATATAGAGAATGCCGCCTGGCTCGATGCGATTACCTCTCAAGCCTACTTAGCCCAAAACGAAAAGGCTCGTAAAACCTCCATATAATAGCCCCTACTACAATTCAGCATGACCCCGGATTACTCTCTTCGATCTGCTATAGATACGCCTCTTTTCCACTTGATTAGTGAAGCTGCCGACGAACTCGGTGTGGAGGCCTACGTGGTGGGAGGTTATGTGCGAGACCTCCTACTGCACCGCACCACGGGAGATATTGATGTGGTTTCTGTGGGGCGAGGTATCGACCTTGCGCGTGCTTTTGCAAAAAAATGGGGGCGAGGAGCGCATCTCTCCGTCTTTGCCAATTTTGGCACCGCCCAAGTAAAAAAGGGAGGTATAGAGGTAGAGTTCGTGGGGGCTCGTCGCGAGAGTTACCGGCGCGATAGCCGCAAACCGATTGTAGAAGATGGCACGTTGGAGGAGGATCAAGAGCGACGAGACTTTACCATCAATGCCATGGCTTTGTGCCTCAACAAAGAGCGATTTGGCGAGTTGGTAGACCCCTTTTACGGATTAGAAGACCTCGAAGACTGTCTTTTGCGTACGCCTTTAGACCCCGATGTTACCTTCTCAGACGATCCCTTGAGAATGCTTCGGGGGATTCGCTTTGCAAGCCAATTGGGCTTCTTTCTTGACGAAGAGACTTTTGAGGCCATTGAGCGCAATGCCGAGCGTATTCAGATTGTCTCTGCCGAACGCATCATCGTGGAGCTGAACAAAATAATGCTCTCGCCCAAACCCTCCATAGGACTGGAGCTATTAGAAAAGACAGGCTTAATGGCACTCATATTGCCCGAGGTATTAGCCCTCAAAGGCGCCGAGACCCGAGATGGCATTGGCCATAAAGATAATCTTACACACACCTATAAGGTGGTAGACAACCTCGCCGCAAAGAGCGACAGTCTCTATCTCCGCTGGGCAGCCCTTTTGCACGATGTGGCAAAGCCGCAAACGAAGCGTTTCGATCGAGCGTTGGGCTGGACCTTCCATAACCACAACTATATTGGGGCCAAAATGGTGCCCAAGATGTTCAGGCGACTCAAGTTGCCCCTCGATGCCTCTATGAAGTACGTTGCCAAGATGGTAGAGCTGCATATGCGCCCTGCGGCACTCGTAGATGAGGGCGTAACAGACTCCGCCGTGCGTCGCTTGCTCTTCGAAGCCGGAGACGACATAGACGATCTTATGCTCCTCGTGGAGGCGGACATTACGAGCAAAAACCCTCAAAAGGTACGCCGCTACCTCGATAACTATGTAGTGGTTCGCCGCAAGCTCCACGAAATAGAAGAGAAGGATCGGATACGCAACTTCCAGCCACCGATCTCGGGAGAGGAGATCATGGAGCTGTTTGGTCTCCCCCCTTCTCGTCCTGTGGGTACGCTCAAAGAGGCGATCAAGAATGCCATACTCGATGGGGTAATCCCCAACGAATACGATGCGGCCTACGACTATCTGCTCAAAAAGGCAGAAGCTATGGGGCTCAAACCCCTTCACTAACCCCTCTTTTTAATTTTACGCTACTCTATCACTTTTTCTTGCCCAAGGATAAAAAATATTTTGGGCAGATATGCATCCCATAATTGCCCTAGAAAATTTATTTTCTCAGGCAGTATGGGTGTGGAAAATCAGCGAGCGAATTTCACCCCCTCCACCAGGGCAAATAAGGAAGATAGGTATTCTTTTTTGCTAATTGCATTTTTCACCTTGCTGGTTATAGTACGATTATGTACCTTTGCAGGCAAGAAAGAGATGGAATGTAATTAAACCTTGCCCTATTATCCCCCTCCAACAGAGAGTATGCAATGTGCTAGTGCTACTCTAAATGGGAGGAGAAGAGGCATGTTAAATGGAGATGAAGCACCCCTTATTTGAGTGCTCTACAATGGAGTTTGTAGGGAGATTGGTTGGAATTCCTCTCCGAAAAGAAATAGAATAATACGATATTAGAGATAGAGTTTATGAAGCATCGAACTGTGATCAAAGCCTCTCTTGCCCTACTTTTAATGGGAGGAGCCATGTGGAGGCTGAGTGCCACAGAGGACTATCTGCCCTCAGAGACTGACACCCTTACGAGCCCTACCCCCCTACCCGCCTCCATCACTATCGATGACGCGGTGCGCATCGCTCTCTCCGAGAGCACAAGTGTGCTGGTGGGAGATATGGCTGTAGAAAAGGAGCGATACACCTACAAGAGTGCGGTAGCTCAGCTATTCCCAAGTATCAACTTGCAGGGTTCTTATGGCTATACCATTAAGAAGCAGGTGATGTACCTTGATGGATTCCCCGGGGCTGCGTCCATGCCGGGAGCTAGTTCGGGTATTGAGATTGGCCGTACACACAACATCCAAGGCGGTGTTACTTTGGCTCTTCCGGTCGTGAATGCCTCCCTATGGAAAAGCATTAGCATCAGCAAAGAAAATCTACAACTCGCTCTAGAGAAGGCCCAAACCTCCCGAGTAAACAAAGTAGCAGAGGTGCGCAAGGCGTTCTTGCAAGCCCTTTTGGCTGAGGATAGCTACGAGGTACTCAAGAAAAGCTACGCCAATGCGCAACGCAACTATCAGCTGGTGGAGAACAACTTCAAGCAAGGGCTTGTAGCTCAATATGACCTATTGAGAAGCGAAGTGCAGATGAAAAACCTCGAGCCCAACGTATTGCAAGCCGACGATGCTCGCCGTATGGCTCGCCGTTCGCTTCTTATTCTTATGGGATTATCTCCCGGAACCGAAATTTCACTCCGTGGCTCTCTCACCGATTTTGCCCCAGAAGTACTCCAGCAGTACGTGGAGGCCGAACAGAATCCCCTTGAGGGCAATGCCACATTACGCGAGCTCGCCATACAGCGCAACCTAGTAAACGAGGCTACAGAGCTCAAAAAACTTGCTTTTCTACCCACACTCAATATCGCAGGATCCTACACCTACTCGTTTGCCAGCAACGACCTAAAGTTGAATAACAGCAAACTTTGGACGCCCCATTCTATGGTCTCTCTTTCTCTTTCGTTCCCTCTATTTACAGGCGGACGACGTATTTACGACCTCAAGGGGCAGAAGATTGCCTTGATGCAGTTTGACCTCAATGCTCGTGATGCTGAGCGTCAAGTCTCCACCGCCTACGAAGAGGCGAAAGATCGTTTGCGTAGGGCAGCTCGTACTTATAGCGTAAGCGAAGGGGCGGTCTCCACGGCAGAGAGAGGGTACACCATTGCCGAAAAGCGTTTTGAGACAGGCGAAGGCACCTTGCTTGAGGTAAATGATGCCGATTTGTCTTTGTTGCAAGCTCGGCTTAACTACCACCAGAGTATCTACAACTTCTTGGTAGCACGCTGCGATCTCGACCAACTAACGGGCAAAGGAGTACCCGAAGAAACTCCTAGAGAACAACAAAAATAAGACGAACCTTTTTCGATATAACTAGTATGAATCCGATCTCTTCTTTCCGTGCAAAGTGCGCACTTCTCTCTTTGGGAGCTATGCTTTTGGTTGCTCCCTCTTGTTCCAAGAACTCAAAGTCCAAAAAGGACAATCAAGATAGTGCACAGGTAGCTGTGGAAACGTCCATTGTGCAACAAGGTTCGATAGATAACATTGGTAACTTTACGGCTTCTGTGCAAGCTCAAGCCACAAACGAGATTGTTCCCCAAATGGCAGGGCGTATCCGACAAATCAAAGCCGAGGTAGGACAACAAGTGAGCCGTGGGCAGATTTTGGCTGTGATGGACAATAGTCAGCTCTCACAGGCTGAGGTACAACTGGCCGACGCTAAGCTGGCCTACTCTCGTACCGATGAGTTATACAAGGTAGGAGGCGTGAGCAAAGCTCAGTGGGATGCCCGCAAGAGTGCCCTCACGGTAGCCGAGACAGCGCACCGCAATTTGCAAGAAAACACCTATCTACGAAGCCCCATCTCCGGTGTGGTTACCGCTCGCAACTACGACTCCGGAGACATGTGCTCTCCCTCTCTTCCCATCTTTGTCGTAGAGCAGATCACTCCGGTAAAACTTCTCATCAACATATCTGAGCGTTACTACACCCAAGTAAAGAAAGGAATGCCGGCTCACGTGCGAGTAGAAGCCTTGGGTACAGACGAAGCCATCGAAGGGAAAGTTTCTCTTATCCACCCCACCCTCAACGCCCAGACCCACACCTTTACCGTAGAGGTAGAGGTAGCCAATAGGGATCAGAAGTTACGCCCCGGTATGTATGCCAATGTAGAGATTAACTTTGGGCAAAATATCGCTATAATGGTATCGGATAGAGCTGTTGTGAAAACGCCCGGTAGTGGCGAATACTACGTCTACACATTGGAGAATGGTAAGGCGGTACGCACCATTATAGAGGTGGGTCGTCAGGTTGGCGATCAGTACGAGGTTGTTTCCGGCTTGGCTCCCGGCACTACGGTGATTACCGAAGGAGCACAAGTAGTGCGCAATGGCGAGCAAGTAAATGTGGTGAAGAAGTCTTCATCTAAATGACATCCTCTTATTTAATCGAAATAGAGTAGCTATGAGTATATATAGTGCGGCCGTAAAGAAACCGGTTACCACGATACTTGTTTTCGTGGCGTTGGCCATCTTAGGTATATTCTCCTTGCAGAAGTTGCCTATCGACCTCTATCCAAAGATCGAGACCAACAACATTATTGTCTTGACCACCTACCCCGGTGCAGGTCCGCAAGACGTGGAGGCAAACGTTACCGAGCCCATCGAAAATGCCCTCAACGGTATCGCTAATCAGAAGCATATTACGAGTGAGAGCCGTGAGAATGTCTCCATGGTTACCATCCAATTTAATGAGGGTACAGACATGGAGGATGCCACCAATGACATCCGCGACAAACTCGGCCTCTTGAGCGAGAGTATGCCCGACGGGGCGCACGATCCCATGCTCTTTAAGTTTGGGGTAGACGATATCCCCGTACAGATCTTGGTGGCCACTGCTCGCGAGAGTACCCCGGGTCTCGACAAGATCCTCGAAGATAAGGTACTCAATGTACTTGGCCGTATCGATGGCGTAGGGAGTGTATCTTCCTCAGGTACCGTAAAGCGTCAAATACAAGTGTACTGCAATCCCTCTGCCTTGGAGGCTTATGGGCTTACCATCCAGCAGATCAGTGCGATTATTCGTGCCGAGAATAGCAACATCCCGGCAGGGCAAATCACCATTGGTAATGCCACCAACTCAATCCGTGTACAGGGCGAATTTACAGAACCTCGCCAGCTCGAAGACATCGTTGTACTAAGCCGAATGGGGCAGAATGTCTACCTGCGAGATGTGGCTCGTGTAGAGGACACCACGGCCGAGCAAATGCAAGAAGCCTACCTCAATGGAGAGCGAAGTGCCGCCATCATTGTAAACAAACAGAGTGGGGCCAACTCCGTAGAAATCTCTCGTAAGGTAGCAGAGGCATTGCCTAAGATTCAAGAGACGCTCCCTAGCGACGTCGAGATATTCTCGGTCGTCAACACCTCTCAATCAATTGTCAATACCATCTCAAGTTTGGGAGAAACCATCCTTATCACCTTTGCTGTGGTTATGCTGGTTGTCTTCCTCTTCTTAGGGCGTTGGCGTGCCACCATTATCATTGTTCTTACCATCCCTATCTCCCTAGTAGGTTCGTTTATCTACCTCATGCTTACGGGCAATACGCTCAACATTATCTCCATGAGTTCACTCTCCATTGCTATCGGGATGGTGGTGGACGACGCCATCGTGGTCTTGGAGAATATTACCACGCATATAGAGAGAGGGAGCTACCCCAAGCAGGCAGCCGTGCATGCTACCAACGAGGTGGCCATATCCGTATTTGCCTCTACTCTCACCATGCTTGCCGTCTTCTTGCCCCTTACGATGGTAGGCGGCATGACCGGGATTATGTTCCGCCAGTTGGGTTGGATTGTAAGTATCATCATGATCGTCTCCACTACGTGCGCGGTATTACTTACCCCTACCCTCTGCGCCCATTGGCTCCGCAGACGAGACGCTAGCAATGAGAAGCCCAATTTCTTGGTTGCAAAGATGGAAAAGCTTCTTGGCAAGATCGAAAACTTCTATGTAAAGCTACTTCGTCTTACCCTTGCCCATCGTACCATCACCGTACTCATTGCAATCGGAATTTTTGCCGGTAGTATTGCTCTTGGCTCCTTCATCAAGACGGACTTTATGCCCAAGAGTGATAGCAACACTGCCACGGTACGTATAGATCTCCCTGTGGGGACGAATGTCAATATCGCTCGTGAAGTGGGCCTTGAGATCTCCAAGATTTGGAAAGAAAAGTACCCCGAAATGACCAATTGCAACTTTACCGTAGGGCAGGCCGATGCAAGCAATACCTTTGCAACACTCTCGGGGAGTGGCAACAACATCATTCGCTACAACATTGGCTTCTCAGACGCAGGAGATCGCAAGCGCTCGATCTACGAACTTGCCGATATGATGCGTGTCGACCTAGACAATTACCCCGGTATTAAGTCGTATGTGGTTACACCGGGCGGTGGCGGAGGCAACTTTGGCGGGCAAACAGCCGTATCGGTGGAACTATATGGCTACGACTTTGACAAAACCAACAAGGCCGCCAAAGAGGTAACCGAAGCCCTCCTCAAAAAAGCCTCTTGCTCCGAAGTTAATAGTGACCGCAATGAGGACATGCCCGAGTACTACATGGAGTTCGACCGTAGAAAACTAGCCGAGCACGGGCTCACTATGGCTACGGCTGCCGGCTATATCTCGAGCAGTGTAACGGGGAGTCTTGCCTCTCACTTTAGAGAAGATGGGAATGAATATGAGATACGAGTTCGCCTCGCTCCCGAGCACAGACGTTCTCTCGAAGACCTCAAGAATATACTCCTAGCCACCCCTTCGGGGCAGTTCGTTCGTTTGGGAGACTTGGGCACATTCCGCGAGCACTATACCCCTCCTACGATCAAGCGTAAAGACCGCGAACGTGTGATTACGCTCTCTACGGTAGCGGCAAATGGTGTAGCACTCTCTCAGTTGGTAAAGGATGCCAACGAGGTCATGAGTCACATAGATCTCCCACAAGGGGTGACCTATAAACTTGCCGGTAGCTATGAACAGCAACAAGAGTCGTTTACCGACCTTACCGTATTACTTGTACTCATTCTCATCCTCGTATACATCGTAATGGCGGCTCAGTTTGAGAGCCTTCTCGATCCCTTTGTTATTATGTTCTCTGTGCCTTTTGCCTTTACAGGAGTAATACTCGGCTTGGTACTCACAGGGGTATCCCTTAGCTTGATTGCCTTTATCGGTGCAATTATGTTGGTGGGTATCGTGGTGAAAAACGGGATTGTACTTATCGACTACACCCGCCTTGGTAGAGAGCGAGGGCACAGTGTGCGCCGGTCTATTTTGATTGCAGGTCGCTCTCGTTTGCGTCCCGTGCTGATGACAACGCTCACCACCGTACTTGGTATGGTACCGATGGCTATTGGTATTGGCGAAGGTAGCGAGATGTGGCAACCCATGGGGGTAACCGTGGCTTTCGGGCTTACCATCTCCACATTCGTAACGCTCGTGCTGATCCCCACCATATACGCATCGTTTACAGGACGAGAAATAAAAAGAGAGCGTCGTCGCTTATCTAAAGAACTAAAGAACAAAGCTAACTCGTGAGTCTATGAACCCCGATAAAATTATTTTCATCAGCTTCAACCAAGCTCTGCATGGGCTTGTGGTACGACTTCTGGAGCGTCACAATCTTCGTGGATACACCCAATGGGACGAAATCCGAGGAGTGGGCTCTCGTGGGGGAGAACCCCACCAGGGGTCTCATGCTTGGCCTACGCTCAATGGAGCCTTGTTGGTAGCTTGTCCGGGTGCTATTGTGCCCACCATTCTGGAAGAACTACACGCTCTTGATGAAAGCCAACCCCTACAAGGACTCCGGGCCTTTGTCTGGAATGTAGAGGCTTCTATCTAATCGACACTCTAAGGAGAGAGTGGCTAGCTCCTCCAGTTACACTGCATGTCCCCTCCCGCTGGAGAGGGCATGCAGTTTTTTGTTGCCTCTCTCCTCGCCTTCCTAGATCCATAATCCCTTGTAGAGGAAGGATTTTTCTTATTTTTGCAAGCTAAAGAATAGCTTTTTTACTTATGCAATCATTGTCAGAATCATTGATTCTCCTCAATGGAGAGCCCAAGACCTCACAGATTGATTCTATAGTGAGATATAATACTCAGGTCTATCGAGTCTATTTTAAGAACAATCCTAAGTTCTATTATACCTATACTATAGATAAAGTTGTTTGGTTTTCTAATCCCAGGAGATTGGTTCCTGAGTTGCATAAGGTTTACTATAAAGATGTTTTGCAAAGTGATATCGCCGAGATACTTCGTTTCGAGATGCTAGGAATGGTATATTGGCGTATTAAGTACAAGAGAGGCCATGAAATAGAAAGTCCGGATGGAGTGGTAAAAGTCTTCGCTTCTTGCCTAGATGACAACGTTTGTAAAACTATTTTTGGCTACGTGCAGAGTATTGCTGCTATAAATCCTCTTGGGAAAGAGAAAGGTCAAGGCTTTCTTTCCGCAAAGTATGAAACAATCAGTTTCCTAGATGATAGGACTGCTGCTGCCTGCTACCTCAATCCTAAAAAATACCCTGTAAAAGGGCTACGGCACAAAGATTTGATCTATCCCTTTGGGCTCAACCAGAGCCAGAAGAGAGCCGTAGAGAGAGCTTTTGAACATCAAATCAGCGTGATACAAGGACCTCCGGGTACCGGGAAAACACAGACCATCCTCAATATCATAGCAAATATTGTAAAGATGGGGAAAACGGTAATGGTCGTGTCTAATAATAATTCCGCTATAGCCAATGTCTGGGAGAAACTAAAGAAGTACGAGCTCTCTTTTATTGTCGCAAGTCTTGGTAGCAATGAAAACAAAGCAGAGTTTTTTCATAATCAACCATCCATTCCCGCAATTCTAGAAGATTGGCTATGCTCCTCGTCCGACTGTATGGCTCAAGCAAAGGAACTACATCTTATCTTAGAGAGGCTCAATAAGGTGTTTTCTTTGCAAAATGAGCAGGCTGAGCTAAAACAACAAAGAGAGGCTATATCGCTTGAATGGAAGCACTTCTGTCAGAGACATAAACTCGAGGAAGATGCCCCATTACAGAAGGTTATGAAATCTTCTCGCCTTATGCGCTTATGGCTCCAATGTCAACTGGTAACCAAAGGAGATTCGTTAGTTACTGATAATTCTTTTGCGACATTCAAACATCAAATAAAGAAGCTCTGGTTGTATCTTATTTGTAAGTATGTATTGAGACTTCGGCATAAGTTTAGAAAGAACAGCCTCATCTCCCTCGAAACTGAACTTCAAAAACTCTATTATCAGAACTATCATAAAGAAATAGAGTATCGTCTAGAAGAAATAAAGCAGGAGTTGGCTTCTTATGATACTAATGGGCTAATGAAAAAGGTATCTAAAGACTCTATGAACCTCTTCAGAGCCTCTCTTTATGATAAGTATAAAAGTAAAAAGTCAGCAAGAGGCCTATTCTCCTTAGAGACTGCGGAGTCTTGTGGAGTCTCTTTTTTGGAGCAATACCCCGTAGTCCTCAGTACGACTTTCTCCGCTCATAGTTGTCTCTTTGGTAATGAATTGTATGACTATGTGATAATGGACGAGGCTTCACAGGTATCTATAGATACGGCGGTTTTGGCATTGTCTTGTGCCCAGAATGCTGTAATTGTAGGGGATACCTTACAACTCCCTAATGTAATAACAGCAGAAGACAAAGAGAAAATGGATGTCGTCATGAGGGAATACAAAGTCCCCAGTGGCTATGATTGCGCTAAGAATAGCTTCTTGCAGTCTATTTGCTCCGTGATAGAAAATATCCCTCAAACGCTTCTTCGAGAGCATTATCGTTGTCATCCCCGAATAATCAATTTCTGCAATCAGAAGTTTTACGGAGAGAAATTGCTTATAATGACTCAAGACAATGGAGAGGTAGATGCTCTCTGTGCTTTTAAGACTGCCCCTGGTAACCATGCTTTTGATCATTACAATCAACGAGAAATAGATGTGGTAAAACAGGAAGTCTTACCCATACTTGAAGGGGCTAATGATATTGGAATTATCTCTCCTTACAACCATCAGATCAGTGGATTTCAGGAGTCCATTCCGGATATAGAAGCGGCTACAATCCATAAATATCAAGGGAGAGAAAAGGACATAATTATCTTGAGTGTAGTAGATAATAAGATTAGCACATTTGCAGATGATCCTAATCTTCTTAATGTTGCTGTATCTCGTGCTAAGAAGAAATTTTGTCTTGTAGTTACAGGAAATGAACAGGTAAGACATGGGAACATATCAGATCTACTAGACTATATTAGCTACAATAATTGCTCCGTTACCGAGAGTAAAGTTGCATCGATATTTGATAATCTCTACGAGCAATATACCAAACAGCGGATGGATCTGCTTAAAGGCTATCCAAAGGTATCAGAGTATGTATCAGAAAATCTTACGTATTCTGCCATTTGTAGGGTTGTGGACTCAAGAGATCTCTTCTCGTGCCTCAAAGTCCTTTGCCATATCCCTCTACGGCAGATTATAAAAGACACTTCATTGATGACGCCCGAAGAACTCCAATATGCAGGGAATTACAATACACATGTAGATTTCCTTTTGGTGAATAGAGCTAGTAAGAAGCCCGTCTTGGCAATAGAAACAGATGGATATTCTTATCACCATGATGGCACTTCTCAGCATAAAAGGGATGAGTTGAAAGATCATATTTTTCAATCTTATGCAATACCTCTCTTGAGATTATCTACAAAGGGAAGTTGCGAAGAAGAGCGGATTGAAGCAAGTCTAATAGAGATATTAGGATAATCTATCCTGCCACAAGTCCTATAAAAGGAATCGGGGCCGTGGTTAGAACCACAACCCCGACAAACTCTGATAAGTCTAAAAGAGTAGAGAGAAATAGTCTAAAACGGCACATCTGCTCTACCCTTTTTCTTTAATCAAAGCAGATCTTAACCAAATAGTTCTCTCGGGAGAGAGAGAAAAAACCTCAGGCAAAACTTTTTCTATTACCACCCAGAACAGGATCCTACTTCTAGCTGAAAAATAAAAAAGTTTTGGGCAGCATCGGGATTATTTTCAGCTAAAAGGGGTCGGACTTGTAGCTGGTTTTCTCGCTCCCCTCCCCTCTCGGCGAAAAAAAGATGTTCCTATAGTGGATACCTCATAGAGAGAGAGTCCAGCATCATGGGGCACTCAAAAGAGGGAGCCTTTACCTTGCGATGAAACTATTTTCCCACAACAAATCCACTAGAAGTCCTAGACTATAAAATTTCTCCACAAGCCTGTTGGGGACTATCCATTCGAGCCCCTCTCTTTTAGGCATACAAAAAAAGAGGAAGCCACCCCAGAAAAGGAGCGACTTCCTCTATAAGGTAGGAGGAGTAAGATACTAGATCACACCTCCCCTATTCTCTACATTGAGAATATCTTAGAGTTCCCAAATTTCTTGGTCATTGGGCACCTTGATCGCAGGATTCAGAGGAGCGATACGAGAGATATTCATGAGGTGCTTGTAGGTAAAGTTCTCAGAAATTGAGTTGTTACCCCAAGAACCGCAACCCAACGTATTGGTTACGTTAAGACCATTCTGGATGTGACCACCGGCCGTTGTTGCACTAGGAGCGTTAACAACGATACGAGAAACCGTAGCCTTAGACCCTGTAAGGATGATGTGAGCTTGGTTGTTTGAGTGGATGGCACAAGAGTGACCGTTACCTTCGTTAGCAAGATTGCGGCATGCAATATCCACACCTTCTTCGAAGTACTTGTAGCTGAGTGCGCACATTACGGGGCACATCTTTTCGCGACAGATTACATCTTCTTCACCAACTCCGTTAGCTTCTACGATGATTACACGAGAGCCTTCGGGTACGTTGATACCAGCCATCTTAGCGATCTTTTGAACGCCTTGACCTACAACGTCCTTATTGATAGGACCGTTGTTTTGGAAGAGAAGATCACGCATCTTCTTACCTTCTTCTTCTGTACAGATGTAAGCACCACGCTTGCGGAGAGCTGCGAAAACAGCATCCTTATCAGCTTCGTTATAGATAACACTTTGCTCACCGGTGCAGATGATACCATTGTCGTAAGAACGACCATAGATAACCTTTTCTGCAGCATCTTCGAAGTCGATATCGCTATCGAAGATAACCTGTACGTTACCGGCACCTACACCATAAGAGGGCTTACCGCTAGAGTAGGCGCTCTTAACCATAGCCATACCACCGGTAGCAACTACTACGTCTACAGCGCCCATAAGCTGCTGAGTCATTTCGATGCTGGGCTCTTCAATTACTTGTACCATACCTTCGGGTACGTTGAAAGGCTTGATAGCTTCGAGGATGAGGTCAACGGCGTGCTTAGAGCACTTCTTAGAACGGGGGTGCGGAGAGATAATGATGGCGTTGCAAGTCTTCAATGCAAAGATGATGTTACTCATAGGAGTAACGATAGGGTTGGTAGTAGGAGTAACAGCACCAACTACACCCATAGGCTTAGCGATCTCAATCATACCCGTACGTTCGTCGATGTTGAGAATGCCTACCGACTTCTTGTCGTGAAGATTGTACCAAACACCCTTAGACTTACCACGATTCTTAGACACCTTGTCTTCGTAAACACCCATACCGGTTTCGTCTACGGCTTCGCGAGCAAGCATTTCTGCGTTTTCGTAAATTACTTTAGCAGCAGCACGGCAGATGTTGTCTACAGATTGCTGGTTGTGAGTAGCTTGGTACTCCTTCTGGGCCTTGCGAGCAAGAGCCACCATTTCTTTGATTTCCATTGGATTTATTCTATAACTATAGTTTATGATATTCCGGACTTTCCCAATTAAAAGAGACGATCGTAAATACCTTCGATCTCCTCTACACTAAAGGGAACATAGTTGTTTTTGAGCAAACGTTGCTGAGTAACGAGTACAGACTCAGCGAAACCACGACGTTCTTCGGGCTTCATGCCATACTCCTTGAGGGGCCTACGGCTGATAAGCTGACCGAGCAAGCCATCAAGATCGTCGTATACCTTATCTACCGTAGTGCCGAGCAACTGAGCCAAGTGAGCCTCTAGAGGTGCGATGGTGCCCTTAGGATCCTTAGCGTGATAGAGCTTGAATACTTCAGTAAAGAACTGGTAGTTAGCTTCTCCGTGGGGCACGTGGTAGTTACCACCCAAGGGATAAGAGAGGGCGTGTACAGCCCCTACACCGGCATTACCAAAGGCAATACCCGCCATGTTGGCAGCGATAAGCATATCGGCAGCGTACTTGTGACGTTCTTCAGGAGAGGTAGCAGCGATCTTCTTGAATACGTCAATAATGGTATCCATTGCAGCAACGCTGAATATGCGTGTATAGGGATTGCTCTTTGGAGACACGTAAGACTCTACAGCGTGGATGAGGGCGTCGATAGACGAAGCTGCATAGAAGCGGAAAGGCAACCCGGCGAGAAGCTCGGGAATGATAACAGCATCATCAGCCACAATCACGTCATCAGCAAGACCCATCTTGGTGTGGCGTGACTTAATCTCTGCAATAGAAATATTGGTTACTTCGCTACCGGTACCGCAAGTGGTGGGTACAATCACGAGTTGACGATCCTTTACGAGGGGGATTTTGTGGTCAAAAGCATCCATTACATCAGTAAGGCCTTTGATAACAAAGAGCTTAGCGATGTCGATAACCGTACCACCACCGATGGCGACTACACGACGGAAAGGAGCATCACCGAGGTCGCGGAGGATGCTATTCATCATCTCATCGGAGGGTTCTCCCTGGCCATACTTCTCCTGCATTACAAAGCGGCAGGGGAGACCAAGTTTCTCCATAAAAGGTTGATAAATGAACTCGTTAGTCAATACGAGGTCGTGCTCATTGAGCTCAAAATCCTTTGCAAACTCGGCAAAAGTTTCCGAGCGATGCAACTTAGTGCTTAGCTTAAATAATAGCATGGATTGGTTTATTTTGAAGGGAAACGTTTATTAAATTCTTCGAGGAGTTGGGGACGGAAGTCGGGGTGCGCAATGGCTATAAGCGCTTCGGCACGCTGGCGAAGGCTCTTTCCTTTGAGCTTAGCAGCCCCAAACTCGGTCACCACATAGTCTACGTCGTTGCGTGAGGTGGTAACAGCAGCGCCCTCTGCCAAGAGAGGAACAATGCGAGATACCTTACCCTTAGCAGCCGTAGAAGGCATGGCCATAATGCTTACCCCATGACCCGACATGGAGGCACCACGTACGTAGTCTACCTGGCCACCGGTACCGCTAAATTGCTTGTATCCGATAGTTTCGCTAGCTACCTGACCCATAAGGTCTACCTCAATACAGCTATTGATACTGACCATACGATCGAAGTTCATCACGGTAACGGGGTCGTTAACCCAGTTCACAGGAGCGAGACGCACGTCGGGATTGTTATTAACAAAGTCATAGAGATCTTTGCTACCCATAAGGAAGGTAGCTGTGAGCTTTCCATTGTCGATCTCTTTTTTCTTACCCGTAATCACACCGGCACGCACGAGCTCCAACACACCGTCTGAGAACATTTCGGTATGGATCCCAAGGTCTTTCTTATCCTTGAGGAAGAGGAGTACTGCATCGGGGATAGCACCAATACCCAACTGAAGGGTATCGCCATCTTGTACAAGATGAGCCACATTATCTCCGATGGCCTTCTCTACTTCGCCAATTGAGGGAGGGGCAATTTCGTAGAGAGGATAATCTGCTTCTACGATATAGTCTAGCTTAGAAACGTGGATGAGGTTGTCGCCATGAACAAAAGGCATCTGCTTGTTCATTTCGGCAATTACAACCTTAGCGCGTTCGGCAGCAGGCTTGGTATAGTCGCAAGAGACCCCATAACTGCAATATCCCTCAGCGTTGGGCTCAGAGACTTGCACTACAGCCACATCTACCGGTATCGCACCATTTTCAAACATGCGAGGTACTTGATAGAAGAAAAGGGGAATAAAATCGACACGCCCTTCGGCAAGGGCTTGACGCGTATTACCGCCAACAAAGTTGGTAACATGCCTAAAGTGCCCATCCATCTCCGGTGCGCAATAGGGGGCATCCCCCAGCACCAGCATATGGAAAATCTTTACGTCTTGATAGTTTTGGTAGTTGTCTGCCAAAGCACGGCTGATAAGCTGAGGAGCGCCTGCAGCGTGCGAAAAAACAACAGAATCGCCATTTTTTATGGCACGTATAGCTTCTTGAGCCGATACAACTTTGTTTTTATACTCTTCCATCGAGATTATATCTAATGTGGGTTATTTGCTAGTAGTATGTGGGGAGTGTATTGTTTTCTTGTCGGGGATTGGGAGGTACACTATTGTTTGTTGCTCTCCTTTTGATGCAATTCTCGGAGTATATTGCGAGCCTCTTGGAGCAACTCTTCATCGGTATCCCAGACCAAAATTAGATTGAAAGGAGTATCGGGAAATGCTGCACGCAGCTGACCCATGACAAGGGCATCCATTGTCTCGGTCATAGAGGGACAAGTAGCACAAGCTCCCTTGAAGGCGACACGGATGTCGCCTTCGGGGGAGATGCTACAGAGCTTGACACCACCACCATGCAGAGCGAGCTGCGGAGCAACTCGGGTCTCTAGCACTTCTTGTACGGCATCAAAATCTAAATTCATAGGATTTGCAGGAGTACTACAGATTACTTACCGGCAACGTGATCCTTAGAAACATCAACGTGTGCAATCTCACGAGCAAGTTGCTTCTTAGCTTCGAGGTTGCCCTGACGTTGAATCATAATGCGTTGAGCCTGGGGAGAACCTGCACCGTGCATAGACTCAGTACGATAGCCAACGGCAGCAGTACCGAGGGTGATGTTTTCGATCAAACGGAGCACGCGCATACGGTTTTCTACATCTGTACCGGCGGCACCTTGTAGGTATTTGCGAACAACGGGACCGAGCATATCGTCACGGAGATCTTGCTCAGCAGGCATTGTAACCATGATACCACCGGCGATATCTTCTGCGAGACGAGCGATTTCGTAGGGGAGACGAGTTACGTTCTGCTTGCACACGTTAGCAAGAAGGAGGTCGATGAGGTAGTTACCACTCTTGGTGGGCTTACCTTCTGCCGAGCAGGCAATACCGCAAGCATAAAGGGTCTCATTGAGGTGGATCATCTCGATGAGTTTATCCTTGATGTGTGAAGCCTTGGGTACACCATTGTAGTCAGCAGCAAGAGCAGCAGCACCAATAAGTACGTCGCCCACACCTACCTTACAACCACCATAAGACTGACGGTGATAACCGGCAAAGCGCTCAACCATCAGACCGGCGTACTTGTACTCTTCGCACATAAATACGCGTTCGTTGGGGATGAATACGTTGTCGAATACAACGAGAGCTTCGTGACCACCGAAGGTATTGTTACCAAGGTCAATGTCTGCTCCCTCTTCCATCTTACGAGTATCGCAGCTCTGGCGACCATAGATCATGATGATACCGGGAGCGTCGCTTTCGATGGCGAAAGAAACAGCGTAAGCCTTATCTTCTTCTTTCATGGACTGAGTAGGCATGATAAGATGTTCATGCGAATTCACAGCACCCGTCTGGTGAGCCTTAGCACCACATACTACGATACCATCAGGACGGATCTCTGTAATATGCAAGAACATGTCGGGGTCGGGTTGCTGCGAAGGGCTAAGACTGCGGTCGCCCTTGGGGTCGGTCATAGCGCCATCCACCACGAGGTCTCTCTCTTGTACCATCTCGAGGTACTTAACGAAGCGCTTGTGATATTCAGTACCGAGGTCTTGGTCCATGTCGTATGTAGTAGAATAGATTGCGTTAAAAGCATCCATCCCTACACAACGTTGGAAGCAAGCAGCCGTCTTCTGACCCATGAGGCGCTGCATCTTAACCTTCTTAACAAGGTCTCCAGCGTTCTGATGGATATGGCAGAAACGGTTAATCGTCTTACCCGTAATGTGGCTGGTAGCCGTCATTAGCTCCTTGTATTCATCCTTCTGTGCGAGCTCATAACTCATAGCTACTGAGTTGAGCGAAGGACGGATAATAGGATGGTCTACAGGGTTGTCAATGCGTTTACCCATGAAGTAAACCTTAAGATCGAGTTTGCGCAAGCTCTCGATGTACTCTTCTCTCGTCATCATAACTTTAATTCCTTTCCTTTTTGTTGCCAAGTGCACACCCGCCATAGTAGAGAGGGAGGCGTACCCATCGACTTATATTGTAGTTATTCTATTTCAATCCAATGCGATCCAACAAAACGATATAGCGAGGCGGCTCCTATAGACTCTCACTCCTATATAATAAGAGCACCGCACCAGGAGGCGTGTACGACCATGGTCTTACCCGTCTTCCTAGAGAGTCTATCTCCCCCAGAGAGTTTATCTCTAGAGAGAAGGGAGAAGCCGATTTCTCAAAAAGAGAAAAGCTCCCTACTTCGCATATCGAGACAAGCGCACATATCTCTTTCTCGTCGCTAGGCGGGAGCCGTTAAATTAGCAGGCAGTGTTTGGTATAAGGGGGAGCACTTTTTGCAAAGGCACAACAAAACACACATCCGCTCCACCCTCCTCAAGTGTTCCATATAACGAATACAGAACCTATCAGAGAGGCAAAGCTAGCAATGGTTTGCACCTTGCAATGCTCGAGGGAGCCATCCATTTTAGCAGAAGCTCCGTCCTTCTTTATCACCCACCGTCTCCTATTCCCCCGGAATAAGCGGGTTTGTCTCACAAACAAGCTATGGCAGGTCTTCTGACTTCCTCACCGAGACAGCGTCTTCCCAAGCCTCGTTTGCACTTCGCTAAGTGACCTACTGCCGCCCGGCTTTCACCGAGGTTACAGCTGTGGGGACAGTCTCGGAATTGCACCGAATTCCCTTTTCAAAAGCACAACCATAGGGAAGCTTTCGCCCACACTCTAGTAATGCCTTCACCATAACTCCCGCAAAGTTAGCACTTCTTTTTTGTTTTGCCAAGCCCATTTGCCCTCTCTTCGGCCCCTAGTCTCCCGGGACTTTACAGACAACTCCCAGAAACCTCCCATCCACCCCTCTTTTTATACATGTTTTTGCACTAGAGAGGGGGGATTCGCTTTCGCTTATGGATACAAAATTTAAAAGTACAATTACAGAATTAGCAGACTCGCAGCCATCACAGCCATCCCTGCAATGAGGCCATAAATAGCCTGGTGGTGTTTTCCATACTCCTCGGCAGCGGGGAGCAATTCGTCCAAAGAGATATATACCATGATACCAGCAATGGCGGCAAAAATAATCCCAAAAGTATTATCGGTTAGGAACGGAGCCAACAACAGATACCCAACAATGGCGCCAAGAGGCTCTGCAAGGCCCGAAAGGAATGAGAGCCAAAAAGCGCGTTTTCTATTGCCCGTGGCATAAAAGATGGGCACGGAGACGGATATTCCTTCGGGGATATTGTGGATGGCAATGGCAAACGCAATGGGCAGAGCCACCCGATAGTCTTGCATTCCGGAGAGGAACGTTACCATCCCTTCAGGGAAATTGTGAATCACCAATATGAGGGCGGTAAAAAGCCCCACACGCAGCAACTTACGCTCCGACACCTTGCGATCCGCCCCCTCCGACTTAGAGGGGAGATCTTCCATCCCGTGCATTTCGTGCGGGTTCTCGTGCTGGGGTATTAGCTTATCGATGAGGGCAATGAACAGGATGCCCCCAAAAAAGGAGAGGGCCGTATAGAGACCGGCTAGACGTGCCGGGTACAGTTTCTGGAACATCTCCAGCGAAGTAGGGAACATCTCCACAAAGGAGACATACATCATCACCCCTGCCGAGAAGCCAAGAGAGACGCACAAAAAGGTGGTGTTTGTCCGCTTAGAAAAGAAGGCAATGGTGCTACCAATACCGGTGGCAATACCGGCAAGGAGCGTCAAGAAAAAGGCAAAAAGGACTTGATGATCAAACATACTCAAAAGCAGGATACAAGGGCCGTACATTAGGGTTCATCGGCACAACGCCGAGTAAGCGTACCAAAGGCATCGATACGCCGATCGCGGAAGAATGGCCACCAGCGGCGCACCTGCTCCGTGCGGTCAAGGTCGACCTCCACCAAAGCGGTAGCCTCCTCACGCCCGAGTTGTGCCAAGATCTCGCCCTGCTGACCAGCCACAAAGCTATACCCCCAGAAGCTGATTCCTCCCGTGCGACCTGAGGGATCCGCCTCGTAGCCGACACGGTTCACCGAGACCACGGGTAGGTTATTGGCGATGGCATGCCCTCGCTGTATGGTACACCAAGCCTCACGCTGGCGCTCCTGCTCTTCGGGCGTATCGCTACTCTCTGTACCAATGGCCGTGGGGTAAATCAAGAGATCGGCTCCACGCAGAGCCATAGCCCGAGCAGCTTCGGGGTACCACTGATCCCAACAAACCAAGACCCCGAGGCGACCCACAGAGGTATCTATCGGGGTGAACCCCAAGTCCCCCGGAGTGAAATAATACTTCTCGTAATAGGCAGGATCGTCGGGGATGTGCATCTTGCGATATTTGCCTGCAATAGAGCCATCTTTCTCGATAACGACCGACGTATTGTGGTACAAACCCGCCATACGACGCTCGAAAAGCGATAGCACCAATACCACACCAAACCGGCGAGCCAGTGCGCCAAAATACTCCGTACTCTCGCCGGGGATCGACTCGGCTTGATCGAAAACGGAGACCTCCTCTGTCTGGCAAAAGTAAAGCCCGTTGTGCAACTCTTGTAACACAATCAGTTGGGCGCCATTCTTCGATAGCTCCTCTATCTTCTGCGCCAAGCGTTGCTTGTTAGCGGCACGGTCGGCCGTATTGGCTTGCTGTATGATTCCTATCTTTAACGTATTCACGTGATTTCTCTTTCTATTTTTGTGTTCATGGAGTTTATTTGGGAAGGTACTCCGGGGCGACAAAACCGTGGGGGAACTGCATTGTAGCGCAGTGCAGGCTCCCATGCTGACGCGTAAGGGTGCGACAATTGACCCCCACAATCTCATGCTCGGGCAGGGCTTTTCGCAAAATCGCTAGAGCCTCTTCGTCTTGAGGTACTCCGTAGGTGGGAACAAGCAGAGCGCCATTGACGAACAAAAAGTTGGCATACGTAGCGGGGAGCGGATCGCCCTCTTCGTCCCGAAGGGTACCCACATCGGGCAGGGCCAGCAATTTATACCCACTCTCTTTCATGTCTTCGTGCTGCAAAAGCTCCTCCTCCATGGCCTTCAACTCGTGGTAATTAATCGAATTGGGATCGGTGGGTGCGACATATACCAGTGTATCATCATTGATAAACCGCACAAGTGTATCTACATGCCCATCCGTATCGTCCCCCTCAATCGCTCCATGCTCTATATAGATGACTTTCTGCGCCCCCAAGGTGGACAAGAGCAGGCTATTCAAAGCCGCCTCTTGCTCGGGGAATATATTTCTATTCGGCTCGGTAAGGCAACGGCGAGTAGTTACCATCTCGCCTCTACTATTGGCATCTATCGAACCGCCCTCCAGCACAATCATTTGCTCATCGCACCACTCCGCATCCTTGGCAAAGAAGCCCATATCATGCAGACGCCTAGAGATCATATTATCGTAGTTTGAGGCAAACTTAAGCCCCCATCCATTGAAACGGAAGTCTACAACTCTCTTCTTTCCCTCCATAAGGCAGCAAAGTGGAGCATAATCTCTAGCCCATGTGTCGTTACTCGGGAGGTGAATCTCCACAAGTCTTGCTCTTAAATCTTCGGGAAACAAATGAGCTATCTCTCGCCCCTCGGGGAGGACAACCACCAACGGTTCATAGCGCAGGATGGCTGTAGCCATAGCTAGGTAATTGGCTTCGACCTCGGGGAGGATTTCACACCAATCGCTAGCAGCATGAGGCCAAGTGATAAGTACGGCATCTTGGGGCGCCCACTCGGGGCACAATCCTTGTGATAGGGAGACTCTGTGCATATAGTGGTCTATATCGACTTATTTTTCTAGCACGAAATTAGGCATTATAGCCCAATAATCCAGCAGACTACCTTACTATTGCGAGGGTGGGAGATGCTGCTCTATAAAGGAAAGAATACGCTCTTTACAGGCCTTGGAGCGAGCATCGAAAGGATGATCTAGACAGCCCAATTCTACAACGGACTGCAGACGCCGGGCAAGAGAACGACACAAATCTTCCTCTCGTATCTCTTTCAAATGCCGCTCTATTCTCCCCCGGATAACCACCCACATACATTGCCGTTGCCATCGGATGCGCTGACTCTCCTCGGCTTCGGCCTCGTAGAGTTTGTAGGCATGCTCTAGACCGGTTATCCAATCGTTTATCTTGCGTGCTCGCTTGGTGGAGAGGTCTATCGAGCCCTCGTTGGGATAGTAGTAATAAAAAGGTAGGGAGGTGATGGTGACGCGCCCTTTGTTGCGGAGCATGAGTTCGCTTGTCCAAGGGAAATCCTCAAAAGTGATCCCCTTGATAAAACGGAAGTTGGCTAGCAGCTCTCTACGGATTAGGAGGCGCCACACATAGAAGTGCTTGAGAGGCATCTTGATATTAGAGTGCGATTGCTCCGTAAAATGGGCAAAAACGTCTGACGTTGTGAGCTGATTTACATTCTCTAGTTGGTAGCGTTTGTAATAGCTCTTGGGCAGCTTTTTATCCACATCAAAGCCCAACTTTCTCCTCAGAATGGTAGTGAGTCGGTAGTAGGGATCTTTGTACCACGTAACGATATTGCTCCCGTTGGCTTTGGCAAGAGCCAAGCTCAACTCTAAGGTCTGAGGGTGAATGAAGTCATCCGAATCGAGGAATACCACATACTCACCCCGGGCTTGCTCTAGGCCCTTATTACGTGCATCGGAGAGCCCTCCATTCTCTTTATCCACAATCTTAATGCGAGCATCCTTTGCTTGATACGCGGCAAGGATAGCCCTGCTGCCATCGGGACTTCCATCATTCACGCAGATAGCTTCCCAATCAGTATAGGTCTGATTGAGTACACTATCGAGGCAGCGCGCTAAATAACGCTCCACATTATACACCGGGATAATCAAGGATATAACAGCCATAGGGGTACTCTACACAATCTATTCTTGGGCACAAAGGTACACTTTACCCCCATGTAAGCCAAGCCTCAAGAGGCTCATTCAAATAAAATGCAGCCTATGAAGAGGGAGACTCCTCGTAGGCTGCTTGGATAATACTTTTATGTAGAACTGTTTATTTCTTCATGGGAGGAAACTTCAGGGCATAGACATATTTCTCATTCCCGGAGTACGGCCCAAGCTCTACCCCTGAGCACTCCAATACGGCAACAATGCGATTGTAGTTTTTCTTTGTAGTCTCTGCCGCTAAACGTATGGAACCGCGCAAGGTGCCCTCTTTGTCAAAGAATTTTACATCTACAGAAAATTTACTCACATACCCCAACCATGGACGAACCTTCCCCTCGGGTATAGCGAACATGGGATCTCGAGAACCTTCGCTTCCCATTTCTACAGAAATGACATTTCCCTTTGCGTACTGACTAAACTCATGATAGCCCCGAGAGTTTACATTCTCGATCTGAAGGCGAATATCCTCTGTCGGAAAGTTTTCGGGAGTAAGATTGAGAATCTTAAACCAAATAGGCATCGGACCAACAACATTCTCTTGTCTACTGCAAGCAGAAAACAAAAGGAAACAGCCGAGGGCAACAATCCCGGAATACAATAACTTCTTCATATCAATATTCTATTTTAGAGGGAAAATATGGGACATTTCAACCCCATACTGGTAATTATACTTACTATTAGAACCACGAATTCATGACTAGCATCAAAAACGCATTCCCCTACAAAGATAAAAAACATTTTGAATAAACAGCAGAAAAAAAATACACAACAAGCCTCTATTCACGACAAATCAAGAAGATACTCCTTTCTGCTCTAAAATAAATCAAGATTAAACCTCGAGAATCGTTTTTCATCTCTAGTTCTGTAGAGGCTTTGAACGCAAATGCCTCGTAACGAAAGAGAAGAAAAAGATGACAGACAGCCCCAGAACCAGCACGAACCACCTGCAACGTTTCTTCGTTGCACTAGTCGCCACCCTATTCTTCGGCCTTTCCCTAACTGCTCAAGCCCAGACGTACACCCTCTCGGGCACGGTGCTCGACACCCGGCAAGAGACGATTGTAGGGGGGAATGCCATGCTATTTACCCAACAAGGCAAGCAGGTAACCGGTAGTACCACCGATGCCGAAGGGAATTTCCGCCTCCGCAATCTCTCCCCAGGGAGTTACGCACTGCGTGTATCCTTCGTAGGCTACAAAGAATACACAACCATAATCAAGATTCCCCACTCGGGCACGCTCCGCATTGTTCTCGAGGAGGACAGCCGGCTCCTCAACACCGTGACCGTGGAGGCTCGTGCTGCGGATATGACCGTAAAGGGTGACACGGTGGTTTTCAATGCGGATGCCTACCACGTGGGGCAAGGCGCCATGCTCGAAGACCTCATCAAGCGCATTCCCGGTGCTGAGGTCAGCTCCTCGGGTAGCATTACCATCAACGGAAAGAGTGTAGACAAGATACTCGTAGAGGGCAAGGAGTTTTTCTCCGGAGACACCAAAGTAGCCACCAAGAATCTCCCTGCCGAAGTAGTGGACAAACTCGAGCTACTCGACCGCTCTAGTGAGCAATCTCGCATGACAGGCTTTGATGATGGAGACGAAGAGACGGTACTCAACCTCACCTTCAAAGCTTCCCACAAAACGGGATTATTTGGCAATCTCTTCGCCGGATATGGCACCAACAACCGATACGAAGCCAATGCCACTATCAACAACTTCACAGGGAAAAACCGCCTCACATTCATTGCCGGGAGCAACAACACCAACGACCGCGGTTCCGGAGAACTCGACACCGATAGCGGGGGCGGATTCCGAGGCCGAGGCAGACCTCAACAGGGGATCGCCAACTCCTCTTCTGTAGCCGGCGATATTGCCTGGAGTTTGCTCTCCAACCTCGACCTAGAAGGCAACGGCCGCTATGGTTACACAGACCGCGTTGCCACGAGCGAAAAACTTACGGAACAATTCCGCACCAATGCGGCAAGTCTCTTCTCTCAAGAGACGCAAGACCTCCGCTCCTTTACACACGGCGTTGGCTCTCAACTCCGCCTTACCTATAAGATAGACTCTCTCACCGAGCTCGTCTTCCGTCCCTCCGTCTGGTGGAATAAGAACTACGACTTGGGGTACAACACAACCTCTGCGTGGGAGGATCAAACGAACCCCATCAGCACGGCACAGACACAATACAACGCCTCAAGCAACTTCCTTTCTCTGGGGGGAGACCTCGACATAAGCCGTCGCCTAAGCAGCAAAGGGCGTGTCTTGAGCCTAGGCATTCGCACGAGATACAACGGCAATCAGAGCGAAGGCAACTACCTCGCCTCCTTCTCCGGGCTCGGGGCGGGCAGCGGCATCAATCAAAATAGAGACCTACTACAACAAGACGACAGCCACACCCTCTCCACCACGCTACGCCTATCCTACGTAGAGCCTCTTACCTCTCGCCTCTTTTTGCAAGTGCTAGGCGAGTGGAAGCACAATACACGTGAGGGAGATCGCCAAGTGTTCACCCCCGACGCATCGGGCAAATACACCCTACTCGACGCTCTGTACTCCTCTAAGTTTACCGGCAAACTTGATGCTTATAGAGGTTCTCTCAACCTGCAATTCCGCACCAAAGGCTTTGACATAACGGCAGGTCTGGGGCTCGAGCCCGGCAAGATGACGACCCAATACCTCTCCCGGTCTTGGGTCAATCAGCAACTCTTTTTCGTGCCCAACCTCCGCATTAACCTCCAGCCCGGCAAGCAAACAATGTGGCGACTCGACTATAGAGGCAGCACAGAGATGCCGAGTGTTTCCTATATGATCCCCACGGTAGACCCCACCGACCTACTTCGCATCACCGAGGGGAATAGCAGCCTCAAGCCCTCATTCAGGCACCAGATACACTCCTTCTTCCGCAGCTTCAACCCCACCAGCCGCATAGCCATCAACCTCTTTATGGAAGCCAATTATGAGCTCAACGGCATAGCCTCTGTGGTTCGTTACGACAACGCCACCGGGCAGCAGCGCATCAGTTACCGCAATGTGGATGGCAACTCCTCCATTCGATTGTTTGGAATGAGCTCCATGCCCTTTTTCTCTCCCTTGCTGACGCTCAATGCCGGGCTTCGTGGGATGTTCAACCATCAAAATGGGTACGTTGTCGATGCCGCCACAAACACAGAGCAACTCAATAAGAGTGACAACTGGAGCGTAAGCCCCTCACTTTCTCTCTCCTTTGCCAAGGGCAATCTCTACCTTCGCTTGCGAGGCGGCCTCTCCTTCAATACGGCCCTTAACTCACTCAGCAGCCAAGCGCAACGCACGGCGTGGGACTACGAGTCCGGGCTTGAAGGCTCCTACGACCTGCCTTTTGGGCTAAAGCTCGAGAGCGACATTCTCTACCAAACCAACCAAGGCTACGGCACGAACTACCAAAAGAACTCGTGGCTATGGAATACAGCCCTCTCCTACAGCTTCCTCAAAAACAAGGCGGCAACCATTCGCCTCAAGGGCTACGACCTGCTGAATAGCGAGACCGGAATCTCTCGTGAGGTGACAGCCCTCAACGTGACCGATAGCCGCACCAACGTACTGGGTAGGTACTTTATGGTACACTTCATCTACCGCTTCAGCAGCTTTGGTAAGGGAAGCTCTCGCAGCGACTTCGGGGAGCGTCACTTCGGCGGTCCTCCTCCACGCTAATCACCTCTTACTACTTTCCAAGTGAGGAAAGGCAACTTTCCAAAGGTGGAAAACTAATTTTCCAGACTTGGAAAAGAGAATTTCCAAGTGTGGAAACCCTCCACTCCGGGTGGGGAAATAAGAGAGACGAAGGCGAGTTCGATCAAGGAACAGGCCGGCCGCCAAAACGAAAGCAACGCCCCCCGATGCCGGAGCTGCCTGGTTTCTTGTCAGAAGTCAGTGAGTTCTTCTAGAAAAACAGCCCGATTTCTTCACAGAAACCGGGCTATTTCTTTTGCGTTTGTGGGCAAGAATCTTTTATGCGGGGCGGAGCGTCTCATGCCCTAAGGGCAAATGCTTGAGCAAGACGTGGGTAGACTCCTCTTGCAGGGCGGCTCTCGAGGCGAGAGTTAGCTCCCATTCTCGGGCATACTTCCGGCGATCCACCTTGAAGTTTTCGCTTCCCACGCTATCAAGTCGTGCAATAAGAGAGCCCACGGTGAGCGTCTCGGGGTCTACCGCGGGATAGTAGTTGCCCGTGCGCGATTGCTTGGTGTACTTCACCTCCACAATAAGGTTGAGCGCCAAGAGTTGCCGTACAATCATAGTGGTAAGCTTCACGGGGATGCGGCATTGGTCCGCTAATTGCTCTACGGTATAGGGCTCTTGCTTTTTGGGATCTACAAAGCGTTGTACGATATGCGCCATGATAAGCACGGTAAGGAAGTCCATATAACGGCGAGACACCTTGGTTACCTCCTTTTCGTAGGTGAACTTATTCACATTCTGTATCGCATAGCAGAGCTTGGCACAAAAGAGGGTGATAATCCAGGTCAGTTGCATCCAGAGGAGCAATAGCGGGAAGGCGGCAAATCCTCCGTAGATAGCGTTGTACCTCGAGATCCACAGCATCCCTCCGATGTAAAGCATCTGGAAAATCTGGAAGGCAACCCCCGCCAACGTACCGGAGATAAGGGCCGGAACGAAGCGCACCTTCACGTTGGGTAGCGCCATAAATATGGCCACAAACGAGAAGACGGTGAGCACAAAAGGCACCAGATTGATGAGGAACGTAGTCATGCTACCGAGGAGGAAGAAATCCTTCATAAAGGTATTCCTGATGGTAGTCATGGCGATGGTAATACCCGAAGATAGCACGATTAGGACGGGCAAAAGGAAGATCATGGTAAAGTAGCTCGTCACCTTGTCTTTGAAGGTTCGCCCCTTGGGGGTCTCCCAGATGCGGTTAAAAGCGCTCTCAATGGTGGAGAGAAGGTTGAAAACCGTATAGAGCAAAAAGACAAGACCAATCCCCAAGAAGAGGCCGCCCTTTACTTGCGAAAGATAGTTCTCCACAAAGCCCAACGAAGTCTGAATCTCCGTAGTGTGGGTGGGCAGGGTCTCTATAAGGAAATCGGAAATCGCATCTTGTACCCCAAAGCCCTTGGCAATCCCCACCAAGACGGCAAGCATAGGCACCACGGCAAGTACCGTGCTATAGGTGAGCGCAGAGGCCTTACTCGTGAGATCGCCCTGCACAAAACCCTTTATTGCCATGTATAGAGACTTGAGCGAATTGATGTAGATACGACGGAAGCCCCGCACCTCAGAGGACTCAATGTGCCACATGTCTCTTGACACAAAATCCATGAAGTCAACGAGTAGTACACGACCAATGCGCATCCATCTTTTCATCCTATTTTTCTTTGCCATACAGAATACTTTTCGTCTTTAGACCGACCAAAGATAGTAATAATAGCGCAGCAAAATGCTACCTTTGCTCCGCAAAAGGCAAATCGAACAACAAGCGAATGGGCTGAGTGTGCCCTCGCTTCTTTACGCTCCACCTCTGCCCCAATAGGATGCAGAGAGTGAGGGGCGCATATCCTTCAACAAAGATGTTATACACATTATGAACTCAACCCTATTAAAGAGAATATTCTTCTCACTTTTCCTCCTCGTCTCTGCGCTACAACTACAAGCGCAAATCACCATCAGCGGTAAGATTACCGACAAAGAGACGGGGCAGCCCCTCCCCGGTGTTACCATCCGTGTAGACCACAGCCTGAAGGGAGCCACCAGCAATTCGAGAGGCGAATTCATCCTCAAAAACCTGCCCAATGGCGAGCAAACACTTCGCTTCTCCGCCATTGGCTACCGCTCCGAGCACGCCACTTTTGTCCAAACTACCTCAAACGTGCAGATCAGCATGGCAGAAGAGAACCGGCAATTGGCGCAAGTGGTGGTCACAAGCACCGGTACACACAGGCGGATGGCAGAGACTCCCATCCCCGTACAGGTGATTACCGCACAAGATCTCTCCTCAGCCCATATCTCCACCCTCGAAGAGGCGCTCTCCAAACTCTCCTCTTCCTTCTCCTTCTCCAGCAACGCCATGGGTACCGAGGTCTCGCTTAACGGACTCAAAAGCAGCTACATCCTTTTCCTCCTCAATGGGCAACGAATGCTCTCCGACGATGCTATACAGCGCATCAATATGGCCAATGTAAAGCGCATAGAGATACTCAACAGCTCCGCTTCGCTCCTCTATGGGAGCGACGCAGTGGGTGGTGTGGTAAACATCATTACCGACGACGATAAAAACGGAATAGAGGTATCCTCCACCACTCGAGTAAGCAACCACGAGCGCCTCAGTGAGGCTGTGACCCTCGATCTCAACCTCGGAAAAATTACCTCCGCCACCTCCTACCTCTACCGCCAAGCCGGCAACTGGCAGCTATCTCCCATGGCAGAGGTTGTGGACAAGAAGACCAAACAGGTAAAAGAAGAATCTACAACGAAACAGGCCTCTCTGGGCTATGGGAATCACCTCGTTCAGCAACGCTTCTCCTATTCCCCCCTTACCAACCTCACCTTTAAGGCTGAGGGAAGTTTCTATGACAACATGAGCAGGCGCCCTATCGAAGGCTATGATTACAACGTAGACCACCGTGCCTATGCCTACGGAGCCGGCATGCAATACATCGTCTCACCACGTGTTTTCGTTGCGGCCAACTTTGCGGCAGACAACTACAGCTCTAGCTATATCTACCTCAAAGACACCAAGAAAAACAAGCAGGGCGAACGCCTAGAACGCAAAAGGACCCGGTACTACAAGGGGGATCTATCCGGGGTATTCAAGCTGAGTCGCAACAATAAACTCAGCACCGGCCTGGAGTACCTTAATGACGCACTCAGCAGTGCCACCGACACCTACGACCACAAAAGCACCTACACGGCCTCGGCTTTCGCTCAAGACGAATGGACCATCGCACCCGGGCTGGAGCTAGTGGCAGGGCTGCGCTATTCCTTCAACGAAACATTCCACAGCCACCTATCCCCCTCGATCTCTATCATGGGTGTAAGCGGCGGATTACGGGGGCGGGTCTCCTACTCTACAGGCTTCAAGGCTCCTACGCTCCAACAGATCTATGCTTCGGAAGTGGCCCTAACCACCAATCGACTAAGCCTGGGAAATATAAACCTCAAGCCCGAAGAGAGCCACAACCTCTCGGTAAATCTAGAGTATCTACACCGTCGTTTTTCACTCTCGGCAACGGCATTTTTCAATCATATATCGAATATGATCAACTACCGCACCCTCTCAAAAGAGGAGGCCGCTCCCTACCTCAAGGAGTATGACGAGGTGCAAATGCGCGACAATATCGACCGTGCCAGAGTATTCGGGCTCAACCTATCTGCCCACGCCTACCTGGGTGCAGGCTTCGACTTTGCCGGCTCTCTCTCCCTACTCGATGGCAAAAACATTACTCCCATGGCCACGAAAAAGAATCCTCATCCCGATCCTATCCAACTCGATAAGAGTGTGGGCATACTCGGGAATGCTCGCCTCAATTGGGGGCACACTTGGGGGCTGTACGATCTCAAACTTGGCGTCTTGGCCTATGGACAAGGCGAACGCTACTCAGTCACCTACGACTACTACTCGCCCGCTTTCTACCTACTCGATTTTGTAACAACCCACGACTTTACTTTGGGAGACTACAAGATAACCTTGGGCGCCGGAGTAGAAAACATCTTAGACTGGCGCGATGCTCACCCCTGGAACACCGCCAAACCCTACGCCACCGTACAGCCGGGGCGCTCTCCCTACGTGAGCCTAACGCTCCACTATCGTCACTAATTAGGGAGAGAGAACATGCCTTCTGTAGTAGATTTTGTAGCCTTAGGACCCGGGGGCTCTCACCTTGTAACGGCACGTGCGCTTGCGGCATTACAAGCGGTGCAGCACATATATTACCCCGAGTTGGGAGGCAAAAGTCAAGCCCGAGAGCTACTCGTACAACTCGGGCTCCCCGGCGAAAAGCTAAGAGGATATACCCTACCCATGAGCCACAATAGGCAGGCAGCCCTTGAGGCATACGCCCAAGTGGCTAGAGAGGTAGCCGAGCTAGCCCGGCAAGAGCACTCTATTGCCATTGTGGCAGAGGGCGATGTGAGCATTTATTCCTCCACCCACTATATTGCCACCCAACTGGAGGAGAGAGGCATCTCTATACGCCATCATGCAGGCATCCCCTCTTTTATTGCAGCAGCTTCTGCCCTCAACATTTCTCTCGTAGAGGGTAACGAAATGCTGGTTGTCTCCCCCGGCAAAGTCTCTCGGGAGCTACTACAGAGTGTAGCCGATGGGGGCGGCACCCTTGTCGTTATGAAGCTATCGCAATGCGAGGCCGAGCTAAAAGCCCTTATGCCCTACTTTGCGCCCCACCTCCAATACTACTATTGTGAGTTTATCGAACGCCCCAACGCCCTCTACCTCCGTGACCTAGAGGCGATACAGGCGCACCCCTTTACCTATTTCTCCCTCCTTATCTGCAAATCGCATCCATCCCTTACAAACCGATGAAACGTATCAGCCTTTACCTATTCCTCTGGGCAGGAATCTTTTTGTTACAGTCTTGTGCTTCAAAAAGAATCAGCCAAGGAAAGACTCCAATTTCAGTTGCAACAATAGCCCCTCAAGGTGAGGAGCAAAAAAGCCCAAGCATGCAAGTTTCCATTCCGCCCCAAGAAAAGGAAATACAAAGCAACCTCGCACAAAAGATCTCCTCCCTACAGCGGGGGAAGAATGCCATCCTCCTCGTGGCTTTTGGTAGCACGTGGCAAGAGGCACACAATGCCTACAATGCCCTACAAAGAGAGTTAACTCGCACTTTTAACTCTGCCTCCACGGGAAAAAGTGCTCCGCAAGATGTCTACCTCGCCTTTACCTCGGGGATGTGCATCCAACGCTGCCGGCAAAAGGGGCTGGGCGACTTCTATTCCCCACACACTTGGCTCGCGGCTCTGGCACAAGCGGGCTACACCTCTATAGTAGTGCAGTCTCTACATGTAGCCCAAGGCAAAGAGTTTCTCGATCTCGCACAAGAGGTTAATAGCTTTACCCAAGCGCATCCCTCTATCGAGGTTTCGCTACAAGGACCCCTACTCGACCACGCTCCCAAGGTAGCCAAGATACTCTGCAAGAGCTACGAAAGTGAACTAAAGTCTGGGGCTACGCTACTCTTTATGGGGCATGGTACTCCCAAGAAATACAACCTTGGAGGGCGAGAAGAGATCCATCTTCTATTCGAGGAAGAACTGCAAAAGCGGGCTCCCCGCTGCTTTGTTGCTACCGTCGATACCGAGGGCAATCTACTAGAAGACACCATCGCACGGATGCAGAAAAAGGGGATAAAAGGGGGCAGAGTAATCTGCATCCCGCTCATGACCATTGCCGGAGATCACGCCCACAACGATATGCAAGGGGGCGACGAAGATACGCCCGAGGCGGAGAGCTGGCGTGCAGAACTCATAAAAGCAGGGTACCAATGCAGCAAAGGAGATTGCCGACTTATAGGACTTATTGAGATGCCCGAGGTCGTACAATTGCTAGAGCGACAACTAGAGAAGCAGGTCTCTCGCAAGCGATAACGGCTCCGCTCCTCCCGCTCTCTTCACCAGCAAAAAGGCCTCTACTTTACGGGAAAGTAGAAGCCTTTTTTATATTCCGATAGGGTGGGTTTAAAGAGCTTCAGCCCTTTTAGCGCTCTACACTCGTGCGCTCAGTGGTTTGCCGTTTACGCTCGTTGGCCTTGGCTTGTTGCTCTGCCTCTCGTTTTTTTCTGAGCTCTTCGACTCGCTGTTTGCGCTCAGCCTCTTTGGTGCGTCGCTCCTCTTCACGCTTTTTCTTGAGCTCTTCGGCCCGTTGCTTACGCTCGGCCGCCTTGGCACGCCGCTCCTCTTCTCGCTGCCGTTTGACCTCTTCTTCTTTCTTCTTTTTGGCCTTTGCCTCTTCGCGCTCACGCTGCTTGCGCTCACGTGCTGCCTTCTCCACGTCTTCGTAGGAGATAGGTGCCGTCTCATTTACTTGGTAAATAGGCATTTCCTCTTCTCTCGGTTCGGGCTTGGGCTCGGGTGCTTTCTCCGTCTCTACGGGGGCTGTCACTTTGGGTGTTTCTACCTCTTTAGTGCGAGCTACGGCAGCCTCTTCTCGAGCCTTTGCAATCTCTTCGTAGCGACTCAGTGCCAAGGCAACTGCTGCCTGACGCGGGGCTATGCTATCGGCCAGGAAGTCGAAGTAATTCCCCAGAGAGGCTCCGGAGAGCAGGGCTTTGTAGCTCGTCTGATCCATGGCAAAGAGGAGGGCATCACTCGGCAAGGCAGGCATATACCCCTCGGGACTATAGGCATCGCGTACATAGTTCCAAGCCTCACGCTCGGAGGAGAAACCGCTAATAGTCACTCTTTGGATGGGCGAAAGTCGCTCCAAAGAGACCTCTAAAGGAAGATCGGTATAGCGTGAAAAATTGAACGAAGTAAGTGCAAAAAGGAGCGAATGAGACTCCACATTTGCCTCGGCACAAAGCAATACCACACTATGCGGAGAGCGCAGAAGTGGCAAACGATAGGTGTAGAGAGAGTCGGCCGCCTCGGTATCCCCACCAAAAGACAACTCGTAATTGAGTCCGGAGTAGCCTCCCTTGCTAATGCTTCTGCCGCCTGTCAGCTCTCGCAACATCTGCTGAGCGAGTTCCAAGACCTCGTCGCGTTGGTACTCTCTCAAGAGTTGCTCCAGAGCCTGCTTAAAGGCAATTTCCTCTCCCTCCAATACGTAAGAGAGGGCTTTGAGGAAGTCCATCTTAGGCTTCAAGGTAGAGAGCGGATATTGTGCATGTAGCTCCGTAGCCAAAGCTCTCACCGCCGTAGGATTACCACTCAAATAGGCAGCAAAGGCCTCGTTGTAGAGCCGCTCTTCTTGCTCTTGAGCCGTGCGAAGCTGCTCAAGGTACTGGGGAGAAGCTATTGCCTGAGCCAGCGGTTGATCGGCAAACTCGGCCAAAATCTTTCGTCTCCAGACCTGCGCCTCACTCTTCAGTCCACGGCGCTCTAGTAGCATATAGAGCTGATAGTAAACGCCCAAACGCTCCTCATAATTGGGATAGCGGCGGAGCAACTCCTCCAGAGCATAGGTAGCCTCGTCAAAAAGCTCCATCTCTTCTTGGAATACTTGTGCCATCCCCAGAAGTCCATTTTGGATGATAACATCGCTGGCGGCAAGCTCTTCGGGTGTAGTAGGTAGCTGAGCCAAATAATACTCTCGCTTGGTTGGGTCTTGGCTGGGCGGTAAGTCCTGAGGAGAACCCGAGGGAGAGGCGGTAGTATCCGAAGCTAGCGAATCGGCTTGCTCCGGGGTGGACTGCGACTCAAATGCAGAGGAAGAGGCCGAGGGCATCACACTCTTCTGACGGCGGCGCCAATTATCTTCCAACGTGCGATTGCCCCACTTTTGTTTGAATTGCGCCTTCCCTCGAGCAATGAGCTGGGGATTATAGAAATAAAACTCACCCGAAGTAGGCATCCCCTGATCCGGAGTTTTAGATACCCCTGATGGGGTGTTACTACCGAGTTGCTCGTTGAGAGCATCTTGTTCTTCTTGCCGAGCAGCCATCCGCTCATCACGCTCTCGCTCTCGTTGCGCCTTCTCATAAGCGGCAATAGCACTATCTATAATGCGGAATTTCTCCACCTCAGGGAGGGAGGCAAGATGGCGCAGACTATCCTGCTCAGCCACGGCACGCACATGCAGCGCCAAGGCATCAAGTTGCTTAGAGAGTGTAGTATATTCTTCGCTCTTTGGGTGCGACTTAGGGAGAGCAGCCACCCCGGTAGCAAAACTTCTCTGCGCCCTATCCCAATCTCGTTTTGCCAAGTATATCTGCCCGGCAGCCACGGCACACAGGGCAAAGTCTCCCCCATGCTCCGTACTCTTCTCCACCCCTAGGTTATAAGACTTCAGCGCCGAGAGAGAATCCAATTGCCTTAGATATAAATCCCCCTGCGTGAGGTAAAGGCGATCCAGTACCTCCTTGTTGCGCCCACGACGCGCCATCTTTTCCGTTGTCGTGATAGCCCTACGCACATTCCTCTCCGCCTCTATCTCTACTAGGCGGAGCTGCGTGGCAAACTCCAATGCAAAGGGTGGAGCCTTGCTCAAGAGGGTGCGGAAAACCTTTTTTGCCTCACCGGGGCGCCCCGATTGCACAAGCAACTGCCCCAAGAGATAGCGCATGCGCAACTTCTCTGTTCGGCTCTCTTCCTTGGCAATGGCCCGCCTAAGGGGCTCGATAGCTTCGTCTATTCGCCCCTTGGAGAGCGCAACCTCCGCCAGCGTTTTGTCGTAGACTTGACTTTTTCTCAGGTATGCCGCATCGGTCTGTAGTGTCCTAATCATCTCCTCGGCCTCATGCAGCCAGCCCATAGCCGTATAGCTGCGAGCCTGCCAGAGACGAGCCTCATCACGGATAGCCGGCTCCGTGGCATAGAGACGAGACATATACGAGAAGGTAGCCATGGCATCGAGGAAGTCGCCATTGTAAAACTGCGATTTCCCCACAAGGAGCCAAGCATTATGTAAGAAGCTATTGTACTCGCGACGCTTGTAAAACTCAGCCTCACGGGCGGAGGGTCTCCCCTTGCGTTCCGGTTTGGTGCGGATGCTGTGGAGCTTGATCGCCGTCTGTCCTTTGGCCAAAGCCGGGTCAAAAGCCCCTCCCTTTCGCTCCTTGAGCATACCTCGCTGCGCCTCTATCGGGTCGAGGAATATCTGCCGGGAGTAACTCTCGGAGTAGTTCGCTACGAAACTATTATAGGTCTCATCAAAAGCATTTTTTCCATGAAAATAGACATTGTATCGGGTGGTAAGGTTGTGGTAAAAGCGGGTTGAGGCATTATTGCGCCGCACCGAGCAGCTCCCCAAGAGGAGCGCTAAGCAGAAACAAACTACGGAGACGAACGAAGCACGGCGCATACGCAACAAAGCTGTTTTAGCGAATTTGTTTTTGGGAGGAGGGGCCTTTTTTTTCGGCAGCAGCCCTCAGACGCTCCTCGGCCTCCCCCATGAGCGACTGCGGGAGCGCTATGGAGCGACGGCTAAGGCTCTGCATCCAGCCGGCCACGTCCTCAGGCAAGAGCGTAACGAGTACGCTACGGAATTCTTCCACCTCCTCGGGGGTGTAATCACTATGCGAGCGAGAGGCAAAGCGGTCTAGCTCTTCGTCGTCGTAATAATCAATCTTCGGCGCAGCCTTTTCTTTGCTACAGGTGCCCTCGCCACAGGTGCAAACAGAGCACTTCTCGCCCGATTGCCCCCAAGATTCTACGCCTTTGACTATATCTTTTTTGTGCTCGTCGATCGTGCCGTGGCGCCGCCCCCATCGATAGATCACCCAAACGAGCAGAGCAATCCCCAAGAGGATGCCCAATAATTTAGTTGACATCATAGGGCAAAGATAACGATTGACTTGCGATAAATATAGTAAAATAGAGACTTTTACAAGCGGCTAAGCACGCACAAAGAGGCGAAAAGCCACAAATAATGCAGCAAAACCCAACACCAAGCTCCCCCCTAAGTAGAGAATCGCCTCAAGGATATTGCCCCGTTGAATCAGCTGCATCCCCTCCAATGCAAACGAAGAAAAAGTGGTAAATCCGCCACAAAAGCCTGTGGCTAAAAGCAAGAAACCCCAGCGAGACCACCCCTCGGGAGCATAGCGATGAAGGCACCCCACCACCACGCCTATGAGGAAACAGCCCAACACATTGACCAACATTGTCCCCCAAGGTATCGACACTCGCCCTCCCCATAGGGGGAGCCACGAAAACCACCTCTGCGCAGATCGCTGTATTACATAGCGTGCCACAGAGCCCAGCATTCCCCCTAGGGCTACACAGAGTATATCCTTCATTTGGACTGAGCAAGCCGACGTGCACTATACACTTAAGGGCTGAGGGAGTGAATTAGACCGGCACAACAGCAGGCCTCCTATCACCATACGCCCCTACATATAGAGGCGAGAATTACCAAATAGTATCAATCTCTTCTTCCGGCTCTAGGGCGTGCTCTAGGCGTAGCGTGATGGTTGTGGCATCACACACTGCCGAGGGGCCAAAGAACTGAATGGGGCCGGGATAACGGAAGGCAATGCCCTCTGCCCACTCCTTGCGATGCTCACGGAAAAAGCGGAAGGGGGCCCCCTCGATATCTACCAAGGCCTTAGCGATAACCGGTTTGTCCACGCCGTTTCGCTCCTCTATGACCAGCATCTCGGTAAGGGGGATCCCTCTGGGTATCCACTCTTTTGGGCTATGAACCAAGTTACCCACCGTAGCCATATAGCCGGAGCAACCCTCTTTGGCGAGAGCCACTGCGGTGCGGCCAAGGGCATAACAGTAGGATGTATCAAAATTGGAGGGCATAGAGCAGCGGCCTTCGTACCCAAAGAAATGGGTCAAAGCCGAGAGATTGCCCTCGAAAGAGCCCTGAGCACGACGCTTCTCAAGCTCTTGCTCTAGGAGCGTTACGATGAGGGATTCCGTCTCTATACGCGACACTTGCACATTTCCGTGGGGGTCACGCTCCAGAGCGAGCTGGCGAGCTACCTCCTCGGGGAGAGAGCGCAAGGTCTCCTCGTCTTCTTCTGAGAGTTTGCTGGCAATGTAGTTGATAATCTGGCTCTCTTTTACAAGATGGAGCTTATGCCCATTCTCTGCCAATACTCGGTTGAGCGAGGCAATAAGGCGACGTACCTTGGGCACGAATTCTATCAAGCCCTCGGGTATAAGCACCACACCAAAGTCCATACCACGCTGTGCACGATCCACTACCACATCCGCCAGCTGACGCACGAGGTCGCCCAGGGTGAGCCCTCGAGCCGCCACCTCTTCACTGATGATGGCTACCGTGGGCTGGGTCATAAGAGCGCACTCCAAGGTCAGGTGGGAAGCCGAGCGTCCCATGAGTTTGACAAAGTGCCAATACTTCTTCGAGGAGTAGCAATCGCGCTGGATGTTACCCACCAATTCGGCATAAACCTTAACGCAAGTATCGAAGCCAAACGACGTCTCTACCCAACCATTTTTGAGGTCGCCGTCTATCGTTTTGGGGCAGCCCACCACTGAGAGAGGGTCGTTTACACTACGGCAGTACTCGGCAAGCAGGGCAGCATTGGTATTGGAGTCGTCCCCACCGATCACCACAAGAGCATCCAAAGCCAAGCGATGAGCATGGAGAAGGACCTGCTCAAACTGCTCCTTAGTCTCAAGTTTTGTACGGTCAGAACCGATCATATCGAAGCCGCCCGTATTGCGATAGCGGTTAATAACGTCTGCCGTAAGCTCCCGAGCCTCGCCTCGGAGTAGCCCTCCCGGCCCCATGATAAAGCCATAAAGGATGGAGGCCGGATGATGCATCTTGAGGGCATCAAATATGCCGGCTATTACATTATGCCCCCCGGGAGCCTGCCCCCCTGAGAGCAAAACCCCCACCGTGAGAGGGCTGTTGGCCTCGGGCTCTACGTCGGCTGCGGCCAAAGAGACCACAGGGAGCTGTGCCGTGTGCGGGAAGAGAGCGGCAATACGCTCGTCGGGAGTCGCGGCATTGGTAGAGACATCAAGCTTAGTAGGGTGCTCTAGCACCTCGGGGAGTTGAGGCTTATAGATCGCACGTAACTTATCTAAACGAATATAGGTCATAAGGGATAGATTAAAATAACGTGGGGCACCTCTTAGCATCATGCCGGGCACCCCACTTTTTGACTACATATTAGGCTTCAAACTCAATATCTACATCGAGATGTTCGTGCCATGGCAAGCCCTGCTTGGCCACCTCTTCGAGGAATGGATCGGGATCGAACTCCTCTACGTTGTGCACCCCGGGCTTATTCCAAAGCCCTCGTGCGAACATCAAGGCTCCCACCGTGGCAGGTACGCCCGTTGTGTAGCTCACCCCCTGCATCCCGGTCTCACGGAAAGCGGCTTGGTGACTACAGTTGTTCCATATATAATAAGTGTGCTCCTTACCATCCTTCACCCCACGGATACGGCAACCGATTGAGGTCTCGCCCGTATAGTTGCTCCCAAGGTCTTGAGGGTTTGGTAGCACGGCTTTGAGGAATTGGATGGGCACGATCTCCATACCATTGTAATTGATCGGCTCGATGCTTCCCATACCAATGTTTTGGATTACACGCAAGTGGGTCAGATACTCCTCGCCAAAGGTCATCCAAAAGCGTGCTCTCTTGATAGTGGGGAAGTTAAGCACCAAACTCTCCAGCTCTTCGTGGTAGAGCAGGTAGCTCTCACGCACACCGATACCGGGGTAATGGAGCGGACGATGGATCTCTTGCGGCTCCGTTTCTATCCACTCACCATTGAGATAGTACTTACCCTTTTGGGTAATCTCTCGAATGTTGATCTCGGGATTAAAGTTCGTAGCAAATGCCTTGTGGTGATCCCCTCCGTTGCAGTCCACAATATCGAGGTAGTGGATCTCATCGAAGTGATGCTTGGCGGCATAGGCGGTAAAGACGCTCGTCACCCCGGGGTCGAAACCACATCCAAGGATAGCGGTAAGGCCGGCCTTTTCGAAGCGTTCGCGATAGGCCCACTGCCAGCTATACTGATATTTTGCCTCGTCTAGAGGTTCGTAATTGGCGGTATCAAGGTAGTTTACTCCGCACTCCAAGCAGGCATCCATAATGGTAAGGTCTTGGTAGGGAAGGGCTACATTTATTACAAGATCGGGCTTAAAGCTGCGGAATAGAGTACACAGCTCGGGCACCTTATCGGCATCTACCGAAGCCGTTTGTATCTTCACGCCTCCAAGGGTCTCTTCGATCTCCTGTGCAATTTTATCACACTTGCTCTTGGTGCGGCTCGCCAGCATTATATCGGTAAAGACCTCGTGGTTCATAGCCACTTTCTTAGCTACGACGGTGCCAACGCCTCCGGCACCAATTATCAAGACTCTTGCCATAGTTATAGTTGTTTGCTTTCTATGCTCTGTTATTTTTATGCTCCACAAAGATAGAGAAAAAGAACTATCCTCTGAATAACACACCCCACAATACCGAGATATATTCCATAGCCCAAACGGCACTTGAACAGGAAATCCCATGTCAAGTGCCGCATAATATAAAGAGATGAGATTACAGAGATACTTTGTGAATAGAAGTGCCAACCCGCACTATATAAACACCCCTTGACGGAAGCTGTAGCACGTGAGAGCCCGTGAGGTATCCCTGAGCTATCGTTTTTCCTTCCACTGTGTAGATAGAGTAGAGAATGGGGGACGAAGGCTCCTCAGGAAGCTCGATAACAAGACTGCCATCCCTTCCATATACCATATACTTCCCTAGCCCCTCCACCAAAGGAGGCTCTACCCCTAAGGGAAACTTATCCGTTTCTATAATATTGGTGAAGTAGTTCCAGCCGAATGCCTGCCGGTACTTCTCTCCTGAACCGATAGGAACGTAAACAGGAATATCATTGGGAGTAAAGCCGTGAAATGGACCTTTCCCAGGATTGACCAAAGGATGTTCAGTACAATGAGGAGGATTGGGAGAGAGAGAATATATCTTCTGAAGGTGACTCAAGTCTCTAAATGCCCCGCCTTCAATATACTCCACAGTAGAGGGGAAAACAATCGAATCAATGAGACAGGAATTAAATGCGTCGTAGCCAATCCACCTCAGTTTCGGAGGAAGCTGATTGACCTTCAACTCGGAACACCACTGGAAAGCACTACGACCAATTTTTGTAACAGTTGTGGGGATGTTCGCTTCCTCCAACATATCGCATAAAGACAAAAAACTATCTGGGATCTCGGTCAACCCTTCGGGCAGGACAATTCTCTTTAGTTTCTGGTTGTTGGAAAAAGACGAATCTCCTACCCTTTTGACGGTATTGGGTAGAACTATCTCCCTAAGATGTGTAGCATATATAGCGGACAAGCCGATGCTGTCTAACCCCTCGGGGAAATTCATCTCCTCTACCCTTACGTAATAGAATGCCAATATATTAATGGTTTTGAGGGTGGAGGGTAGAATAATCCTTTTAATACTATTACACCGGGCAAAACATCGGATGGGAATTTCTGTCACGCCCTCAGGAATTACCAATGGGTCTCCTTCAAGCCATCGATTACCATCAAAACAAAAGTGCCCCATCTTACGCAACGAAGAGGGAAAATTGATCTGACTCAACGTCATCCTCGTAAAAGCATAAGCCCCAAACTCCGTAATATCATCAGGAAGAATGATGCGACGAATGTCTAGATAGTGTCCGGAAGTATACCAATCTCTATCAACAAAAGCTTCGTCGGGGATCTTGTGGTTCTCAACCTGTGCATACTGCAAATTGACGATTCGCAGATTTCCATCCTTTGCGCAACGAACTATAGTTTTGAAATCGGGAGCACTGATGGGACCATGCACCACCAACGAATCTATGGTGTTCCACTTGTCGCCCAAAACCTGCTCCAACTCACCATACCTGCTCACCCTCGCATCGAGGAAACTCTCCTGACTCCATACCTCAGGAGAACAGACCAGCCCCAAAAAGAGCAATAGAAATACCTGTATTCTTTTCATCGTTTCTCTATGTAAATTTCTCTATGTAATAAATAAATACGGCAAGAGAGGGAGAGACCTTTGCATCCTCCGCTCCATACCTACCGTTTCCTATTGGAAATCATCTTTTACATTAAGCCCATCAGGGAACAAATCGCCTCCTGCATGTCACTAACATGGTGCAAATGTATACATTTGTTATATATCTACAATATCCAAGGAGGGGAAATTCAGTCACTTTGCCTACCTCACACTCACCAAAAACCTCTTAGATTACAAATTATTTCCATACACATAGCCGTACCCTAAAGTCTTCTTCCAAAATGGGTATGGAGGAAGGGAGAGGAAACCGCCGTGTGAAACGCGCTAAAAACGCTGCCCTAAAATTCGAGCGGAATAGGGCAAGAAAATTTCGTTCCACAGCTAATTTTGCACCTCAAAACCAGCCTAAAAAGTTTGGAAAATCAGGCAGTTCCCGGATCCGTTTTTGCCCGACAGTCCCAGGAGGATAGATCTAAAAAGAAAACGAACTCTCCCTTTACCTATCTTTTCTCCTCGCCCCACCGAGATTCTCAAAATCGTCCTTTCGTATTCTATCCTCCCCCGGCGCATCCCCCTTTCCTCTCTCCTCTAGCAGGTTACCCCTCCACAGGGTAATTTTTTTTGCTATCTTTGCGGTGCATGATAGAATACCTCATCCTACTCGCATCGGTTATCGTATTTGCGGGTATCATCATCGGGAAAGTGGGTTCTCGGTATGGCATTCCGGCCCTTTTGCTCTTTCTCTTTACGGGAATGCTCTTCGGGAGTGATGGATTCGGGTTCCAATTTGAGGATGCACAGATAGCACAACACATTGGCATGGTGGCCTTGGCCATTATCCTCTTTACGGGGGGTATGGACACAAAGCTGCGCGAGATCCGCCCCATTATGCTACCGGGGCTGTTGCTCTCTACCCTCGGGGTGCTACTTACCACCCTCTTTACCGGACTTTTTATCCACCTACTCACCAAGAACTTTGCTCTTGGGGTTACGCTGAGCCTGCCGCTCTCGCTCCTCCTCGCAGCCACTATGTCGAGTACCGACAGTGCCTCTGTCTTTGCGCTACTGCGCTCTCAGCGTGTACACCTCAAGCACAACCTCAAACCCATCCTCGAGCTAGAGAGTGGGAGTAACGACCCCATGGCCTATATGCTTACCATTGCGCTCATCGGATTTTTGCAGCAATCGGAGCTTGCGATAGGGGCTTTACTACTACACTTCGTCCGGCAATTCGTACTCGGCGGAGCCTTGGGGCTCCTTTTCGGTTGGTTGGCGGTCTGGTTGGTCAATCGCATACAGATCCCCAACCGCACCCTCTACCCTATTATGCTGCTCTGCCTTCTCTTCTTCTCCTTTTCTCTCACAAACATAATCCAAGGGAATGGTTACCTTGCCGTTTATATCACGGGTATTGTATTGGGGAATGCCAAACTGTGCCACCGAGGGAGCATCAATCACTTCTTCGATGGCGTCACCTGGCTCGTGCAGATTATCCTCTTTATCATGCTAGGGCTACTTGTCAACCCCAGCGAACTCCTCTCCGTGGGCGTATTGGGGGTGCTTATTGCCCTCTTTATGATGGTGCTAGGTCGCCCTCTGGCTGTACACCTTACGCTCCTACCCTTCCGCCGCTTAGGATTCAAGGGTAAGGGATTTCTCTCTTGGGTAGGGCTTCGTGGGGCTGCTCCTATCATCTTTGCCACCTATCCGGTGGTCAGTGGCATACAGGGATCCTCTATTCTATTCAACATCGTTTTTATCGTAACTCTTCTCTCCCTACTCATCCAGGGGATGACCATTACCCCCATGGCTCGACTACTGGGATTGGCAAAGCCGGCTCCCCCCGAGGGGAACTTTATAGGTGTAGAGATCCCCGACGAATTGGGGACGCAAATGCAGGAGAGAGAAGTACGCAAAGAGATGCTTGCCAAAGGGGAAGAACTGCGTCAAATCGAACTATTAGAGACCGAACTTGTTATATTGGTCCGGCGCAAAAATAGATTTATTGTGCCTAAGGGCGCGCTCAAACTTCACGTGGGAGATATTCTACTTATCGTTTCGGAGCACTCCCAGCAGTCTGCAAGCAACGACGGACACCACCAACTCATAGAGCGCATTCGCAAGAGCCTACTACAATAAAACAGTATAGAAATATTACTCCTATGAACAGCAATTACATTTTCATCAGCCTTGTAGCCTTAGTTATGATTGGGGCTATCGTGGGATGCTCTCTCACCAAAAAAGAGAAGAGACCTCAGATCGTAGCTGCCGATGTAGCTACCTTTAAGAAAATAATAGAGCGACCCGACATACAACTGGTAGATGCTCGCACCCCAAAAGAATACAACGAGGGGCATATCGGGAACGCCATTAACATAGATGTTTTGGCCGAAGATTTCATCCCCAAAGCCACACAACTTCTGAAAAAGGAGAAGCCCATCGCCGTCTACTGCCGCTCGGGCAAGCGGAGCACAATAGCTGCCGAAAAACTTGCCGCAGCGGGCTTCTCGGGCCCCATTTATAATCTCACCGGAGGATATCTCGCTTACACTGCTCAGGAGTAAAGGGAACGCCCTCTGAGCTTCCCAAACACTCCTCAATCCTTAACTATGCTACGTCTCCAACGTGCGCACTACAAACCTCTCCTCTCGATAGGGATCCCCATCATGATCGGGCAAGTTGCTATTGTTTTAGTCAGCTTTGTCGACAACATCATGGTGGGCAATCATAGCCTAGACGAACTAGCCGCAGCAGCCTTTGTCAATAACTTTCTCAACCTATTACTCGTGTTGGGGATGGGCTTTTCGTACGGCTTGACCCCTCTCGTTGCGGAGTCGCACAAGCTAAACCGCCCGGAGCGTGCAGGCCTTTACCTCAAGGGTAGTATGCTGCTCAATACCCTACTGGCATTGGCCTTAGGGGGTATCGCATTGGGGCTATCCCCCTTTCTCGAATTCTTCAACTTGGAGTCTCGCTTGATGCCTCTAGCCCAACCCTATTACCTCCTTCAGGTGATTAGCTTTGTGGTGTCCATGGTCTTCAACGGGCTAAAGCAATTCTACGACGGCATGAGTCGCACTCGCCTACCCATGTACATCACCATAGCCGGCGTAGGGATTAACATTCTACTCAACTGGGGGCTTATCTACGGACGCATGGGCTTACCCGAGTGGGGGCTGTATGGAGCCGGTATCGCAACGCTTATCAGCCGTGTTGCCATGGTTGCGCTCCTAGGGCTGAGCTTCTTTGCCGATCGATCCCTAGGAAAAGAGCGATACGGATTCTTCGCGGGGCAGCTCGATCGCTCCATCCTCAAGCCCCTTACCCTATTGGGGACCCCTGTTGCCATCCAACTAGGGCTGGAGACCGCCTCTTTTACCATTGCCGTAATCTTTGTAGCACGCATCGGTAGCTTTGCTCTCGCTGCCCACCAAGTGGTGAATACGGTAACCGTGCTTGGCTTTCTCATGTACTACGGGCTAGGCTCCGCCACGGCTATACGAGTAAGCCACTATCGAGCTATCGAAGACTATCAGGAGGCCAAAAACGTTGCTCGAGCCGCCCATCAGATCGGCTCTGTCATGGCCCTTGTTGCTATGATTGTGATCTTTGCCATCCGGAGCAAAGTAAGCCTGCTCTTCAACCCCGATGAGCGTCTGGCCCCTCTTGTTGCCATCACCCTGATCCCGGTAGTGATCTACCAATTGGGGGATATGCTGCAAATCGTCTACGCCAATGCCCTGAGAGGGCTGGAGCATGTACGCATGTTGGTACCTATTTCCATCCTCTGCCACCTCTTGGTTGCCCCTATTCTAGCCTATCTATTTGCATTTGTATTGATGGCAGAGCACCCTGAGTGGCAATTACTTGCCGTGTGGAGCTCCTTCCCCATCAGCCTTACGCTCATAGGAATACTGCTCTACCGAGATTTTTACAAAAATTGCAATAAGGAGAGCCGCCGCCCCAGAAGTTAGGTACCCACAAGTAGGCAATACCAGTCGATATTGGGCAGGATACTGTACCTTTGCAGCGAAAATATTACTGGTAAACCATTGATAGGATTTTAGCTTTCAGCATATGACGGTTAATCACCTTAAGCGCATTGCTCAATTCCTTGCCGACTATTCAGCCCGTCTTATTGGCTCGGGAGTACATACATCTCGCACGGTGCGCAACACCAAGCGCATAGGCACAGCCCTAGGCTGCGAGACGCACCTCAATCTCTCGATGAAGACCATGACGCTGACCGTTCGCGACGAAGAAACGGGGGATATTATCACCGAGGTGATCGATATTCCCACGCTCCCGATAAAGTTTGTACTCAACTCCGATCTCAGCGCCCTCAGTTGGGAAATCCACGATCGTAAGCTCTCGATAGACGAAGCAGAGAAGCGATACCAAGAGGTACTTGCCGGCTCCAATAGGCAACCCTTTTGGCAAGCATGGCTCCTCATCTCTATGTCTAACGCCTGCTTCTGTGCCCTCTTTGGCGGAGACCTTTTTGCCTGCCTCCTTGTGGCACTTGATACGGCAGCCGGCTTCTATCTACGAAAATTCCTCATCGGTAGGGGGCTAAACCACTACGTAGCCATTACGCTAGCCGCCGCCATCTCCATCGCCATACCGGCTCTCGGGATCTACCTGGGTTGCCCTACCGAAACTGGCTCTACGGCCTTGGCGACCTCTGTGCTCTACCTTATCCCCGGAGTACCCCTAATCAATGGTATTATAGATATTGTAGAGGGGCATACTCTCTCGGGAACATCCCGACTGATCCACGGAGCCTTGATCATTCTCTCGATAGCCTGCGGCATGGCCATTACGCTCCTCATTGCCACCGGCAACATTGCCAAGATATAGTCCCCCACCCTCCGTTTCAATATCTATATGGATATACTACTGAGTTTGCTCCAAGATGCTTTTTTTGCAGGCATGGCTGCGGTAGGTTTTGCCGCAGTATCGGTCCCCCCTCGTAGGAGCTTCCCTCCCATTATCATACTAGCTGCCCTAGGGCATGGACTTCGTTGGTATCTGATGAATCACCTCGGGGTAGACATCGTGGGCGCCTCCCTCTTGGCCTCAACGTTCATCGGATTCGGAAGCTATATTTTCGGGCGCTGGTGGGTACATATCCCCATGACGGTACTCTATATCCCTGCCCTATTGCCCATGATCCCCGGTATGTATTGCTACAATGCCGTCTTGAGCTTGGTACTCTTTGTAATACACCACAAAGAGCCCGCTCTGGCCGTGCAATACATGCAAGACTTCCAGACCAACTTTGTAATAGCCCTTACGGTTATCTTCACACTGGGGATAGGCAGCATCCTCCCCGTCTTTATCCTCTACAAGAGCTCCTATACACTATCCCGCAGAAAGTTTAGGGACTCCTAACCCCTCCCAAAGCCGGCCCCCTCGAGAGAGGGTTTCGCCACCTCCCCCCAAAAAAAGGTGCCCTATTCTCCCCATTTAGTTACATTTGCAAAGTAAACGGTATAGAGTATGACAGAGAGCGATTTTGATCTATTATTGGAGGCTTGGCAACGGAGTGGGCTTGCCGGTAAGATGAGCACCGAGGAGGTAGCTCAGCTGCTCCGCGGGTGCCCGTGCAAAAAGGAGACTCTAAAGCGGGGCGAATTATATGCCATCGGAGGGGATAAACTGCGCGACCTACGCATCGTAGGCAAGGGCGGCATCAAGGCGGAAATGGTGGGCACCTCGGGCAAACAACTGCTGATGGATACCCTAACACCCGGGCGCATCGTTGCTCCGGCCCTTCTTTTTGCCGAAGACAATGCCCTCCCCGTAACGCTCATGGCCAACGAGGAGAGCATACTTTTTAGGATGGGCAAGGAAGACTTCCGAGACCTTATGCACCAATCGCCCCAACTGATGACGAACTTTATCGGCATCGTTTCCAACATCAGCGTTTTCCTCATGGGCAAGATTTACCAACTCTCCCTACGTAGCTTGCAAGGGAAAATTGCGGACTACCTACTCCAAATCTACCTCAAAGAGGGCAACAAACGACTACAAATAGACTCGTCGTGGAAGGAGTTGGCGGATCGCTTTGGCGTGAATCGCCAATCCTTGGCACGCAGCCTCGCCCAACTCGAAGAGGAGGGATTGCTCCGCGTAGAGGGTAAGTCTATAGAAATACTCCAACCGCACCGGATGGCAGGGTTGGAGTAAGCACACATATTATATAGAGATGATCGAACTATTGGCCGTCCCAATTACATTGAGGTTCGTTGTCAATAGCCCAGGGGAAAAGGATGTTGTTCTCCAAATGAATATGCTCGTGTAGCTGTTGCTCAAAGCGAGCAATCCGCTGAAGAACCAATTTATAACTTTCGCACGCATCCGCAGGTGGGGTATATCCATTGGTGAGAGCAGCAATCGTGCGATAGCGTTCGCCCTCGCCGTCGTGCTCCGTAAGCATCACTCCAATAGGGTGAACCACCGAACCACAGTGGAAAGAGCCCAACGTGCCTTCCCCCGCCAATGCTGCGAAGAGGTCGTATAGATAGGGGAATAGTACCTGCTCCTCTTTCTGGAGATGCTCTTCGAGGGCTAGCAAAGACTCGGCAAAGAGACTCCGCACCTCCATCAATTCGGGATGATTCTCACCATGTACGCTCGCCACCTTGTCTAGCAACTGAAGCGTTACAGGGCCCTCTCTGCGGATGCCTCGGTGGTGTACCTTGAGGATATAGTCCATCAGAAGATCTTTGTCCCACTCCTTAAAAGCGTAAGAATAAGATCCTTCACTTTGCTCTTGGAGTGCTTGATCCAAGGCTGTAATCACCTCTTCTACCGAAGCCCCTGCCTTAGCACAGGCCTCTATAAAGGGCTCTTCGCCATGACAGCAGAAGTCGATCCCATAGCGATGAAATACGGGTACGGCACGGTAGTCGTAAGCCGCAATAGCGCCAACGGTCGTGGTTTTATAATTCATTCCAGCCATAATTGTGTTCTGTTAAAAGGGTTAAGCAATCAGATTTTGGATATCCTCTTCTACGGTGCCGATACCGGCAATGCCAAAATTATCGACGAGTACTTTAGCCACATTGGGCGAGAGGAAAGCGGGCAACGTGGGGCCGAGATGGATGTTCTTCACCCCAAGGCTCAACAAACCAAGCAGCACGATAACCGCCTTTTGCTCATACCATGCGATATTATAGACGATGGGGAGCTTGTTGATGTCGTCTAGCCCCATCACCTCTTTCAGCTTGAGGGCAATCACAGCAAGCGAGTAGCTATCGTTGCACTGACCGGCATCCAACACACGAGGGATCCCCCCGATATTGCCTAGAGGCAACTTGTTGTAACGGTATTTGGCACAACCCGAGGTCAGGATCACGGTATCTTGGGGGAGAGCCTTGGCAAAATCGGTATAATAACTACGGCCGCTCTGTCTGCCATCGCAACCGCTCATCACAATGAACTTGCGGATAGCTCCACTCTTTACCGCCTCCACTACTTTATCGGCTATACTGAGAACCTGATGATGCGCGAAGCCGCCCACAATCGTACCATGCTCAATCTCCGTAGGGGGCTGGCAGGTTTTTGCTAGAGCGATAACCTCACTAAAGTCTTTATTCCCTTGCTCATCGCCTTCGATGTACTTAAAGCCGGGGTAGCCCGTTGAGTTGGTCGTGAAGACACGATCCTTGTAAGAGGCATTCGCCTTGGGCGGTACAATACAGTTAGTGGTAAAGAGGATGGGGCCATTGAAGGTCTCAAACTCTTCTCTTTGTTGCCACCAAGCGTTGCCATAGTTACCAACAAAGTGCTTGTATTTCTTGAACTTAGGATAGTAGTTAGCGGGAAGCATCTCGCCGTGTGTATAGACATCGACTCCGGTTCCCTCGGTCTGCTCGAGAAGCATCTCCATATCTTTGAGGTCGTGCCCGCTGATAAGAATACCGGGACGAGTGCCTACTCCGATATTAACTTCGGTGGCCTCGGGATGCCCATAGGTCTCGGTATTGGCCTTGTCGAGGAGTGCCATCACTTTAACTCCGAATGCACCCGTCTCGAGCACTAGGGCGGTTAGTTCCTCCACGGAGAGGAGCCCCATTGTAACGTCGCACAAGGCACGTTCGGTAAATGCGTTTATTTCGTCGTCATTGTAGCCCAGACGATCGGCATGCTCGGCATAGGCGGCGAGGCCCTTTAGCCCATAGATGGTAAGTTCCTTAAGCGAGCGAGCATCTTCGTTCTGCTCACGAAGGATCCCAACGCCAAGGGCGAGTTGGTCGTACTCTTCGGGGGTACCCTGCATCGTAACGGCCTCGTTATCGGGCAACGCAACGCCTAGGGAGAGAGCCTCCTCACGCAATTGTTTTTTGAGATTGAAGGTGTGAGTCACACGCTTGGCGATGGAAGAGTAGTCAAAGTTGGCATTCGTTATCGTAGCAAAGAGCGACTCCATAATCGTCTTATCAGCCGTACGATAATCCAATTTCACTCCGGCTTTACGTGCTGCCGTGGTGATGATGGCAATTCCCTTGAGGTTGAAGATGAGCAAATCCATTAAGTTGGCTGTGGTAAAGTCCTTACCGCAAACTCCTTTGAGGGCGCAACCCTTATTGCCGGCCGTCTCTTGGCACTGGTAGCAAAACATTCTATTTTCCATTTCTTCGTCTTCTTTTTCTTTGTTATTTCCTTTTACGGGGGCAAAGGTAGATAGCCCCACTTTCCTCAAAAGTCGCCTATGCGACACTCCCCCCTTTTGCTGTTGAAAAAGAAGAAATCCGATGCGGACAACACCAACTAGCACCAGAAAAAGACCGCCTCACCCTCAAGAAAACCTCCCTATATATGCAAAATAAGATTTCATAAAGAGTCTTTGGCACTCTTGTTTTTTAGGTGTACCTTTGAGTGCGTAAACTGCACATCTGGAAAAGATCTCCTCTCTATCCCTCTCCTAGATTAAGGAGGATTGGGGAAGTTCGAGCAAAATCATAAAACAATAACCACAAGATTATAGTAGCAATGTCTAAGCTAAACATTGACCAAAAAACAATTAAGGGACTGTTCGCAGATAAGCGATCAGACTTCATTATTCCCGACTATCAACGTCCATATGCTTGGGGAGAGAACGAGTGTCAAACCCTATGGGATGACATCTTTACATTTGCTATCCCTGATGGAGACAAGGATAAGTTTAACAAGGATGACGAGTATTATCTAGGGCCTATCGTCACCTTCAAAAATGAAAATGGTAAACAGGAAATTATTGACGGACAACAACGTCTCACGACATTGATGCTACTTCTTCGGGCCTTCTATAAGCGCTCTGGCCAGATGCGGGACAACCAGACGCTGAGTGTGCGCAAGATGATTGCACAGTCCATATGGAAGACAAATGAGTTTGATGAACCCGATTTAAATGAATTAAAAATCGACTCCGAGGTTGCTACCGATGAAGATAAGGGAGAGTTTCTTGAGATCTTGAAGGAAGGAACAGCAGAATCTCGTTATAAAAGTCGCTATGCGGAGAATTATCGTTTCTTTGAGCGTAAGATAGATAGTTTCTTAAAAGATTACCCCTCCTATTTCCCCTACCTCCCCACTCGTATACTGAGCAATTGTATCTTGCTCCCTATCGAAGCAGAAAATCAAGATACAGCCCTTCGAATATTCTCCACCCTCAATGATAGAGGGAAGCCCCTATCTGACGCCGACATATTCAAAGCTGAGGGGTACAAATACTATGCTTCAAAAGGGAGAAAAGATGAGTTTATAGAGCGTTGGAAAGACTTAGAACTACTTTCTAGCCGTACATTTAAGGGAAATAATTCCTCCCCTCTAGACGAACTTTTCTCTCGTTATATGTATTACGAGAGAGCCAAGCAAGGCAATACGAATACTACGACTGAGGCCTTGAGGAAATTCTATGAGAAAAATGGGTATGCTCTGCTGAAAGACGATAAAGCCCTAAGCGAACTAGAAATCTTGCTGAAGTTCTGGTTCGACGTAAGCCAGCAGGACAAAGAACGGTTCTCTGATAGAATCTTGCGAAAACTATTTGTTCTTGACTATGCTCCTAACGGGATGTGGTACAACTTCGTTTCCGTCTACTTCATGCATAATCGTAATGAAGATGGCAAGCTAGACGAAGAAGCCTTCTATCAATTCTTGGAGCGAAGTATTGGTTTTATTTGGGCCTATGCCTTGACAAATCCGGGGGTTAACGCCTTGCGTACGCCCATCTATCGAGAGATGGTCAATATCGTCAATGGATTAGAGGTTACTTTTGCAGACTTCAAGTTTGACAGAACTAATCTAGAAATGATTATAAATACGTCCCAATTCAGTAATCAGAGACAGATTACTCGATCGATCCTTACATGGTGGGCTTTTGAGCATCCTAATCAACTCTTGTTCTCCCTTGATACTCGCCTTGATATTGAGCATATCTACGCACGTAATCGAGGGAAACATGAAACCTTATCTAATGAAAATAATCTGGAACTTTTGGGAAACAAGAGTCTATTGGAGCAGAGAATAAATATCCGAGCTTCAGACTATCGCTTTGCCGACAAAGCCAAGTATTATCTGGGGAGTGTGGGGTCAGATGGAGGAAGAAAGGGGACTTCTATTCAGGAACTTCAGGACTTATGTACGCAAAAGAGCGACTTCTTGGAGTCCGATATACTAGACCGAAATAAACGGATTGTCGATGGTTTCTGTGACTATTTAGATCGTATTTGCCTTTTGAAATAGAGGGGCTATCTATATATCATTGCCTGATCCGACTTTGAAGAGTTGTTCTCTCCGAATGGGTCAGGTATTCTCTTCAGAAAAGAAAAGGGAGTAGATTGTGTGCAATGCGCACAACCTACTCCCTTTGGTGCGGAGAGAGAGGGATTCAAACCCCCGGAACGGACAAGCCGTTCACCGGATTTCGAGTCCGGCCCAATCGGTCACTCTGGCATCTCTCCTGGTTGCTAGAACCAGCGACAAAGGTACGAAAGAAAATCGAAAAAGGTTCTTTGCAGATTCCCGTAGCTCCCGGTATCAAATACAACAATGTGACAAGAGTAATGATAGGACTCCATCTAACGCTAGGGGGCGAAGACTTTGCCGACATCAGAAGCTCTCCCAATCCTTAATATTGTAGAGCGAATAGGCTTTCCCCTTTGGGTAGTAGTCTTCTATCTTTTCACTTCGAGGAGTGGATTTGTCTAGGATAGTGAGCGACCTGTTCTCTTCTAGTTCATCATCGTCCCAACCATTTCGATTCACGGAATGCTCTACATAAGCAACTACTTTGCCCTCCTCTAATTTGTAATAAACCTCCTCAAAACTAAGTCCGCCCGAGTGTTCCTCATAGTACCGAACAAACCCATCTGAATAGTAGGCATAGTCGGCAAGTCCACCGGATATTCGCTCGCAGATCAGTTCAACAACGCCATCCACATAGGAGTAGACCCCATACCAATTATACTGTTTAACCTTCTCTTTCATGATGAGCAATTCGGGAGAGCCATTCCGGTCTAGGTCTACAAGTTTGTAAACATACTCCTCGGGCTTGAACTCCTTATCATACTCCTCCCGCCACATCTTCCCTATGGACTCCTGTAGCGAAGGCTTCTTATCGGGTTGTGGACAAAAGGCAGACAGCAACAATGCCACAGCACACACGATAACAAGGGTTACTCTTTTCATCAGAGCGACATTATAGCTCATCCTCCACGGATTCGTCCACATCCATGTCCGGCTGGTCATTGCTCTCCTCTGTCGAATCCGGCTCTATCGTCTGGGGTTGCTCCGGGAGAGTATCTGTGGCAACTACGGGCTTCTCTTCTTCCGTCTTTGCAGCAGCACGATGAGGCGCTACGGGATTATCATCAATTGTAATCACGGGAATATCTCTTCCCTCAGCCTCATTCACCGCCACATCCTTAGGACCTGGATTGATAATAATCGGCATATTGGGCTCAACGTATTTGACTAGTTCGAGGATATTATCATTGTGAATACGGATGCAACCATGGCTACAACGCCGTCCGAGAGTCCATGGAGCGCAAGTGCCATGGATGCCTACCGGCAAATTCTTCTCTCCCTTGATGCGAATAAATCTCGGTCCATACTGCCCTCGCACGGGGCTGGTATAGCCGTTATCGTCGGTATAAAGCCAGTCGGTACTATTGAACGTTTCTCCGGCATAGAAGAAGCCCTCGGGGGTACGGCAGTCGCCTTTCTTTGCTTTATGCCCATAGTTGCGAGCGCAAGCGCAGGTGTACTCCTTCTCCTTGACTCCGTAGCGATTGTAGAGGAGCACCCGCATAGAAGCCTTGTCCACAACGATGAAATAATCAAATCGATTGTTCATCAAACGCTCGCAGTAGGGTAGGTTCTCGCGAGCCATTCGGGGCAAGATCCCCTCTTTATATTGCTTTGCGTGGCTCGACTTTTCCATATAGAGAAGCGCTTCGTCGGCATCAAGAAAGGCGTGGTAAAGCGTATCATTTGCCTCCCATTCAGCTACCTGCTGCTCAATGGATAGGGTATCCGGCTCTACGATTGTATCTGTAGGAACGATTTGCTCCTGCTCTTTTTGTGAAGACCCCGTACAGCTCCCTAGGAGTAGAAGGAGAGGGGCAATTGCCACTAATAAATACTTCTTCATGAGTTTTTCAAACTTGTAATTTTAGGATTCTACCCCTCACCTCCTCAAAAAGTTGAGGTGTAATCTCTCTAAAATACCCTGCAAATGTACAAAATCTCATCCTAAGCACACCATTTACGCCACAACCAATCCAGAGAATCAAGCCTTTAAGACACGAAAGGGGCATCGTGGATTTTCTTGAGTATCACTCTAAAGAGAGGAAACGCTCCTAGAGAGAATAGGGAGAGCCCTTCGTAATGATTCCGACAAAGTCAGCGAAAAAGGGATTGGGTCTCTCTTTAATAAACTCGTACCTTTGCGCCATGGATATTGTAGTAATAGGGAGCGGAGGCGTTGCCGAGAGCCTTGTTTTCTCTCTGACCCAAGCCGGGGCTGCTCCAAGAGTAATTGTAAGCCCTACTCCGGGGCACGCAGAGCGTCTACGCGATCTCTATGCGCCTGAGTGTTCTGTATTGCATGACTTAGCGGAGATGCCACGGAATGCGGATATTTATCTTTTGGCTGTCACAGATACGGCTATTGCTTCGTGTGCAGCTCAGATGCCCTCTACATCGGGAGTGTGGTTGCACACGGCCGCTTGCGTACCCGTAGAGACCCTTACTCAGTATCACCCTGATAGTGGTATCTTTTATCCCCTCAACACCTTTAGTAAAGGGCGCCCCCTCAGTTGGCAAGGCATCCCGCTCTTTGTGGAGCATCGGAGCGAAAATGCCGCCCGAGCCATCGAGCAGTTGGCAAGCCTATTGCTCATGGAGCCCCGCCCTTCCACACTTACGCTCCGCCAGGAGATCCATGTTGCAGCCGTCTTTGCTTGCAACTTTGTCAATCACCAATGGGCTATTGCTTCGGAATTACTTGAGCAACACCAGATCCCTCGGGAGGTTCTGCACCCCCTTATTCAAGAGACGTTGCAAAAAGCGATTGCACTTGATCCCCGATACACCCAAACGGGTCCCGCACTCCGTGGCGATACTGCAACCTTGGCAACCCACCGCGCCTTGCTGGCGGAGAGCAGAGAGGCAATCCGAACCCTCTACGACGTGACCTCACAATCCATTTGGTCAATGTATCACCCTGAGACTTCCCTATCCCATGAGTAGTATCCCCTACAATCTGCAAGAGATTAAAGCCTTTGTTTTTGATATAGACGGAGTAATTAGCCGTAGTACCTGCCCCCTCGACGAGGAGGGCAACCCCCACAGAACGGTAAACGTAAAAGATGGTTATGCCCTGCAATTTGCCGTCAAAAGAGGATTCGTGGTGGCCGTTATCACCGGAGGATACACCCCGGCAATGGCGCTTCGGATGGCCCATCTTGGCATCGAAGACTACTATCAGCAATCGCGCAACAAGGTGCGAGACCTCGAAGACCTGATGGAAAAATATCAGCTCCAGCCCCAAGAGGTTGTCTATGTAGGCGACGATATCCCCGACTTGGGCGTCATGCGTCGGGTTGGACTCGCCGTGGCCCCCCAAGATGCGGCTCCGGAGATTCTGGCCGCAGCACACTACATCTCACACTGCTGTGGCGGCGAAGGCGTGGCTCGAGACGTGATCGAACAAACCCTCCGTGCCCAAGGGTTGTGGGGGAGCGAAGGCGCCGGACTAGCGTGGTAGCGAGTAGTAATAGGATTAGACCGAGCATATGAAAGTTGTATTAGCAACCCAATCCCCACGTCGGCACGAGCTTTTTTCGGGGTTAGACATCCCCTTTACCATTCGTCTGATAGAGGGCATCGATGAGAGCTACCCCGGCGGACTTCCCGTCCACCAAATCCCTCAATATATAGCAGAGCGAAAGGCTCTTGCCTACCAAGCTTCTCTTGCAGAAGACGAAGTAGTACTAACGGCTGATACGGTGGTAATTGTGGGAGATAAAGTGCTAGGTAAGCCACATTCCCCCGAGGAGGCTAAAGCTATGCTGCACGAGCTCTCGGGCCGTGAGCACCAAGTCTCTACCGGAGTAGCCCTTATGGGAGCCGATGGCAGAGGCACCTCTTTTGTGGCCACTACACGCGTTTGGTTTGCCCCCCTTAGCGAAGAGCAAATCGACTACTACCTACGCTCTTACCACCCCTACGACAAAGCCGGAGCCTACGGCATCCAGGAGTGGATTGGCTATGTAGCCATCGAAAAAATCGAGGGTTCGTTTTACAATGTAATGGGCCTACCCGTGCATCTTGTATATCAGACTCTGCAAAAATGGCAGGTATGCAAAAAAAATTTCGTACCTTTGCCCATCGTTATAGTAGACAACAAATAGATTATAGGATAAGTAGCGATGAAAAGAACGTTCCAACCCTCGAACCGAAAGAGAAAGAACAAGCACGGATTCCGTGCCCGTATGGCAACGGCAAATGGTCGCCGTGTACTTGCTTCGCGCCGTGCTAAGGGTCGTGCCAAGCTAACGGTTTCGGACGAGTATTAAAACACACAAGGCTCTCTTACCCTTTCACGCTGAAAGGAGAGAGTCCTGAGGTCAAGCAGGGGCAAACTCAGGGCGCAGCAAGCGCCGCGAGGACTTGACCGAACAGACCCCTATTGTTAGCCCTCCCAAACTCAGAGTCTCCTTCGTTTTACACGAAGAGATCGCCTAGTTTGGGAGGTTTTCTTGTGTCCGAAAACTTGAGTATCCCCGCCTCTCGGCTCCGAGAGCAGCCTAACCTAAGAGAATCAATACCCCACAGCCGAATTGGGATTATTGCACTTTTATTGTACTTTTGGCAAGAGAAACAGATTTTTCAGAGATATGAGCAATACCACACCTGCGCAACATCCTCTTTCGGAGAAGGCGCCTACCCATCTTAGACCCTTTATCTTTATGGTAATACTGATGGCGCTCATCGGTTTTATCACGAGTCTTAATCAACAATTCCAAGCCCCCCTCAAAGAAACTTTTTTGGCAGAGAGCGGTGCGCTCAAGAATGCCTTTGCCACCTTTATCACCTTTTCTTTCTTCCTATCCTACCTACTGATGGGGCCCGTGAGCGCTCGTTATCTACAACGCTACGGCTATAAGAAGACCCTACTCAAGGGTATCGTGATTGTTGCTTTTTCGCTCGTTATCTTTGAGCTCTCGGCCCTCAGCTTCCAGTGGATTGGGGAGGGAGCCCTTAATCACATCGTAATAGGGAAGATCCAGCTACCTCTGGGATACTTCTTGTTCCTGATCGGCTCCTTCGTATCGGGTACGGGGCTTACCTATCTGCAATCGTCTGTTAATCCCTACGTTGTAGTCTGCAACGTGCCTCACACCACGGGGGTAACGCGTCAGAATATCGCAGGTACGGGCAATTCTCTCATGACCACCTTGGTGCCCCTCTTTGTCGGCTTGGTAATTTTTGGTGGCAAAGAGGGGAGTGAGCTGGAGGTTAGTGCCATATTCCTACCTATGGCTATCTTGATCCTTTTTGTCGGTCTACTCTATTTTGGAGTAAGGACAACAAATTTGCCCGAATTGCCCAATACGACTGAGGCGAAAGGGGAGCATCTAGAGCACTCCGTATTCTCATTCCGTCACCTCACCCTAGGCGTTATAGGCATATTTATGTACGTTGGTTGCGAGGTGTGTGTAGGCAGCAATATTGTACTGTACGCCCAGCAGGATCTTGGTATCTCGTACGAAATGGCCGTTAAATGGGCTTCTCTCTATTGGTTCTCTATGCTGGTAGGGCGCTTCTTCTCTAGCTTCCTTTCGATGATCAAAGCCCACATACAACTAGCCGTAGGCACCTTCTGTGCAGGGCTCTTAGTCGTGCTCGCCATCCTCCTCAAAACGCCATGGCTCCTAATTGGTGTAGGCCTTTTCCACTCGCTCATGTGGGGCGCTATTTTCTCTTTGTCCCTTGAGGGGCTTGGGAAATACACGGCACGTGCTACCGGGGTACTGCTGATGGGCGTTGTCGGCGGAGCCATACTTCCGTTTACGCAAGGGCTGCTTGCCGACCTATTGCACAGCTGGACTTGGACATGGATCCTCGTTATCGCAGGCGAAGTGTACATGCTCTACTACGCTCTTTGGGGCTACAAACCCAAGCAGGTAGAGAGAGAGCCTAAAAAGGATCCTCTAGGCTAGGGCAAATCCCCTCTTCTATAGTCGTGCTTTCCGCTCAGAGAGAGAGCCTTTCGCCTTATCGAGGCAGGTGTAGCTCTATTTGCCATAGATTCCGTAAATTTGCTCTGCAAGTATGGAAAAATTACGAGAACTAGCTCCGGAAGAAAAAGATCTCATAGACGCTCTTCGTGAGCCGAGCAAGCGTCGCACCGCTTTTGCGACCCTCGTTCGGCAGTATTCACGACCTCTCTATTGGCAGATCCGGCGGATTGTCGTCAATCACTCGGTTGCCGATGAATTGGTACAAGAGACCTTTCTCAAGGCGTGGCGAGGGCTAGACACCTTTCGGGGGGAATCGAAAATCTATACTTGGCTCTACCGGATCGCTGTCTTCGAAGCTCTTAATTATATAGAGAAAGCCAAGAAGCGTAACGAAAACACGGTGGAGATAACGGAGGAGAATAGCTACCTAGTGGAGAATGTAGCAGGGGACCCCTACTTCGATGGGGACGCCGCCGAGGCTCTATTCCAGAAGGCTATAGCCACACTCCCTTCCAAGCAGAAACAAGTCTTCTTACTACGCTATTATGAGGAGAAGAGTTACTCAGATATAGCAGAACTTACAGGCACTAGCGAGGGGGCTCTCAAGGCAAGTTATCATCACGCCGTAGCCAAGATAAAACAATATATTGAGGTGCACCATTAAACTTTAGAGCCTAAAACCATCCTATATTGTACAAGACACTGAGATTATAAAAGGAAAGCATTTTGTCAAAGAAATGAAGACTGATGGAGATGAATTAAAGTACAGTGCAGAAGAGAGTAGGAGCCACTACACCACTCCCGATGGGTTCTTCGAGTCCTTAGAAGATCGTATCATGGCACGCATTGACGAGGAGCCAGCTCCCCTAGAAGAGCAGAGCACGCCTCCCTTAGGCAAGCGCCTTATATGGCAACGGCTGCGTCCCTATATCTATTTAGCCGCCTCTTTTGTTCTTACCATTGGCATGTTTAGAGGCTTCCGATATATCCGGTCGCAACAGCTCTCCAGCTCCGCTGTGGAGCAGGCAGCCAAGCTAGAGAAGGAAAAGGCCACTCAATACTACGAGCTACTTGCAGGCGAATACACAGAAGAATCCGGAGAAGAAAATCTTTGGATCCTCGACACAAACTATATTGACTAACACTCTCCCCACAATGAAAGAAACCATTCTACGCATTCTCTTTATCACCTGTTTATCGCTTTTCTACGGCACTACTACTTTTGCTCAAGAACCGCCCTCGATACCCGAGCGTAGAGCCTTGGCCGCACGGAGAGATAAGTATGTCTGCAAAGAACTCAAGCTGACAAACGAGGAGTGTACCAAGCTCACCATTATACTCCATCAGCTGGATGAGGAGCGCATGAATATCTGGTCCAACTTTGGGCACCTCCACATGCAACTCAAAAAGAAAGCGCAAGTATCGCAAGAGGAGATGGCTATGTATCTAAAGATGAAAAGTGAATGCAAGATCAAAGAAGCCAAACTAATGGAGGAATACTACCTTAAGCTATCGAACATTCTCTCCCCCGAAAAACTTCTCGAATTGGACAAGGCGCAGAAATGTTTTGGAAGAGAATTATCCCAAGAAAGACTCCCCAAATGATTGTTTTGCCGTACCTTTGAAGACGATATAAACAAGGATAACAATTCAAACTATAATAAAACCAATGAGCATAACAAAAGATTACTTTGTATCGTGCAGCTACGACCTCTATGCAGGTCCCAACGAAGTGCGAGACTTTATAGAACAAGCAACTCCCGAAAGCCCCATGCAGTACCTACACGGTATTGGCATGATGCTCCCTGCTTTTGAGCAAAAACTAGAAGGGCTCAAAGAAGGGGACTCTTTCGACTTCGAACTTACACCCGAAAACGGATATGGGGAGCGTTTCTCCGATCGAGTACTCCCTCTAGACTACAAAATCTTCTGCGACGAAGATGGCAAGTTCGACGAAGAGCATGTATTCGTAGGGGCTCGCGTACCCATGCAAACCGCTGATGGGCAACGCATCGAAGGCCAGGTGATCGACATGAACAGCGAAAAAGTAACCTTGGACTTCAACCATCCTCTTGCCGGTATGTATCTCCACTTCTCGGGTAAGATCCTTGAGGCTCATGAGGCTACTGAAGACGAACGCGCCGAGATTGAGGCTCTTCTGCATCCCCATGGAGGTGGTTGCGGCTGCGGTTGCCACGACGAAGATGGTGAGGGCGGGTGCGAAGGTGGTTGCTGTGGAGGATGCCACTAATCTGCCTTTATCCCTAAAGTAAATCCCTATAGCTCCCCTCTCCGCTTCTCGAGAAGTGGTAGAGGGGAGTTTTATTTTATACCCACATATGAATACATTTGGCCAGCATCTTCGCTTGACAACCTTTGGTGAGTCGCACGGAAAAGCTATCGGCGGGGTACTAGATGGAATGCCTGCCGGGATTCGCATTGACCTCGTAGAGGTGCAGAATTTCCTAGATCACCGCAGACCGGGCACTAGCCTGAGCGTTACCCAACGCCGGGAGGCTGATAGGCTTGAGGTCCTCTCCGGACTTCTCCCCGATGGCACTACCACGGGAGCTCCCATAGGCTTTATCATAGCTAATCAAGATGCTCGCAGTGGAGATTATAGGGCTTTGGAGCACCTGTATCGCCCCTCTCATGCCGATTTCACCTACCACAAAAAGTACGGAATACCTCCGCAGCCCGGAGGAGGACGATCCTCGGCACGCGAGACGGCTGTGCGCTGCGCTGCAGGAGCTATGGCCTTGCAATTATTACAACCCTTAGGGATAAAAATCTATCCCTATATCAGGGGTATTGGAGAAGTACAGCTCCCCACAGAGGCTCTTACAGATCTTGATTTAGATAAGATATACCACTCTTCGGTGCGCTGCCCCCACCCTACTTGGGCGGAAAGACTAGAGCGCAACCTTACCGAAGTGCGCCGGCAAGGCGATAGCGTAGGCGGGCTTGTAGAGTGCCTAGTGCAGGGTGTCCCCGTCGGGTGGGGTAGCCCCCTCTATGATAAACTCTCGGCGCGATTGGCTTTTGCCATGCTCTCCATCAATGCTGTAAAGGGCTTTGAGATAGGGGATGGATTCGCCCTTGCACGTTGCTTGGGTAGTCACGTAAACGATATTATGGAGCGCACCGAATGCGGTACTATAGCCTTTCGTACCAACCACTCGGGGGGCATACAAGGAGGAATCTCTACGGGAGCCGACATCCGCTTCTCCGTAGCCTTCAAACCCACCCCCACCATTGCACTGGAGCAAGAGACGCTCAACCTAGAGGGAGAGGCTGTGCGCTTTGCAGGCACCGGACGGCACGACCCCTGCGTAGCTCTACGCGGTGTAAGTGTAGTACACGCCATGACGGCTCTTGTCTTGGCCGACGCCTACCTAGCCTCCCAATAACCCAAACTAAGGCTCCCTATCCATCAAGCATCGTCCTTTTCCCCTTCTACAACCCCTTGTATCTAGTCATCCCTTAAAAAGACTATCTAAACGAGTTCAACTGCGTCAATGGGGAAGATTTATAGGGACTAGGGGCAGAACAAAAAAAGGCTGGGGGGAAACCCTCAGCCTTTTTTGTATTCGGAGTAATTGGTAGCGCTTAGCAGAGAAAACTCTTGAGCTGATCGCACTTGTTCCCTGCACGCAACTTACGAATTGCCTTTTCCTTAATCTGGCGAACTCTCTCGCGAGTGAGTCCGAACTTATCGCCAATCTCTTCGAGCGTCATCTCCGGATTGGGTCCAATCCCGAAGAAGAGCTTTATAATCTCAGCCTCACGCTCAGAAAGAGTAGAGAGCACTCGGTCAATCTCTGTGTTGAGCGAGTCGCGCATCAGAGAGCGGTCCGTGCTAGGAGCATCTTCGTTTACGAGTACATCCAGGAGACTATTGTCCTCGCCATCCACAAAGGGCGCATCTATAGAGACGTGCTTGCTGAACGACTTGAGCGTAACAGCCACCTTCTCTTCGCTTTGATCAAGGATAATGGCAAGCTCCGCAATAGAGGGACGTCGCTCGTTTTCTTGCTCAAACTGCTCGATAGCTTTCTTGATCTTAGCCTGAGCACCTACCTGATTGAGAGGAAGACGTACAATACGAGACTGCTCGGCCAATGCCTGCAAGATGGATTGGCGGATCCACCACACAGCATAAGAGATGAACTTAAAACCGCGTGTTTCGTCGAACTTCTCGGCAGCCTTGATAAGGCCTAAGTTACCTTCGTCTATGAGGTCGGGGAGGCTCAGACCTTGGTTCTGATACTGCTTAGCTACCGACACTACAAATCGCAAATTGGCACGTGTGAGTTTGTCTTGTGCACGGCGATTGCCTCGGCGAATCTCCTGTGCAAGGCGCACCTCTTCATCCACATCAATAAGCTCTTCTCTACCAATCTCTTGCAAATATTTATCGAGAGACGCGCTCTCACGATTGGTAATGGACTTAGTAATCTTTAGTTGTCTCATATATAATACATTCTTCTATTCTCTCTACGCTTCTCACCATCCATTGCTCGGAGAGATGAGGTTAGCGAAAGAAGACAAGCCTTGTGGTAGTTACTATCCCATACAGAGGCATACTGCTTCTTTGGAGAGCTACTACCACAAGTCTTGCTCTTGATTGTTCTCTGCGAGGGGGCCATCGGGAAGCTATTCTCCAGATAGCTTTGGCGCTGCCCCCTTGCCATTGCGGTACCTATCCGCCCCTTTTAGAGGGCAAGAGCTGAGGCCCTTTTACGATAGGTCTATAACATAATACTTTGTACGCCCATTGGGATAGAATCCCTTCAAGAGTAAGCTACCATCGCCTCTGCGAGATTGCTGCACTTGAGTGATGGCTCTACGAGCCTCCTCTACGGAGCGTACCGGGTTATTGTTGACAGAAAGGATGATAAACCCTTCTTTGATGCCTGCATCTTTGAATTTGCCATCACCCACTTTGGCAACGGCTACACCATAAGAAACGCCATACGAACGCTTTTGTTCATTGGTTAGAGCCTTTAGCTGAGCACCCAACATTACCTTGGGATCGTTGTGGATGATCTGCTCCCCACCCTCTTCGTTTTTGAGGGTTACCTTTAGTGTTTTGGTGCTACCCTTGCGATCGATGGTTACTTCCACCTTATCACCGGGGCGGCGAATGCTGATGAGGTCTTGGAGCTGAGCCATGTTCTTAACGGGCTTACCATCTACAGCGGTAATTACGTCATGCTCTTCCATCCCTGCGGAGAAAGCTCCACTGCGCTCTGCAAAGGTGGTTACAACTACACCTTCGTTTACCTTGAGCCCTAGCTTTTCTTTGATTTCACTCGTAACGTCAGTGCCACCGATCCCGAGCACCGCACGCTGTACAGTACCAAACTTTTTGATGTCGGCCACTACCTTGGCTGCGCTATTGATGGGGACGGCAAACGAGTAACCTGCATAGTTGCCCGTTTGAGAGTAAATCATCGTATTGATGCCCACCAATTCGCCGGCTGCGTTTACGAGAGCACCTCCACTATTACCGGGATTTACGGCTGCATCAGTCTGAATAAAGCCTCCGATCTTGTTTCCGCCCTCCGAAGCTGTGGAGCGAGCCTTGGCACTTACAATACCGGCTGTAACGGTACTAGTCAAATTAAAGGGGTTGCCTACGGCCAAAACCCACTCGCCCACTTTGAGCGCATCGCTGTTACCAAAAGGAATGGTAGGAAGATCTTCTGCGTCCACCTTGATCAGGGCGATATCGCTAGCCGGGTCACTACCTATAAGTTTGGCACTGAGGGTACGATTATCGTTGAGGGTAACGGAGATCTTATTGGCATTATCAATAACGTGATTATTGGTAATGATGTACCCATCGGTACTGATAATTACGCCGGAACCATAGCCTACAACGGGACGCGAGCTTGGGCGATCGAAGCTACCACCGCCCCCTCCGAAGAAAAACTCGAAAGGATCCACATAGCTCTGATCCATCTGCTGCTCTCCCTCTACTTTGATGTGTACTACAGAATGCACCGAAGCCTCTGCTGCCGGCACAAGATCGGGTGCATTGCCTACACTACGGCTCATATCGAAGCCCATAGCGGCATTCCGGAAAGCCCCTCCATCGATCTCCGTCGAAGCCATTCGACGCGCCGAGCGGTGCTCCATTAGAGAGTAAACACCGGCGGATACAGACGCACTCAAGAGAGCAACGCCCATAGCCCCTAAAATGATTTTCTGAATTCGTTTCATAGATCCAAATATATTATCTACAAGTTCTCTATCAACTTTGGAGTGCATTCTCTCCCTTCTTGACGAGACTGCCTCCAACATAGAGACGATTTTGTGCGACAATTGTTGCTTAGACCTTTTGTCATTATACCTATTGGAGCTTTCACTCTCGCCCTTGAGAACGGAGCTACCCCAATCCTTATAACGACCGAAGAAAGACTTTTCGTATACCCATTCTGCTATAAGACAACGACAAAAAGAACCAGAGATTGCTCTTCCACGCCCTCCAATCCTTCTCTACAAAGAGACTCCTCGCATCAGCCATTCCCTCCACGAGAGGTGGGAAAAGACTGAAAGGAGGAGTATATAAATCTATTTATTTGAAAGGAGAATCTCCCGAAGGGATCTCCCTCAAAAGGTATTATTTCTTCTTACGATTGCCGTAGCGGTTCATAAACTTGTCTACGCGACCGGCGGTATCGACAAGCTTAGCCTTACCGGTAAAGAAAGGATGCGAAGTGTTTGAAATTTCGACCTTTACGAGAGGATACTCTACGCCATCGATTTCAATCGTTTCCTTAGCTTGGATGGTAGACTTGGTGATAAACACCTCTTCGTTAGACATGTCTTTGAATACTACGGGACGGTAGCTTTCGGGATGAAGACCTTTTTTCATTGCTCTTATTATCTTTTACTTATTTCATTGTTGCGGGGCTTCACCTGCCCATCGTCTGCCGGTTTCGCCTCCCAATCCCATCGTAAGGATGGCAAGGGGTTGCCTCAGCAAGATGGGAGAGCTAGGTGTATAGCTATCCGCATATCGGGTACAAAGGTACTACATTGTTTCGACACAAACAAATTCCACCCTGCAGATTCCAGTATCAAGTGCAACACAGTTACAAACTGTAGGAAAAAAACTTCGTATGGAGTTTTATAGCCTAGTTTTTTACGAGGTCCTATGTTCTCCCTCTCGTGCAACTTCCCCCTCGAGGAGAAATCCTCTAAGACAAAAGGAGATCGCAAAGACACCAGAAAATCATAACCGTGGGCGCTTGGAGGGGGGAAACTTCCAAACGCCCCACGGAGGTAATACACTTTACTTTACCAATCTATTGAGGAGAAGAGACAAACGATCGATAGCAAGTCAAGTGTCGAGGTGCAACAATAAGATCATTGCGTTACAACGATGCGATATGCCTCGCCATTGATCTGTAAGAGATAGACTCCCTCTGCTAGGCTAGCAACGGGGATCGTAAGCGTATCAGCGCCTTCTCCAACGGTCTGATAGACTACAACGCCATCCATGGTATAGATAGAGATAAACGACCCTGCCTCTACACCAGACAGATAGAGATGGTCCTTTGCGGGTATAGGTCTAATACTGTACTGCTTATCCATTGTAGAGGGTGTAGCGACAGAGTTGTCCTTTTTGACAGGTTCAATAATCATAAAGAAGACCTTCTTCTCTATCCAAAACTTCAGCGATAGCTCCTTAGTTGCCGTAGCGAGCCCTTTGGAGCCATCGTTTAGTGAGATGACCTCTAGAGGATCTGGGAAACCGTTTAGCTTGAGCCACTGAGCGAAGGCTTGAGATGTATTAGCCTCTTCTAGAGACCCCACACAGTTTATTTGTCCCGTAATGTAAGGCGAGCCTCCATCTTGGGGGTTGTAGTAGTAGTTTACTCGATTGAAGTTGGTCTGAGAGACCTTATCCTTTGGAGTTACATATAGATGAGCATACTCATTCCAACGAGTAGACTCGTATATGCGCAATCCTAACTTAGTCTCATAAGCTCTAACCTTGTTCGTATCGACTGATCCTGTGAGCATCGAGATATCTGGGAAGTCTTGCACATCAGCAATAGGCGCATGCAGGATCTCTAACTCGCCCTCCTTGGGAACAACCGTAAATGCGACCTCTTGAGTCACCTCCGTATTGTTGATCTGGAAGGTTACAAGAGCCTCCCCGACAGACTCACCCTTTAGCTCTTTTGTCGTAGGGTCATAGCTCACGACACTTGGATTACTTGATGTCACCGTATACATATCGATATACTCAGCAGGAGTTATATCTACATGGTAGTCCTTAGCAAGAGCTAGTTTCTGCCCTACTTTGATACGGAAAGCATTTGGTGTCACAGAGATCGTAGGCTCTTGGGGCTTCTCCCCTCCTGACTTATTCTTAAAGAGTCGTACCGTGCATAGATTGGTCTTGTCAGGAAACTGGCTGGTCGAGATACCACTGAAATAGATTGTTGTGTACTTTGCCTTGTCCGTAGCCCAGTAAAAGCCCCCTGAGGCATAATTGTAGAGCTTTCCGCCCACTTTGATGCCAACCGTAGGGATAATACACTCCTCGACCTGGCCCGCACGTTCAGCCCACCACGCTTCTGAGGCAATGTCTGATATAGATCCTGTGAACTCCTCTCCTAGATAGCATACAGATATCTTGATATAAGCATCTATTGGTGGTTCTTGCTCTATTTGTGTCATGCCTACACGCTCATATCTGTAAGCACAGCGATACTTATTGTCAGGCGCTGCTGGGAACTTTTCATCGTATGACTCTGTTGGTTTGCAGAGACGTATCGCATAGCTCACTCCATCACTTTTATTGTAGTAGTCACTAGCGAAGCTGTACCGCACATTGCCAAAGCTAACAGCCTCAATCACATCTTGAATCAAGCCTTCCTTGATAAAGTTCACGCCATACTCATAATAGTCGGAGAGGATACCATTCCACTCAGCACTAGAGGGCAGGTGGTAAGCGACTCCATCTATAGGACAATGTGCAAAACGCTCATTAGCATCAGCATAGGAGAAGTACCCACTCTCTGAGGCGGTCTCATCTGTAACAAAGGAAGCCCCATCTGCTGCTAGATTGTACTTAGCAACATAGTCTATCGGGAGCTCGGGGCGCATGCCTGTAGTCGCTCTAGTTGTTTGACCATTATGACGAGAGCCCTGTGCATGAGCCACTGTTGCACACAAGCAGAGCAAGGCAAACAAGGCTATACGTAAACTACATTTCATAATCTTTCTTTTTTATTTCATTCTTTTCAGAGAGTGCAGATTCCAGCATCAAGTGCAACGGTATGACAAAAGTATTCGGCAGGGAAACTTACAAGAAAGCTACTTTCTTCGTTGCGGTGTAGACGCCTTCGTCCGTTGTAAGGGTTATAGTCACGGTCTGAACGCCATTGGACGGAGCTTTAGAGAATCGCATACGATAGAGGATATTCTTGTTTTTCGGATTCTGCGAATCTAGCACCGCATTGCCGGCATCTAAATAGACCATCGCAAGCTCCTCTTCGGATACTTTATCAAGAGTCTTGCGAATTCGCTGCACACCGTATCGAGGATCAGTATGGCCTACGCTGGGGTTGATGAGTCCTTCTAAATTTGTCGGGTCATAGTGACGCTTGATACTCGGATAGGCAGTCAGATATTCAATCTCTACAATGTCCGAGAGAGAAGAGGCTGCCGGATGGGTTGCATCAAAGTCGTCGGAGGTAGTGATTGTCACATTCTTCACAAAGGCGGATAGGGCAAAGCCTTCATCTATGGCTTCCGGGAAAGTCATTTTAGAAGCGTTGTCTCCAAACTTATCGGCACACTGTACAAACTTGCTCACTTCAGCTGCCGGCGTCCTGTAACCATAGAAGCTATTAGTGACAAACTCCACAGTCATAACATAGTTTCCATGATTATCTTTTTTGAGAGCATCCTCTCTGATA
>NZ_CALHDW010000011.1 GCF_938023125.1 uncultured Porphyromonas sp.
ATTGACGCATAATTTTTTATTGAGGATTATATTACGACTTTTGTACCCCATATATTGTACTTTAATCCTCCTACTGCTTTTTGATGGAAGTTTCATTCTAAACATACCTATGTGATTAGAAATTGTACCTATATTGGAATTTTCCAAAATTACAGAGGCTCCGTCTAACGGCTGGAGGGTTTGTCCATCAGTAATTTGCCCAAAAACAATCTTTTGAGCAAATATATTCTGCCATGTAAATGAGAGAATTAGCACCAATAGGAAGTTGTGAAGTATATTCTTATCGCTCATGATTATTGTTTAAATCCATATTCTTTTTGACCTTTAAGCACTTGGAATACTCCCATTTTATTAAAAATGAACATTGCTTGGTTTTGTTCATAAAAAAGCGCACCGTTTTTTCTTGAACGGTGCGCTTGGCTTAACGGGAACCCATATCCCTGTGGTATGTCGTGTTTATTTCTTATCATAAGAATGAAATTTATTCGGTGCAAAGATAGAAAAGGTAAGGAAATGATACAATACCTCAAAATAGGTATTTTATAATGAAGTCTGATGATGATAGTTCCACCCTTTCAGTAAAAGTAATTTCCAATTCGCAGTTTGCATCATAGATGCGTAACTCTAAAAGTAGCAACAATACCACACGAAATGAATCGTGGTAGCACACGAGCCTCCTGTGGTGATTGCCGTGCTTGGCTTGTCAGACGAATACACTACGCCAGTTCGGGATAAAAAAGTGTCCTAAAAAGTTGGCAATCTCGCTATTATTTTGTAACTTTATAGTTGTAAATCAATAACTTACAAAACATATATAGCGATGATTACCACAGACAAAGTTACAGAAATATTTTGTATATTGGATGAGTTCTGCAAGAATTTAGATGCCGAGTTAACTAAAAACCTACACATCGCCCCCATAGACGAGGGATATAAGCGCATGCGAAACCGTAAAGGACAGATGTCCAAGAGCGAAATCATGACCATCCTGTTGTGCTATCATTTTGGCTCTTTCCGCAACTTCAAGCACTATTATCTCTTCTTCATCAAGGAGCATTTGGCAAGCTACTTCCCTAAGGCCGTGTCCTACACGCGTTTCGTGGAACTCATGCCTCGCGTGTTCTTCGAGCTGATGGCCTTCATGCGCATCCAAGGTTTTGGAAAGTGCACGGGCATTAGTTTCGTGGACAGCACGATGATTCCCGTATGCCACAACATGAGAAGGAATTTCAACAAGGTGTTTGATGGACTTGCTAAGAACGGAAAGGGAACAATGGGGTGGTGTCATGGTTTCAAGCTTCATCTGCTGTGCAACGAGATGGGCGATGTACTCACGTTCTGCCTAACTCCCGCAAACGTGGACGACAGGGACCCTAGGGTGTGGCAGGTCTTCACCAAGGTGCTCTACGGCAAAGTATTTGCCGATAAGGGCTACATCAAGCAAGAGTTCTTTGAGAACCTCTTCAACCAAGGCATCCATCTCGTTCACGGGCTCAAATCAAACATGAAAAACAAGCTTATGCCCTTGTGGGACAAGATGATGCTGCGCAAGCGATATATAATAGAATGCATCAACGAACTGCTCAAGAACAAGGCCAACCTTGTCCATTCACGCCATCGCTCCGTACATAACTTCCTCATGAATCTCTGTGCGGCATTGGCTGCATACTGTTTCTTCGAGAATAAGCCCGAGGCACTGCCCGTGCGCATTGAAAAGACTAGGCAATTGGAACTTTTCTAAGCAAATCCTTATCCCGAACTGGCGTAAGTTTATAAGTTCGTGAGTTTATGAACTTGTGAATTTGGGGTTGGTGAGCTTGTAAGTGGATGAGTAGATACATTCGGGAGTTGTTGGTTTTTCGTGAGCAGATTAGGCCCGTGAGTTGATTTGTACGACACGCCATATACGCTTGTGTGGGCATTTCGGAGATAACAAACGTCTCCCAATTTATAGAACCCTTAAAAGTCAAGACGACTTCTTTATTAATTTATGCCCACAGCGCGTACAACTTGCCTAGTTTTTCCTACTTTTGCGTTGTAGGTCGATGCCATTTTGCGGCAAAGTCCTTCATCGTACAAGAAACAATAGAATATGGAAATGAACATTAAAGAGATGTTGGCACAGCTTGCTACCACCACACAAAAGGCAGAAATAGAAAGCATGCTGCAACAAACCACAGCCCAACTGTTACACCATTATAAAATACGCGCGCACGAGGTGGAACTCTATCCCATCGAACTAGAAAGTTATTTCTATCGCGCAGGTGTGTTCGAAGACCCATACGTGCACACCAACGAACTGCAAGCAAACCATTTTGGCGAGCTGTATGTGCACCGCCGAGGCAAAGAAGCCTGCTCGCCTTATAAGATGGACAATCGCGTTTGCATGGGCATTTCGCTCTCTGTAAACGCAAACTATTATTATTCGGCCCTTATTCGCAGCGCGGTGTTTGCCGATGGCAGCATGGTTTTCGGCCCAAACAATGTGCTGATGCACTTCATGCGTGGCGTAAACGCATCGGCCAACCTCCTCGATGCCAACTTCTTCGACACGCATCACGCAGGCACATTCGCGCTTGCGCCCCTCTTTCATTGTGTTGAGGGTCAACAGGTGCTGTTTGAAGTTGATGCCGCTACCGACCCGCGCGACAAGTCGTACTTGATGTATGGTAGCCGAATAGGGCTTGGCGATGCCGACCCGCACTACCAACAACTGCCCTTACGCGCCGCCATAGGCAAGCTTTCCTCGTCCTTCGCCTTCAAAGAGAAAACCCAACTGCTGAACAACTATTTGGCAGAACGCAAATTAAGGGGCGATGCTGCAAAACTACTGGCGAAAGAAATGCGCCAATAGTGTGTATCGGCAGTTGTTTAACAAGGGGATACCATGCAAAATCAGCTGTATGGTGCTACTTTGTTGCGCTCACACAAATCGCTTTTGCAGCCATCGCCTTACGGGCATATCGTAAAATTTAAGGCATACCCAAGCTAAGGCGATGCAGGCAAACACAAGGGCTAGGACTTGTGGAATGGTTTGGCAGAAAGGTAGGTCGTTTCTCTTTGCATAAGCAAAACAGGTGTAGATAAGGGGAAAATGAACGATGTAAATACGCCAGTTCGGGACACTTTCTTATCCCGAACTGAGGTGAAATCTTCTCCTTCTCTTGTTTGTCTTTTGAAAAAGGACTACATTTGCCCTCGAATAAATGATATAAAAGCATCAGGGTTTTAAGAGTTTCGAGCAGTGAGTTGGCTCAATTTCTTATACCTCTTTATTGTTTAATTTATATTTAATTCGTCTGGGGTTTGCGATGAGCCGGAAGGATTTGTTTTTCTTTTGCATTCGATTTTTCTTGCTTTTTCCCGCATGGTTGGGAGTGGGAAAGGGTGCGATGTGGGCACAGGAGCAGTGCGGGGGGCAACCACGAGGCATTGGCTCTGTTGTAGCCACTCGGGCAAAGGTTAACCTTACTCATCTGAATAGACAGGATACTGAGGCACGCCTCTCGTGGAAAAATCGGCAAGATGGCGTTTTCTACATAGGGCAGACGATTTCCCTGGATAAGAGAGCGCCCGCTTGGCAGTACAACCCCGATTTATCCATTTGGCAACTAGAGGTTGCGGCGCCCGGGGCCAAAGCCCTCTCCCTCTACTATTCCTCATTTGAGATCCCTCAGGGGGCTCGCTTGTTTCTCTATACTCCAACAGGAAGCGAGGTGCTGGGGGCTTATACAGAGTTGTCTGCACCTAAAAGGTCGGGGACGCACTTTGCTACGGAGATGCTGATGGGGGATCGGGTAATCCTGGAGTACCAGCCCTCCGCCCGGGGTGAGGCCCCACAGGTGGCAGTTGAGGCCCTTGGGTATATCGTTCGGCTCCCTAGAGGTCGTAGGCTTCGTGCCGATGGTTACGACTATGCTGGTGAAGATAATTCCGGCTCCTGCATGGTCAATATCAATTGCGAGGAGGGTGTTGCATGGCAAAAGGAGAAGAAGAGTATCGCCTTTATTCAGACGAAAGTAGGCAACGATATAGCCGTGTGTACGGGTACTTTGCTCAATAATAGCAAGCAAGATGGTACCCCCTACCTCATTACGGCAGCGCATTGTGCTATCCCCGGTGAGGGTAGACAGGCTTCGGCAGAAGACCTAGAGCAATGGGTCTTTTACTTCCATTACGAAAAAGAGCAGTGTGGGAATGAGAGTGCCGCATCGCTACATGCGGTATCCCTTGTGGGGGCAGAGCAATTGGCAGTTAGCTCGCTCAAGGGCGGAACAGATGGACTCTTCTTACGGCTAAAGGAGGCGATTCCCCCCTCGTATGATCTCTATTTTAGTGGATGGTCGCGCTCTTCTACGCTTCCAACTTCGGGGGTTGGGATACATCACCCCTCGGGAGATGCCGCTAAGATTTCTACTTATACCTCTACCCCGCGAGTAGGCAGATGGGACGAATCCTCTCAAATGGATGCCCATCTGGATGTAACCTACGCAGCCACGAAGCATGGCTATGGGGTGACAGAAAAAGGCTCTAGTGGCTCAGGCTTGTTTGATGCAGAGCACCACTTGGTAGGTACTCTAACGGGAGGAACTGCGGCTTGTAGTGCGCCCGAGGGAACCAACTATTACGGAAGGCTTGCAGTGCACTTTGGGAGTATGGGCTTGGCTCAATGGCTTGCCCCTGGGAACTCAGATCTCCTCTCCCTTGCAGGGTATTATCCCTTGGGAGCACGCCCTAGAGTACGAGACTTTGTGGTCTGGCAGGGGCAGCTGGGGATGCATGCCTCCTGGGTCGCTCCTGATGGGGATTTAGCCTCTCTACAGGGCTATGTCTTGTACGTGGATAACCAAAAAGCGCTAACCATCCCCAAGGGGCAGCAAACGGCGCTCCTCAACTTCCAGCAAGAGGGCACGCATTATATCTCCATCACGGCCCTCTATACAGGTGACGAAAGTCGCCCCGTGGGCACCTATTTCTCCGCACAGAGTCGGCATATCTCAGTTCCCATAGATGCTCTGCGGGAGGGCAAAGTGCTCTGGAAGAAGCCGCAACTAAGGCAAGTTTGGACCTATAACGCAAGGATCCTTCCCGAAGAGCTGATCAAGGTGGGGGGCATTGAGACAGCCTCTTTCTTCTATGTGGGGGTGCGCTATGGGGCCGATCAATTGAGGAATGCCGTGATGCATGGTAAGTATATTACTGCTCTTCGTTTTGTCCCTATCAGTGCCAAGGCTATTCCTTATCTATACATCAAGCAGGGGGATCGTACCCATGTACAGAGGGTTGTTTTGCCCGAGCAGCTAGGGCAGGTGCAGGAGGTCGCTCTTACCACTCCCTTCGAATTGAAGGAGACAGAGCCCCTGTTTGTTGGGCTTCGATTTAGGGGCGATACAAAAGATCCCTTCGTAGCCATGACCTCAGAGCCTAGGCTCTTGGGGCGCAGTATGCTCGCCTCTCTCAATGGAGAAAACTTCTTCGAATACAAAACTTTGACCCATAGTTTAGCTCTAGAGACCCTCGTGTCGGATGCTCCTCTCTCGGGACAAGCCGTAGAGTTGTATCGGGGAGAGTCGCCTAGCCTATTCCCCCATATTATAGGATATAACATGCTCTGTGATGGGAGGTCGCTAGGGCAAATAGAAGAAAAGGGGGAGGGGCAGTATAGTTTTGATCTCCCCCCGGAGTGCCAAGACGAAACGAAGCTAAAGATAGAGGCGATCTTGTCGGATGAGAAGCCCTCGTTTACTCAACCGTTGATAAATGGTAGCCCCACTCCCCGGCTTTGTGTTGGGGCCGGAGGGCATCCCTATTTGCTGGATTCGGGAGCTGTGGAGCGAGTTCTTTTTTATGATCTCTCGGGGCAGCTATTGGGAGATCTCACCCCTCAGCAGTTGGGGCAAATCTCCCTCTCTCCGGGGCAATATCTCGCCCAAATCGTGCTGGTGGGAGGCTCTATTGGTTCGCAGAAGCTACATGTTCATTCAAATTAAAAAGCATAAATAGTTTAACTGAAAAACAGAAGAAAGATTATGAAACACCGCTACATTTTTTCTACGGCTTTAGCTCTTGCCTTTGTGGCATGGCAGGCATTCTCGCTTAGGATGAATGCACAAGAGACGGACAAGTGGACCACTGTACTACACGAGACTTTCGACTCGCTTACGAAGGGAACTAACAATACAGCCGATGCCCCCTCCGACGACCTCAAAGTGCCCGCCGACGCAGCACTCAAAGACTTCGACCTCTCTAAGTCGAAGGGGTTGTACCAAGCCGGTGGAGCCGTTCTCTTCCATGGCAATAAAGGCGCTTTGCTTATTACGAAACCGATGGACTTCTCAGGAGAGGAGATCAAGATAACCATAAAGGCAAAGTCTTTTGAGACCTCAAAGTATATCTACTTCCGCTTCGATAAAGAAGACTACGACTCCGAAAACGAAACGGTAACGGCTACCTACTCCGAAGATTATGAGGAGCTGGAGATCCTGATGCCCGCCGGAGACGACAACTGCGCCCTCAAGATCTATACAAGAGATATGGGCATCTTCGGAGCTGCACCGAGTATTTACATTGATGAAATCAAAGTGGAAGCCAAAAATCGCATGGCGCCCACGCCCGATCCCTCGCTCGTAGGTATCCCCTCTACTGTGGTGTTTGAGGATTGCGATGTCAACGACAATTCTTATGTCAAGGAGATAGAAATCAAAGGCCTTAACCTCAAAGAGGTACCTACCTATACCCTAATACAGCAAGATCCCTCCGAGGCCACCTTTACCATCACAGGGGCGCTGGCCATCGATGGCGGTAAGCTTAGTGTTGTGTTTAGACCCCTCAAGCCCGGTGTGCACGAGGCTAAAATAGAGGTTGTAAGTGGCGAACTTAAGGAATCGATCCTACTCAGAGGCCGTGGCCTAGGCGGTAACCCCGTAGAGGGATTGCCCACAGAAACAACGCTTACCGAGCTTGCCGAGCCTTTTGCAGCAGCGGCGCTCCCTAAGGGCTGGTCTACCGCTGTCGCTGCCGGATATGAGGATTGGAAGTTTGCGCCTTCGTCTTTCGATGCAACCAACATGGTGGCAACGATGGATATCTCCTCCACACCTTGGGACTTGGGTATGGCCTATTTGATAAGCCCCTGCTTGAATAATCCCGAAAAACATATCCCCGAGGTTTCTTTCGATTTTGCCATGCTCAAGGGTAAGGGCCTATTTACTACTACTTCGTTTATGGCCTACCTTATTGCACCGGACGGTACCATGGGCAATCCTATCTTCGAGATGAATTACGAAAAACAAGCCGAGTATGCCACCCTAAAGAGGGTGACTGTAAAGGCACCGAATGCTCCCATCGGGAAATATTTCCTTGCCGTGGCTTACAAGGGGGCATCCACAGCCGTTTACTCTACGGGGGTAGAGGTGGATAATATCGAGGTTAAATCGATGGAAGATACCGCTACAAGCAATCTCACGTTGGGCGAAGCAAAGGTATGGCGTGCGGCAAGCACGATTTATTTCTCGGATATGAAGGGCTGCGAACTCAAGGTATATGCTCTCGATGGTACCCTTCTTATCTCTTTCCCAAAGGCCCAAGAAGGCTCCGTTACGCTTGTAAATGCAGACCAACGAGTAGTGGTTCGCTATGGCGAAAAGAGCCTATTGCTCTAATTGAGTTGGCGATATAGTGCTAAGAATACAGGTTATGAATATGAATACAAAAGCGCTACAATGGGGGTTTGCCTCCCTTCTACTGCTGGTCGCTTGTGCCTGTGGAAGAAGCGGTAATACCCCCACCCCTCCGGTAGAAAAAAGGGCAGAATACAAGTTCCCCATCATCGATTACGACTTTGCCGGCAGCGTAGACGATATCATTAAATTTGAGGAAGGCGAGGGCCATCACTACGTCAAAGCGGAGTCTGATGCCTCTACCTTGGTTTTCTCTACGGGCGACGAGGTGTATCCTCAAACAATCTATCGTCTGGAGAATCAGAGGATCGTAGAGGTGTATCAACCCTGTACCAAGGGCGACTCCCTAAAGCAGGATCTCTCCAAGATAGACGAGCGGCTGAAAAAGGGAAAGTGGGCAGAGTGGCCTACACCCGTGCAGAGAGGAGAGTGTGAGGCAGCCTATTTGCAAACTCGTGCTATCAATGGACAGAGCGTGCAGATTGCCTCAGCCTTGATCCGTACCACTACGAATCATGTGAAAAAGACGACCCCGGGCGTGACGTATCTTTTTGCAAGAGTGCAAAACGACCTCGACTACAACAAAGTGCGTATGCCCGAGATTTATTTTGAGGCTGTGGGAAAAACCAAAGACGAACTGAAGACCTACTTCGAGAGCAAAGGGCAGGCGGTTAGCTTCTCGTCCTCGTTTTTGCGTGTGAAGGTGGATAACGTGGCTTTCAACAACGAGGTGCTTTACTATATCCCGGAGGGAGAAGAAACGTGTTCGCAGATCATTCTGACCTCGGTGAGCTTCGTGCTAAACAAAACTGATAACATAGCAAATCAACTCAAGGAGAGGGGATTCGAGTTTAATAACGAGACGAACCTGATACGCACGTTCTACAACGAAGCGCAAGACCTGTGGGCTATGGTACGGATCTATCCTGTCAATCAATTCACACAACCCAACATCGTGTTTGCTAAGAAACTTTAGCAGTAGTTGTGCTCTTACTAGGGCTTTGTGCTCTCCCCTATGGCGGGATATTCGCTCGCGAGAGAGTGGGAGAGAGGCTTAGCTCTAGAGCAGATGACGAAGAACTATTGACCCTTTTAGTTCGATTGATGATGGGGTGCTAGATTCCGTTTTAGCTATCTGAGGGAGAGGTTTAGGCCTTCCCTTGGGTAGCTTTCTCTATTTATGGAAAAGTTTATTCTCTCTATTTGTTGCCCTTCTTGTGGGGCTCTCTCTTCGCTATGAGGTGTTTGACTCTCCGCTTCTTGCCCCTCTTTTGCTGCTCTCTGTTGCTTGGATTACACCCTCTTGAGGGGTGGGGGCAGCGGGACAGCGTGCGCACCACCCAGAGGGATTCTCTACTAGATGCCGAGGAGCTTCGGGATGATCTTCTGGAGCAGTTGCTAGAGCAGGGGGTACTTGACGAGGCTGAGGCAGGCGAAGTGCTGGGCGAGTTTGTGAGCGATCCGGCTTTGCGTATCGATGTCAATAGCGTGAGCGAAGAGGAGCTGGTGGGCACGGGGCTTCTCACCCCCTATGCGGCGCACCAATTCGTATTGGCTAGGCTGCATCGTGGGGGCGCCTTTCGTTCGCTTCGGGAGCTAAAGCAAATCCCGGGGTGGGACATCCGTACCCTCCGCCGTGTTTTGCCCTATCTTGCGCTCATCCCCGTGCGAGAGCCTTCACAGATTGTACGCTCTTTTGCCGATGGCTCGCTCTCGGGGCAGGTTGCATTTGGGGGTGTTCAGAGCGATTCTCCCCCCTCTCCCCAAACGCTGGGAGGCCCCTATTCGCTCGATCTTAGGGCACGGTATCAAGTGCGCCGTCGCCTCTCTCTTGGGGTGCTTGGGGCGAGCCAACGTGGAGAACCCATCCTGCAACAGCGGTATCCGCCTCTCGATAGGGGGGCTTTTCACCTCTCCTTGCAGCTACCGGAGTACGCTCTTCGCCGGCTTGTTGTGGGCGACTATCGCCTTAAGTTGGGATTGGGTTTGGTAGCCTACCAAGGCTTTATGCGGGGTACGGAGCTGCGCTTGGGGATGCCTCTCTCTCCCTCCCCCATACAGGCCACACTCTCTGCCGACGAAGAGAATACCCTGCGTGGTGTTGCTACCGAAGTGGGCACCTCTGCCCTGCGTTTGTCCCTTTTTTACTCGGATAGAAGGCGTGATGGGGTGCTCCACGAGGGCGATAATTCGGTGCAACTCTTGGCGATAACGGGCTACCATCGCACCCTGCTGGAGTGGAAGCATCGTCACCAGGTGCGGGAGCGGATTGTGGGGGGACGCCTTGCCTTTCGGGTGCCACAAGCCTCTTTGGCATTTAACTACCTCCGTATGGATTGGCCGGGGCATCTCGTGCAGCAACTTCCCCACTATAGCTACCTCCACGAAGCCCACGACTTACGCTATCTTCAGTATTTCTCGTTGGATTATCGGGCCTCTTCTCGCTCGGGGCAGTGGCTTAGTGCCGGCGAGATAGCTCTCTCGTCTCGAGGCGGAAAGGCGGCTCTTGCTTACGTGCGATTCCGCGACCCCGATTGGGGAGAGTACACACTCTCGGGGCGTTATCTATCGCCCTCTTATATGGCTCCCTTGGGCAACGCTGCAAGCCGATATGCCTACCCCGGTAATGAACTTGGTTGCTACATGGCGGCACATGCCCCTCTTTTCGAACCTCTCGATCTGCTGCTGAGTTGGAATGTTTACCGAAGTCTTCTGGCTCGGAAGGGCGAGTCTGCTCCCTCTCAAGGCGGTATCTTAGGGGTGCGTGTGGGCTATGCTTTTGCCTCCCAATGCCTCATCTCTGCTCAGTATCGTCTTCACTATGAGCGTGACAAAGGGCAACGGCATGCTCTGTACCTGCGAGGCATTGTCCCCTTTTCTCCCAGATGGAAGGCAACCCTAGGGGCACAAGTCAAGAGAAATCATATAGAAAGGGCAAAGGGGATGGCTTGGCAGGGGGGCTTCTCTACTTCGTTGCAGGTTGATTATACCCCCACGGAGCGTTTCCGCATCGGCGGATTGGGCCTCTTTTACCAAACCGACTCGTTCGACGAGCGGAGTATCTACTACACTCCCTATGTGCGTACAACCTATTTGCTTAGCTCTTTCTACGGCAAGGGCATTGCCGGTATTGGCTATGCCCGCTGGCGTGTAGGCGAGCATTGGGCTATTGAGGCGAAGGTGGTTACCTCCCTGCCGATGGGGCCGAGTCTGGGAGCGCATCGGGCCTCTGCTAGGGCCACTGAGTTTGCCCTCTCGCTGTCGCTGTTCTAGGGCAAGGGGCAAGGGTCCTTTTTTCTCTGCCTGATTTCTGAATTTTTTTTCACCCTGCTCTCCCGATTTTTCTACCCTAAAATCAAACTTTTTTCAGCCGGAAAGGGACTCCCTTTTTGGCTGTCTTTTTTTTCTCTTTTCACCGTATGCAAAAATAGGGGGAGGGGAGAGGTGAAATAGGGGCGGGTAGGAGCGGATAGCCTCATGGCATCAGCCGGTGGTTGATAGGGGGGCGGCAGGCTCTCTTGCTGAGAGGGGGCTCTTCCCTAGAAAAAGGAATTATATCACGATAATAAGCTACCTTTGCAGGAGCGTTTAGATAATTACTAAATCATCTCTAGATATGAACAAAGACAACATCATCTTCAACCTCATCGAGGAAGAGCACCAGCGCCAAATGAAAGGCATTGAGCTCATCGCCTCTGAGAACTTCGTAAGCGAACAAGTAATGCAGGCTATGGGTAGCTGCATGACCAATAAGTATGCCGAAGGTTATCCCGGTAAGCGTTACTATGGTGGTTGCGAAGTAGTAGACAAAAGTGAGCAAATCGCCATCGATCGCATCAAGCAGCTCTTCGATGCCGAATGGGCAAACGTACAACCTCACTCAGGTGCACAAGCCAACATGGCTGTTCTCCTCGCTTGTCTAGAGGCTGGCGACACCTTTATGGGTCTTAATCTCGATCACGGTGGTCACCTCTCTCACGGTTCTCTCGTTAATAGCTCAGGTATCCTCTACAAGCCCGTAGGTTACAACCTCAGCCGTGAGACCGGTATGGTAGACTACGATGAGATGGAGCAACTCGCTCGTCAGCACAAACCCAAACTCCTTATCGCCGGTGGTTCGGCTTACTCTCGCGAGTGGGACTACGAACGCATGCGTAAGATTGCCGACGAAGTAGGTGCTATCTTTATGGTAGATATGGCTCACCCTGCAGGGCTTATCGCTGCCGGTCTTCTCAAGAACCCCGTAAAGTATGCTCATATCGTAACCTCTACTACGCACAAGACTCTCCGTGGCCCTCGTGGTGGTATCATCCTTTTGGGTAAAGACTTTGAGAATCCTTGGGGTAAGAAGACTCCTAAGGGCGAAATCAAGAAGATGTCTCAATTGCTCGACTCTGCCGTATTCCCCGGAGTACAAGGTGGTCCTCTTGAGCATGTTATTGCTGCTAAGGCTGTTGCTTTTGGCGAAGCTCTCGACCCCTCATTCAAGGTATATCAAGAGCAGGTAAAGCTCAACGCTGCTACCATCGCTAAGGCCTTTATGGATTGTGGTTACAACGTAATCTCCGGTGGTACAGACAACCACTCAATGCTTATTGACCTCCGCACCAAGTATCCCGATCTTACGGGTAAGGTGGCTGAGAAGGCCCTTGTAGCTGCTGATATCACGGTGAATAAGAACATGGTTCCCTTCGATAGCCGCTCTGCATTCCAGACTTCGGGCTTCCGTGTGGGTACGCCTGCTATCACCACTCGTGGCGTGAAGGAAGACAAGATGCCTATCATCGTTGAACTTATCGACCGCGTGCTTCGCGATCCGGAAAATGATGCCGTAATCGCTGCCGTTCGTGCCGAAGTAAACAACATGATGCGCGAGTATCCTATCTTCGCTTGGTAATCGCATCGAACTGTTAAAACGATCCCCTCTCCTGCTCTTGCAGTGGAGAGGGGACTTTTTTTACTTCCTTTTGCGCCCTTCTGGAGCATAGGAAGAGGGGAAAGAACGGATCTGTGCTTTTCGTTCTTTCCTAAAAATCCTGCTTTTTTAGTTTTCTTCGTGATGAGAGGGGATGAAAATCGAGAGAATAACTTTGCTTCTTTCTTCTCCAAAACACTCTCCGCTTTCTCCTTTTTTTTGAGTGCTGAGGGTGGGGATGAGGACAAGTATGTGCTTCTTGCTGTGCCATGAAAAATATCTCTTTCACCCCATCTGGCGCGTTAAAAATCAAGAGGGTAGTATAAATCTAGTTAAATATTCGGGGGGGGGGCTGACTGATAAGGTCCGAAATGGCGATAAAATGATTACCTTTGTGCTCGTTAGTAACAATGTATATGAAGCAGCACGATTTTTCTGCCACGCCAGAGGTATCTTGTCCGTCTATAGACATAGAGACGGATGTTCTTTTTGCCGACCACCCGCTGCAGTACTCTACAGCAGTGGCCTCTTCTCTTCGGCAGCCACCCGCAATATTATCCCTTGCGCATGGTGCCGCTCGCCCCATAGAAACGGAGGATGAGTATGCTCTTGTGATCCCGCTTAATGGGGATATTGTGGTTCGTGAGGCTCCCTATCTTGATCGTGTATTGCATCAAGATCATATGCTTCTTGTGCCCCATTTCACCCAGCTCACGCTGCATACCCTGGCGGAAGAAAGTTCTGTTTTAACTTTCCGTTTCCTCCCCAGTATCCAGCTATGTGCCGGCCGATGCCCAAATAGAGCTCATTGTAGCGCAGATTTGGATCATCACCATCGGGTCACCGCTTCAGATACACAGCTTGTTTCGGCCACTACCTATCTGGAGATCAAGCAACCTATCTATAGTTGGTGCCAAACCGTAGTTTCCTATATTAGAAGGGGGTCTACAACGCTTTCTCTCTATGAGTATAAGTTGCGTGAGTTCTTCTACATCTTGCGCACCTTCTACGACCGAAATGTAGCAGATGCCTTCCTCGAAAACTTCCACTGTCACAATGTGGGCTTCCGAGCTTTTGTCTTCAGACACAACCTCGACTGCCGTAATGTGGAGGAGTTGGCAGAGATACTTGGGATGTCGCTATCGACCTTTAAGCGTACGTTTAAAGAGGAGTTCAACTGCCCCCCACTGCAGTGGATGCACAAGCAAAAAGCCGTCTATATCTACCGTGATCTCATCGCAAAGGAATTGACCCTTGCGGAGATCGCCAAAAAATATCACTTCTCTTCGGTGAGTTACCTTTGCGCATTCTGTAAGAAAATGCTCAATGCCACTCCCATGAAGATCAGTGGGCAGAAGCAATAGTTTTGCCTTCCCCTATTCCCCCACTGAAGGGGGGAGTAGGCGAGGGAGACGATAGAACGAGTAGAGCTAACTTGCATAGATTGTTGTATTAAGTAGTCAACAATCGGCGAGAGTTACTATCTTTGTTATAGAATTTCTCGCAGTGAAAATAAATCTGAGGTAGCTAATAACTACATATGATGCAAAACAAAAACAAGCTTCTACTAGCTACGATCCAGGGAACCGATCGCCCCGGCGTAACTGCCTCGCTCATGCAGATCCTCGCAGAGCACGATGCCTTTATCCTCGATATTGGTCAGGCGGACATTCACAGTAACCTCAATCTGGGAATCCTTTTCCAGACCAGTGAGGAGGCTTCTGGTAAGATCCTCAAAGATCTTTTATTCCGCAGTTATGAGTTGGGTGTCTCCATTCGTTTCTCTCCTATCACTAGCGAAAATTATACACGTTGGGTAGATGCTCAGGGTAAGAACCGCTACATCATCACGGTAGTAGCTCGTAAAATTACCGCAGAGATGCTCTCCGCTCTTGCACACGAGGCTGCTGACCAGGGACTTAATATCGACAATATTCGTCGTCTTACAGGTCGTATCCCTCTAGAGAAAGATGCTCGAGCACCCATGGCCAGTATCGAGTTTTCGATGCGTGGTACCCCCAACGATATTGATGCTCTCAAAGAGTCTCTCTTGCGCATTTCGGCCGAGCTCAATATGGATATCTCCTTCCAGAGGGAGTCTATGTTCCGCCGGATGCGTCGTCTTATCTGCTTCGATATGGACTCTACGCTCATCCAAACAGAGGTTATTGATGAGTTGGCCATGAAGGCCGGAGTGGGCGACAAAGTAAAGGAAATAACCGAGCGCGCTATGCGTGGTGAGATTGATTTCCGTGAGAGCTTTACCGAGCGAGTGGCACTACTCAAGGGTTTGGATGTATCTGTGATGGAAGAGATTGCAGAGAATCTCCCAATGACAGAGGGGATCGAGCGTCTTATGAAAGTGCTCAAGTTCATGGGCTACAAGATTGCCATCTTGTCGGGGGGATTTACCTACTTTGGTCACTACCTCCAGAAAAAATATGGGATAGACTATGTGTATGCCAATCAGCTGGAGGTGGGCGAGGATGGCAAGCTTACCGGTCGATATGTGGGCGAGATCGTAGATGCTCATCGTAAGGCCGAATTGCTCAAGCTCATTGCCCAAGTAGAAAAGGTAGACCTCCAGCAGACGGTGGCCGTAGGGGATGGCGCCAATGACCTCCTCATGTTGCGTGAGGCCGGGCTGGGTATCGCCTTCCACGCTAAGCCTAAGGTGAAGGCAACCGCACGGCAGAGTATCTCGTTTGTGGGGCTCGATGGTATCCTTTACTTCTTGGGATACAAAGACTCCATGTTCGATGAGACGCTCCTCAATCATCAGATTATCTAAAGGTTGTTTCCCATCTAAATCAAATAAATCTTCTCGATTATTCGCTAGTACAATGGTCCGTCATCTCGTTACCTTTACCCTAGAGGGGTTTGCTTCGTCCGATGCTGCCCAAACCCATCTTCAGCAAATAAAAGTGGCTTTGGAGGCCCTCCCTGCTAGCATCCCAGCCCTTAAGGCTATGCGTGTGCACCCCAACGAGAACCCTGCCGAAGCCGTGGGATTTATCCTCGAAGCAGACCTGGAGACTTGGCAAGATCTCCCTCTCTATGCCGAGCATCCGGCGCATCAGAGTGTGGTAAAAGAGCTTATTGCTCCCTACAAAAAGGGGCGTGCGTGTGTCGATTTTGAGATCTAAACAAAAATCCCGATGAGTACTCTCCGTACCGATAATCTGATCAAACGTTATCGCAGTCGCACGGTTGTCAACCATGTATCTGTAGAGATAAACCAAGGCGAGATTGTGGGGCTTTTGGGCCCTAATGGCGCCGGTAAGACTACTACTTTTTACATGACCGTGGGGCTTGTTGTGCCTAATGAGGGGCGTATTATCCTCGATGACGTTGATATTACAGACTATCCGGTGTATAAGAGAGCACGTCTGGGTATCGGCTACCTAGCTCAGGAGGATAGTGTATTCCGCAAAATGACGGTGGAAGACAACCTCCGTACGGTACTCGAGATGACGCCTCAGTCTCGCGAGGAGCAGACCGAGAGCTTGGAGCGTCTTATCAAGGAGTTTAGGCTTGATAAGGTGCGTCGGAATCTGGGAAGTCGCCTATCCGGGGGCGAGCGTAGACGTGTGGAGATAGCACGCTGTTTGGCTATCAATCCTCGTTTTATCATGCTCGATGAGCCCTTTGCCGGCGTCGATCCCATCGCCGTACAAGATATCCAATACATTGTGGCGCACCTCAAAGAGCGCAATATTGGTATCCTTATTACGGATCATAATGTGAATGAAACCCTCTCCATTACAGATAGAGCGTACCTCCTTTTTGAGGGGAAGGTGCTTTTTCAGGGTACGCCGGAAGAGTTGGCAGAGAACGAAATAGTGCGGGAGAAGTACCTCGGGAGAGACTTCCTTTTGCGCCGCAAACAGTTCTCTTAGCCCCTCAGATTTTTCGCTACTGCGCTGGCACTCAGCGATAAAATTCTTCCTATCAATATCCTGAATGGTGCGATAGAAAGAAATCATTGCTGCGGTCCAATGGTTGGAGTATCTTAGTGGTGTGATTGATCCTAAATAGTGATTAGACAGTCCCCCAATCCTTAGATATTTCTTCGGTGCGTATTTATGTATATAAGGAAAGAAGAGCCGATTAAACCTTCGGCTCGAGGGGGCGTCTAAAGAAGTAAAGGCACTGAGGCAAGTGAGAGAACTTGAGCCCTCGATGATATAATCCCTCAAGGGGGTACAGATACCCGAGTAACCAAGGCCTTAACCCATAGTCGGGGGAGAACATTACTCCAAAGGGAGATTGTTCTTCAATCTGTCAAGATCTCGAACTCCTCAGTGCCTTCCCTCAAACTCCTTTCGCTTGGCCTTTTAGGGGCTATTGCGAGAGGATTTCTTTCGTTTCTGTCCTATGCGTTTTTACGTGTAGGGCAGTTTTTTTATCGATCTTTGGTAGGATGTTTTTAGAAGTTGAGCTATTCAAAATTGTTAATTAACTTTTTAGGCGTTTGCTCCTAGGTGGGGTCTAGAGGCTTCATCCCTCTTTTTCGCTTATCGGACAGTAATAATTCGCTATCTTTGTCCCTAGGACAAAAAATAAATTAGATACAATATCGTACGTATGAAGACGACTCCATTTACCGACCTGCACATTGCACTCGGTGCTAAGATGGCAGAATTTGCCGGCTACAATATGCCTATCGAGTACAATGGCATTATCGAAGAACACCTCAATGTAGTGAATAACGTAGGGGTATTCGATGTTTCGCACATGGGCGAGTTTTGGGTAAAAGGCCCCAATGCTTTGGCATTCCTCCAAAAAGTATCGAGCAACGATGCATCCAAACTTGCCGTAGGTCAAGTACAATACTGCTGCTTCCCCACAGAAGAAGGGGGTATCGTAGACGACTTCCTCCTCTATCGTTACGAAGAAGAGAAGTACATGATGGTACCCAATGCCGCTAATATAGAAAAGGACTGGGCTTGGTGCCAAAAGCATAATACGATGGGGGCAGAGTTGGAAAATGCTTCGGATAATATTGCACAGCTAGCCGTGCAGGGCCCCAAGGCTACCGAGGTAATGCAACGCCTTACCAACATCAATCTCTCGGAGATCACCTACTACACCTTCAAGGTGGGCGAGTTTGCCGGATGTCCTAACGTGATTATTTCGGCTACGGGCTACACAGGAGCCGGTGGTTTCGAGCTCTATTTCTATCCCGAGTATGCCGAAAAGATCTGGAAGGCACTCTTCGAAGCCGGTAAGCCCGAAGGGATTATGCCCGCAGGTCTTGGTTGCCGCGATACGCTCCGCCTAGAGATGTCTTTCTGTCTCTATGGTCATGATATCGACGATACGCACTCTCCCATCGAAGCCGGTCTTGGCTGGATTACCAAACTTGTTGAAGGTAAAGAAGAGTTGATTGGTCGCAAGCTCCTCGAAGAGCAAAAGGCTGGTGGGCTTACACGTAAGCTCGTGAGCTTCGAACTTCAGGACAAGGGAGTACCCCGTCAGCACTACGAAATTGCCAACGAAGCTGGCGAAATTATCGGGGAGGTTACCTCAGGTACGATGTCTCCTTGGCTCAAAAAGGGTATCGGTATGGGCTATGTAGCCAAAGAATATGCCAAGGTTGGTACTCCTATTGCTATCGTGGTACGGGGTCGCAAGCTCAAGGCAGAGGTTGTGCAAGCCCCCTTCCGTAAATAATTCGGAGCTTAACCTTGATGCAATAATAGTTCTAGAGGGTCTTCTCATTTTCGGGTGGGGAGACCTTTGTTTTAGTCTATGAAAAAATACTATTTACGCCGTAGTCTACGCAGCGCTAAGGCAGCTTATCTCGTGGCAATCCTCTATGTTCTTGCCATGGTCGCCTTTATCATCGTTATTTTTCATACCACAACAGCTCCTTTGTGGACGCTCATCCCGCCTGCACTACTCATCCCCATTGGGGTGGTGCTTTACCTCCGGTACGATACCTATTACTATATAGATGAAAAGGCGTATCTACTCTATGCCGGTAATGACTATGGGCGCAAACCCCATGTCGTATGTAAGTTTACCGACCTGGTGGAAGTCACCTATCTCCCTCACACCAAAGAGGTGAAATTGACCAAACCCGGGGGCACAGATTATCTCAAGCTAGCCAAAGGAAAAGAGTTTGTAGACGAGATAACAGAGATCTTCGAACGCATCTATCCTAAGGATGGACACCATACGGAGGGCGCTGAAGAGGCTACAGACTCCTCCAAAAAGGATTAATACCATGGCGATAACCCTACAACTTTGTCCCTCTCCCGATCTGATTGGCTGCTATGCTCAGCAAGATTGGGATAGTACCCTTGTAGTGATAACGGATGTATTCCGAGCCTCGGCAACCATCCTTTCTGCCCTCTATCATGGAGCCCTAGAGGTGCAGCCGGTAGCTACGGTAGAGGAGAGTTTACAACACCAAAATGACCCTGATTACCTCGTAGCTGCCGAGCGCAATGCACGGCGCGTAGAGGGGGCAACCCTAGGCAATGACCCCGAAGAATACACTCGAGATAGGGTAGCGGGCAAACGAGTGGTACTCACCACCACCAATGGTACCCGAGCTCTTCACCTGGCTCAAGAGGCTGGGGCAAAGCATCTTGCTGTGGGGACTTTTGGCAACATCTCTTGCCTCTCCGACTATATCCTTCGGGAGAATTTCAAGAGCGTACTCGTGGTCGCTGCCGGATGGAAGGGGCAGGTTGCCGGAGAAGATTGTCTCTTTGCAGGAGCCTTGCTGTACCATCTCGGCGAGCGAAATGTAGATGCAAAGGGAGCCAACGATGCCCTGCTGATGGCCGAGGTTACCTACCAAAAATATAGAGGCGATCTCCTCTCTTTTATCTCCCGAGTAGAGCACTATGCTCGTTTGGAGCAGCTGGGGTATCTCCCCACCATTGCCATTTGTCTGGAGCAAGATCGCTATCCCATACTTCCTCTTTTCGACCTAGAGAGGCAAACGCTATTGCCTCAAAGATAGAGGCAAATCGGCTTCTTCGCCTTCTTTTCCCTGAGTCCTAAAATAGAAACCCTCCCTCTATGGCGACGAACCATAGGGGAGGGTTTTTCTTATTACTGCCTTAGAATATTGTTCTATTAGACAGCCGTATTATTTTTTCTCATCGTAGAGCTGCTGCCACCAAGAGGGATCGTCTTTGAGGAAACGGGCGAACCAAGCTTGTATGCTGGCCGTCCACTTCTCACGGCGTTCGGGCTCAAGGATAAAGTGGTCTTGCCCTGTGAATTCGATAAGTTCCACCTCCCGACCGAGTACCTTTAGCGCATTGTAGAGGTTCACACTCTCGCTGGTGGGTACGTTGGTATCGCTATCGCCATGGAGCAATAGTAGGGGGGTATGGATTTTGTCGGCATTGAATAGCGGGCTACGGTCTACGTAAATATCTTTGCGAGTCCAAGGATAGTTCCCCTCCGCGGCAGTTGCGTTGTAACCGACACCCCAGTAGCCGCTACCCCAATAGTTACTGATACTGCTGATACCGGCATGGCTTACCGCTGCTGCAAAAGTATCTCCCTTAGTTTGTAGGTATTGGGTCATAAAGCCTCCGTAGCTCGCACCAAAGCAACCGATCTTTTTAGCATCTACAAAGGGATGCTTTTGGCAGAATTCCTTGGTGGCTGCAATGATTTCGGTAGCGGTAGGTTCGCCCCAGGCGTTGAGGTGACGTGCTGAGAACTCTTGTCCATAGCCCGTAGTACCACTCGGATTGAGGGTGTAAACCACATACCCTTGTGCTGCATACATGGCAAGCGAGTAGGTCCCCTCTAGTCGGCGAGATATGGGAGAAGTACCTCCATAGTAGTAGATAAGCATGGGGTATTTCTTCGAGGGGTCGAAGTTGGGAGGGAGGTAGTACCAGCCTTCGATAGGTGTACCCTCGGGCGTGGTGTAGACGAATTCTTTGATGATAGGACGCTCATAATCTGCCATCTTTTCTGCGTCAAGGTCCCAGATCTTTTTAGCTTTACCCTTGTAGACGGCATAGAGGGCATCGGCCGTAGTTGCACTCTGCCCGAAGTACCAATAATCGCCCGTATTGTAGGCTACTGATAGGTTCGTTACATAGTCTTCTGCCACGGGGAGGGGCTGTACGGCCACCTTCTTCATATCCAAACGATAGATATGACGGCGAGAACCATTCTCTGCAACAAAGTAGTAGTTGCCCTCTTTGTCAAAGGATCCTCCCTCTGCGGAGGGATCGAAGTGTAGGGTCGGGGTTTGTACCTTTCCGCTAGATAGGGAGTAAATGAATATCTCGCCTTCGAAGCTATTTGCCACCTGCTCTTTGGGGAGTTCCTTACCTACGCCGTCGAATGCATTGGGGGAGCTACGGATGAGTAGATAGTCGGGGTGCCCGGGTACATAGCGTGCCTCATGCAAATCCACAAACCTACGGAGTAGGGTATCTACCTTGCCCGTAGCCGGATCGAATTGGTATAGGTCGCTAAAGTCGTAGGGTTGCTTTGTCCAATCTGTGGTGTAGCGAGCAAAGAGTAGTTTGCCCGAAGGGGCAATATCGAGTAGTCCGATATTTTCTTTCCCTGAGGTGAGCGGAGATTGTACTCCCGTGGCAAGGTCTATGGCAATCCATTGTGTAGCGTCTCGCCATGAGGGCATACGGTCGTTGGGGTCTCGCATGCGTATTACTTTTTCGTCCTTGGCATCGCCCTTTACCTCTTTGGCAAGATAGATCGTTTTAGCGTCGGGAGAGAAACGGTATTCCCCTTGAGGTAAATCTCTGAGGAGTATCTTTTCGCTAGCACCCTCGGGCGATTGCACTACGAGTAGGCGTTTGCTCCCTTCGGTGCGTACGAAGTGGAGTTGGTCACTTTCGGGGAGCCAATTGGCATAAACTAGTTCTTTGCTTTCGCGGATGAGGCGACCATCGGCGTGCATCAGGCGTCCAAAATACTCTGTTTTGCGCTCACGCTGCGAGTAGTAGATCACGAGGGCATACTTGCCTGAAGGGGAGAGGCGCACTCTGGAGAGGTTATTGCCGGACATCATATAGGCGAGGGAGAGTAACTTCTTCTGCTGTACATCCGTCTGAATAGAGCTTTTCTCAGAGGGTTGCTCTAGGGTGAGGCGGAAGGCTTGTCGGGCATTATCCGAGGGTTGAGAGAGGAAGCGTATCTCTAATTGATGGCTCCCCGGGATGAGGGTGAGGGGGGCGGTAATCAGAGCAGCTGTGTCTGTGGCGGCTCCCTTTAGGGCTTTATCCAACAAGACCCCATCCAAATAGATCGCTGCAGGGCGAGTGCCATAAAGGCGGAGGGTGCTCTTAGAGAAATTCGTACAAGAGAGCTGTGCAGAATAGATCTGGAGTGTGCGTGCCTTGGGCTTAGCCTCGTTGAGTGCAAACCATCCCTTGGCATCGGCTTTGATGGTAGGGAGTACTGCGGACGAAGAGGCGGCTAGCGCCGAAGCGTTGAGGAGTGGCTCTGTAGCCGTTTGAGCTGTTGTATCCGTGAGCCCAAAGCTGTGAGGCAGTGCAATTGCAGCCTTTTGCTGGAGAGAGAGGATCGGGGATTCTACCCCTTTTTTCTCTTGGGCAAAGCTCGCAATGGAGAGCATCGATGCCCCTACTAAAAGGATAAGTTGTTTGATTTGCATAGCTTTTCTTAGATTACCAAATAGAGAGAGAGGACCCAGTAGATGAGGCAGGTGATGCCACACCGATAAGGGCCGATTGAGCTGTATTAGGGTTGTCTTGGAGCCGACGGAGGAGCTCGGGCGCTTCTTCTTCGGGGAGGGCAATTAGGAGTCCACCCGAGGTTTGTGCATCACATAGGAGCAACGTCTCTTCCGGCGAAGCGTGGGTGTGGAGATGCTCTTCTACGTAGCGTCTATTGCGCAGTGCTCCACCGGGGATACATCCCTCGTGCAGTAGATCACGCACGCCGGGCAGGGCCGGTATGGCGGAGGATTCGAAATGGAGTTCTACACCCGAGGCAAGCGCCATTTGCATAGCGTGCCCTACCAATCCAAAGCCGGTAATATCGGTCGCTGCATGGGTGGCGACTTGGGTCATTTGCTCGGCGGCGTAGCGGTTGAGTCGTTGCATGGAGAGGAGAGCCTCTTGGTAGTCTTCTTCGCGTGCCATCCCTAAGCGGTGAGCTGCAATCAATACCCCTGTCCCTAGGGGTTTGGTGAGAATGAGGGCATCGCCGGGCTTGACTCCCTTGTTCGTAATCACTTGCCGGGGGTGTACTCGCCCCACTACCGCCATACCATACTTTACGGGAGAGTCTTCTATTGTATGCCCTCCCACAATGAGCGCACCGGCCTCGTCTGCTGCCGATTGTCCCCCTCGTAGTATCTCACGAAGTACCTCCAACGGCATTTGAGAGGAGGGGAAGAGGACGATATTGAGGCAGAGGAGCGGGGAGCCTCCCATGGCGTAGACGTCGCTCAGAGCGTTGGTGGCCGATATCCTTCCAAAGGTGTAGGGATCGCTTGCTACGGGTGGGAAGAAGTCGGTGGTGACGATGAGCGCTTCGTTTTCGTTGAGCTGATATACTCCGGCATCGTCGCTAGTATCGGTCCCAACAAGGAGCCGATCGGAGTGAGGAACCGGTAGATCTGCAAGTATTTTGTGCAGCTCTTTGGGATCGAGTTTGGCGGAGCATCCCCCTTGCTCCTGCCCCTCGAGAAGGTCGATTAAAGGTGGTGGTACTAGTTCCATTGCTTGATAAGATTATAGGGATGAGTGGAGAAAAGCCGTCCTGCGATTCCCTCCTTTTGGAGCAGTTGACAGGCAGGATCTATCGTGTCTTGAGAGAGGCCCAGGCACATCCCACAGCCTGAAGTAATAGCATCGGGCACGGAGAGTGCTCGCACAGACAGACGTGCCGACTCACAAAGCGTGAGTGCTCGGATAAATAGCCGTGTAGAGCTAAATAGGATAAGAGCACTATCTGAGTACATCGTCTAAAGCATGGGCTAGTAGCTCGAGGTCTTGCCTCGTATGGAAGGGCGAGAAGGCTATGCGCACACTACCGCCCTGGGCTAAGGTACCTAGGGTTTGGTGGGCAAGTGGAGCACAATGCAATCCGTCTCGTACAATTATCTCATGATCGTATCGTAAGGCATTCGCTATCTCATCGGCTCGTTTTGTCTGATGGACGAGCGAGAATAGGGGGCCTTGGTGCGCAAGATCAAGGGAGCGGAGGAGGCGCACATCGGGGTTCCGCTCTATTTGATCGAAAAGATTTTTCCACTCTTGGCGTGAGGTATTCCATGCCACAGGGTGCTCCACGGCGGCGGCGAGGGCAGCAAGCCCCAGCATATTGGGGGTACCTGCCGAAAATCTCTCGGGCATCTCGAGAGGAGTATCGGTGTAGTTTTCGCTGTGTATCCCGTTCCCCCCGACGATGAGAGGCTCAATACTTCGTGGATTACGGATGTAAAATCCACCCGTCCCTGTGGGACCAAGTAACCCTTTATGCCCGGAAAATACGATATAGTCAAACTCGATCCCTTGGGGTATTTGGCTAAATCCTAAGAATTGTGCCGTGTCGATGAGTAGGGGGATGCCCAATTCTCCCCCTATCACTTGGGCTATCTCTTCGAGGGGTTGTATTACTCCGTTTACATTGCTCTCGGCATTGACAATTGCTAGTGCCGTACCCGGGCGAGCTTCTCTACGCAACCTCTCTATATCAATGCGCCCATCGGGAGCAGAGGGCATTATGCGCAGATTGAATCCGTAGCGCGCCTTAAGGCGTGTGAGGGGGCGCATTACGGCATTATGCTCTAAGGGAGAAATCCAAAGGGTGCGTCCCTCTAGCTGAAGACTGCTGAGGATGGTATTGATGGACTCTGTAGCTCCGCTATTGAATACGATATGCGTAGGATCTACCCCGCCTAGTAGTACGGCAAGGCGATCCCGTAGCGTCTCAATGGCAGCCGTAGCTTGCAGCGTTGCGGGGTCTGTGCTCCTACCATAACTGCCGATGGGGTGTTCGTAGTAATGGGCCAATACCTCTTGTAGCTCGGGGCTCTTAGGCCATGAGGTAGTACCGCAATCGAAGTAATGTAGGGAGGATTGAGACATAAAAGGAAGGGTTAGGGGGTTACAAGGCGTGAGGCTTGACGCATATATTCGGCAATAACCAGCATGTTTGAGATGGTTCCTACCGCCATTTTTTTACGAAACTCGAAGTAATCTACACAAGTGCCGCAGAGTATTACTTCTACACCATGCTCCTTGTGAAGGCGAGCAAGGGTGGCTCCGGTGTCGGTGTCTTTATCTGCCAGGAGCACTCCACGATTGTAGCAAATAATGCGATTGGGTTTGCGTTCTACTCCCTCAAGTGCATTGACAAACGCCCGAGCCAAGATGCGCCCTAGTTCTTCGTTACCTCGCCCCATCGTATCACTCGACAGCACAACGGTGTAGTCTTCGCTGCCTGATTCTTTTTCCCTTATAGGCCTACAACTTTCTTCTTCTAGGGTAAAACGCAGAGAAGTATAGCCTTGTAATTCTTCCGTTTCTAGCGAGGAGGTGATCTGACGAATGTAGTCTGTGAGGTTTTGACATGCCGTAGCATTGTCGGTTAGAACCTGCCATTCGCCGGAAAATCCCTCGCTGTTGAGTGCCTTTTTGAGGAGGATGAGCGGCATGGGACAGAGTTTGCCGCGTGTATCTACTGTGTTCATAATAATGGGATTATGAGAATTATTTTGATAACTTTTCCATGGCTCGTTCCCACTCAATCATCGCTTCGTCGAGTTTTTTGCGAGTCGTATCGTATTTGTTGTATAGAGGGCTGTCGATGGGGATGTTGGGGGCTGAGAGTTCGCCCTCGAGGCGCTCTAGTTCCTGCTCGAGAGAGGCTACCTTTTTCTCAATCTCTTCGGCTGCTTTCTCCAGATTTCGTTGCTGTCTAGCACGCTCTTTTTGGGCTTGATAGTCCTCTTTTACAGCACTTTTTGTGGGGGCAGAAGAGGTGGCCTTGCTCGTGTTTTTAGGCGCTTCAAGCTCATGCAAACTCTCCATCCTCCGTTTGGTGAGATAGTCGTAAATGCCGCCTAGGTGGGGGATTACCTTCCCGTGAGAGAACTCGTACACTTGGTCTACTAAGCCATCGAGGAAGTCTCGGTCGTGCGAGACGAGTACCACGGTGCCCTCAAAGTTCTTGATGGCTTCCTTCAAGACGTCCTTAGAGCGCATATCGAGGTGGTTGGTCGGTTCGTCGAGGATCAGCAAGTTTGCAGGCTCAAGTAGAAGGATCAAAATAGCGAGCCTTGCTCTTTCTCCTCCGCTGAGTACGGATACGGGTTTGTCTGCCAGTTCGCCGCCAAACATAAAGGCGCCTAGAAGGTTATTGATCTTGTCTCGCACAGGACCTCGGGCGGCACGATCTACCGTATCACGTATGGTTAGGTTGGGGTCAAGCTCTTGGGCTCTATTTTGAGAGAAGTAGGCAATATGGATGTTGTGCCCTATCTTGAGGGAGCCTGTGTAGTCATTGATCTGTTGCATGATACACTTGACCATGGTAGACTTGCCGGCACCATTCTTACCAACAAAAGCTACCTTGTCTCCACGGCGGAGGGTAAAGGTTGCATGATCGAATACTTGATGCGCCCCATAGGCCTTGCCCAGGTCTTCTACAATAATGGGGAAGTCTCCCGAGCGTTCGGCAGGGGGGAAGCGGAAGTGAATGTGCGAGAGATCAAGTTCGTCTAGCTCAATCAATTCTATTTTTTCTAGCTGCTTGATGCGGCTTTGCACCTGTATCGCTTTAGTGGCTTGGTAGCGGAATCGCTCAATAAAAGCCTCAATCTCCTCAATCTCTTTGCGCTGATTTTCGTAGGCACGGCGCTGGTACTCGAGTCGCTCTTGGCGCAGGGTTACGTACTGAGAGTAGTTGGCTTTGTAGTCGTAGATGCGCCCAAGCTCTATCTCTATGGTACGTGTGGTGGTGGCATCGAGGAAGGCACGGTCGTGGGAGACAAGTAGTAGGGTGGCTCCCGAGGTTTTGATGAATTGCTCCAACCATTCTATGGATTCGATGTCAAGGTGATTGGTCGGTTCGTCTAAGAGAAGAATGTCGGGTCTTCTGAGCAATATCTTGGCAAGCTCGATGCGCATGCGCCATCCTCCACTAAACTCGGAGGTGGGGCGCTCAAAGTCCGTGCGCTCAAACCCGAGGCCCACGAGGGTGCGCTCGGCCTCGGCTTCGTAGTTGTCTTGCCCCATGAGGTTTAGTCTGTCGCTTTCGTGCGAGAAGCGTTCGATGAGATCATGATACTCGGGGGTATCGTAATCTGTCCGCGCTGCCATCTCGTCGGCAAGTTGGGCTACACGCTCTTTGATGCGGGCTACATCCTCAAAAACCGTCTTCACTTCTTCGATAACGGTGCGCCCATCGGCCAGTTGCATTACTTGCGGTAGATACCCTATCTGTAGGTCTTTGGGATGGGTGACAGATCCGCTGGTGGCCTCTCTAAGCCCGGCGATCAATTTGAGAAGGGTAGACTTGCCCGCTCCGTTTTTTCCCACAAGGGCTACTCGCTCTTTGGGGGATACGACAAAGGAAACGTCGTTGAAAAGAAGTTGCTTGCCAAAGTCTATTGTGAGGTGTTGCACCGAAATCATAGTTGCTCCTGGATGCGTTTGATGATGTTATATGCTTGGAATATTCCCTGCTCGCCGGCTAGGCTAAGGTCGGCTATCGCCTTGTCTTTTTGCCCCATAGAGAGGAATAGAAGCCCCCGATTGAAGTAGGCCTCCGGGAGGAGGGTACCTCCGAGAGTAATAGCTTGAGAGTAATCTTCGAGAGCTTTCTCCTTTTGACCCAAAGCGAGATATACGATGGCTCTATTGTAGTAGGCGTAGGCAAACTTGGGGGCTAGCTCTATGGCCTTGTCAAGATCGTCTAAAACGGTATCCATCCCTCGTAGGCTTGGAGAGGTCTGTTCCTTTTTTGTGGGAATGCTTATCCCTAGTCCGTTGTGCTTCTCTTGTGAGGGGGCACTGGGGGATGGTGTGGTGAGGGTGGTATGCTGGCGCACCTCAAGGCGTCGAAGCCATGCAGCCGAACGAACGAAGTAGGCTAGCGGATTCTTCTTGTCTAGCGAGAGGGCGTGGTCGAAGTCGTCTATCGCTCTATCAAAGTCTATGAGGAGCAGAGAAGTAATGCCCCTACGGAGGTAAAAGTTGGCCTCTTCTTTGGGTTGAGCATCGAGGGCGGAGAGGGATTGACGTAGCTCGCCGGTGGCTACGCTATCAAGGATGCGATTGCTCGGAGCCACCAACAAACGAGGTAATTGTGTGGGGTGGGCTTCGTTATAAGAGGTTACTTCTTGACTGTAATATACTCTAGGAGGAATGCCGGGTTGAGGAGTGGCGTGATAGTAATTGAGCGAGAAGGTGCCAAAAGGTACGATAGCCACTTCGGCATCCTGCACTCTGCCGCGGAGCGACTGGGGTAGAGTAGTTGTTCCTCCCATGGTAGAAGCAGAGAGCGAGGTCTCTACAAGTTCGTTGTACCGCTCGATGGCTTCTTCTGTTTCGCTTCGGGTGGATTTGGATGTGTTCGATGGCTTTTTCTTTACCTGTTTCTTCTGCTGTTGGTAGGCTTGCCAGCTATCTCTATCGGCTCCTGCAGCGTCTCCCAGTCCCCGTTTTGCATCGGCTCGGGCTAGTAGTCCCATCTGGAAGTTGGGGTACTTCGAGAGTACTTTGTCAAAACTCTTGAGTGCCGTGCGAAAGTCTCCCACCTCAAGACTCAGTAACCCTCTATTGTAGAGAGCCATATAGTTATTGGGCTGCACCTCTAGTACTACGGCGAGATCTTCGAGGGCGTTGTTGGCATCTCCCACTGTGGCACGGAGCAAGGCGCGGTTGTAACGTGCTACGGGGTCGGATGGGGCTAGGTTGATCGCTGCGGTATAATCCTCTATGGCTCCTACATAGTCATTGAGTTGATAGCGAGTGAGACCGCGGTTGATGTAGTTGTTTTTGTCATCGGGAGCAAGCTGGAGGGAGCGGTTAAGATCGAGGAGCGCACTCTTGTAATCCTCCTTTTTAGACGCGAGCATAGCGCGAAAAGCATAGGCTTGTGCCTGTGTGGAGTCGAGGGCAAGAGAGCGATTAAGTTCCTTGGTTGCTTGTAGCGTATCTTGCTGATTGAGCAGAATATCGGCACGCAGTAGGTGGGCTATTGCGTGCTTAGGATGTCTTTTGATTAGGGTAGAAATGGTGGTGTCGGCAGCATTGTATTGCTTGTCGGAGAGCTGAGCCGCCGCAAGATTGAAAGCAATCTCGGCATCGTCCGGAGCTAAATAGAGAGAGTGCTTGAGGTCGGTTATGGCCCCTTTGTACTCGCCCAAAGAGTGACGTACTACGCCCCGCAGTACATAGGCTCGGGATATAAAAGCATTGCGCTCTAGGGCTAGAGAGGCATCCAATTCTGCTCCGCGATAGTCCCCAAGCATGTACTTAGAGACGGCACGGTGGAAGTAGGGCTCTGCCATCCAGGGGCGTACCTCTATTACCTGATTGAAGTAGCCGATGGATACAATGTAGTCTTTGAAGTAGAGCGCATTCTGCCCAATGGTCATTACTCGCTCTACGTCGAGTTGAGCCTTGGCTCCCCATAGGAGACTTAGTAGTGCCCCTAGGGTAATCAGAGTACAGCGTAGCCCTCTCATCTCTTTGTGCCCTTTCTCCGAAAAGATATTAGCGACGCATCCCTTTTTTCTGAGGGGCTGCCACTACGGGGTAGCCGGGGTACGCCTTGCCGGATGCAATGCGTGCCAACTTGTTTTTGAGCAGACTTTTGCGGAGCGTGCTCACGTGGTCGGTAAAGAGTTTGCCCTCAAGATGGTCGTACTCGTGCTGAACGACCCGAGCCGCAAAGCCCGAGAGGTGACGAGTTTGGGGGTTGAATTGCTCATCGAGATATTCTATTGTAATCTCCTTGGGTCGCTCTACTCGCTCGTGGATCCCGGGGAGGCTGAGGCATCCCTCTTCCTCAGAAAGGGTCTCTTCGCTCAGCTCTGTAATGCGAGCATTGATCATCACGGTTTTGAAGTCTTTGCACTCGGGGAAGTATTCTGCCATGGGCGAGGCGTCAATCACAAGAAGGCGGATCGACTTGCCAATTTGGGGGGCAGCCAGTCCGATGCCGTCGCTTTCGTACATACTCTTCCACATCTCGGCAATAAGCCCCGATAGGTTGGGATATTCCGGAGTTATATCTTGTGCCACTTCGCGTAATACCGGGTGACCGTAGAGATAGATAGGTAGCATATTATTGGGTGTTTAGTTATTTCTGTTTAGGGGATAGGGGGGAGTGGAGCACCGGAGTAGGCAAGAGACTCCATATACGATTGGAGAATAATGATGGCACTCACCTCGTCTACCAACGCTTTGTTGCGTCGTTTTTGTTTTCCTATTCCGCTCTCTAATATCGTTTTTTGGGCAAGGCAGGAGGTAAATCTCTCATCGTAGTAGACGATGCGGAGCTGGGGGAAGTGCTTCTCTAGCTTCGCAACAAAGGGACGGATATAGCGCATAGATTCGCTCTCTTCGTTGTTCATTTGCCGAGGGTAGCCCACCACTACAAGGTCTACTCCCTCCCTGGGGATATACTCGGATAGGTACTGAAGTAGTTCGGACGAAGCCACCGTTGCAAGGCCTCCCGGAGTGATTCTGAGCGGATCGGTCACGGCTAGTCCCGTACGCTTCTTGCCATAGTCTATTGCTAGTATTCTGCCCATAATGATGCTTACAAAGATACGTTATTCTCCCCAATCTTAGGGGCTAATTTTGTGTATAAATGGGGGAGAAAATGTCGTATTGCAAAATAAAAAGAGCTACCAACTTCCCTCCCTCGGAGGCGAGTCAGCAGCCCTTTTAGAGACAAAACCGCACTGTGAATTGTGAAAACTCCTATAATCAGGATTAAAGCGTGTCAGCACTTTTGTAATCCGTCTCGTACACACAAGGTGTACCAACGGCCCGCCATTGTTGCCAACAACATCTCGGTAAACACAAAACACTTGATGAGTTTCCCAATTTGACAAGTGCGGTTTTTATTTCGACTTATCAATACGTAAATGAAAGATCGTCTTCTATCCTGTTACTACAAAGATAGTAATTAATCCGATAAAAACAAGGGATAAAGAGAAAGAAAGCCCGCCTTAACTGCAACTTTTCCCCTCCCTGTAATGAAAGGGAGAGGATAGGTTGCAGACTTTATGATATGAGGGAGGTTTTCTCCCCCCTTGGGAGCCTCCTTTTGTCAATTCCTGAGGGTGCTCAGCCAACAATGCAGGCGTTGCTGTCAAGAGATGCCATGGCCGTGATATTTACAATATCCTTTACGGAAGCATCGTGGTCGGCAAAATAGATGGGGCGGGCAAGCCCTACCTGGATGGGACCTACCACCTCGTCTGCATTACCTACGGCTTTGAGGAGTTGGTAGCAGGCGTTTGCTGCCGAGAGTCTTGGGAAAACGAGTACATTCACTTGCTTTCCTTGGAGCTTGTTTTGAGGGTACTTGGCATCCCGTTGAGCTAGCTGAAGGGCCGTCTGTATCTGCATCTCCCCATCTACGGATAGGTTGGGGTACTGCTCGTGCAGGAGGGTAACGGCTCGGCGAGCTTCGCAAGAAGACTTGGCATCGTCGCTACCAAAGTCGGAGAAACTGATGAGAGCAATGTTGGGTTGAAGCCCAAAGCAACGCACTTTTTCCGCAGCAAGTACCGAAATATCAACCAGGCTCTCGGCACTGAGATTGCGGTTAATGAGTGTATCAACAAGGAATAGCGGACCCGACTTGAGGGTTACAAGGTGCATGGTGGCAAAGTGATTATGCCCCGGAGCCAGCCCTACGGTAGAGCGTGCTACCTCGGATAGGTAGGAGTAGTTGGAGTACAACCCTGTGAGCATGCCATCTGCATCTTGGTTTTGCACCATCATCATACCAAAGTAATTGGGGTCATACATCTTGTCGAGAGCCTCTCTGAAGGTGCCCCCCTTTCGCCAGTTTTGCTCTGCGTAGAGCTGAGCGTAGCGATGGCGAGTCTCCTTGAATGCATCGGATCGGTGGTTGATGATTTGGATGCCAGCTAGATCGAGATCGTCATGCTTAGCCATGTCTTGGATATGGGATTCATCGCCTAAGATGATAGGCTTTGCAAGCCCCTGGTGGAGTACCTCCACGGCTGCTTTTAGTACCGTATCGCTCTCTCCTGCGGCATAGACCATTGTGCGAGGAGCCTGGCGAGCCGACTCGTGCAAGCGGCGCATGAGGTGGTTCATCTGCCCGAGGCGAGCCATGAGTTCGCCTTCGTAAGCCGCCCAGTCGGTAATCTCTTTTTGGGCTACACCCGAAGCCATGGCAGCTCGTGCCACGGCAGTGGAGACGCGTACAATCAGTCGGGGGTCTACGGGTTTGGGGATAAAGTAATCGGGTCCGAAGTGCAAGCGCACATTGCCATAGGCTTGGCTCACCTCCTCGGGTACGGGCTCCGAAGCCAGCTCGGCAATGGCAAGGGTAGCGGCCTTTTTCATCTCCTCGTTGATGGCAGTAGCTCGTACGTCTAATGCCCCACGGAATATATAGGGGAAGCCAATTACATTATTGATTTGGTTGGGATAGTCCGAACGCCCCGTAGCCATGAGTACGTCGGGGCGAGCCTCTTTGGCCTTTTCGTAGGTGATCTCGGGATCGGGGTTGGCAAGGGCAAACACGATGGGGTTGGGAGCCATCTGGCGTACCATCTCTTGGGTGAGTACGCCCGGGCGGGAGAGCCCTACAAAGACGTCTGCCCCCACAATGGCATCGGCAAGCGTCTTGAGTTCGGTGCGATCGGTGGCGAAGTAGGCTTTTTCTTCGCTCAGCCCTTCTCTGTCTTTTGTGATTACCCCTTTGGAGTCTATCATCACGATATTGCTGCGCTGTGCCCCAAAAGACTCGTAGAGCTTGGTGCAAGAGAAGGCAGACGCTCCGGCTCCGCTTACAACGATGCGAGCCTCTTCGATGCGCTTACCGGCAATCTTGAGGGCATTGAGAAGCCCTGCCGACGAGATAATGGCAGTACCATGTTGGTCGTCGTGCATTACGGGGATAGACAACTCCTTCTTGAGTGTTTGCTCAATGTGGAAGCACTCGGGAGCTTTGATGTCTTCCAGGTTTATCCCCCCAAAGGTGGGCGCAAGGGATTTGACAATTTCGATGAACTTATCGGGGTCTTTTTCGTCAATCTCGATGTCGAATACGTCAATGCCGGCATAGATCTTGAAGAGAAGTCCCTTCCCCTCCATCACAGGTTTACCGGCGAGTGCCCCTATATCACCCAATCCCAATACGGCAGTACCATTGGAAATCACGGCTACGAGGTTGCCTTTGGAGGTAAATTCATAGGCCTGGGCGGGGTTCTTTTGTATATCGAGACAAGGGATAGCTACCCCGGGGCTATAGGCAAGGGTAAGATCGTTTTGTGTGCTATAGGGCTTGGTCGGTCTCACCTCTATCTTACCGGGTTGCGGTAAGGCGTGATATTTGCGTGCGGCTTCGGCTAATTTGCTGTTCATTATATTGTGTCTTACAAATTCAGTTCTGTCGTTCCCCTACAAAGATAGCGAATAAGAACTTGTTTTACCACCCTTTTTGTAGAAAAATAGCCGGTCTATTCCGAAAAATAGCCGGCCATTTTGTTTTCTTGTCATGTTTACTTGTATCGAATCCAGCGACGAAGTTCTCGCCAACTAGGTTTCTTTCCATACATCAGGATGCCAACTCGGTATATTTTGGCACTTAGCCAAGTAATTCCACCAAAGGTGGCAAAGAGGAGCACAAGGCTGAGGATCTGTTGCCACACAGGCACATCGTAGGGAAGGCGTATCATCATAACGATGGGCGAAGTGAAGGGGATGAGTGAGCACCAAAGAGCCAGAGGTCCATCAGGGTTACGCATGCTCCCAAAGCCGGCATAGAAGGCAAACATGAGAAGAAGCATTACGGGGGTGATGAATTGGTTGCTGTCTTCTTCGCTAGAGATAGCGGAGCCTACAGCGGCAAAGAGGGAGGCATAGAGGAGATATCCGCCTACAAAATAGAAGAGGAACATGAGGAGGAGCTCGCCAAAGTTGATGCCCATTAAGGCGCCAATCCCCATCTGCAACTCACTAAAGCTGTCGGAAGATAGCCCGGCTCCCAAGCCCGTCATGTCGCTTTGTTGCATAGTGGCAAGGGCGGCAACGCTTTGTAGGTTCCCGGCCATAAGGCTGCTAAAGATGGTTAGGAGGATGCCCGTAAGAGCCACCCAAAGCACGATTTGCGTGATCCCGACTAAGCCTAAGGCAATGATTTTCCCCATCATCATATCAAAGGGGCGCACGCTCGATACCATCACCTCCATGATGCGGTTCTTTTTCTCCTCAAGCACACTGCCCATTACCAGGGAGCCAAAAGTGGTGATAAAGAAGAAGCTGACCCCCGCAAGTATCATCCCTATGATGCTGGCAATATCGCCGCTCGAGCGCTCTTCTTCACCATCGGCAGCCCATTTGAAGGTGGGGACATTGATCTCTACCTGACTGTTGGCTACAATCTCTGAGATGCCCTCTATTTCGCTAGCTTCGAGCTTCTTTTGGCTCAGATAGGGCGAGAGAGTATCATTGATGTACTCGGCCACCCCGGGAGGAATTTGCTTATAGCCATAGAGGGTAATGGCGGTAGGATCTTCTAGGAGGTCCTTTCTGATCTCTAGTACGGCGGCGTATCCCTCTTCGTTGTCCTTGCCCAGTGCCTTTAGTTCCTCTAGGGATTGCTGAGTTGGGACAAAGGTGTAGGCTTCTGTATCCTCAAAGAGATCAGCATACAATCCGGTTGCATCCAATACGGCAATCTTCGTTTCTGAGACACTCGTCTTCCCTATGATGATGGGGACGGTGAGGAATGCCATAAAAAGAATAGGCATCAAGATCGTCATGACAAAGAACGACTTCTTGTGCACTCGGGTCACATACTCGCGCCCTATAACAATGGCAATTTTGCTCTTACTCATGGTCTTCTTGATCGTTTTGTTGTTGGGTAATCGTTTGAATAAAGATCTCATTCATTGAGGGGATCTCCTCACGGAGGCTGAGAAGATGGAGCTCTCTTGGGAGCGCTTGTACTAGGTCTCGCATGTCTTCTCCGGTGCGCATCTTGAGGCGCAAGAGCTGTTTCTTCTCCCCCGGATAGAAGTTGCTCTCAACCACTGAGAGCTGTGACAATTGCTCTTGTGTGAGCGCCTCCGAAGTTCCTACCTCGAGGCTCACAATCCCTTGGGCAAAACGCTGACGCACCTCACCCACATTTCCCTGCAGTACTACATGCGACTTATTGAAAAGTGCACACTCATCACATACCTCTTCTACCGATTGCATGTTGTGCGTAGAGAAGATAATGGTACGCCCTTGGTCTCGTAGGAATAGGATCTCTCGCTTGAGGAGCTCTGCATTCACGGGGTCGAAGCCGCTGAAGGGCTCATCGAAAATAAGCAGATCCGGCTCGTGTATTACGGTACAAACGAATTGGATCTTTTGTTGCATCCCCTTGCTCAGCTCCTCCACTTTGCGGTTCCACCAGGGCATGATGTCGAACTTCTCAAACCACTCGGTGAGCCGCTTGCGGGCAGTCGCCTTGTCTATCCCCTTAAGGCGTGCTAAGTAGATGGCTTGCTCGCCGACCTTCATTTTGCGGTATAGGCCTCGCTCCTCGGGCAGGTAACCAATACGTGCCACATCCGAGGGGGCGAACCTTCTTCCTTCGAAAAGGATCTCGCCACTATCGGGGGCTGTGATGCGGTTGATAATACGTATAAGGGTGGTCTTGCCGGCTCCATTGGGGCCCATAAGACCGAATACAGAGCCCTGGGGTACCGAGATGGAGACATCATCGAGTGCCAAGTGACGGGCATACCTCTTGACAATATGCTGCGCTTCTAAAAATGCCATAGGATATCTTTCTATTCGTTGTTATTGATTTGGTGATAGGTGCGGAGGTCCGCAAAGCTGGGGACCGAGCTGAGGAATTTGTACTCCGCTGTGTGGTAATTGATCTGGCAGACCATATGTTGCCTGCCGTTGGTAAGTACCAAATGGGCTGCCTTGTAGGTGAGGTTGTACCTACAGATCTGCTGCCACATCTCTCGGGTAAGCTCTAGGTGAGCCGCTTTGTACTCCACGACCATCCAGGGCTTGCCCCCTACGCCGTAAATAATCGTATCCGTTCGTTGTGCCGTATGGGCGGATGCAACGCGAGTCTCGAGTGCGAAGCTGGCAAGCGGGTAGCCAAGGTGCTCCCTCAGATAGTGTACAAAGTGCTGCCTTACCCACTCCTCGGGGGTTAGGGCAACGCGCTTCCTACGAATATCGTCGTAGATCAGTTTTTTTCCATTTTCCTCCTCAATTATGGCCCCATAGGCTGGGAGGTTCAGTACATTCGCCTTATCTTTGCACACAAGCTACCAACTACTGCTCGTTTGTTTCTCGGCAAAGATACGATATATAGGACATTCTATGGCAACCTCCACTCCCACCTCCTCCCAGAGTTATCACCAGCTTGTAAAGATATTCTCTTCGGGCAAAGAGCTTCCCCCGCTCCTCTTTTTGGGAGGGGAAGAGTCTTACTACATCGATAGGCTTGTGGAGCTACTTGCCGAGCATTATCTGCCCCGTGAGGAGTGGGCTTTGAGCAGGACCATCCTCTATGGTTCGGAGCTCACGTTCCCCGAGTTGAGGGACACCGTGCTCTCCTCCTCTCTGCTGGGCGGGCGTCGTCTCTTCATTATACGAGAGGTGAATGCCATTAAAGGGTTGGATGAGATTGTGGAGGCAATCCCCTCAATACAGCCCGAGACTACCATTGTACTTTGCTATAATGGAGATCCCGAGCGTGGAGCTCGTTCGCTACTGAAGCTACTTGCCGAGGCTCAAGTACCTCTATTCTTATCCCCCAAGATGAAGAATAGTCGGGATACGGCATCGCTGATTCGTGACGCTGCCGACCTCCTCCAGATCACTGTAGAACCGGATGCCATGGGGGCTCTCTACGATTTTATTGGCACCAATGGTGCTACCCTCTATAGTGAATTACGCAAACTTGCCGTACTCGCCTCGGGCCGAGGGGGCATGGTGACACGCGCCATGGTGGAGCAGAATGTAGGGATTAGTCGTGAGTATTCTCCCTATGAGCTTCTCAATGCTCTGGTAGCGAAGCAACGAGCCAAAGCCTACAAATTGGCTCGCTATATGGCGCTTAACGAGAAACGCTATCCCTTGCCCATTATCCTATCGACTCTGTATACTTACTTTTCCAACCTGATGATTGTAATGTACCAACCACGCAATATCTCCGCCGATGATGTAGCTAAGGTGTTGGGCTTACGCAACTCGTATGCTGCGGAGAGTTACATGACGGGAAAGTGGGCTTTTACCCCGATGCAGGTATTCAACATTGTGCATGAGCTTCGTATGACGGATGCCCGATTCAAAGGCGCCGAGGGGGGGGCCTATACAAACGATGGTTTGCTTATCGATCTTGTAACCTTTATTCTAGGGTGATGGCTCCCGAGTTTTCCTATTCGCAACGCTTGGCAGAGTGTGACTTCTCTACCTATATACAACGCTTTTTCCCCGGAGAGAAGATCCAAAAGATAACGTTGGATGCAGGTTGCTCTTGCCCCAATAGAGATGGAACCATGGGGCGAGGGGGATGCACCTACTGCAATAATGCCACCTTTAGTCCCTCCTTTGCTCTCCAGCCCGGCTCTATTACGCAACAGCTGGAGCGGGGAATCGATTTCTTTCGCCACAAGTACCCTCACATGTGTTACTTGGCCTACTTCCAGTCCTATACGGCAACCTATGGAGAGGCCGAGCAGCTAATCCAACTCTATGAGGAGGCGGCACGATTCCCCGGAGTGGTCGGTTTGGTAATTGGTACGCGACCCGACTGTATGCCGGAGGTGCTTCTCAATTACTTTTCGGACCTCTCTCGCCGCTGCTTTGTACTAATAGAGTATGGGATTGAGTCCTCCCTCGATCGCTCCCTGGAGCAGATCCGTCGAGGGCACTCGTGGCAATGCTCTCTAGAGGCGATCAAGGCAACGCACGAGGCGGGCCTCCCTGTTGGGGCCCATCTCATTTTAGGGCTCCCCGGAGAGAGCCGAAGCGAAATGCTGGACCATGCCTTGCGCCTAAACGACCTGCCCCTAAGCCTTGTAAAACTGCACCAATTGCAAATAGTGCGCCATACGATTATGGCCCATCAATACCAGACGAATCCGGAGCAATTTCACCTCTTTACGGCAGAGGAGTATGCCGACCTTTGTCTGGATTTCTTAGGCCGCCTAAGGCAGGATATTGTCGTGGATCGCTTTGTGGCACAGTCCCCTCCCTCGCTACTGATTGCCCCCCAGTGGAATATCAAGAACTATGCGTTTATGGACCTTCTCAGGAAAAAGGCCCGAATGCGCGATAGTGAGAGGAGCGCCTAAGGGAGACCACTCCCCCTCGTTTTTCCACCCCTACAAAAAAGCACCGGAGTAGATCTTGCGATCCATTCCGGTGCTTCCCTTTATAGATTTGCACCTAGGGGCTTTTGCCTCGATGGGCTAGCCCTCTCTGGTAGGTTTCTATTAGTTAGCTTTCTCGCCGGGGATAACTTGGAGGAGGGTAACCTCGAATACCAAAGTAGCGAATGGCTCGATGTCGCCACCGGCACCTTGCTCACCGTATGCGAGCTGGTAGGGGATAACCACCTTTACCTTTTCACCTTCGGCCATGAGGAGGAGCATTTCTGTCCAACCGGGGATTACTTGAGTAACACCAAACTCTACGGGTTCGCCATTGCTAGCGTCGAACTCAGTACCATCAATAAGAGTACCCTTATATTCCACCTTTACGCGGTCTTGAGGTTGGGGCTTCTTAGCGCCTTCTTTGGCTGGAGTAAGCACCTTGTAAGCAAGACCTGTAGCTGTGGTTTGTACACCGGCTTCTTTCTTAAACTCTTCGATGAACTTGAGACCCTTTTCTTTGTTGGCTCCGTACTTTTCTTCCATCTTCTTAGCTTGGAGCTTTTCTTCAGCTTTTTGCATGTAGTTTTGCATGTCATCTTGAGACCAGCCCTTGAGGAATGCTGTATCACCCTTGATACCGGCTTCGAAAGCCTTTAGGAAAGTACCGGTAGCGATCTTGTCTTCGTTGAGGCTCTGACCGATCTGGTAGCCTGTAAGCATACCGGCAAGATAGGCATACTGAGCAGAGTCTGCACTCTTACCCATACCATCCTTTACACCCTTGAGGAACATGGTGGTATCCATAGCCATTCCTTGCGCATTTGCCATGGCAAGTTGCTGAGCCATTTGCATACCAATCATGTAACCACGAGCCATACCGAGGCTGTCGTTTGCAGGATCTGCACTTTGGGAGTTGCCACCATTGCAGGCAACCATACCCAACATCATTGCTGTACCTAGTACAGCAGAAAAAATCTTTTTCATATTACGTTATCAGAAAGTTTTTATTTCTTCTTGAGTTTTGTTTTTGAAGTAGCCTTCATCTCTTTGGCGTCTGCTTTGGGGGCAGCTCCCTTGTTATCGGCTTTGGAAATGTCCGATACGGGGATGGGTTCTCCCTTAATTACATCGAGCATCTCAATCTCGAAGATGAGTACAGAGTGAGGGGGAATCTTATTGCCGGCTCCACGCTCTCCGTAGGCGAGAGAAGCCGGAATGTATAGCTCGGCCTTGTCGCCCTTGCGTAGGAGGCAGAGTCCCTCTGTCCAACCGGGGATTACTTGTAGGGGGGAGAACTTGATAGGCTCTCCATGGCTGTAAGAGCTATCGAACTCGGTGCCGTCGATCAGTCGCCCACGATAGTGTACCTGTACGGTATCTTCTACGGTAGGTTTAATGCCCTTACCCTCTACCAAAATCTTGTATTGTAGACCGCTCTCGGTTACCTTGACGCCCTTTTTCTTCGCATTCTCTGCAAGGAATTTGGCGCCTTCTGCCTTTCTTGCTTCCGTCTCGGCTACTTGTGCAGCCTCGAAGTAGCTGTTGAGCTGCATACCGGCCTCATCGGGAGAGAGTTGCGAACTACCTGAGAGGTATTCGGTAAGAGACTTGAGGATAAGGGCCTTATCGAGAGCCTTACCTCCGGGCGCAGCCTTGAGGGTCTCCTCAATAGAGCGGCCCACCATAGTGCCTAAAGCAGACGAAGCCTGCTCTGCCGTTACCTTTCCCCCTTCCGAGGTTGTAGCCGTCTGAGCCCACGAGTGGGAGTGTACTGCTGCCAAAAGGAGTGCGGCAGCGGACAGCGTACGATAGAGTTTCATAGTCTTTTTATTGAAGAATTACTGTTTATCTTCGATGCGAAGGAGCTGAATGATGAAGATCAGGGTCATGTTTGGCTCGATCATTTGCCCTGCACCACGCTCACCATAGGCTAGTTCGGCGGGGATTACCACACGCCACTTAGAGCCTACCGGCATCATCTGAAGTATCTGCGTCCAGCCGGGAATAACAGCTGTAACTGGGAAAGAAGCCGGCTCGCCACGGCGGATAGAGCTGTCGAATATCGAACCATCGATGAGGGTGCCTTCGTAGTGAACCTCTACCGTATCGGTGCTCTTGGGGAGAGCGCCTTCGCCCTTCTCTAGAATCTCATATTGCAACCCATTGGGGAGGGTCGTTACTCCTGCCTTCTGCTTGTTGATCTCCTGGAATTCCTTACCGGCTTTGAGGTTTAGCTCCTTCTTTTCGTTTTGTATTCTCTGGAAGAACTCATTGAGTACTCCTTGTGCTTCTTCGTAGGTCATTGAGGGCTCTTTCCCTTCGAAAACGGTGTTCATAGCTTCTGCAAAATCATCCATGGAGATGGTATGAATGCCCGAGCTTCTGAAGTTGTTGGCCATGCTGAGACCTAGTGCGTAGCTTACTTTATCTTTCATCACTTTATCCTTTTAGAGATGTCCGGGGGCTTTTGTTGCCCCATAATTCCCTGCAAAGTTACCCATTCTTTGTATATGAGCAACTTGTAGCAAGGGATTTTTCTACTGATGGAGCTCTCTTTACTCCTGATTTTCCAAAAGATGCTGCCCAATTCTTCCCCGAATCTAGAGCTAAAGAAAAAGCTTTTCCAACCTAGACTTCGGAGAAAATAGGCTGTGGGGGAATAAAAAAGAGACTGACTTTGAATCCAAAATCAGTCTCCAATTTGTATGAAAGAGGGGGTGAACTTCTCTAGGCGAAGGCTCTATTTTACCCGAGAAGCCGCTCTTTGAGTTTTTCGGCTTGCTCTATATGTTGGGAGAAGTCTCTTTTGAGTCTCCCTACAAAATCCTGCTTTATAAGCTCTTGTCGTACGGCTAAGAAATCCTCCTCTGCCACTTTTTCTGCCTCGGGGAGAGGGAGAAGCCCAAAGCCTACGGAGCTGCGTGCGGGGGATAGTTCTTTGCGACCATCCGAGAAGATGCGCTTTTGTAGGAGTTGCTCTGCCGTAGGAATTGCCTCGATAAACGCACGAAGAGAGCCTTCCAAATCGTTGGATAAGAACAGACGAAGCAGCTGCAACATCCACTCCTTCTCAGCCTCTTGGCTTAGGGCATGTTGCTCTAGAGATTGCTTTATTTGTGCGCAAGACATCCCTCCCTTAGCCACCTCTGTACACCATGCGAGATAGTCCTTTTCGCTAATGGCAAAGCCCATGAGGTCGAGTATGGGAGAGGGCTGATCCGTTGCCTTGATAGCCGATAGCTCTTCTAGAAGTTGAGATAAAGTCCGAGAAGTCTCTGCGTAAAGGAATCTTCCGATATAGGCGGAGAGCAGGGCATGGTACAGCTGTATGCCGGGGGTAATATCCTCTTGAGCAATGGTGCATCCTCCCATCAGATGATGGTAGGTCTTGCCGGCTTGGGCAAGCTCTTGGGCGAGCGTGAGTTGCTTCCACCCCTGCCATACGCGGTACATAATAGCCGGTTGCCAAAGGCGGAAGACGAGACGGTCATCGGGTAGAGTAGAGGTGCGATTATCCCGTAGGGGCCACTTCTCAAAATCTCTCCAAGTGCCGATGTGCCCAATCGTTACGGCAGGTTGGATTTGCATCTCTCCGCCATCGCTTGTGAGCACAGCGAAGGGGAGTTCGGCAGTGTCGGGGTGGCGGTAGAATCTCCCCACCAGCTTACTGAAAGCTCCTACGCGAGCCGGCCAAAGCATATAGGAGTCGCTGGAGCATTTTACGCCTCTCTCCATGAGTCCGTGATGTATAGGGCCTAGACGGTATTGATGGTTGCTTTGGTTGGTGCCACTACCTGCGTTGAAAAAGGAGAATGCCCCTCCGATGAGTAGGGTGGAGCGATGCATGGAGACCGTATAGGGGCCGAGGAAGGCGGCCGATGCCTCTCCGTTGCTCAGGTTGCTATTGGCAAAGATGAGGGAATCGTGGGCCGAGAATCCGCCATCGAGCCTACACCCTTCTCCCACATAGCAGTGTTGTAGCGAGCAATTACCTAGATGGGTATCATCCTCTACGATAAAATGCTCCGAGATGATGCTCCCCTGCATCTTTACGTTGCAGCCTATGTACCCTTGGGCGAGGTGCTGTACACCGATAATCGTCGAGCAGTGCTCCGTTGAGATGTCCTCCAAAATGCCGGATTGGGCAATCAAATTATCTTTGCCAATTGCGGCATATCCTCTCTCTTCTACCTCCGAAGTGGCAAGATCTACAGCCTCGTCCCAGGCTTGCATCAGAGCCTTGTCGGCCTTGCCAAAGACCATGCAATAGGCCAAAGCGGCCGGTAGATGGCGTACAATACGTAGGGCACGACCCCCCGTCTCGTCGAGTACGGAGACTTTCGTCCCTACGCCACAAGAAGAGCCCTGCCGAGCCGTGAGCGAGAAAACGTGGCTGATAATGCTGCCCTCGCCAATGCTGTAATTTGAGATTTTGTTGCCAATATGCCCGATATAAACCTCGTTGCCTATACTACAATCTTCGATGATGGCATGATATATCCCGGTTGGTCGGGAAGCAAAGTTCGGTCGGGAAGGAGTTGCCCCTAGCGTAGTCCCGAGGTGGCATTCTCCCCTAAACTCCACAAATTGATAAGCCTCGGGGGTGAATTTTTCGGGTACGAAGATGAGACTCCAATCGGTGGCACTACAATAATTTGCCTCTAGTTGTGCAATTTCTATGGAGTAGAGATGACGTAGTGCGCACCCTGAGGTGTGATCCGATTTCTGAGGCATGGATATATCTAGTATAGCGAAGGTATTAGTTGAGTTTGCCCTCTTGCTTTGCAGCGATGTACTCCAAAGCCTCTTGGCATAGGCAATCGAAGGACTGCGTTCCGTCTAGGTAGTGGAGGGTGTATCCTCTGCGCTCCATCCCTCGGAACCATGTCATTTGACGCTTTGCAAACTGACGAATGGCGATCTCTAGCTGAGTGACCATTTCTTCACGGCTTAGCTCCCCAAGGAGGTGTTGCGTGATAAAGCGGTATTCAAGTCCGTATTGGATAAGTCGCTCTGTAGGTACGCCCGAGGCGATCAATTGCTCCACTTCTTCGATAAGTCCCTCCTCGAGACGCTTCTTGAGACGCTCCCCGATACGGCGGATGCGCTCTTCGCGAGGCAGTTGTATACAGAGAATAAGAGGGGTGCTTTGAGCTTCGTTGCTCCGGAGTTTGACCGTAGCGTTTGTCCTCTTTAGAGGATCTTGCTCGGGATGGCGAGCGTAGTAGGCAGCGATCTCAATAGCTCTAATGGTACGACGAACGGAGCCGATGTCGGTGCGGGGAGTTCCCCCATATCTCCGAAGGATATCCTTGAGATCTTCGTGTGAGAGACTGTAGAGTTCGTTGCGTAGGCGCTCATTCTGAGGAGCATTGGAGAGAGAGTCGCCTCGGAGGGCTGTCTCTACATACAACCCCGTTCCCCCCACAAGAAGGGGCGTCTTACCACGATTGAGTATCTCTTGGTATGAAGTGCGAAAGGCGGCCAGCCAATGGAAGAGATCGTACACCTCTCCGGGGTTGGCAATGTCAATCAGATGGTAGGGAATGGAGGAGCCATCCGGTAGGATATATTCGCTTAGGTCTTTCCCCGTTCCTATATCCATTCGCCGATATACTTGTCGGCTATCGGCACTGATAATCTCACCAGAGAGAGCTGCTGCTATCGCTACCCCTAAAGAGGTTTTTCCCGAAGCTGTGGGGCCAACCAAGGTGATAAGGTGATGGGGTATCATAGGCTGCAGCTCTCTCTTGTGATGGAGAAGAAGGTCTCTAGCGGACTATTCTTTGAGGATAACATCGTGCGCCCCGCCCTCTACAATAGAGGTGGAAGAGACGAGCGTTATCTTGGCATTCTGGCGAAGCTCTGCCAAATTGGGAGTGCCGCAGCTACTCATGGTGGCTTTTATCTTCATCAGAGTTTGGTCGAGATTGCCCTTCATCGGACCGGCATAGGGCACATAACTATCTACGCCTTCTTCGAATTTCATCTCCTCTTTTACATTACCGCCGGTATCGTAGCGCTGCCAGTTTTGAGCACGGTTGGAGCCTTCGCCCCAATACTCCTTGACGATATTTGCACCGATCTTTAGCTTGCGAGTGGGAGACTCATCGAAGCGAGCAAAGTAGCGTCCCATCATCAAAAAGTCGGCACCCATAGCCAATGCGAGTACCATGTGGTAGTCGTGAACAATGCCCCCGTCACTACAGATGGGAATGTAGATGCCGGTCTCTTCGAAGTATTTGTCGCGCTCGCGTGCTACCTCTATCACAGCGGTAGCCTGACCGCGGCCAATCCCTTTCTGTTCGCGAGTGATGCAGATAGAGCCACCCCCGATACCCACTTTTACGAAGTCGGCACCAGCCTCTACTAGGTAGCGGAAGCCTTCTCCGTCTACTACGTTACCTGCGCCCACTACCACGCTGTCTCCATATTGTTGGCGGATCCACTTGAGGGTATCTGCCTGCCATACGGAGTAACCATCGGAGGAGTCAATACAAAGAGCATCGGCCCCTGCCTCTATAAGGGCGGGGACACGCTCGCGGTAGTCGCGAGAGTTGATGCCGGCACCCACGAGGAGAGTCTTGTCTTCGGGGTGAGAAAGCTCCATGGGATTCTCTTTGTGACTATCGTAATCTTTGCGGAAAACGAAGTAGAGAAGGTTCCCTTGTTCATCGAGGATGGGTAGGGTATTGAGTTTGAACTTCCAAATAATGTCGTTGCACTCGCTCAATGTCATGCCCTTAGAGCCTACGTGGAGTCGCTCAATCGGGGTCATGAATTCGTGGATCTTGCGATCGAGACTATCGGTACTCAAACGATAATCTCGCCCGGTAACGATACCGAGTAGCTTGCCGTGTGAGGAGCCATCGTGCGTAATCCCGATGGTTGAGTGCCCCGTTTTGTGTGTGAGGGCTACTACATCTGCTAGTGTTTGGTCAGGGCTGAGGTTGGCATCACTCGTTACAAACCCGGCCTTAAACTTCTTGACACGGCGTACCATGTCGGCCTCTTCCTCAATCGTCTGCGAGCCGTAGATAAACGAAAGTCCCCCATTGCGCGCCAATTCGATAGCCAAGGTGTCGTTGGATACCGACTGCATAATTGCCGATACGAAGGGGATGTTTAGACGGATGCGGGGTGTCTCTCCTCGCTTAAAGCGCGAGAGAGGGGTTTGCAGTACAATCTTATCCGGGGTGCTCTCGGGCGTGGTAAGCCCCGGCACCAAAAGGTATTCACCAAATGTGTGTGATACGTCTTTGAGGAAAATAGCCATACAATGGAGCGTTATTTTTTTATTGAGGTGTAGGGATAATTCGCAGGTTGCGGTTGGGGAGAAGATTTAGCGGATGCGGCTGCTGATGCGTATCAGGATCTCGTCTTTGCGGATACCTCGGAAGGCAAGATAGAGCAAAACGAGAGCGATAAAGGGGAGACCCAAGGCAAACTTGATACTGAAATCCGCATTGAGAATGGCTTTGAATTGCCATGCTCTTACTACAAAATCAATGATATAACCTACGGTGAGAAGCATGCTGAAAACACATAGACGCATCTGCACTTTCCGCTTCTTGAAGAGGAAGATGGTAGCGAAGGATATCATAGTGATAAGGGCGCCGAGAGCAAAAAGATCCCATGTAATGAGCCCTTTGCCAATGGAGCCGTCACTTACATTTTTTACCCATAGGCTGTACATTTCGAAGTTCTCTGCTCCCATCACACTCTGCGTAGAGAAAAGTGCAAGGGGCTGGAATAGGGTTAGCGTCATGGCTACTCCGGCAAGGAGCAACCAGAGGGTTTGTATTCTTTGCCACATAGTACGGAGGAATCCCGAAGCCGGGATTAAGCTTTAGTTTGAGTTAGTCTTCTTTCTTCTTTTCGCTTGCCAAGCGGAAGTATAGTTCGTCGTTTTCGTACTCGGCAGTGGCTATTAAGGTAGGTTTGGGAAGGCGTTCGTAGCAGCGAGAAACCTCTATCTGCTCAGCGTTTTCGTATACTTCTTCTAGGGTATCTGCGCCCTTATTGAATTCTTCTAGTTTGCTTTTTAGCTCCTCTTGCTGCTCATGCGCAATTTGGTTGGCACGCTTAGCAATGACCATAACGGTCTCGTAGAGGTTCCCCGTTTTTTCTGCCATTTGGGCAGTAGAGCGAGTGATAGCTTCGTTGGGTACAGATAGTTTTTTCTTCGATTCCATTCTAGAGTCTCTATAGTTATATCGTTCTTTTTCTTTTGATTAAGCTTCTTCTGAGAGTAGGGGCTGGATGCGTTTGTAGATGCGGTCCGCCTCCTTGATGTACTTCCCCTTAGGGTATTCGTTTACGTATGCGAAGTATCGGTCAATCACATTGCGGTAGCGCTCTTGTTGCTTAGAGACTACACTGTTGATCGCTTCTTGGTAGGTAGCACGTAGGATTAGGATGTAAAAGTCTTCGCGCCACTTGCTATAAGGGTAGTCTTTGAGGGCGTTGTTGGCGGTTACAACTGCACTTTGGTAGTTATTGCCAAGGTACATGCCCATGTCGTAGTAGAGTGTCGCACTCTTTAGTTCTTTGTAAGCGAGTTTGTCTTGCAGGTCGAAAAGCATGCGTTCGGCATCCTTTCGGTAGTCGCTGGTAGGGTAGAGTTCGATAAATGTTTGCAACTCCTGTATTGCGGTGTAGGTCACCGTCTGGTCTAGTTGAGCCTCCGGAGAGGAAATGTAGAAGGCTTCTCCGGCACGGAATCGACTCTCTTCTGCCTTTGCTCCCTTGGGGTAGTTTGTATAGTAGCGGCGAAAACTCTCTGCGGCAATATCCCCATGCTCTAGGGCTAGCTCCGAGATGCCGAGCATATAGAGAGCCTGGGCTCCCTCGCTTGTGCCCTCATAGGCGGGTACAACATCGACCAAAAGCTCCGAGGCTTTGCTCCATTTTTTCTGATTGAAGTACTTCTTAGCATAGTCGTACTTGAGGGAGGTGTCGTTGCTCTTTTGGATGCGAGCCATCTCTCCACAGCTAGTGATTAGGAGGGAGAAGAGCATTAGACTCCCTGTTGCAAGGAGCTTTATGATTTTATCTTTTGTCATGCACTCTTATATTATAGGTGTACATTCTCTTATATGTTCTGTGGCGCCATGATGACCACTTTCGGAGGCGTTCCCGTCTCAAGGAGAGGGGGATATCCATCGAGAATACTTGATGTACGAGTATCTCAATGTGCAAAGGTACAATTTATTGTGGTAGCCCGTATCGCTTTGTTGCCGCTTTTGTGCTTAGAGGATTCCGGTTGTCTCTTGCCGGAGTTGTCGGGTGGGTTTGAAAAATCTGCAGGCCTATTTTCTTTCCGTTCTTGCCCAGGAATGGGAGGGGTTGCTGCCTGTGAAATAAAAAAAATATAGACCTAAAAGGAGTCAAGAGCAGGGCAGGCTTTTTGAGGGGTTTCACGGCTGAGAAAAAGGCGGGAACGCAGGGCTTTTTTATCCTCCGGCTGAAGTTGGAGTGAGAGGGGGCTGATTCTCTTATCTATCCAAAATATCTACCTTTGTAAGAAATAGTGCGGGGAGGCATGGAATGTCCCCCACGGATGAATGAATTTTATAGTCTATGAATAATTGGTACGAGTGTTCAGTTCGTTACGAAAAGCTAGCAGATACGGGGCTTTCTAAGCGGTCTGCCGAGAGCTATCTGGTAGATGCGATGTCTGTAACAGAGGCAGAGGCACGCCTCGTTGAGGAAATAACTCCTTTCTCCTCCACGGGAGAAATTGTAATTAGCACCATCAAACGTGCCAAAATAGCAGAGCTATTCTTAAATGATAATGACGAGGACGATAAATATTACCGCTGCAAGGTGCTCTTTATCGTGCTTGATGAGAAAAACGGAGTGGAGAAGAAGACGCCCGTAACGATGATTGTGAAGGCAAGGTCGCTTGCCAATGCCGTGGCTGTAATAGAGCGCGAAATGTCTCGCACAACCCACGATTACTCTATCGCCGCTGTGGTAGAGACCAATATCATGGACGTCTTTACGCTCCGACTCTAATCACATCCCCTTATCCCCTCTCTTAATGGCAACAATTCAAGAACGGCTCGATCAGATTCGCCCGCAGATCCCTAGTAATGCAACTCTCGTGGTTGTCTCTAAGTATCATACGGTGGAGGAGATACAGGAGGCTTACGACGCCGGAGTACGTGACTTTGGCGAGAATCGTGTGCAGGAGCTGGTGAGTAAGGTGGATAAGTTGCCCGAGGATATTCGATGGCATCTTATTGGTTCATTGCAACGGAATAAGGTTAAGTATATAGCTCCGTTCATTACTTCCATACAAAGTATAGAGTCTCTTGCTCTGTATGATGAGGTAGAGCGACGAGCCGCTCAGCACAATCGTACGATAGATTGCCTTGTGGAAGTCTTTGTGGCGCAGGAGGAAACCAAAAGCGGAGTTCCCTACGATGAGGTGGAGTCGTTCTTTGAGGCTCTACTAGAGCGGCAGGCCGAGGGAAATACGCATATTCGCCTGCGAGGCTTGATGGGTATGGCTACCCATACCGATAGCGAAGCTGAGATCCGAGCCGAATTCGCCAAGTTGCGAGCGCTTTTTTGTCGCCTAAAAGAGGGGCTGATGAGTCAATTCCCCTGGTTTGATACCCTCTCTATGGGAATGAGTGAAGACTGGTCCATTGCCCTCAGCGAGGGGAGCAATATGGTGCGTATTGGTACTGCAATTATGGGGCCAAGAGCCTATTAAGAGCCCCTATTAAGCTATAAATACAGAGAAGAAATAATTTTAGAAAGAGACGAAGATATGTTAGACTTAACTTCAAACTATGCGGGTATTGTTTTGCGCAACCCCATTGTAGTAGGTAGTTCAGGGCTTACGAATAGTGCCCAGAAGATAGAAAAACTAGTAGCTGCCGGTGCTGGTGCCGTTGTGCTCAAGTCCCTCTTTGAGGAGCAAATAGATGCTCTCTCAAACTCTATGACGAGTGAATCGGATTATCCAGAGGCTGCTGACTACATTTCCGGCTACGTAAAAGCCAATGAAATCAATAAGTATCTTGATTTCGTTCGCGATGTGAAGGGCCGTGTGAATGTGCCCGTTATCGCAAGTATCAACTGCTATAAAGCCGGCGATTGGACGAACTATGCAAAGCAAATTGCAGAGACCGGAGTAGACGCTCTAGAGGTAAATATTATGCGCCTCGAGGGTAAGGTGTCGGCAGATGCTACTCAGTTGGTAAATGACTATGTATCTATCGTAAAAGGTATTACAAGTGCGGTTAAGATCCCCGTACAGGTGAAGTTGGCAAAGACTTTCTCTTGCCTTCCCGCATTGGTAGACAAGCTCCGCCTTGTAGGGGCAGCCGGCGTTACGCTCTTCAACCGCTCTTACCAAATGGACATTGACATCGAAAACGAACGTATGTCGGGCGGCGAAGTCTTCACCACAGCTGCAGATATCTCAGATACCCTCCGCTATACGGGCCTCATCGCAGGTCAGATTGCCAACTTCCCTGTGTCTGCATCTACAGGTATCCACACCAGCGAAGGTGTGATTAAGGCCCTTCTTGCAGGAGCTTCTTCTGTACAGATGTGCTCAGCTCTCTATAAGAATGGAGCTCAATACATCCAAGAAGTGCTCGCCGGTCTTACAGCATGGATGGAGCGTAAGCAGTATCATGCTGTGCGCGAATTCCGCGGAAAGCTCAAGGCCGATCAGGGTGCCGATGCAACGCAATACACGCGTATGCAGTTTATGAAGTACTTCACAACGCACGAGTAATTACAATACTCTAGAAGAGACAGAGACGAGAGGGGCGCTCCAGAAAGAGAATGCTTTGCTTTCGTCTCTCTGTCTTCCTAAGAGAGGATGGTTGCCTCGCTCTTCGGGGGACCCAACTCTTTGGATCAAGAGATGTGCGGTGTTGTTTAAGAAAGACTCTCCCTATAAAACGAATAGATATGAATAGACGTCGTCTTATACAGATGCTGTTGTTAGGATGCTTGTCCACGATAGCTCTTTCGTCGTTTGCGAGCTGCCAAAGAAACAAAAGTGGGCACACGATAGAACAAGACTCTGTGGAACGAGTGGATACTTCTGACGTTGCTCCCGCTTTTCCCTTGCCAGCCATCCCTATGACTATCCAGAATGTGGATGATCGAGCTGCTTACTTCGTTGCCCACTTTTGGGATGAATGCGATTTCAATGACCCTGAACTCGCACAGCACCCTACACGACTTGAGCAGTCTTTGGCGAACTTCCTTGGTATTGCCTCTCGCCTCCCTCTTGACGAGGTGAAGAAACCATTGCTTCAGCCGCTAGAGACCTCCCGAGGAGAGCTCTTTTCCCTATTTATTGATCTCTATGAGAAGTATCTCTTTGAGCCAAATTCTCCATTTTTCAACGAGGATCTTTACTACCCCATCGTAGAGTGGATAACCCATTCTCCTAAGGCATCTCTCGCTCAACTTGAGCGTGCAAAGCATCGTCTCCTCCTAATGGCACGTAATAAGGTGGGTACGCCCGCCGAGCAGTTCTCGTTTATCCAGCCGGGAGGCGAGGTGGGGAGACTCAGTGATATGAGGGGAAAGCCTACCTTGTTGTTCTTTTATTCGCCCGGCTGCCAGAGTTGTAAACGTGCGCTTGAGGAACTTCAACAGGATGCTTTCTTCTCAAATAAGGTGCAGGCAAACCGGCTCAATATCCTATTTATAGATGCCGAGACAGATCCGGACGAATGGGCGAGAACCCTTGACGAACTCCCCTCTTTTGGTGTCAAGGGGTTCAATAGTGACGGTAGAATTGTGAATGTTCCCCTCTACGATTTGAAGGCAAGTCCCACACTTTTGTTATTAGATGCCAAGGGAATCGTACTCCTCAAAGATCGTTCTCTTGGGGAAATTCGGGAGAGCCTTGGGGAGCTTCTCTAGAGATTTTTGATGCTCAAAGTGTGTATTATTAATAGGAAAGTGCTACTTTTGCAGTTAAGAATGGCGATTCGGCTTGCACAAAAGTGTGAGAATAGAAGTCGAAATGGTTGCTTGCCAGATAGTTTGGTGTTGCTTGTTTCGGATCTTTTCTTATCTTTGTGCAAGAGTATAGTATAGAGTTGACAAAAGAAGAACTAAGAAAATGCTAACAATTTGAATAGTAAAATTATGAAGGTAAAGTACTTACTGCTCTCTTTGATGGGAGCTATGGCACTCTCAGCAAGTGCCCAGACTACGGCGCCGGAAAAACAACTTCCTGCCCGTAAGACAGCTTTTGACCGCTCTGGGGGGCACTGGTTTATCACCTTGCAAGGTGGTGTTAGTGCACAATTCCTAGAAGGAAACGAATCTCAAGACATCGTAAAGCGTCTTCACGTTATGCCTACCCTTTCGATCGGTAAGTGGCATAACCCTTATTTCGGAACCCGCTTGCAACTTATGGCAGGTCCTACGCCTACGTATTACAAAGACGCTACCGGTAATGTTGTAACCAACAATACTGCAATGGCTGGTGCCTTCTTTGATTTTATGTTTGACGTAGTAAACTATTACTCTAAGTACAACGCTAAGCGTGTATTCCACCTCGTTCCTTTTGCAGGGGTAGGGTACAACTTTAAGTACTACAACGACTTTAACCTTAAGGACTTCTCTAGCATCTTCTCTATGAGCGCTCCTTATCGTCATTCTGCAGCCGCTAATGCCGGTGTTCAGATGGCTTTCCGTCTTGGCAAGCGTGTAGATTTCGTGCTTGAAGCTCAAGCTATCTACAACAACCTCAACATCGTAAAGAAGGATTTCGACTATGCAGACGCTAGCGCAACTTACATGCCTGCCACTGTAGCTGATGCTTACAATGGTCTTCTTGGTGTAGTAACTGCAGGTCTTAACTTCAACCTTGGTAAGGTAGAATGGGAACCCGTTACTCCTATGGATATGGATCTCATCAACGACCTCAACAGCCAAATCAACAGCCTTCGTGCAGAAAATGCAGAGCTTGCAAAGCGTCCTGTTTCTTGCCCCGAATGCCCCGAAGTTGTTGTCGCTGCTCCTGAAATAAAGGTTGTTGCTGGACTCAGCGAAAAGGCTATCACCTTCAAGTTCGACTCTGATAAGCTAACTCCTAATCAGGAAATCGTACTTTACGAAATCGCTAAGTTCGTAAAGGAAAACAATCAACCCATCGCTGTAATCGGTTTCGCTGACGTAACAGGTAACGCAGATTACAACCTCGCTCTCTCTGAACGTCGTGCTAAGGCCGTTGCTAACATCCTTACGTCACAGTATGGTGTTCCTTCGGACATGATCAATGTAGAATGGCAGGGTGAGACTGAACAGTTCGATGCTCGTGCTTGGAACCGCGTAGTTATTGTTCGTTCAAAGTAATAGAATCACTAACCAGAAATTTAGAAGAATAGATATGAAAGCTAAAGTTTTAATGCTCGCCCTCATGGGTAGCTTCGCACTCTCTATTGGTGCACAAGCTCAGCAGGAAGTAGCAACTCCCAATAAATCTGGTCACAAGACTGTCTTCAATCGTGATAGAGGTTGTGACCACTGGTTCCTCGAAATTCAGGGTGGTGTTGGGATGCTTCCTTTCGGTGAAGCCAACAATAAGGCTGAACTCAAAGATCGCATTTACCCCATCGCTCAGCTTGGTCTAGGCCAATGGCATGAACCTTGGTTCGCTACTCGTGTACAGATCGGTGGCTGGAACATGAAGGGTTTTGCTATAGATCCTGCAACTGGTGCAAACCAAGCTTACAACAACCTCTTTGGTGTAGCCCACTACGACTTCATGTTTGATCTCGTAAACTACTTTGCAAAGTACAACGCCAAGCGTGTATTCCACATCGTTCCTTACGTAGGTCTCGGTGCAGGTTACAAGCATCACACTACTACTGGTGGCGCTTTTGCTGATGTTTTCGATGCTAACAAGCGTGTCAAGGATGCTACAACTAACGACTTCGGTGGCCTAGTAGATGCCGGTATCATCTTCAAGTTCCGTCTTGGTCGTCGTGTAGACCTCAACCTCGAAGCACAAATGGTAGCAACAAAGACTGGCATGATCGGTACTTCTTGGACGAAGCAAGGTGCTGACCTTATGGCTTTCGCTACTGCAGGTCTTGGTTTCAACCTTGGTAAGCCCGAGTGGGATGTTCTTACTCCCATGGATTGGGGTCTTGTAAACGATCTCAATGGTCAGATCAACAACCTCCGTGCAGAAAATGCAGAGCTCTCTAAGCGTCCTGCTTACTGCCCCGAATGCCCCGAAGTTCAACCTGCTCAAACTACTACAGAAGTAAAGACTGTTGTAAGCAACGTTGTTTACTTCCGCATTGCTAGCGCTAAGATTGATCAGAACCAGTACATCAATATCTACAACACTGCTAAGTACGCTCTTGATAACAATAGCAAGATCTACATCGTAGGTTATGCTGACGAGGGTACAGGTACATCAAACGGTAACATGGCTATCTCTGAACGTCGTGCTAAGGCTGTTGCTAAGGCTCTTGTTGAAAAGTATGGCGTATCTGAAGATATGATCGAAGTTGACTTCAAGGGTGACACTGTACAACCTTATGAAACCAACGAGTGGAACCGTGTAGTTATCATGACTGCTGAGTAAAACTCCTTGATAGATTATTCTATCATCACCTAATTATAGGGTGCGTCTCAAGTAGGCGCACCCTTTTTTCTTATCTCTTCTACCTTAGTGAATAAAAAATTCTACCTTTGTAGCGAAGTAATTTTTTCGCCTCATACTAGGCGTGTACTCTGTGTCAAAAAGCCCTCTCGTGGGGAGGAAATGGCAGATGTATCGTGTGATGTGCACTAATAAAGGAAGAGGATTCTACTATCAAGGCTACTCTCTATTAAGATAGTGAATGGCTTGCCTCCTAGAGGTTTTATTCCCCCTTGGCAAGGATGTCTCCCTTGATGGGGCGGGAAGTAGCGCAGAGGTTCATTTTATATTCTCATGCGCTCGAAAAGAATCTCCTTCACAGACAAAAATTAATTAGCAAATAAAATGAATTCAAAAGGACTTCTCAAACTCTTTTCGCTTCTTGCTTTTGTTGCTTTTGCGGCTGTTAGCTGCTGGGCTACGGCAGAGTCGTTACACCTTTTGTTACCTAATTGGCCTTCCGTTTTATGTTGGATTGTTACCATCGGATTCTATGTAGTAGCGTCTTATGGTACCAAGATGATTGTGGATAGTTTGAACCAGTCTGTATATGTAGAGAAGCGTAGAGCAAAGTTTGTGGGGGGGATTTTATTGGCACTCTTTTTCTGGATTGTGTGTAGTTTCCCCACCAATACTCACACCTTCTTTTATCGCAGCGCTATTGTGGACGTGGTGATAGACGACATTGCTACTACCCGTACCTATCTGCAAAATCTTGCGAGTGATGCCAAGGGCGAGACGGATGTAAAGAGGGTACAGGATAGTGTTAGTGCTATTGTCAATGCCCAGCTCATAGCTTTGGAGGGGGAGATTGATAATCTTGCCAACCCGGGTTTTGGAGATCGTGCAAAGTCGCATCTTGCCAAGATTGCCCAGACGCTGCAAGTGGCTCAGATCCCAACGCTTTCGTATACGGGCAGTACTCCCGGGCAGATTAAGAGCCTCAAGGAGCAGTATCGTAAGACCATTGTAGAAATGCTGGAGAGAAGAAAGATGGAGATTGCTCGCCAGATGACCAACGTACAAGCTCTTGAATATAAGTCGGAGGCTGAGGCGCGACTTCGGGAGCTGGAGACAATGTCCGCCAAAATTACGGATATGGCCAATGCCAAGAAGATTGACGAAGATCTCATCAATCAGACGGATATGGAGCTTAAGAAGTCCTATGCCACAATTAAGAACTATCAGCACTTTGTAGAGATAAAGCCTGAGGATCAGGAGCTGTATCTCTCAGAGCGTCCCGTGACAAAGACTTCTCGCATGCTTAGCGTCTTTGATGTTTGGAAAGACTTCTTAGAAGGTAAGTATGCAGGCCGTGGTATTATCTTCTGGGTGATACTCTCGCTTCTTGTCGATATTGCAGCCTTTATCTTTTTCGATCTTGCTTTCAAGAAAAGAGAATCCTTTTAATATCCCCTTCAGACTATGGCAAATATCAATTTTGATAATAATGAGGAGTTGCAATCTTCTGCCTCTGTGCAGCAGGAGGAGGTATCCATACAGGCTCCCTCGGTAGCGGAATATGCGCAGCCATCCTCTTACTCTTCTGAGTCGAATCTTGGGCTTAGCGAGATAGAGATAAACGATGCCAACAAGATAAATGTAACCATTGCCGATACGGAAGCTCCCCTGCTTATGTTGTTTGGTCCCCCTTCGTGCGGAAAAACGATGACGCTCATTCGTCTCACTCGTTACTTGCAGAAGAAGGGCTATACGGTTGCTCCCATCCCGAGTTTCCGCCCAAGTTACGATAAGAATTATCGGGAGTTGTGCGAGAATTTTAATGCCATGATCAATAGCTCTGATGCAGCTAAGGCTACAAGCAACGTGAGCTTTATGCTCGTTGAGGTGCTCAAGGAGGGACGGCGAGTTTGTCAGATCCTAGAGGCTCCCGGGGAGTATTATTTCAATCCGGAGAACCCCATGGCAGACTTCCCGGCCTACTTCAATAAGATCATCAATATGACAAGTCGCAAGATTTGGCTTTTCTTCTTGGAGCCCATTTGGAGAGAAGAGCAGGATCGAAGGAACTATGTCAAGCGTATAGAGATGGTTAAGAATAGAAGCCGTGCACATGATAAGGCGATTTTTGTTCTCAACAAGATTGATAAGACAAACTATGTAATTGCTCCGGGGCGAGTGCATCGTCAGCAGGCTCTGCAGCAGGTTAGTTTCCTTTATCCTAATCTATTTGTTCCATTCCGCAATACTAACCCCATAACCTCGTTCTTCCATCAGTATAATTTTGATTTTGTCACGATGCACACGGGCGACTATGTGGCGGCTGTTGATGGTACGCTCACCTTTCAGGAGGGACCCGAGGAGTATGTGGCAGAGTTTTGGAAGATTATTCAGCGTCATATTAGAGGATAGTAGAGAGCATTATGCAGTTTGAGATATTTGTACACGGTACCCCAAATGGCCAGCAGTTGCTGGGTAATTCTTCTGAAGTTTTTGGTCGGTTTGTTCAAACTTTTTACGCTGCAAATACTTCAGAGATAGCTGAAAAGCTACGAGTGGATAGGCTGACTATCGGAGAGAATAGTACCCTATTTTATTCCTTGGTGATAGCTCGTGGTGTTTTGGGCGATGATGGACGTGAGGGCGGCTATGTAGCGCTCTCTTTACAGCTCGATTCTCTGGCTCGTAATACAGCTCAGGTCTACGATCTACTCAAAGCTCTCTATCTTACCAAGGTGCTCGGGCGCATCGTTCGCACGAAAGAGGGAGGGAAAGTGCAGTTTGTCAGCTCTAAACTCTCTTCTGTGGGCGGGAATTACATCTCCGAATTAGAACAGTTTGTCGCTAATTACATCAAAGAAAATATCGGTCTTGCGGGCTTTGCCCCCATCCCTTCTGGCGAAAATAAGGGGACTCCTAGGGGAGGAGTCGCTCGGATCAATCGCTTAGATCTTGCAGAAAATCGTGTCGTAAGCCTTCTTTTACAGGGGAGTTCTATTGAGATTTCAGATGAATTTCCTTCGCAAGCACTGGCGAGTCAGGTAGAGGAGTTGTACCACAAATTAGAGGCGTCTGAGTCCGGAGCGAGTAGGAAGCTAGCCGAAATGCAAAAGGCCCATGAGCAGGCTACAGCTTCTGTAGAGCAGCAATGGCAGAGCAAAATAGACCAGCTTGCTCAAGAAAATGCTGCCGACAAGAAGAAGTCTCAAGAGCAGATACGTACTCTCACGGAGGAGAAGAATAGCCTTGCAAAACAGGTGGAGCAGATAAAGACAAAGCTCCAGGGCCAAGAGGTGCATGAGTATCTAGTTCATAACGAGTCTGACTTGAAGAGACTTGCTCAGGCTATCCTCTCTTTGTTTGGGCTTGGGCACTCTCAGCCATCTTCTGCAGCTGGTAGACAAGAGAAATCAACCTCTAAGGCTGCCTCTTTGGGCCGATGGATGCCTATTGCCAACTTAGTTTTAACCCTTATATGCGCCCTGTTGCTCACAGTGGTTTTGGTCTTTTTTCGTCCTAGTAAAGGCGATAATATGCCTACCCCTCTACCTATTCAACATGATACAATCTATTTGGAAAAACCGGCCATAGACTCTGCCGATCTCTCGGCTCACGATTCTGCTACACTCGTGCACTAGGGTGCTAGCTCCGCTTTTTTCATCCATGATCTAGACTTATACCCCAATGAATTGTTCTGTCTACCTCTTCTCCGGAGCTTCTGCACAGCACGATCAATATCCCAACGACTCGCTAGCACCGCTTTTTAAGCGGTTGGTTTCGCTTTGTACAGAGCCAAGGCAACTGGTAATATACCGAGAGGGCGAACTCGTCTTCTATGCCTATATCTGCCTTTTAGAGCCGACATCTAGGGAGTATTTTGGCTTTGCTTTACTTCTCAATGGGGAGCAAATCAAGGGGCAGTTTGGGCATCTTCTTGAGTTTTCGGAGGTCCAGATACAGCGCTTAGCCCTTGAGAAGACCTTGCTCACGCTCGATGATTATGGACGTCTCAGGCGTACGGACCTCTCCTTTCCATCCCAACCCGTTTTGCTAGATCGCCTGGTGCATCACCTGAGAGGGGCAGCTCTTTCCTTGCAGATGCCTATGGAGATGCTTCCGCCCACCGACTATAGTATTGAGGGGAGTAGCTATTCTTCTCTGCCTTGCTCCGCAGGCGATGACGCCATTCTCGCTGCTATGGCCAGAAGTGCAGTGGTGGCAGTGGTACGCAATGAGGGCTATCAGGATGCTTCCCTCAAGCAGTATAGTGAGCAGCTTCATCGGCTATCGACGGAGCGAGATACCGCTCGAGGTGAGCTTTTGACGCTAAAAAGTGAGTATGATAAGCTGTTGCGCCAGAAGAAACAGTATAAGAAGGTTTCCATTCTTACCCTCTGTATTGTCCTTTTGTGCCTTATTGGGGTGGGTGGATTCCTCGTCTTAGGGTACAATCTGCGCTTAGTGCAGCAAGATGCCAAGGAGCAATCTTCTCAGAATGAAATACTTGAGAAGAGAAACGAAAAACTGGCGCAGGATAACGAGGAGCTTGCCTATTCGTATCAAAAAGAACGGCAAGAGCATCGCGAAGCCCGCTCTCTACTCGAAGGCCTGGCGCAAGATATGCCGATTGTTATTAAGGGTATTGGCGTTACCACTACCAGCCACTCCTCCGAGAGACCCGGCGGATTTTCTCTGCAGGCGCCGGTAGATCATTATCTCTGGATCGCTATTGAGTACAAAGAATTGGAGGAGGCAACGATAGATCTAAGGTGCGAAGTGTATCGTGAGGAGGATCATTTCTTTATGGGATCTGTGCAGATCTCATTGCAAACCTTGCTGCTCGGGGAGGGGGTACGCACTGCGGTAAGCTCGCCCCTTGTAGGCGAATGGGTTGAGGGAGCCTATCGTGTTGAAGTCTCCAATGGGGAGAAATCGGTCTATTCTAAGACCTTCCGCCTTATTTAGTCCTACCTTTCTAGCCCCCCTTTTCGCTTCTCTTTGTTGATTGGGAGGCTTCTGTGGGCGGTGTTTGTAGGGCTAGGCCTCTTTGTCTTTGGCTTTCGTCTCTCTTTTGGGAGGGGTGGGGGTGTGACAGCATCCCGAGCACCCCGGGCAGGATGAAGAGCCCTTTTCATCACCTTCTTTGGGGCGTGCTGCAAAAATGCGCCATAGGAAGCGCAAGGTCGCAGCTACGGCAAGGGCTACAATAATGTACACAAGTATCAGTTGTATAGTCATACTCTTGAGAGTGTTTTATGCCCTTACTACAAATCCCTTTAGAACCCTAACCATGAGCCAATCTGGTAGACCAGAAACGAGGTTACCCATGCGAGGAGGCAGGTGTAGACCATTACAAAAAGACTCCATTTATAGCTCCCTGCCTCACGCCCTACCGCTGTTACTGTAGCGATACAGGGGAAGTATAGCAAAACAAATACCATGAAAGAGAGGGCGACAAGCGGGCTAAATGCTTGGGACCCATCGGGGCGAACCTCTTGCTTGATGCGCTCCGACAATTGTACCGAAGCCTCGTCGCTATCATCACTATTACCCGTATAGATAACTCCCATTGCACCTACTACTACCTCTTTGGCCGGTAGACCCGATAGGAGTGCGATACTCATCTTCCAATCGAAGCCTAGGGGAGCTAGTGCAGGCTCTATAGCCTTACCCATTTGCCCCAAGATAGAGCCCTCTTGTTGCTCGGTGTGCCCTACAAGACGGATTGAGTCAATGATCTCTTCTCTCTCTTTAGCGGAGTGAACTTCAGCATTGTTGAGTACTTCGGTAATGCGAGCTTCTGTGCGCTTTTCGACCTCAGCTCGCGGGAAGTATCCCAAAAACCAGATAATCACGGAGGCTACCAAGATGATGGTTCCCATCTTTTGTAGGTACTCTTTTGCCTTGTCCCAGACGTGGATAAGTACGGATTTGTAGGTGGGGATACGGTAGGGAGGTAGCTCCATTACAAATGGAATATCCTCTTGTTTGAAAAAGAGTTTGCGGAACAATCGTGCCAACAATACGGCAAGGATAATCCCCAATAGATACAATCCGAAGAAGACGATACCTGCATGGCGAGGGAAGAAGGCTCCGGCTAGGAGTACATATACCGGTAGGCGTGCATTGCAACTCATCAGAGGAGTTACCAAGATGGTGATGAGTCGGCTTTGTCGGCTCTCGATGGTGCGAGACGACATGATAGCCGGCACGTTACAGCCGAAGCCCATAATCAAGGGGATAAACGACTTTCCGTGCAGCCCCATCTTGTGCATCAGTTTGTCCATCATAAAGGCGGCACGCGCCATGTATCCCGTATCTTCCATTACCGAGATGAATAGGTAAAGGATCAGGATCTGTGGCAAGAATACAATAACGCCGCCTACACCGCTGATAATCCCCCCTACAATGAGGTCTTTGAGGGGGCCATCGCTGAGGAGGCTCGATACCCCATCACTGATATACTGCACAAGTGCCTCTATCCAACTTTGAGGGTAAGCCCCGAGGATAAAGGTGCACTCAAACATCAGGAAGATGAAAACGAGGAAGATGGGAAATCCTACGATAGGATTGATGAGCAAGCGGTCTATACGATCCGTTTTGGTGCGTACGATGCTTTTGTGTGGACGTAGGGTTTCGCGCAGGGCTCCGGCTATGTATCCGTAGCGTCTGTCGGTTATAAGGATCTCTGTATCCTGCTCTCCCAAACTTGCTTTCATCTTATCCAACTCGTAGCGAACGGCCGAGAGTATGAAGCCTCCCTTCTCGCCCAATTGAGCCATTGTTTGCTCTATTTCCGAGTCTTTCTCAAGGAGTTTAACGGCAATATAGCGGGCCGGGAGTTGCTTGGCCAGGGGGAGGTGATCCTCTATTTTTTGCGTGAGGCTCTCGATGGAGGGCTCTAGGATGGCTCCGTAGGGGATCTTGATATCCCGATCGGATGTGGAGGGGTTCTCTGCAAGAGCCACCACGGCATCAAACAGCTCTTTTACCCCACGAGCTACACGCCCAACGGTGGGCACCATAGGGATGTCGAAGAGTTGGGAGAGGAGGGGTATGTTGAGTTCACTTTTGCTTTGCTCGAACTCATCAAACATATTGAGGGCTACAACCATGGGGAGCTTCATCTCCTTAATCTGCATGGTTAGGTAGAGATTGCGCTCTAGGTTGCAGGTGTCTACTACGTCTATGACGATGTCCGGACGCGTCTCCGGGCTGGAGAGGAATTGGCGGATGTAGAGTTCTTCGGGGCTATAGGGCGATAGCGAATAGCTCCCGGGAAGGTCTACGATCTCAATGCGGTAGTCGCCGTGGTCGAAGTGCGCCTCTTTGGCATCCACGGTTACGCCGCTGTAATTGCCTACATGCTCATGGGCGCCACTGGCAAGGTTGAAAAGTGAGGTCTTGCCGCAGTTGGGGTTGCCCACAAGGGCCACTCGCAGTTTTTTGCGATGGGAGCCGGAGCGGGTAGAAGTGTGCGTCTGAGGGTCGTCATTTGTAGGTATTGGGTTGTCTTGACTTTCATCGGCTGAGGCTTCGAGTAGGGGCTCGCCCGCTGTTGCCTCTTCGGCTTCGGCCTCTACTAGCTCCACATCGATGAGGGAAGCATCCTGCCTTCTGAGTGAAACATTGTAGTCCATAATGCGGTAGTATACAGGGTCTTTTAGGGGAGCGTTCTGCACTACGGTTACACGCTTCCCCGTAATAAAGCCCATTTCGAGTATCCTTTTACGGAATGCTCCATGCCCTCCCACCTTCTGGATAAGGACCGTTTTTCCTGTTTCTACATCAGACAACTTCATAAAGCAAAGTTACCGCACAAATCGCAATATACTATCCTTCTTTCCTACCTACTAATGGGGATTTTTGAAGCTTTTCAGGTCGCTATTGGGGAGGAAAAAGCGTGAAAAAAGAACCCTTGCAGCACCACAATGGGAGTGTACTGCAAGGGTTCTTGGGATAGTTGTGGAGAGGCTTTTCTAGGAGTCTCTCTTTAGAGGATTTCTCTACATGCCTAGAAACTTAGTTTCATACCAAGGAAGGCCGAGCGAGGCATTGTGGGGCCGTATATATAGCCGGAGTCGCGATCAGCACCCTTGTCGTAGTCCGATTGCATGGCATTGAGTAGGTTGTTCATACCGGCATAGACCTGGAGACAGGTGTTGGAGAAGAAGTCGAAGTCGTAAGAGAGTTTGAAGCCCATATCGAAGAATGTGGGGGTCTTCTTGAGTTCATCTATACGTATTTCGGTATCTTTTTCTAGTCCACCGGCCACGAGATAGTTCTGCATGCCCTCTTCGTCAAAGCCCTGGGGATAGCCCGAGTTAGGCTGTTGGGTGCTACCATATTTGATAGCGTGGGGTACGTACATGGGGCCTGTAATAGTACCCGTGAGAGCTATATCGAAGTTTTTGACAGGGGTAATACCTAGCGTGAAGTAGCCATAAGCAGAGGGCGTTCTGGTGATGATGTCGCTCTCTTGCTTCTGATTTACGGCCTTAATGGGGTTGCCGAGGTCGTCCGTTGTGTCGAAGATGACAGGGAAACCATTGCTAAGGAAGTCTGCACGTTGTCCCCATTCTTCGGGCTTGTCGTAGCGATTCTGTGTAAGGGTAAGCCCACCTTGTAGCTGTAGGATGCTCCATGTTAGTTTCCCTTCTAGGTTGGCACCATACACAGTAGCTCCCTCTCCATTCTTGCGGTCGTACATCATGATACCATGCTCCACCTTATTAAGCTTTGTTACAAAGACGTCTTGTAGCTTGTTGTAGAATCCCTCAATAAGGAGGTTGGCTTTTACGGGGCCCCATTGTGCATAGAGGTCGGCACTCGCATTGATGGAGTGGCTGGTCTCCGGGCGGAGGTCGGGGATATTGTACACTTTTTGTACCTCGCCATTAACAACGCCTACGTGGAGGTCTTCGTCAAATACCTGAGGAGCACGGAATCCCTTAGCGTAGGAGAGACGGAAGTTTACGTTCTTAGTTGGGTTGTAACGCAGCGTAGCACGGGGGCTAAAGATAGGCTTGCCTACGGCCGAGTTTTCGTCAAGGCGAGCACCCAAGAGAATGCTAAACATATCATTTTTCCATTCAATTTGAGCGAGTTGACTCCAGTTGTTGATCTTCTGATCAATCTTTGGGAATAGCTCAATTAGGTTGCCTTTGCTGTCTTTTTCGGCGAGCCAATTGCGGAGGGGCATTACATCGCTGAGGTGATCGTAGACATACTCAGCCCCGATAAGTACCTGAGCCGGCATGAAGAGAAGGCGATCGAAGTCGTAGCTATACTGCAAGCCTCCCATATAGGTATTGCCCTTAGATACTCCAAAGTTGATACCATATTGTTCGGCGGGGATGGGGAATCCCAATTGACCTAGGGTGTTGCCCTTGTCGTCTTGGAGCTCTCCAATGCCTCCGTAATAGCTTTTTCGGTTTACGATTTGACCGGAGATGTAGGTAAGAAGGTGGTGTTTGTAGTCGCTAGAGAAGGCATCGAATTTGGCGTTGGAGCTGAAAATGCTGTGGTCTACGTGCTCCGAGATAGAAGCAACGTGGTCGGGCCAATCGATATGATCACCCCCGCGGCGGTATTCTTGTATCGTATGGAACTCGGCTGTTAGTTTGGTATAGTCTGTGGTACGGAGGAAGGCGCGAGTACCCAGAGAGCGGCTATTGAGGCGTCCTAGCTCACTATACCCATCGTTATTGGCATCCCATTCTTGGCGGTAGCGGGTTTGACCGAAGATCATGGCCCCTGCTTTATTGTCGTCGCTCACTAGGGAGGCATTCATGCTGATGTTGTTGTCGGGGTTTTTCATGCCCGTAAAGGTGAGGCTCTCTCCAAACGAAAAACTATTGCCCACCGGCTCTTTGGTGATGATATTAACCACACCGCCGATAGCTGAGGAGCCAAAGAGGGCAGAGCCCCCGCCTCGCACTACCTCTACACGGTCTATCATGTTGGTAGGGATTTGCTCAATACCATACACGCCGGCTAGGGCACTAAAGATAGGACGGCTATCGATAAGGATTTGGGTATAGCGCCCATCAAGTCCATTGATACGTACTTGGTTAAAACCGCAGTTTTGGCAGTTGTTTTCCACCCGTACCCCGGGTTGGAAGATAATGCCTTGTGCGAGGTTATTGGCATTGACACGGCTAAATACCTCTTCGCCCACTACATTTACAATCGTAGGTGCGAGGCGGCGCAGTGTGGCTTGGCGGTTGGCTGTTACCACTACCTCGTCAATATTCACGGCATCTTCGTAGGCTTCGAAGTTTACCTCTACTACCTTATTCTTTTCCACCACTACGGTTTTCTCTTGGCTTAGGTAGCCAACGCCGCGCATGATGAGGGTGATCGTACCCGGTCTTACGTTGCGTAGGAAATAGTGCCCCGTAGCATCGGTGCTCGTACCAAAGTTCGTGCCTTTGATTTGGATGGTGATACCCGGTATATGCTCTTTGGTTGTAGCGTCTACCACATGCCCTATAATATTGGCATCGGTAGGTACCGGACGTTTTTTCTCAGGGGGTGTTGCATTGACCCCGGCCACTGTTATCAATATACACAGTAGCGACATTGCGAATTTTCTCATTCTGCTATTTTCTGTGGTTTAATCTTTGTTGTTGATGCGAATTTGGTATGTACCAAATGATCGACTGCAAAGTTACGATGATAATTCCATTGGAGAAATACCTCTAAACAAGTATTTCCGAAGTCCTTACTCCATCTTTATACCCAAAAAGCACTAGCCTCTGCAATATCGCAGGACTAGTGCTTTAGGATGTAGAGGCTTCTGCCTCTTGTTTGTATGCTCTTCGGTAGAAGGGGGGATCCCCTCTACTTTAGGCGGAACGTTTAGCGGATGCGCTTGTAGCCATATACGGCACGCTCTCCGAGTTCCTCCTCAATGCGGAGGAGTTGGTTGTACTTAGCAATACGGTCGGTACGGCTGAGTGAACCGGTCTTGATCTGCCCGGAGTTGGTGGCAACGGCAATGTCCGCAATGGTAGTATCTTCCGTTTCTCCCGAGCGGTGAGACGTTACCGAGGTATAACCGTGGCGGTGAGCCATGTCGATAGCATCGAGAGTTTCGGTGAGGGTACCAATCTGATTTACTTTGATTAGGATCGAATTGGCGCAGCCTTCTGCGATACCCTTGCGTAGGAAGTCTACGTTGGTCACAAAGAGGTCGTCGCCCACGAGTTGGCACTTAGAGCCAATAGCCTCTGTAAGTTTACGCCAGCCTTCCCAGTCGTTTTCTGCCATACCATCTTCGATGGAGTCGATGGGGAATTGCTCGGTAAGACTCTTGAGGTAGGCCACTTGCTCCTCCGGAGTGCGTTTAGCGCCATTGGCTCCTTCGAACTTGGTGTAGTCATATACACCCTCCTTGAAGAACTCGCTCGAAGCGCAGTCTAGGGCAATGGTAACATCCTTTCCCGGTTCATAACCTGCGGTGCGGATAGCCTCGAGAATGCTATTGAGAGCATCTTCTGTACCATTGAGAGCGGGTGCAAAACCACCTTCGTCTCCTACGGCTGTACTAAGACCACGAGCCTTGAGTACTTTTTTGAGGGCATGGAACACTTCGGCACCCATGCGAAGCCCTTCTCTGAAGCAGCAAGCGCCTACGGGGCGAATCATGAACTCTTGGAAGGCAATAGGGGCATCGCTATGAGACCCTCCGTTGATGATATTCATCATAGGAACGGGCAATACATAGGTATTGGTGCCACCGATATAGCGGTAGAGAGGGATGTCTAGCTCAGCAGCAGCAGCCTTGGCTACAGCGAGAGATACTCCGAGCATGGCATTCGCTCCGAGGTTCGACTTGGTGGGGGTACCATCCAATTCGATGAGCTTTTGGTCAATGGTGCGTTGCTCGAGAGCCGACATGCCAAAGAGGGCAGGGGCAATGATTTCGTTTACATTCTGTACTGCCTTTAGTACTCCTTTGCCGCAATAGCGATTCTTGTCGCCATCGCGCAATTCAATGGCTTCGTGTTCACCCGTAGAGGCTCCGCTAGGAACGGCAGCACGACCGACGAATCCACTATCGAGTACTACTTCTACTTCTACAGTAGGATTGCCGCGAGAATCCAATATCTCACGACCCGTAATCTTTACAATCTCCATTTTGGTTTACGATACTTCTTATATTCCTTATTTTCTTGCTACAAAGGTAGCTAAAATACTACTATCTAAGTGATTTTGTTTTTCGGGGGAGGCTAGATCGGCTCCCTAGTGGGCGGGTGGGCAAAAAACGCTTACCCCATGGCTTTTTTATTCTAGTTCTAGGGCTCGAAGGTAACCTTCGGAGACGATGGGGCTCCCGGTCTCGGACGGAACCTTTTGGGCGTTTACCAAAGAAGGAAGAGGGGAGAGCCCCCTTTTAGAGGAGCTGTAGCCCTCTTATTTTTTGAAGTTGCGCCGTGTAAAGTAGAGCACAAACAGCAAATTGAGGATGAGTAGCCCTGCTCCCATAAAAACGTATTGGGTCATATCGCCCGACACTTTGGTTAGCAATATGATGGCTGCTACCACAATGAGTACCGCTAGAGCCAGTACAACCCAAGTGACTAGGTTACGTGCTTTCTTTCTTTGAGTTCCTCCCATTTCTAACTAGAGTTTACTTGTTTATCTGTGAACAAAGATACAAGAGAGTAAACACTCTGCCAACAAACCTCGCAAGAATTGTGATTCAAAGTTCGAATAAACCTTGTTTGATTGCTTAGGATTAAAAAGGGGATATACCCTTTTCTTTTAGCATTTTAGGAAAGATGTACTAAGGGTAAGATACCAAGAAGTGGGAAGATAAGTCAGGGGATAAATACCTATAACTGGGGGTCTAAAACTCTCTTTTTATTTTGTTGTTGAAAGTAATTTTGCAGCGAATATTCCAACATATTATCCGTTAGTACAGATAGATTTGTTTATACCGTTTATACCCTTGCGTATCAGTCGTATCATATATCTCTTCCTTCTCTCTCTCGGTTCTATTTTGCTCCTTAGGGCGCAAGAGGGAGAGACGTTTGTTTTGCACGTAAAAGTAATTGATGCAAGCAGTAGAGAAAGTATTCCGGAGGCTTCTGTCGGATTTCGGTATGATCAGCGTCTATTGGGAGCTACTGCCAACAAAGAAGGCGTAGCACACCTTAAAGGCATACCTCGGGGGAGTACTGGTCTCCTGCAGGTACGTTATGTTGGTTATAAGGAGTATAGGCAAAAAATAGAGATAGGGCGTGAGATGCAAATTACTGTGGCACTACAGCCTGCAACCGAGTTAGGAGAGGTTGTGGTTACGGCGCGCGAGTCCTTTAAGCCTACCACAGCCGGAATTATCGGTCGTCAATCGATTAATTTGTTACAACCTTCTACCTTTTCAGATCTTCTGGCTTTGCTTCCCGGAGGGATGACGTCTTCTCCTCACCTTGCAGAGAGGAATACGATTCGATTGCGAGAGGCAGAGGCTCCGATATCAGGGAACTACCGTACTTCCTCAATAGGCACTGCCTTTGAGATTGATGGTGTCCCTCTTAATACCGATGCTAATATGCAGAGTTATTCCAATAGTGTATGGTCTGCCGACAACCAACGCCGTTCGGGTGGGGTGTTCAATATTGGCTCGGGTGTGGATATGCGCGGAATCTCTACCGATGATATAGAGGAGGTGGAAGTCTTGAGGGGTATCCCTTCCGTAGAGCATGGCAACCTAGTTTCGGGGCTTGTTCGTATTCGGCGTAAAATGAAAGCAACTCCGCCAAAAGCGCGCATCAAAGCGGACCCGAAGAGCAAACTCATATACCTGGGGTCGGGTTTTCAATGGCGAGAACAAAGAAGTGTACTTAATCTATCGGCGGATTATCTCGATAGCAAGATTTCTCCAATCAATAGTTTTGAGAACTTTCGTCGTCTCACCTTGTCGGCCCGTTACGTTCATAAGTTAGAGTCTCCCAATTACCAAGGGTCTTGGATGCAAAGCCTAGACTATGGAGGTACTTTTGACAATGAAAAGGTAGACCCTGAGCAGCAAAAAAATGAGCAAGACAAGTTCTTTAGCAGTAATAACCGTTTTGCTCTCTCCGGGGAACTTAGTCTTAAAGCTAGGCAGTCTACGCGCTTAATCAATCAGATTGATGTGCACTACAATCTCGCCGCCCAACGAGATGAGGTTCGAGAGCAACGCTATGTTTCTACGGTGCGCATTAACCCTCTTACTACCGTGCCGGAGGGAGAGAGTGATGCTTTTTTTGCCCCCAATAGTTACTTGGCTAGTGTCGAAGTAGAGGGGCGTCCTGTAACGGCTTTTCTAAAGTCGGTACTTCGCTTTGCTTCCTGGAGGGGTAATCAAGTGTCCGTGGGGACTGAATACTCATTCTCAAAAAACTATGGGAGAGGTTCTGTTTACGATGTAACTCGGCCAATTGATCTAGGGCTCCCTACACGTTTGCGTCCTTTTTCCTTAGTCCCTTCCGAGCATAAGATGGCTCTGTTTGTAGAGGATAAGGGGCGGTGGAGCTTGGGAGAGCGTTCCTCGTTGGAGGCTGTGGTAGGGGGGCGTTTGCAGATGATGTCTGCACCGAGGGCTTATGCCGTAGCATGGAAGCCTTACCTCGATCCGCGGATCAATGTGCGTTATGAACAAAAACTTTTCTCTTCGGAGCGCCCTCTCATTATGGGGCTAAATGTAGGCTTAGGTCAGCTATCGATGCTCCCTTCCTCTGCTTACCTTTATCCTGCTCCCGACTACTACGACATTGTCGAACTCAACTATTACGCCGCAGAAGAGAAGTTTCGGAGGATACATTTCCGCACCTATCCCCTAGATCCTGCCAACTACGCTTTAGAGGCTCCTCGTAACCTGAAAATGGAACTCCGTTTAGATGCCTCTTATGCCGGTTATCTTCTCTCTGTTACTGCTTTTAGAGAGGATATGCGCAATGGCTACCGCCAAATGGCTCGGATTGCCTCCTTTGAATACAATAAGTACGATGCAGGGGGGATAAACCCGAATACCCTAACTGCTCCTCCCGACCTAGGGGCTCTCCCGGTTACTCGCGATACCACCCTTTCTCTCTACGGCGTTACAACCAATGGTAGCCGCACTCTCAAGAGAGGGATAGAATGGCAGATTTCAACTCCTCGCATTCCCTTACTATCCACTCGCTTTACCTGTAATGGGGCTTGGTTTGTTACCCGTTATGAAAATAGTATCCCCTATCTGGATAGACCTGATGTTGTATTTAATGGGGGGGAGTTGCCTGTGATTGGAGTGTACAAAAATGATACTGGTTATACTAGTTCTAGTCTTGCCTCAAGCATTATGATGGATACCTACATTCCAACCCTTGACCTCCTCTTTGCAACCACCTTTGAGGCTATCTTCTTTAGTAAGAGGTTAATTCAGCCACAGGCACGTATCCCTATTAAGTACATTGATAAGGAGGGCGTGGAACACCCATTTACCGAGATGTCTTTGAGCGATCCCCTACTAAAGCAACTTGTACGGCCAGGGAGCAAAGAGCCTACACTTATGCATACTCCGTTCGCAGGGTTTGTTAACTTCAAAGCTACGAAGCAATTTTTTTCTCGTAGGCTTGGGATTGCCCTTTTTGTTCATCGTCTTATTTCAATAGAACCGCTTTACGAGAGATCGGGCCGTACTATACGGCGCTCTTCCACTCCCTATTTTGGCATGGAACTTAACATACAACTATAGTTGAAAATAACAGCTTAAACAGATAAATCAAAATGAAAAAAACAATTCTTTTTTCTCTACTAACTCTCTGCTTATTTGCCATCAGTGCTTGTCAGCAAGAGGGGCCAAAAAATCAATCGAAGGTAACTTTATCCCCTTCTCTCAAAGATTTTAAGGAGGCTTACCAGCTCGTTGAGCTTACTGTTACTTTCAAAGAAGTAAATAGCGGTAAGAGCTATGAAGCAAAACAACAAAATGGGAAAGTGATGATTGAGCTCCCTTTTGGCCTCTATAATATCAATGCCATGGGGACTATTACCTACTCTGTGGATGGCAAAGAAAAGCGCGCTTCTGTGGTCGCTACTCGTACCAATGAGACCATCAATACTCCCGAGAGTAATATTACGCTAGATCTGTTGTTTTCGGAGCAACCGGATCTCGGAGAGGGTGATATACGCTCACTTGTCATCGCTGAGATCTTCCCCTCCGGCACTCTTACCCCAAGTGGAGATAAATATATTGGCGATCAATACTTCCGTATCTACAACAATTCTGATAAAGTCGTCTATGCCGATAGCCTCCTTATCCTAGAGTCTTCATTCAATACGATACTTGTGCAAGATATAGAGCCAAAACTCACAGAGACTTGCTTCCCCGTGCAAGCTGTGTACATGATTCCCGGTAATGGTAAGGATGTTCCCGTTCAGCCGGGAGGTTATCTTACGATTTGCGACCAAGCAGCCAACCACAAGAATATCAATAAGAACTCAATAGACCTTAGTAAGGCGGATTTTGAGTGGTATGATGAGACTCCTGCAAACTCAAGGGTTAAGGACGTGGATAACCCTGCCAAGAATCTAGAGAAAATTTATTGCTACACGCGTACTATCTGGAGCCTGCACGATCGTGGTGGCTCTTCTTACGCTATTGCAAAGATGAAGACAACTAAGGAGGACTATCTTGCTAACTACAAGGCAAAGTATATTTGGAAGTTCCAAATGCCCGATGGTACTATCAAGAATATAGATAAAGAGACCTATTTTGTTCCCACTGATTGGGTGATCGATGGGGTAAATTTGAGTATCCTCTCCCTTGATAAATGGCTTGTGATGCCTACCTCTTTAGATCGAGGATTTACTTATATCTCTACAATAGATCGTGACCCACAGCGCTACGGGAAGAGTGTGTTGCGCAAAACCGGAGCCATGAAAAATGGTATTCAACAGCTAGTCGACACCAATAATTCAACAGAGGACTTTGCCCCGCAAAGTAAGGCAACTCTTCTCTAAGGGATTCTGAGTAATGACTATGTTGGAGAAGTTGCGTACGGCACTTATTTTACTGCTTTTGCCTCCTATTGTGGGGGTTGAATGGTCTGCGGTAGGGGCGGAGATAAGTCTCTTTCGCTCCCCTCAAGACTCCCTGCAGAGGGCTATTGAGGAGCACCATTGGGCATACCAGAATCTGATTGCTCCCCACTATGAGGCGCCTTCTCTTTTGGCTTTGCAGTACGCAACTTCTCTTTCTAGTGTCGAGACCCTTTTTTCCTCTCGCCGTGGTGCCGGTATCTCTCCCCTTGCGGAAGGAGCGTCTCGCTCCCAATTTCAGATTAACTGTACCTCGTTGTTTCATCTCGATTCCCTCTCTTCTGTATGGGGGCGTGCTACCTATATCTCCGCCTCGAGCCAAAATGTACAAGGACGTGAGACAGCACACTATCCTCTTACGGCTCCTTATACCTCTATTGATACGATCGGAGGGTTCCTCGATGGTGAGTGTTACACCTTCAGCGGAGGCTATAGTCATGCCTTTCCCACTCGCTGGAGATGGGGTGTTGAGGGAGGCTATGAAGCCTATCAGGAGAGTAGAGATCGGGATCCTCGTGTCCTGAACACCTCAGGAGATCTTACGATCAAAACGGGGCTCTCGTATAAGTTCCCTTCATACTACTTGGGACTTTCTCTGTCGGGGCGCATCTATAAGCAGGTGCATCAGATGAGCTTTATGAACCCTTTAGGAGCTCAGTTCGTTTTTAATCTTTTGGGGTTTGATGAATATTCTCTTCGCTTCTTGGGTAATGCAGAGGCTAAGGCCTTTAATGCTTATGGCTATGGGGTTGAGGGGGATCTGCTGCCGGTTGAGAAAAAACAGGGTCAGCAATTTTTTGCTACCGCTAAGTATCATTACCTGGGGATGGAGTTTACGCTCAAAAATCGTAATGAATTGCGTTTGTCATACCTCCATCAGCATCGACTGAATTTGACAGTAAGTTATCTATCAACAACCCCTTTGGGTGTGTGGGCATTGAGTAATAGATTTGACTTGGAGAGGAGGTTCGGCGATGAATCTGTATACGGAATGCAGGAGGGGATTTCCTATCCTTTACTCTCTGTGGAGAGCAAAAACTACCGTAGTCTCTACCTGAGAGACGACTTAGAGGGCGTTTTTTCTTTCCAGTCTAGGAGGGCTCTTTGGGAGTTGCTTCCCTCAGTTCGTTTCGAACTCTTTCAGCAAGAGCGAAAGTCTTCCGGGGCTTTGGAGCAATATTCACACCTTACCCCCGGGGTTTCTCTTCGCTGTCGGCATGCAATAGACCGGCAGCTCCGTTTTGCTCTTCGTGCCCAGGTCGGTTTAGAGCATCGCTTTAGTCTTCGGGATGTCCTTCTCTTCGGGCCTCTTCCTGTAGATGAGTTTTACCATCCTTTTACGAAGAAGTTGCGTTCATTGGCAGAGATGAATCACAAAATACAAGTGATGAATCAGACACACATCAAGACCTCTCTAGGAGGGGAATATCTGCTGCCTTCTCGGCAGGCGTCTCTCTATGCTCAAACAAGTGCTGCCCTATGCTCCGTTAGCAGCAGGGTAACACTTTACAAACTACAGGTCTCTTTGGGTCTTCTATTTTAGCAGAGAAATAAAAATGTATAGAGTAGAGATTCTGTCTATTCTAGTACGTAAGTTAAGTACGTTAAACATAATTCAATCAACAAACAAGTATGCGCAAGAAATTATTTACGTTGCTGTTGAGTTTTATCGCCCTTGCCACATCATTTTCTGTGGCAAAAGCTCAGACTCAACAATCAATCAGTTTAGGAGATTTTTCCTCGACGACAGTACACTTCCAGGGGAGTATAGGGCAGAAAGCTCCTTTCGATTTCGATTATCAGTATAGTCGCTCACAGCAGCTCTATACAGCAGAAGATCTCGTAGGGCTTGAAGGCAAGGAGATTACAGAAATCCACTTCCGAGTTTATAATCAAGAAGGGACTTCTTTTGAGCCTGATTACTCTATTAAGATGCGTCTCTACCTCTCTAACATAGAGGATACTGAGTTTAAGAAGAAGAGTGGAGAGAAGAACTATCCTTGGAAATCTATTGATACCGATGCCGATTTGTGTGCAACAGCAACCTTCAATATTGATTTCGATGAAAAACAAGAACAGGATTTTGAACTTCATGTAAAGCTTGACAAACCTTTCCTCTACACCGGGAAAAGCATTCTGATGACTGTTGAGGGGGAGGCAAATATGCCCCTAGCAGCAATGGGACAGACTTATACCGATTTTTATTGCTATCCCAAGAATGTAAAGGGGAAGCCTATTCGTACGCTCTACAGAGCGACCGATAACGGGAGAATACTAGAAGAAGGTTGGGGCGAGTACTCCGATGGCTCCGGTCTGAAGCAGAGAGCCGTACTCAAGATTTTCTATAGAGCGAAAGGCGAGGATCCTAGTGTGGAGCCACTGGATCCCATTAATCCTGTTGTAACCCTGACGGCCCCGGGCAACCTTAGTGAGCAACTCAAGGGAATTGCTGAGCCTCATAAGTGCCAGACTTTGACGATCAAGGGCCAAATGAATGCGGCTGATGTCGAATTCGTCTCTCTACGCATGGGTGGCTTGACCAAGCTGGATATGAAGGAGGCTTCTATCGAAGGGAATGCCCTTCCTAGAATCGCATTCTCGAAACATCCCAATCTAGAAGAGGTAATCCTCCCTATGAGTCTAACCCTTATCGGGGAGTCTTCTTTGAGTGATATGCCTAAGTTGACCCGTGTGGTAATGGGCGATAATGTAACTGAAATTGGGATGAATGCTTTTGCTTTGAGTAGGGCTTTGTCCGATGTGGTATGGAGTACTAAACTAGAGACTATCCGCTCTGATGCCTTCCTCGAGTGTAAGGGACTCCAGAGAGCAGATCTCCCCGCTAGCGTCACAACGATAGAGCAAAATGCTTTTTCTAAGAGTGGCTTGGTGTACTTCAAGACTCCGGAACTTCTTGAGAAAATCGAACGTATGTGTTTCTACTCTTGCAGCGAACTCAAAGAGGTATACCTCACAGAAAAAGTCAATAGCATTAACTTCAAATCTTTTGGAGAGTGTACGGCTCTTACCAAAGTGACTTCGATGAATACGACTCCGCCTACTGTCTATCGTAATGCATTTGATAAGGTGGCGCTGGCAACAGTCATCCTATACGTCCCCACGCAAGATCTTGTGGCTACTTACAAGGAAGCGGCTGTGTGGAAGACGTTTGGGAGCGTCGTTCCGTTAGTCTCTCCCGACGTATTCCACAAACTTTCGTATAAGAATGAATACGAGGGAGGTACCCTTAAGGTCTACAATGGCGAGGAACTCCTACCGACTGAAGCTAGCGTGAAGGAGAATGCCTCGGTGCGCCTCGTGGCAGAAGCGAAAGAGGCTTACCTCCTCAAGGGATGGCTTATTAATGGGCGAGAAATCGAAGCTACGGGATCGGAGTTTACCTACGAAGTAAAGGCGCCTACCACCGTAGAGGCTATTTTTGCAGAGGCCTACAAGCGTTATAAGGTTGCCTTCCAAGCTAATAACCCCGAGTATGGTAAAGTAACGGCTACTATCGGCGGAGTGGAAATCGAACCAGAAAGCCTGCAAAAGGCCGATCAGGCAGTTGTCTTTACAGCTCATCCCGAAAAGAACTACCACCTCAAGCACTGGATCGTAAATGGGGCAACGACTCCCAAGCAGGGCGAGGCTACCCTAGAAATTGTGCTTAATAGACAGACTCTTGTGGAAGCAGTTTTCGAGCGTGACGAGATATACTATCAGTTGAGCATCTCTCTTGCCGATAATAATGGGGGTGTATCAGCCACTATAAATCATGGGACTATCCCTTTGAATTCCAAAGTGAAGGAAGGTTCTGTGGTAGAGATCTTGGCAGAACCCGAGGATGGCTACGTATTTGCTTTCTGGACCATCAATGGCAAAGTGGCAGAGGATACAAGCAATCCGATCTCAATTACCATGGACCGAGACTATCGCATCGAAGCATCTTTCAAGGAGGAGACTGCTCTCAATCAAGTCGCATCTACCGGTAGCCTCAATTGTAAAGTTGTGAACGGAATGCTCCGTGTAGTCTATCCCGTAGAAGGAGCTATGGCTATTGTCTACAATCCCGGAGGCTCTGTACTCGCTAAACGTGTAGTGCGAGATGGCGAAGTATACTTCTCTCTTGCAGAGGGCGTTTACCTTGTACAGATAGAAGGCACTCAAGAGGTTGTCAAGGTGCTCATTCGCTGAGCTTAGAGTATCATCCCTCCCTCCTGGGGGAAGGAATGGATATGCAAGGGTGTTCCCAATTTGTTTTGGGGCACCCTCTTTCTTTTTCTCAAGGCGAAGATGGGGAATTTCTTGTCTGTTGGAGCCGGATGGATGGGGGTAAATTGCACCCCTGATGACGGACTTGTTAATTCGTTGTCCTTGAGTTGGTTATAAGTTCTCCTCTCTTGCTGAGATTTTCTTCCGCACGAAAGATTCCGAGTGGTTGCGAGATGGCTCGGTATCTTTTGCTTGCTGTGTCGTGTGGGCATTCACCCCGTATCAGATCCACAAGCACGTACTTAGACAAATGCGGGAGGAATGGTAGGTTTGTGCATTTACCAGTAGAGGAATAGGGTGAGTATAATTTATCACTCTTCAGAATAAAGAACCACCCGAAACAGCTTGGCTTGTTTTGGGTGGTTCAATAGTTTGTTGCTTACTATTTAGCTCGATTAGAAGCTCATCTCTTTTTTAAAAATGTCCCTATAACAAGCAGGGCATAAACAACCATTCCACCTACGGTGATCCCAAAGAGGAGAGTATCCTTATTAAAGGAAAGATGGAGCGAAATTAAAAAGTACATCAAAAACAATACAGCCCTTACACTTTCCAAGAGAAGCGGTTCTCTCTTCTTCATATTGGATAGAAATCGTTGAAATAGATTCATGGCAAAGTCGTCTCCCAATATTTGAAACTATAAGCGGCAACAGAAAGACTCGAGTAAATTAACTCTTTCTGTACCAATTCGCTACTTTCGATTTTTTCTTCTGGCAGTTTAAGCGAGTTGTCTTTAGAGCAAGAAGAACTCATAACAAACAACATTGTACAAAGGGTGACAACACATGAAAAACAGATTCTTTTCATAATACCATACTACTAATTTGGTACTAAATCATATCGGGAAATACACTATTAAATTCCCTTGTGCCAAAGGTATAAAATCATATTGAAATACAAGGGGCGCATCTCTACTGCAGGAGAGGGGTAAGGAAGGGTGAGGTCTTGCCCTCGGGGTAACGGGCTACCATCTCTTCGGGGGTGCCGGCAAAGAGCAGCCTGCCGCCCCCTCGACCGCCCTCGGACCCCATCTCGATGAGATGGTCCGCACTCTTGATTACATCCAAGTCATGCTCAATAATCAGCACGGTATTCCCTTTGTCCACAAGTTGATTCACGAGAGATAGCAGTACCCTAATATCCTCAAAGTGTAGCCCCGTAGTGGGTTCGTCTAGGATGTACAACGTATTGCCGGTATCCTTTTTGGTGAGTTCCTCGGATAGCTTTACACGCTGACTTTCGCCCCCCGAAAGGGTGGTGGAGGGCTGCCCTAGCTTGATGTACCCTAGCCCCACCTTGCGCATAACCTCCAGACGGCGGTGCAATTGGGGAATATTCTCAAAGAATTCGGCGGCTTGGTTTATGGTCATCTCCAGCACATCGGCAATGGTTTTGCCCCTATAGCGTACCTCCAGTGTTTCTCGAGTATAACGCTTGCCATGGCACACTTCGCAGGGGATAGTCACGTTGGGTAAGAAGTTCATTTCGAGGGTACGATAGCCATTCCCTTTGCAGGCTTCGCACCTCCCTCCGGCTACATTGAAGGAGAATCTCCCCGGTTTGTAGCCGCGAGCTTTGCTCTCCGGTAGGGCTACAAATATCTTGCGAATCTCGGTAAATAGCCCCGTATAAGTAGCCGGGTTGCTACGAGGGGTGCGCCCAAGAGGGGATTGATCTACTACTACCAGTTTGTCGATATTCTTCACCCCTTCGATAGATTGATAGGGGAGGGGTTCGCGTTTGGAGTGGTAGAGTTGCCTCGAAAGTAGGGGTACGAGGGTACTATTGATGAGCGAACTCTTGCCGCTACCCGATACTCCTGTGACACAAATGAAGGTACCAAGGGGGATTTGCACCGTTACATTCTTCAGATTATTGCCCGTTGCCCCTTGTAGGGTGATGCTCTTCCCATTCCCTTTCCGCCGCGTGGAGGGCACCTCAATTCGCTTTATTCCATTCAGATAGTCAGCCGTGAAGGAGTGGGCATGGGGTAGTTGTTGGGGCACTCCCGAGAATACGACGTTGCCTCCCAGGCGTCCTGCTCCGGGGCCCATATCGATTAAGTAATCGGCAGCCAGCATCATCTCTCGGTCGTGCTCCACTACCACTACGGTATTCTCTCCGTCCCGCAGTTTTTTGAGGGAGGTTATGAGCCGCTGATTGTCGCTGGGGTGCAGTCCGATGCCCGGCTCGTCTAGGAGGTAGAGAACCTCCACCAGTCCGGTACCAATTTGGGTGGCTAGTCGGATGCGCTGGCTCTCTCCGCCCGAGAGGGAGGAGGCAGAACGCCCTAAGCTCAGGTAGTATAACCCCACATCGAGGAGGAAGCGAATGCGTACCTCTATCTCCTTTAGGATCTCATGCCCTACGGGCTGTAATTTTTCGGGAATCGCTTGGTGGATTTGGGGCAAGAGGTCGAGCAGCTCGTTGAGGTCGAGGTTGGATAGCTCGTGTATGGGCCACTTGCCAATGCGGTAATGCTGAGCAATGGTATTGAGCCTCTTGCCGTGGCACAGGGGGCAGGGGGCTGTTACGAGGAATTGCTCCGCCCATCGGCGAGTCAGTTCGGTAGCTTCGTCACGGTTGGCTTCCATGATGATAGCATCAATTACGCCCTCAAATCGGTCGCTCTTGCCGCCTCTCTCTTCGTGCGACTCGCCGTAGAGTAGCGTATCCATTACCTCCTCGGGGATCTCTCCCACAGGGCTGTTGAGGTCGAGTTCGTACGGTTCTAAGATGCGTTTGAGTGCTTCGCTATAGTATTTAACGGCTGCCGGTGTGAGGGGTTTTATCCCCCCTTTGAGGATACTCAGCTTAGGATCGGGCACTAACTTGCTGTTATCTACGCTACTTACATGCCCTAGCCCTCGGCAGGTAGGGCAGCAACCTTGGGGGGAGTTGAAGGAGAACGTGGCAGGGCTTACCTCGGGATAGGCGATACCACTCTCCGTATCCATCAGTTTGGTGGAGAGGTGTCGCAGTTGCTCGTCCCCTCTTTGGCGAATGTCGAGCATGCCATCACCCTGCCTTAGGGCAAGTGAAACGGCTTGGGTTAGTCTCTCTCGGGCCTCCTCTTTTACCACGAATTTATCAATGAGTACAGCAATGTAGTGCTTGCTGTAGCGGTCAAGTTTTAACCCGGGATAAAGCTCAATCAGTTCGCCATCGGCATAGACATGTACGAAGCCTTTTTTGCGAAGATCTTCGAACAACTCTCGGTAATGCCCCTTGCGATCTTTCACTACGGGGGCAAGAATCTCTACCGCTTTACCGGAAAAATCTTGCATCACAAAGTCGATGAGCTCGGCTTCGCTGTACTTCTGCATGGGCTTCTCTGTGATGTAGCTATAAGGAGTGGCCACTCGGGCGTAGAGAAGACGGAGAAAATCGTAGATCTCGGTAACAGTGCCCACTGTGGAGCGAGGGTTATTGGAGGCCGTCTTTTGCTCAATGGAGACTACGGGACTGAGCCCATCGATACTCTCCACCTCGGGGCGGCTAGAGGAGCCAATAAAGCTACGTGCATAGGCCGAAAAGGTATCGATATATCGGCGTTGCCCCTCGGCAAGAAGTACGTCAAATACAAGAGAACTTTTACCACTACCACTCAGCCCCGTGACAACAGAAAGCTTGTGACGGGGTATGTCTACATCTATGTCTTTTAGGTTGTGTACACGTGCTCCTCGTATGCGGATAGCTCCGGCTTCAAATACGTCGTCTTGCGGTTGAGCGGTCTCCGATGGGGAGGCCGAGGGGCTTGGGAGGGTCTGATTCTTCATCTCTTGCGTTTAGCTTTCCCACAAAGATACTCAAAAAAGCCTGCTTGATTTCCAATCCGAAACCAGCTGAAAAGAGGAGGCATTTTCAGCTGATTTTGGGTGAGACTTTTGGGTGGAAAATGTTTTGATTTTAGGCAGGAAGTTTTTTGTTTTAGCCCTAGAGTTTTCGAGTGGTAGCCCTCGTCGGCAGAATTCACCTCCTCGTGAGGGGTTTTGCTCTCGTGAGGGGCTTCTTTAGAAGAGGACAGAAATAGGGAGCTCCCACGAGGGGAGAGTGCTCGAGGTGGGCTTGGGGGAGAAGATTAGTAGTAGTGGGTTTGTTGCAGGATCTTGACTACCTCTTGGGCGAAGAAGAGCAGGAAAAAGAGGTATCCTACCAGTACCCCTCGCCAAATAGGCAGGGTTGCCCGAAAGGCTTCGTGGGGAGCGCGTGGGTGAGGCCGCGGCATCCACTTAGCACGTACCCAGCGGTACAACAAAAAGAAAATCCATCCATTAAGCAACCCAATAAGGCTACCCGGCACTACATCCGTGATAAAGTGCATCCCCAAATAAATGCGACTATAGACTACAATTACCGCGAGGGAAAAGACAATAATAGAGTACCAACGATCGCGAAAGGCGAGAGCGGTGAATAGCGCAATAGCCATAAAATTGGCAGCATGCCCCGAGACAAATCCAAATCCGCCGCCTAGGTTCTCATATGCATTCAGCACCAAATCCTTTGTATAGGGGTGATGGGTAGGGCGCAATCGGGCGCAGAGCGGTTTGATTAAACTAGAGGTCTCTTGATCTGTAAAGGCGATCATTAGCGCTACAATGCCGATGAAAAAGAGAGCCTCTTTGGCAGGGCGTTTGTAGAATAGCCAAGCAATGAGGGCAACGATTACTGCCGTCCAAGTCCATCGAGCCGAGATGAGGTGAAAGAACGCATCTAGGTAGGGGCTGTGGGGACTGTTGAGGGCAAGAAAAAGCTCACGCTCCCAGAGGACCAATTGATCAAGCATAGTAGGCAGTGGAGTTTTAGGGATTTAGAGAGAAGGGATAGATGGCTAGTAGAGCCTTAGAAGAGACCCATCCGAGTGTCCCATCAGGTAGGGTAATGGCTACTTGTCCGTTCTCTTCGGGGAGGTCTTCGAGCTTTATTTTACTTCCCTCGTGCAGTACAAATAGGGTGGTCGTAGCCCCCGAAGGTGCGCTTTTGGCCGCTACTTGCCCCTCTATGACGATAGCTTCGCTTCCATCCCGATAGTTGTGTATAAGGCTTCGGGTCACGAATCCACAAAAAATAAATAGCACCAGACTTGCCAAACTCGTATAGAACGCTACCTGCCGTATCACCTTCTTTCGCATGAAAACGAAGGCTAGGATGGCAACTGCCAAGAGGATAAAAAGGAAGAGTGAGATCACCATCCATGCCGTGGGCGGTAGGGCATAGCAGATAGAGTGCCATACGCTTTGCGAATAGGAGGTGTAGTACTCCAAGCGGTCGGTGGTTTGGCTTGCAGCAATCTGTAGGTTGTGCTGTACGTATTTGTCTCTAGGGGCAAGTCGGAGGGCACGTTCGTAAGAGAGGATAGCCCAACCCAGCTCTCCATTGCGGTAATAGGCATTGCCCAAATTGTAGTATAGGGCGGCGGAGGGAGCCGACTCGGAGGCTAGGAGTAGCTCTCGGTAGCCCGCTATTGCCTGGGTGTATTGCTCTTTGTCGTATAGCGCCTTGAGCTCCGCTTCGTTGGGCATTACGCCGGCGCTGTTTTGGGCGTGGGCAAGCATGGAGACAAATAGGCAGATGAGGAGGAGAAATCTTTTCATCGGATGGTACTTTTAGCGCTTTCTATTGCTTCTATTGCCTCGTGAGCTTTGTGTAGTATTTCTTGCCGTTGTAGTGAGGAGGCGTCGGGTGCAAAGCGGGCAAACTCGGCCTGCGAGAGCGTCTCCATTAGCGAGTTTATGGTCTCTTGGGGGTATTGTGCCGCCTGTAGCTTAGCGGCAATCTGTTGCCGGCTGAGTTGACTTTGATCCAGGAGGAGCTTATCTGCGATGTAGCCTTGTAGTGCTGCCAGGATGGCTTGGTAGAAGTCAGCATCGGACCCCTCGGTCAGCAACGTTTGAGCTTTGGCCAGGTGTTTCTGAGCCACTTTGGCAGCTCCGCGAAGTCTCTTGCCTACCACATCTTTTTCTTTTGCCAAGTGACGGCGGTAGCCCCAAGCAAAGAGTATCGAGAGCAGAGCTATAAAGCAATAGATGGCAAGGTACCACACGTTACCCATAAAGTGGAGTATGCTCCCCGAGTCTCCCTCCTTTAGGTTTTTGAGCCGAGCTATATCGTTACTGAGAAGCTCCACATCGGTATGGCTATTTTGGTCGTACAGTCCCGTGCTTTCTCCCTTTGCCACCTTGAGGGTGATGGGGGCGGTCGCTACGGTTTCGTACTTATTGGTTTGGGGGTCGAAGTAGACAAGTCGGATGGCAGGTAGGGTGAAATCCCCAACATTGCGAGGCACGGCATAGTAATCAATGGTGCGGGTGCCTACCACTCCGTCGGTTGTGGCTTGTAGGTTTGCTTCGCTCTTGGGGTCGAAGGCTTCGAAGCTATCGGGCCATTGTATCGTGGGGGTGGTGATGAGTTTTAGGTTCCCACGCCCTGAGATCGTGAGCCTTATGGTCATCTGTTCGTTGGTCTTGATCTCGTTGCGATCGGGTACCTCTACTTTGATGGAGAAGTGACCCACCGCCCCATCGAAGCCCTCGGGAGCTGGCTTCGGTAGCTCTCGTATGTTGAGGGGGATGGCAGGGCTGAGTATTTTCTTGCGCACCTGACTGATGGAGGAGATGCCGAAGTAGTCGTCTTCGTTGTCTATTTTCTGTTCCACCGCGGCTACGAGATCGAACTCCCCTTGGGGTATGCTGAGCGAACCGCTACGCTGCGGGAAGATGAGCGTTTGGTGCAAGACGGCACTGTAATAGTTCTTGCCGTTGAATTGCTCTAGTGAGAGTTGTACGTTGCGACTGCGCTCGATAGGTTGCTCTATGAAGCCATCGTACTCGGGGAATTTGACGTTCTCGAAGTCGATATTGGCATTGCGTGTATAGAGTTTGTAGGTAACGAGTATCGCCTCTTGCTCGTAAGCCGTAGTCTTAGAGGGAGTAGCACGGATAAACATATCCGTAGCCTTCGATACTTGACTCTGGCTTTTCCCTCCGTTTTTATCGTCGGATAAGATGCGGATATTGAGGGGCTGTGTGTAGTAGGTTTTACCTTTTACCTTGATAGAGGCCTTACCTATACGGACGGTCCCCGTGCGCTCTGCAAGGTAGGTGCCGGTGTAGGTGACACTTATTCTTCCGTTGATGTTGGCTTTGGAGACCGCATTGCTCGGGGGAAAGAGCACCGAAGCCCCTTCTACCTCAGGTGCTGTGAAATCGGTTCCATCTCCGTTTTGGAGGATGAATTGTACACGGATTTTCTCCGATAGCGAGACGGCGCTAGGGGCCTCTACTCGGAAGGTCGTTTGAGCCAAAGTACTCTGTGGTAACCAGCTCAAAAGCACAATGAGCGGGAGCCAAAAGCACAATAGCTTGCTACGTATGGGGCGATGTGGGGTTACCATCTTTTCTTATTCTTGTCTTGGCGTTGCTGTTGCCCCTGCTGGCGTCTTGCCTCGTAGCGTTTCCTGCTCTCGTCTTCGTCTTGCTGGTAGGCGTCGAGGATTTTTTCTGCCGTTTTGGGGTCTATTTTTTCATTCTTCTGCGGCTGTTCGGGTTTTCCCTGCTCCTTGTTTTGTTCTTTTTGGGGCTGAGGCTTTTGCTCCTGCGGTTGGGGTTGAGGTTGATTTTGGGCACCTCCGCCCTTGTTTTTGTCCTCGGGAGGGATCTGCTTGAGAGCTAGAGCAAGGTTGTAGCGCGTCTCATCATCCGTTGGATTAAGGCGCAGAGATTGTTTGAAACTCTCGGCCGCCTCGGCAAATTTCTTCTGCTGGAGCTGGGCGTTGCCCATATTGTGGAAAAGCTGTGCCGCTTGATTCACATCCTCCAGATGCTCCGGCTGGATACGACCATACTCCTCAAGAGCCTCTTTGTACTTGCCCTGTTTGTAGAGAGCATTGCCGAGCGAATAGTGACCAATGGCAAGGGTGCTGTCTTGAGCTAATGCCTTGCGGTAGGCTGTCTCTGCCGTGGCATACTCCTCTTTTTTGAGAGCGCTATGTCCCTTGCGAATGGCCGTGCGGACCTTCTGTTGCCCCTCTGCCGGAAGGGCAAATACTAGTAGGGCAGCTATATAGAAAATAGGGAACAACTTTTTCATGTTCGATCAAAAAGTCTAAGTCTGGCAAGGAGCCTATTTTTGCGCAACTGGATGCACTCCATAGCGACAAGGAGCAGCAATGCCGCAAAAACAAACCATCCGAATAGCTCGTGTTTGGTCTCTGTGGAGGCATTTACTACGGCTTGTGGGAGCTTTTTTAGCTCATCGTATATTTTGGAGGAGAGCGAGGAAACGCTCTTGCCTACGAGCATCCCGCCATCGCCGGCTTGTGCTATCTCTTTGCACATCTCGGGATTACTCTTTGAGAGTACCATCTTTCCTTCTTCGTCCATTAGGTAGCCATTGTCTTGAGGAATGGGGGCTCCCTCTTCGCTACCAACGGCAATGGTATATACCTTTACGCCTTGGCTCTTGGCTTTTTTTGCCGCCTCTAGAGCATCGCCCTCATGGTTTTCGCCATCGGTAAATAGGATGATGGCTTTGCCCACATCGTGGCGGTCTGAGAAGGATCCTAGCGAGAGATCTATGGCAGAAGCAATGGCGGTCCCTTGGTTCGATAGCATGTCGGGATTGGCATCATCGACCATCTTTTTGGCCATAGCCAGGTCGGTAGTGATGGGGAGCTGCATGTAAGCATTGCCGGCAAATACCACGACTCCCACTTTGCTCTCGGCTAGGTAGTCGAGGAGCCGATGGATGGTTAGTTTGGCAAATTGAAGTCTGTTGGGCGAGAGATCCTCCGCTAGCATGGAGTTGGAGATGTCCAGAGCAATCATGGCTTCTATACCTTTAGCTTCTCCCGGATTTTCCTTGCGTTCTTGCAGTTGTGGGCGTGCCAGTGCGGCTACGAGGCAGGCTATGGATAGAAGCATAAGCCCGTTGCGAACAATACGGCGCAGGGTAGATGCCTCGGGCTTGAGGGCTTTGAGTAGGGGTACTTGGGCAAATTGACGCTGAGACCTTCGTCGTGAGCGGTAGCCCCATTGTGCCAGCAAGACAAGAGGAATCAGTATAAAGAGTAAATAGAAATACTCGGGTTGGACAAAGTACATAGCGATACTACTTGGGGCGACTAGGGATTGGTACGGAGATAAGTACAGCGAAGAACAAAGGACATGAGGAGCAGAAGGAGTGCCGCTACAACCCAACCAAAGTAACGCTCCTCGTAGGCTTTGAAGTTTTGGGTCATCAGTTTGCTTTTCTCCAGAGAGTCAATTTCGTCGTAGATCTGATTGAGACTTTCGTTGTCGGTAGCGCGGAAGTAGGAGCCGCCCGTGGTCTGAGCGATCTCTTTGAGAGAGGCTTCGTCGATCTCCACCTTTACGTTGTCGATCACGGTGCCAAAGGCGGTTTCGTGGGGGTAGGGAGCCTCGCCACGAGTGCCGACAGCCACTGTGTAGATGCGTATTCCCAGGCTTTCTGCCAGAGAGGCTGCCATAGCCGGCGCAATGCTTCCTGCGTTGTTGGTACCGTCGGTTAGGAGTACAATGATTTTGCTCTTGGCGTGACTCTCTTTGAGTCGGTTGCATGCCGTGGCAATACCCAGCCCTATGGCGGTACCATCTTCGAGGTAACCGATCTCTACCTCGGATAGGCGATTGAGGAGGGTAGCGTGGTCGGTGGTTAGAGGGCATTGGGTGAAGCTCTCTCCGGCAAACATCACAAGTCCGATATTGTCGTTGGGTCGATTGCCGATGAACTTCTGAGCTACCTCCACAGCCGCAACGAAGCGGTTGGGCTGCAAGTCCATGGCCATCATACTGCCGGAAGCATCTATAGCGAGCATAATATCTATCCCCTCTACATTGTCTTTTTGCCAACTATTGGTGTTTTGCGGGCGTGCTAGAGCAACGATTAGGGCGCCTAGAGCCAGCATTTCTAAGGCGAAGGGGAGATGCCTAAGGTGCGTACGGAGCCCACCCGACTTGAGCCTATAAAAAGCCGATAGTACGAGGGTCGCATAGCGCTTTTGCAACAAAAGAATGTAAGCGGCCGTGAGAAGAGGAATGAGCAGGAGTGCCCAAAGGAACGATGGATGGACAAATGTCATGCGTTGCCTCCCTTCTTTTCTTTCTCCGTTGCGCCTGCCTGCTCTTGCGTTGCTTGGTAGAGGGCTTGCGCCACACGGAGCCAATGTTTGCTATCACTCTCGGCTTCGCTAGGGGTGTAGACTACCTTGGCAAACTTGGCAAGATCCACTCTTTCTGTGAGTTCATCGAGCTTCTGATCGTCCACAAGAGAGCGGAATCCGGCTTTGATAAGCGCCCGAACGAGTTGTCTCGAGGTCATCTCCAGGGTATCTATCCCGGTGGTGGTACGTACGAAGGTACGGGAGAGAACATCAAGCTCTGTATAGTACTCTCGTTGCAATCCCTGCTCCGGTAGGTGCCGGGCATTGAGGGCGTCGAGAGCCATTTCGTAGCGTTGTAACACCGAAAGGGAGGGAGCGGGAGCCGGCGGATCAGGCCGTAGCGCGAGCCTTGCCTTGCGGCGGCGGTAGTATTTGTAGCTAAAAAAGGCTCCAAGCAAGATGAGTACGCCTAGCAACCAAGGTAGAGCCATGAGGAGTATTTCGCCCCACGTGTAGGGAAGATCCCATACCCCTTTGATGTCGTTGAACTGATCGGGGTGCTCCATATCCACCTTGGGCAGATTGACTTTGAGGGTAAGGGGGTTCGCAAACGACTCCTGATCGCCCACCCGTACCCCGAAGGCCGGTATCACCACTAGCGTTGAGTCAAACGAAGTAACCGCCATGCGAGCATGGAGCTCCTTCGTGGTATTGTCTATGTCGATAGTGTCTGTGATCTCAAACGAGAGCGCCTCGGCACGGAGTTGTGCCGTGTCTATGGGGTTTATAAGATAGGTGTTCTCAAGATCGCTTGTGCGTATTACAATATCGATAATAGCGACCTCGCCTATCAGTATTTCGCCCGGAGTAATACTTGTTGTAATCTTCGCTTCTTGGCCACGTAGGGCTTGAGGGATAAGTGCAAAGAGCAGTAGTACAACTCCCCAAAGATGCTTAGATAGGTTGTGTCTGTATAGATTCATAAACCAATAACCTCGATACTCCGTATTCAATGTGCCTCTAGCGGTGCGAGAATATTTTGAGCAAAGCGCGTACAAAATCCTCGCCGGTAGCTACTTCGGCATAGTCTATACCATAGAGTTTCATGGAGTTTCTGCGTTCCTCTTGTGCCATAGAAAAACCCTCGGCATAGGCACGGCGCACTTTTTTCGAATCGGTGTCAATCCAGCGTGTAGCCCCAGTCTCGGGGTCTTCGAACTGCACCAATCCCATTTTTGGCAGTGACTCTTCTCGAGGATCTCGCACTACAATGGCGATTAAATCATGCTTACGTGCGGCAAAACGCAGGGCGTTACGGTAGCTTTCTGCCTTGCCATCGGTCATAAAGTCGCTAATAATAAACGTGGTGGAGCGCTTCTTAACGATGCGGCTGAGGTACGTTAGCGGGATCTCTAGGTTGGTACCACGACCTTGGGGGCTAAAAAGCAATATCTCTCGTATGATGTAAAGAATATGTTTTTTGCCCTTAGCGGGGGGGATATACTTCTCTACCGTATCGGTGAAGAGGAGCACGCCCACTTTGTCGTTGTTCTCAATCGCAGAGAAGGCTAGGGTAGCGGCAATCTCGGCCACTAACTCACGCTTGGTCTCCTCTTGCGTACCAAAGTTGAGACTTGCGGACATGTCAATGGCGAGCATCACGGTCAGTTCGCGTTCTTCTTCGAAGATTTTGATGTAAGGATCTCCGAGGCGAGCCGTTACGTTCCAGTCAATGTCTCGTATATCATCGCCCACTTGGTACTCGCGTACCTCACTAAAGGCCATACCCCGACCGCGGAACGCCGAGTGGTATTCTCCTGCAAAAAGCTCCTGCGACAAGCCACGCGCCTTGATTTCCACACGGCGTACACGCTGCAATATATCGCTCTGGAGCAATTGTGATTGGGTACTATCTGTGGGCATAATGCCTATCCTTGCCTCTTAGGGCACTACTACTTTGTTTATAATCTCCGTAATGATGGTATCGCTGGAGAGTTCGTTGGCTTCGGCTTCGTAGCTCAGGGCGATGCGGTGGCGGAGTACATCGTGTGCCACAGCTCGTACATCCTCGGGGAGTACATAGCCTCTACCATCTATGAAGGCGTAGGCGCGAGCTGCCAGAGATAGGTTGATGGAGGCTCTGGGGGATGCCCCACAAAGGATCATGGGACGGAGGCTCTCCAAGCCAACTTTCTCGGGCTCACGTGTTGCAAAAACAAGGTCTACGATGTAGCGAAGTATCTTATCGTCTACATAGATCTTGCGCACCACCTCGCGAGCGTGCAGTATATCTTCTGTGGTCACTACGGGGCTGGCCTTGGGGAGGGCGCCCTGCATGTTGAGGAGAACAACGCGCTGCTCCTCTTCTCGGCTGGGGTAGTCGATGTGTACCTTGAGCATAAAACGATCTACCTGCGCCTCGGGTAGGGGATAGGTGCCCTCCTGCTCCAAGGGGTTTTGAGTAGCCATTACGAGGAAGGGTTTGGGGAGGGGGTAGGTGGTGTCTCCGATGGTTACCTGACGCTCTTGCATCGACTCGAGTAGAGCACTTTGCACCTTGGCGGGGGCACGGTTGATCTCATCTGCCAATACGAAGTTGGCAAATACGGGACCCTTCTTTACCACAAACTCCTCTTTATTACGGCTGTACATCATCGTGCCCACCACGTCGGCAGGGAGAAGATCCGGCGTAAATTGGATGCGACTATAGTCGGCACGAATAAGATCGCTCAGCGTCTTAATCGCTAGGGTTTTGGCAAGCCCGGGTACACCCTCTAGCAGGATATGCCCATCGGCAAGTAGCCCAATAAGGAGGGCTCGTACAAGATGGTCCTGACCCACGATGGTCTGTCCCATACCTGTGATTATCTTTTCTACAAAGCGGCTCTCAGCCTTTATTTCGGCATTGAGTTGCTGCAAGTTCTGCTGTTCCATAGCTGAGTCTGGCTGTATTTACAGAGATTGACAAGTTCCGAAGAGGCAATTTTTGCTAGCTAGCCCCCGCAATCGTCTCTCCGAGAGGGGGCATAGGAATACCTCTTTCCGGATACAAAAGTACAAAAGTTATTGTGACCCTCGGAGCATCTTTTGGGGAAGACTGCGGGCTAAGGGGGTGGGCAATGTTATGAGTCCCGAGGCGAGGCAAGATTTAACCCTCCCTTGAGCCCTATTTTGCTAGGGCCGATCCATCCCTTCGGATACAAAAAAACTCCAAGGGATTTCCCTTGAAGTTTCTCTCTGTGAACCGCCTGGGGCTCGAACCCAGGACCCCAACATTAAAAGTGTTGTGCTCTACCTACTGAGCTAGCGATTCAACCCAAAAAAGCGACTCTTCGGGCTACATTGTAGGAGCTCTTACAGCACTACCTGCCGCCCAATCACCGTGCAAAGGTACTACTTAATTTGTAACTTGCAATACTTTCTCCCTTGCTTTTTCGTGAGTTTTCCTCCTTATCTTTTCTCTTTTGTGATGGTAAGGCCTTGTTCTCTAGGATGTTATTTGTTGCTCTGGCGGCAAAAGAAACCGTGCTATTACAATAGAAAAAAGAGAGGAAATGCGGCTGCACCCCTCTCTTTCTATCCTTAGTGGAGCTAAACTTCCCCTCCTATCTCTCTTAATTCTCTAGGGACCTAGAGCGTTAGAGATTGGGGAGGGTAGCTCGTAGCATTACGTCTTAGTCGTGATTGCTATCGTTGCGATCTTCGCGTGGACGACGCTCTTCGCGGCGAGGACGATCCTCACGACGGGGGCGACGCTCAGGCTCTACGTACCCTTCGGGTTTGGGGAGGAGTACACGATGCGATAGCTTAAACTTGCCTGTCTTGGGGTCGATCTCTAGAAGTTGGATGCGGATGTTATCGCCTTCGTGGAGATTGGTGTCTTCGATCTTTTCGAAGCGACGCCACTCAATTTCGCTGATGTGGAGCAACCCTTCCTTACCGGGGAGGAACTCAACAAAGCAGCCGTAGGGCATAACGGAGGTAATCTTACCGTCGTACACTTCTCCCACTTCGGGCATAGCCACGATACCACGTACCATAGCCAAAGCTGCGTCGAGAGATTCTTTGTTGGCAGAAGATATTTCTACATGACCTTCGCCATCAATTTCTTCGATGCTCACCACAGCACCGCTCTTTTCTTGGATACCTTGGATGATCTTACCACCAGGGCCAATGATAGCACCAATAAACTCTTTGGGTACGCGGAGCTTCTCGATGCGTGGAGCTTGGGGCTTGAGGTCGGGACGAACGGCAGGCATGGCCTCTTCGATCTTGCCGAGGATGTGCATACGGCCCTCACGAGCTTGTGCCAAAGCTCGCTCCAAGATTTCGTAGCTCAAGCCGTCTACCTTGATGTCCATTTGGGTAGCGGTGATACCATCGCGGGTACCCGTTACCTTAAAGTCCATATCACCGAGGTGGTCTTCGTCCCCGAGGATATCGGAGAGAACGGCATAGTTCGTTCCCTTATTTTCGCTGATAAGCCCCATGGCAATACCCGAAACGGGCTTCTTTATCTGCACACCGGCGTCCATCAAAGCAAGTGTACCGGCACAAACCGTTGCCATAGATGATGAGCCGTTGGACTCAAGAATATCGCTGATAACACGTACTACATAGGGGTAATCTGTGGGGATCATACGCTTGAGGGCACGGAAAGCGAGGTTACCATGACCGATCTCGCGGCGACCTGTAGCACGCTGGGGACGAGCCTCTCCCGTAGAGAAGGGAGGGAAGTTATAGTGGAGGAGGAAACGCTCTTTGCAGCGGCAGAGTACATCGTCTACCAACTTTTCGTCGGCCTTGGTACCGAGGGTTACCGTTGTGAGCGACTGAGTTTCTCCACGAGTGAAGATAGCCGAGCCGTGAGGCATGGGCAAGCAGTCGGTCTCAATCCAGATGGGGCGGATCTCCGTTGTCTTACGACCATCGAGACGCTTACCCTCATCGAGGATGGCGCGGCGCATTGCTTCCTTTTCTACATCGTGGTAGTAGCGAGCAATCATGGACTTCTTAGCGGCCAAATCCTCTTCTGAGAATTGAGCCTTGTATTCCTCAATGAGAGCCTCGAACGAAGCTGTACGCTCCTGTTTGCTTGTGCCACTAGTGGCAATGGCGTACGCCTTGGCATAGCACTTATCGTGTACGTCCTGGCGGAGAGCGTCGTCGTTTTCTTCGTGGCAATAGGTACGCTTAACGAGTTTACCTACAGCTTCGGATAGCTCAAGCTGGGCTTGGCACTGCTTCTTGATGGCCTCATGGGCTACCTTAATAGCCTCGAGCATATCTGCCTCTTGTACTTCGTCCATCTCGCCCTCTACCATCATGATGTTGTCGATAGTAGCTGCCACCATCATGTCGATATCGGCATTGGCTACTTGCTCATAGGTAGGATTGATGAGGAACTCACCATTGACGCGAGCTACACGTACTTCGCTGATGGGGCCTTCGAAGGGAATGTCTGATACGGCAAGAGCAGCCGACGCTGCGAGTCCTGCAAGGGCATCGGGCATATCAACGCCGTCGGCGGAGAACAACGTTATATTAACAAAAACTTCTGCGTGATAGTCAGCAGGGAATAGGGGGCGTAGTGCACGGTCTACAAGGCGGCTGGTAAGAATCTCGTAATCCGAAGCCTTGCCTTCGCGACGGGTGAACCCACCTGGGAAGCGACCCACAGCAGAATATTTTTCTTTGTAGTCTACTTGTAAGGGCATAAAGTCGCAATCGGGAGCAGCATCAGCAGCTGCACAAACAGTTGCGAGCAATACGGTATTGCCCATGGTTACGGTAACGGCACCGTCGGCCTGTTTGGCCAATTTTCCCGTTTCGACCTTGATCGTACGTCCATCACCAAGGTCAATCGTCTTAGATACGGGTGTAATCATAATCTTTTTCTTTTATCTTGCATCTTAAATATATTCTAGGCAAAGGTACGCAAAATGCCCTTTCCGTAGTATCTTTTCTCGGACTTATTCTGCGGGGCACGCTCGTAGTAGGCGGAGGAACAACCTGCCTGAGGGATGCCATGAGGTGTGCTCGCCTCTCCTTTCTCCGTGAAAAACGGAAGAAATGGAGGCTGAAAAATTTTTCGTTTTAGCCCAAGAAATATTTTCTTTTCACCTAAGAATGGGAAGCATTTCTGCCCTAGAGTTTTTTTGTTTTAGGGCAGTAAGTCTGAGACTTTATGGCCTGGGTGGAAAGTTCTTTTTGGGGGAGGGGTGTTTTGGAGAGGGGATTCCCTTCCTCTTGCCCCTTGTAGTTTTAGAAGGGGCTGTAGGAGAGTGAGTGGAAAATACTCGCTAGAGTGAGAGGAGACCTCGAGTGATCTCGGCATCCTGCCGTAGGGCTTGTGATAGCTCTTCGTAGGAAGAAAAACGGGCTTCGCCTCGCGTATGGGCGATGAGCTCCACGGCTATCTTTTTGTCGTAGAGATTACCTTGGAAATTGAATAGATTTACCTCAATGGTGCGTTCCAATCCCTCGGCAATGGTGGGGCGATTGCCGATATAGAGCATCCCGCCGTAGCGTGCCTCTCCCAGATAGACCCATACGGCATAAACCCCGAGAGGGGGAATTAGTTTGTAGGGATCCTCAGGAACGATATTGGCCGTAGGGAATCCTAGGGTTTTTCCTATGCCTAAGCCTCCCTTTACCTCCCCTGTGATGCGGTAATTATACCCCAAGAGTTGATTGGCAAGAGAGAGATTATCGGCTCGTAGGAGCTTGCGTATTCGGCTGGAGCTATAGGGTTTCCCCTCCACTTCGTCGAAGAAGGGGTCTTGTGGAAGCACGCGCACGCCCCATTTCTCTCCCAGACTTTTGTAGTCCGTTGGCGGATCGCCTGCCTTGGGAGGATGACCGAAGTGATGGTCGTAGCCCATGAGGAGGGTGTGAACGTGGAGATGTTGGGTGATGATCTGCCGGAAAAATTCTTCGGCAGAGAGGGAGGCAAGGGGCAAATCGAAGGGGAGCAGGAATAGGAAATCTACTCCTGTTTTGGCAAGGAGTTGCTCTCGCTCGGTATTGCTATTGAGTTTTTCAAAGGGATGATCGGGGCGAACTACCATCACCGGTGGGGTGTCAAAGGTAATTACGGCAGAGGGGAGCCGGAGCCGTTGTGCCTCGTGCTTGAGTTGCTCTATAAGGAAGCGATGCCCTCCATGTACCCCATCAAAAACTCCAATGGTGGCTACAACTTGCTCGGGAAGAAGCTGAGGGGATTCGCAAGATAGCTCCCCCGAAGGCAGGCGAACGAACTTTATCGTATCCATGCTTGGGGGTTTTGTTTGCTACGCTCGTGCCATACTTGGAAGTTGAGTATGGCCTTATTGCTAAAGCTATCGATAGCCACCTTCCCTAAGATCTGATGTGCCTTTACTTCTTGCCCCTTACGCACCGTTACGCCCGTAATATTGGAGTAGACGGTAAGATAGTTACCATGGCGGATAATAATGGCCGCTTTATTCCCTTCAATTACGAATACACTGGTCACTTTGCCCTCGAAGACGGCACGGGCGCTTGTGCCCTGGGGTACCTCTAGGTCTATACCGTTGTTATTGGTTTGTACTCGGCTCAATTCGTTGTGTTGTTGCACGCCAAAGGTGCCGATGATGCGGTAGTTGTTATTAACGGGAGCGGGTAGATTTCCCTTGTTTTGAGCGAAGCTACCTCCCAGACGGCGCTCTTCGGCAGTCATGGGATAGCCTCCCTTGGTGGCGGCTTTGCGCTCTTCTTGGGCGGGGCCTTTTTCGGTATTTGTATTGCCTTTGCCCTCAGCTAAGCGTTTTCGTCGCTCCTCTTCTTCTCGAGCCTTGCGTTCGGCTTCGGCTATTTCGGCTGCAATTTGTTGTTCGATCTTGCGGTTGAGGGCGGCTACTTGCTGCTGCTGTTTCTTGCGTTGCTGTTGAAGATCCTTCTCTTGACCTTGCAGCTGAGCTACCTCTCCGGTGCGTTGCTGGCGCTCTTTCTCGAGTTGGGCCTTCTCTTGTTCTCGCTGTACAAGGAGTTGCGACTTGCTCTTACGGTTAACCTCGATGGCCTGGCGAGTATGCTCAAGGGCGGTACGCGTCACTTTCAGTTCTTCGGCTGCACGTTTGTGAGCGTTGGCGTATTGCGAGACAAATCTCATGCGTCTGATGGCTTCGTCGAAGGCAGATGCCGACAGCACAAAGAGCATGCGATCGGTACTATTCTTTCTCTTTTGTAGGGCGAGTACAGAGCGTTCATAGGCGGCTTTACGCTCTTCCTCTTGTGTGCGTAGCTCCTGCTCCTGACGTGCAAGAGAGTCAATATCCCCGCTAAGCTCTTTGATTTCGTTGTCAAGAGCCTTTACCAATTCTTGTCGCTGAGCTACCTTTTTTTTCAAGAGAGCCGCCTCTTGCTGCTTTTTATTCTTGTCGTTTTTTATGCGGCTAAGCTCTTTGTCGGTCTTTTCGATAGCCTTGATGGCCTCTTTGCGTTGCTGCTCGAGCTGTTGAACTTTCTTCGACTTCTGCTGCGCTACCATAGGGAGCGACGCCAGAAGCGTGAGCATAAGGAGTAGGGTATAGCGGAGTTTCATTGATGAGAAATACTACTGGAATAGGCCAGAAATAAGCTGTAAAGCTTCTTTTACGGTGAGTTGGCGATACCCCGAGGGGATGGCCACAATAAGTTGCTCGTGGGCCTGCTCGTTACGACGATAAGACGAGCCTTCGATCTCCAATGAGAATGTATTTGTGCCATCTTGTAGCACTTGATAGGAGCATTGATCGGGTAAGATCCCCTTTTCGTGTGAGGTGTAGTGAGAGTAGGTCGCCTTGAGTACGGCTCCCTCTACCGGTGAGCTCTCAAGGGTATTGGGGCGCATATTCTCGCCTATTGTGTAGAGGAGGGAGAGTTTGTTTTGAGGAAGTTTTACCAAGGCCTGATGGGGCGTTACCATCTTTTCTACCTCGAGATCTTGTGGGAGATAGCCCAGAAGCAACCCTTCTAATAGAGGGTAAGATAGGGGGAGCGGGAACTGATCTTGGCAGGCCGCATTGAGCTGCTGGTAAGAGGCGCGTAGGTACGTCTTATTGTGTTTGTCGATAATCACGATCTCCTCGGGGAGCAGATATACACGAGCTATCTCAAACAAAACAAACGGACGAAGAGAGGCGTATATCCCCTCTCCTACCACCACGGACGCATTGGCATCAAGCGAGATGGTAGAGCCTTTGGCCCCGAGAGTAAGGCTTGCCTTAACCTGCCAAGGGGCTGCTATGGGGCGTGCCAAAGAAAAAGCCTCGGCCTCCCTGTTTTGCTTTGTGGGAGCGTTGGGAGTTGCGCTCGGGCGACGACTGCCGCAGCTCCAGAGGAGCGTGATAAGTGCCAAAAGGCTCAAAACGGATGGGATAGAGAGTGATTTCTTCATGATGGATCGTTACTTTGAAGACTCCATACGTTGCTTTATTTCTTCAATAGCCAGGTCAATTTCGTCTGTGGAGACAAGTTCCTTTGCTTTCTGGAGGTAGAGGAGACTATTTGGCAAGTTGCCCAGCTCCTCTTGCACCTTTGCATAGTGGTAGTAATAATCTGCAAGGCTACTGATACTGATGCTTGAGGGATCCTCTTTGAGGGCAGCCTCAGCTCTTTCAATAGCTTGGCGCAAATAGATCTCGGCTTGTAGGTAATCTCCTTGCAAGAATAGGGCAAAGCCATAGGTGTCTAGGTACCGAAATTCACCGGGTTGCAGGGCTACCGCCTTAGAGGCCATCCGCACGGCTTTTTCTATCACAGCGGGTTGCTCTAGCCCGAGTAGGAAGTAGGCGTAGTTATTGAGTACGTTAGGATTTTTTCCGTTGAGCTTGATAGACTCTTCGTAGGCAGCTATCGCCTCGGTATACTTCTCCTGCATGGCGCAGATGTCGCCTACCTGGCCGTAAAGGTCGCCTATCACCTCGGTTTCAGTCGTATCGGTCTGAGCGATCCCCTGGAGGGCCGTCTCTCGGGCCCGTTCTAGCTCTCCGGCAGTCTCCTCTGCCAAGCTCTTGAAAAGGTATAAACTCCCCTCCTTCGGATATTGTTTGATGGCTTGAGGGAAATATTTGTAGAGCTCGTCGAACGTTTCTCTTGAGATAAAGTTTTGGAATAATGCATTCCAAAGTTCGGGATGCCCTGAGGGGAATTCCTCCGTCATTCGCAGGAGTTGCGCCTGACGCTCGGAGTGCATCCCCAATACATATAGGATGGACTGGAGGTCAAGTTGAGCATCGAAGTTGGTAGGATAAGTGGCAATAAACTCTTTGTAAATGGGGAGGAATGGCGAGATGTCTAGCCCTTTGCTCACAAACCCTGAGAGAAAAGCATGGAGGGACGCCTGCGCCACCTCGGGGGTGGTGGTATCTATCTTCCAAAATCGTTGTAGAATGCCAAAGACCTCGGGTATGCGGTTCAAGTCCAGAAGAATAGCCGCCTCGGCATAACTGATATTGCTTGTGGCACGCTGCGATTGAGGGATCTTTTGCAAGAGTTTATAGGCAATCTCTGCATTCAGATTCTCCTTGACATCGAAGAGCAAGGCCGTAAGGTCGTTTAGGGATTTTCCATTGAACTCAAGGGCCGCATCCAGGTAGCGATTCATCGCATCGGTGTCGTGCGTCTCGAAGGCAACTCGCTGCGCTATCTGTAGTGCATGGGCATAGTACGGAGTGCCGTGTGAGCTCTCTAGAAGAGCCGGAAGCCGCTGCGAAACGCGGTCGTATTGCCTATCCTCTAGTAGTACCCCTAGGGCAAGAAGCTGATTGCGGCTATCGGAGGGCGATAGCTTTATGTGCCGATCTAGCATATGGAGAAGCTCGTCGGTCTCGCCCTTGCTGGCAAGGGTATAGCCGTATTGGAAGGCATATTCATCGTTACTCGGGTCTGCTTCGAAGGCTTTGCGGTACCATTCGGCTGCCTGTTCCATTGAGGTGGGGCGTAGCAAGTTGCCCAACGCAAAAGCCGAGGCTCCCGAGGGAGCTAACTTATATGATGCGAGGATTTGATAGTAGGCAAGAAGCGGTTTTTCGGAAAATAGAGAGGTAGCCCCCTCTGCAAAGAGCCTGTCGGCTAAAGCTTTTTGCGAGTCGATCTCTTGAGCTGAGGTTACTCCCAAGGAGCAAAGTAGCAAAAGAAGGGTGTAGAGATACTTCATAAAAGGGGCATCTATCGGGCTTTACTTCTTTACTTGCATGCCGGTGTGACCAAATCCGCCTTCGCCTCGTTCGCTCTCCGATAGCGTGTCTACTTCGTGCCAATCGGCTGTCTCATAGCGGGCAATCACCATCTGGGCGATACGATCTCCCGAGGAGATTTGTACTGGTTCCTGTCCCAAATTGATCAAGATAACCCCGATTTCGCCGCGGTAATCGGCATCGATTGTACCGGGGCTATTGAGTGTCGTTACTCCCGATTTGAGGGCCCAGCCACTGCGAGGGCGGATCTGCGCTTCGTAGCCTGCCGGCAATTCTATATGCAACCCCGTGGGGACGAGGCAACGTGCTCCCGGCTCCAATTGGATTGGTTGGGGTAGGAATGCACATAGGTCCATACCTGCGGACAGAGGCGTCGCATAGTGGGGTAGGGGGTTATTGGATCGGTTGATGATGGGTATCTTCATACTTGTAGATATCTCTAAAAAGGGCGTTGCAAAACTTACGTTCTGCTCCGCATTCGGCACGAAGTTACTTATTTTCTGCCATTTCCCGGCTCTTTTCGTCTTCGGGATCTACCCAGTCTCCATTCTCACGGATGAGGGCGATGAGAGCCTCTACGGCGTCTCCTTCTGCAATTCCTCGCCGCATACACTTTTGTCCCTTGTAGAGATCGATCTTGTGCGGAGCGCCTCCCACGTATCCATAATCTGCGTCGGCCATCTCTCCGGGTCCATTGACAATACAACCCATGATGCCTATTTTGAGGTTGGGAAGATGGCTCGTTGCCTTTTTGATGCGGGCAATTGTTCCCTCCAAATTATAGAGTGTACGCCCACATCCCGGGCAGCTAATGTACTCGGTGTGGGAGAAACGAAGTCGGGTCGCTTGCAGAATGCCGAGCGCCAATGCCTGTAGAGAGGCAAGAGGAAGGTGAGGGGCTGTAAGCATAATGGCGGAGCCGGCTCCCTCTAGGAGGAGTGTCCCCAGGTCTGTGGCGGCGGCAATTTGTACCTTTTCTAGGGATTCGTGTGGCGCAAATTGGGCTTCGAAGGCGATGGGGGAGGTTACCTCCATTTCGGCAAGAAGGGCGATCGTTCTACGCCATAAGCCAATGCGATTGGCTCCGCTTGCGCTTAGTATCAGTAGTCTGTTGGGCTGGTGTGCGAGATCCATTGCCTCCGCTTTCTCACGAGAGAAGCTTTCAGTCTCGACGAGGATAGCGGGGAGGGTAGAGAGGTCTAGGCTCTCTCTCGAAGTGCTTAGCTTGTCTCCTCCTGCTAAAGAGAGCTTTGGAGAGCCATCATCTTTCCCCACAATAAGGACAGAGGGTAAGAGGTTGGCTCCGTAGAGTTGCCCGGCTATGGAAGAGGCATTGCGAGGGAGTATTTGTGCTCGGTAGGGCAGGGGGGATAGGGGGGATAGTTGGGGGGCAACGGCTCGCTCGGCAATGTGCTCCACAAGGAGGCGTGCAACGGGGAGTTCTGCCTCGGGGGCTTCGCTTAGGGAGACACGCAGTGTATCTCCCAACCCATCGGTAAGAAGGGAGCCAATGCCTACGGCACTTTTAATTCGTCCATCCTCGCCCTCTCCGGCCTCGGTTACGCCAATATGCAAAGGATAATGCACCCCCATTTCGTCCATACGCTCTACCAAGAGGCGTACTGCTTGGGTCATTACCTGCACGTTGGAGCTTTTCATCGAGATGACAATATCCTCGAAGTGCAGACTGCGAGCCACGCGGAGATACTCTAGGCAGCTCTCTACCATTCCCTCGGGTGTGTCGCCATAACGCCGGAGCATACGCTCACTAAGAGACCCATGATTGATCCCGAGTCGAATGGCTCTTTTTAGTCGTTTGGCCTCTTGTAAGAAGTCGCCAAAAAGTTGCTCTACACGCTCTTCGCCACGAGCAAAGTCCGCATCAGAGATACTCTCACCGCTCCATTCTCCTTTGCGATCTGCGAAGTTGCCGGGGTTGATGCGCACCTTCTCTACATGCTTTAGTGCCTCGTAGGCGGCTTGTGGATTGAAGTGAATATCGGCAACGAGTGGGATGGTGTATCCTTTCTCGTTGAGCGCTGCTCGGATGGTTTTTAGGCATTCGGCCTCGCGTACCCCCTGCGCCGTAAAACGCATGTAGTCCGCTCCGGCTCGGGCTGCTCGCTCTGTTTGTGCTATCCCGGCCTCGGTGTCTGGTGTGGAGACGTTGGCCATGGTCTGGATGCGTAAAGGGTACTCAGAGCCTAGGGGTATAGAGCCTATCGAAACGCTACATGTACAACGCCTGCGATAATTGAGCGCATCAAGCGGGTAGTGAAGAGAGGGAGAGGGGAGGGGCGGCATAGGGATACAGATCTATTATATGCATAACCCGAAGTTGTACACTATGGATGGCTGTTGATCCGATTGCTCTCGGAGGGTTGCGCCCTAGGTGTACAATGTCGGGTTTATTGCTATCTATGGAGAGGGGCTCTTAGTTGGTCTTGAAGCTGTATTTTACCTCTTTGAGATCGGCATTGGCACGTACTACCTTTTCTTTTAGCCCTTCTTTGAAGGCTTTGAGACGCTTCTTGAGATCGGCATCACCCAACGAAAGCATTTGCGCTGCCAGAAGGGCTGCATTCTGAGCTCCATTGATTCCTACGGTAGCGACAGGGATCCCCGGAGGCATTTGTACGATAGCGAGGAGGGCATCCATACCATCAAGAGTGGCCTTGATGGGCACCCCGATAACGGGTAGGGGGGTCATTGAGGCAATTACACCACACAGATGAGCCGCCATCCCGGCGCCTGCGATAATAACACGCACCCCTCTCTCCTCTGCTCCACGGGCAAACTCAGCCACCTCGTCGGGGGTGCGGTGTGCCGATAGAGCCAAGATTTCAAAAGGAATCGCGAGTTCGTCTAGTTGGCGAGCAGCCTTTTCCATTACGGGAAGATCGGACGTGCTGCCCATGATGATGCTTACAAGCGGAGTCATAGTTTAATACAATCGTATTGAGTGATGGATCGAATGTCGTTTTTGCTTGGGGTAATGCAAGCGAGGGCGAATCAAAAGAATCCTCTTGATGCGCCCTCTATGATTAGCCGTAGACAACCCGCCTCCCTTTGTTTTTTGGGAGAGCTCGGTGCTACTTGCTTGGCTGTTGATTGTGGCTCTATTAGCCGAGGAATGAGTTGTAAGCAGCAGCATCCATAAGAGCTTCTGCCTTAGCGGGATCTGCCATTTTCACCTTAATGATCCAACCTTCGCCGTAGGGATCGTTGTTTACAAGTTCGGGTTGATCTTCGAGGGCAGCGTTGAGTTCTACTACTTCTCCCTCTACGGGCATAAGTAGGTCAGCTACGGTCTTAACGGCTTCGATAGAACCAAATACTTCGCCGGCAGCTACAGTTTCGCCTTCGGTAGGCACGTCTACATAAACGATTTCGCCCAATTCGCCTTGAGCATAATCGGTGATGCCAATAAAGGCCATGTCGCCTTCGATGCGTACCCATTCGTGGTCCGTAGTGTACTTGAGTTGTGCAGGAATATTCATACTTCCGTATCTCTATATTTAATTGTTACTATTATATTTCTCTCTCTTGGGGCGAAGCCCTTTATGTTCTAAGAAAAAGGGTTTACATCCTCCCCGAGTACAAAGGTAATAGTTACCTCACAATATGTAGCATGTTTGTAGCTACAATCTCATTTCTCTTACCCTATGCCATAAAACAAAGAGAGCCACGGCATATAACCGAGACTCTCTCTGCAATTATTCACTTAGGAAACAAAGTGCCCGGAGCCGGGATCGAACCGGCACGGGTGTTACCCCATTGGTGTTTGAGACCAACGCGTCTACCAATTCCGCCATCCGGGCTGTAGACATTTTGTTTCTCTTTGGAAGACCGGGTGCAAAGGTAGTGAAAGACGTTGGAATGTACAATACCCCGACCATAACATTTCGCAGATTTGTGGGCGCTCCGATGGAAAGGGTGTGCCAACTTTCGTGCCGGATAGGGACAGCATAGCCCCTCATAGCCGCCCTTTCTCTTCGGACGGAGGGTGAGGAATCCCTTGCCCGGATTCTTACATTTTCTTGGGTAGAAACCTCTCCCACTTCTGCCCAAAACTTTTTTATTTTTCAGTTAGAAAGGGAGTGCATTTCCGGGCAAGAACGGAAATTTTTTCACCCGGCAACCTGACGCCCTCTCCCCCTCGGGCTCTCTCCGGATCACTTCTCGGCAGAAACAAAAGCCCCCTAGCCCTTGAGAAGGGTAGGGGGTGATAGGGTGTGTAGTCCGTCTCTCAAAAGGAGATCCGTAGACTAGTCCAGCATTAAATCTATGTAGAAGGGGTTATCCGCAAATAGCTGCTCCAGTAGGAGCGAAGGGGTGAGGCTCTCTTTTTGTAGTGCCCTTGGGGCAAGAGGCATAAAGAGGCATTTCCCTTGCTCTAATCGGTAGCGGCCTGTATTGGGGCGGAGCATTTCGTCAAGGAGGTCGAACTGCCACGTTACCTCGGGGTGCCTCTTGGCATAGAGTGAGAGGAGCTGCGGGATTTGAATCACTCGTATCATGCCGTGCGGCTCAAGATCTTCGCCGAGAGGGGGCATCACCACTTGATGGTAAGCTAATCCCTCCTTTATGGGGAGTTGAGTAGCTACGAATTGAGTGCATTCGCCCCCTTGTAGCATTCGTACTATCCCCTCTTGGGTGTATCCGCCCCCACTGAGTAGAGCGTCCTCTATTATCCTCTGCCACTGGGGGTAGGTGTGCTCCAGGTGCCCCATAGTCCACCCTCTGCGTTGTTGGATATAGTGTAGATATCCTTCTGCACTAGCTTGCCTGCAAAGTTGAGGTGGGGGAGTGAGGCGAGGGGAGTTCGGTTGGGATACGCTACGATAACAGACCTTGGCGTAGTCGAACTTGCGTTGATAGTAGTCGTAGAGCCAGGGCTCGGCAGGGATCAGAAAGGCGAACAGCTTGCCCGTTTGGTACATTTTGGTATGGGCGGAACGGAGTAGGGATGGCATCAGTCCTCGCCCCCGCTCTCGGGAGATCGTGGCAGCTCCGGATATGTAGGCGGCCTCTATTCGCTCTCCCCACACTCTAAAGGCATAGGAGACTCGGCCTGTGTGTGCAATGGCTTGGGGGGCACCTCCGTAGTCGATCAGTAGATCGGTCTCGTCATCTTGGTACACATGCCCAAAGTAGAGGTCGAGGAATCTGTCGTCATCCCCAAAGACCTCTTGCCAAATCTCACGAGAGAGCTGTCGCCTATCAAGCGGGTTCATACCTGTGCGTGCCGCCTTAGCAGAGCCGTTCCCTTGTAGAGCCGCAACTCCGGTTGATAGGATTCTTTGGCAAAACGTAGTCCGGGAATCCCCAAATCTTCCTCTCTATTGATGTAGATATACTGCTCGGGGATTTGTTTGGCAAACTCGTTGTTGATTACGGTGTAGGCGCCCTCAATAGCCGGATTGGCCTTCTCTACATGCACATCAAACGTGTTGTGGTTGATGGGGGAGCCTAGGGTCATGGCAACGATTTCGCCGTCAATCCAAAGGGCACCTCCCTGCAACTCCAAGGCCTCACAAGCGTCGAGAATGCGGTGTACCATCCTATTTTCCTCTTGGATACCATCGCGCTGCGTGGCGTCGTCGAGCCATTGATCGGCAAAATCTTTGTACAGCTCCTTCTGGTCGGGGGTAAAAGGTCGGTAGGTATAGTCCGGATAGAGCTTCTTAAACTTATTGATATGGTTGCGTTTGGATTGTAGTTTCTTGCCCGATAGTGAGATGAGTCGCTCCCGAAGGTAGACATAGTCAGCATAGTCTTCGTCCCAAAAGAACTGGAAGTCCTGCCCGAAGTCTTGCTCGAGGCTCTTGGCACAGCCCTCGGTTACGCCCATGCAAACGAGAGGGAATCCCTCCTGTTCGGCACAATGGATAAGCTCTTGGATCGCTCCATGCCAGAGATCTCGCTCTGTACAATAGGGGAGGAGGAAAACCGGATGAGAGCGCAGGGGGGAGCGAAAGCGTATGATGAGCACCCGATCTTGGTAGACGGCCCAAGAGGTCTCGTAGCGCTCGCTCCATCCGTAAAGGTTGGTAAATGCAAGGTCGCAGATCGCCTTGTCGTCTTTGTAAATAAGGGGGAAGATTATGCCTCTATCCTCTAGCGTGATGGGGCGAAAGCGTAGTTGGTACATGTTTTATCAGGATAAATAGGTGCGAGCCGAGCGATGAATTTGCTCAATCATGGCCACGAGACCATTACTACGAGTGGGGGAAAGATGCTCGCGAAGCCCCATTCTGTCGATAAAGTATAGCTCCTGCGATACAATGTCTTCGGGTCGTTGCCCATCATACACACGGAGCAGTAGAGCCGCAATCCCCTTGACAATGAGAGCGTCACTATCCCCTCGGAGGGATAGAGTGCCATCTTCGTTGGGGGTAATTACAATCCAAACACGGCTCTGGCACCCCTCAATGATATGCTCAGGAGTCTTCTCAGAATCCTCTAGGGGTAGCAGTGTATTGCCCATATCAATGAGGAGGGAGTATTTGTCCATCCAATCATCAAAGGGCTCGAATTCTTCTAGTATTTCGTCTTGTATCTCCTTGATTGACTTGCTGTTCATAGCCTTTTATTTACGTTCGTTTTCTCTGTCTTCGAGGTAGGCCATAAGGGTCTCGCCTACCGCTTTTACCACCTCTTTGTCAATCACTTCCATGTTGTCGGCGTGAGTGTGCCAGTGCGCTCCAAATCCATTGCTCCGAGCCGGATCGTAGTTTACTATGTCTATAGTGGGGATGGCAAGGTTGTCTATAATGGGTTTGTGGTCGTCTGTAAGAGCGGCCCCGTCCGCCTGAATGAAATAGTGGCCAAAGCCGAGACTTGCCGCCTTATCCCATAGGGAGGAGACAATGCTTGGAGCATGAGTCTTGGAGAAAAACTCCCATCGGAACTTGGCATCGTGCGCTCCGACCATATCAAGAAGGATGCCAAACTCAGCACGATAATGCTCTACATGAGGATGCTTGCTCCAGTAGGTGGAGCCTAGGCACCAGGAGTCTTCGTTTTCGCTAACCCCCATGTCTTCGGCATCGACAAAGAGGAAGTCGACTCCTAACGTGCTGTTGCGGTCAGCCAGTTGGCGTGCAATCTCAAGCAATACGCCTACGCCACTTGCGGCATCATCAGCCCCTAGGATCGGTTCGCCTTTGCGGCTTGGATCGGGGTCGTTATCCGCTGTGGGGCGAGTATCCCAGTGAGCTAGAAGCAAAATGCGACGCTCTGCTGCCGGATTAAGGCGCCCTATGATATTGGTGATGGGGAGGGTAGCGCCCTCGTGGGTTGATACGTTCGCTTGCTGCAATACAACCTCAAGACCAAACTCCTTAAGCTTGCCGGCAATCCACTCTCCGCACGCCTTGTGAGTCGGCGTGTTGGGGACGCGCGTCCCGAAGGCTACTTGCTGAGCAATGTAACTATAGGCACTATCTGCATCGAATCGGTTGAGAGCCTCGGAGGGTAGTGCCTCTGTAGTATTATCGCTTGTTCCTCCCTTCTTGTCTCCCTTACAGCCGGTGGCTGATACGATGAGGAGGAAAATGGCGAGGGGGGCTAGTAGAGCCCTTACTAGGATGGGGGTTGTCTTCATACTTTTATAGAGTAATGGGTATAGTTATCTAGAGTAGAGTAGGAGAGACTATAGAGGTTGAGGTAACATCATCAATAGGATGCGAAAAGGCCGCTGCGCACCCAGAAAGGAACAACAGCGGCCCAACACACCAACACATGAAACATGAAAAGCCCTTTCACAAGGGATAGGGCAAATTTCTCTATCCTAGGAACAATTACGCCTGTTGGAGGGCAGCAATTGCTCGGTCGTAATCTGGTTCATGGGTAATGTCGTCTACAAGCTCTGTGTAAACTACCTTACCATCTTTGTCTACTACCACAACGGCGCGTGCGAGTAAGCCCTGAAGAGGACCATCCGTCATCAAAAGACCGTAGCCCTTTTCGAAGGAATCTCCACGGAATACCGAGAGAGTTTCTACATTTGCAAGCCCCTCTGCTCCACAGAAGCGAGCCTGTGCAAATGGAAGATCCTTAGATATACATAGAACAGCAGTGTCTGCCATCTCTGATGCAATCTTGTTGAAGCGACGCACGCTTGCGGCGCAAACCCCCGTGTCAATGCTCGGGAAAATGTTGAGTACTACCTTTTTCCCTTTGTACTCACAGAGTGTTGTTTCTGCAAGAGAAGCCTTCACTGCTGTAAACCCGGGAGCCGTAGCCCCCACTTGAGGCATCTCTCCGAGGAGGTTAATCGTAAGATCGCCTTTGAGTTTAGTCGTTGCCATATTCACAAATCCTACGCAGATCTTCTAAATCCGCAGCTAAGTTACACATTAATTTCTATTCTGCAAACTCCGTCGAGTTATTATTTGCTTTTTGAGATTATTTCCTGTACATATTCATTGATTGTACTCTCGGGGATATTTCCCAGAGTCTGGATGGGCATTCCCTTTGTGGGGACGAAGAGTACCATCGGGATGCTCTTTACCCCAAAGTGGGCAGCCAAAGCCTCATCCTTATCTACATTGACCTTGTAGAGAAGAACCTTGCCGTTGCTCTCTGCCACAATGCGCTCGAGTTTGGGAGCGAGTTGGCGGCAGGGGCCGCACCAATCAGCGTAAAAATCAATAATGGCAGGCTTGTCGCCTTTATATACGAACTCTGTAGGGTTTTTCTCAAAGTCGTAGATATGCTCTTTCATATACTTGGCATCGATCACCATTACATTGGGATGAGATGCCTCTTGAGCCGTCTGTTTCTTGCTCTTTGATTGGCAAGAAGCCTGAGTGGCAACACCTAAGAGCAAAGAGGTCGATAGGAGTAGCACTCGGAGTAGAGAGTGGCGGAGATAATTCATTGTCTTCGTCTATTTGTTTTTTATTCTGTACGTGTGGGAAAGCCTTTGCTATCCTCTACTCTTCTAGAATAGAGGGAAGGGGCAAAGAGTTCACTCCGAGTCTTTTTTTTCTCAGGACTGAATGGAGCAATCTTTGCAGCGATCTCGTATCTGTTGGAAGAAGTCGTTGCCTTTGTCATCCACGAGGATAAAGGCGGGGAAGTCTTCTACTTCTATTTTCCAAATCGCTTCCATGCCCAACTCCGGATACTCAAGGCATTCTACCTTTTTGATGCTGTTTTGAGCTAAGATGGCGGCCGGACCTCCGATGCTGCCGAGGTAGAAGCCTCCGTGCGCCTTGCACGAAGCTGTTACCTCTGCACTGCGGTTGCCCTTGGCGATCATGATAAGACTGCCTCCATGCTGCTGGAAGAGCTGTACATAACTATCCATACGCCCTGCCGTTGTGGGGCCAAAGCTACCGCTGGGTAAGCCACTAGGCGTTTTGGCGGGGCCTGCATAGTATATGGGATGCTGCTTGATATAGTCGGGGAGGTCCTCGCCACGATCGAGACGCTCTTTGAGCTTGGCATGGGCAATGTCTCGCCCGACTACGATGGTGCCCGAGAGGGAAAGACGAGTAGATACGGGGTATTTGGATAGCTCCGCACGGATCTCGTCCATGGGGCGATTGAGGTTGATTTTTACGGATTCGCCTTCGGAGTTTCCCCTCAATGCCGGCGGAATGAGCCGAGCCGGATGGGTCTCGAGCTTCTCGAGCCAGATGCCTTCACGATTGATTTTTGCCTTTATGTTGCGGTCTGCAGAGCAGCTCACTCCCATGCCGATGGGGCAGGAGGCTCCATGTCGTGGCAAGCGAATAACCCGAATGTCGTGGGCGTAATATTTCCCCCCAAATTGCGCTCCAAAGCCTATCTTATAGGCCTCTTCGAGGAGTTGTGCCTCTAGCTCTGTATCACGGAAAGCGTGCCCGAGTTCGTTCCCTTGGGTGGGGAGGTTGTCGTAGTACTTTGCGGAGGCCAGCTTTACGGTTTTGAGGTTCATCTCGGCAGAAGTCCCCCCAATTACAAATGCAATATGATAGGGAGGGCATGCTGCAGTGCCTAGCGTGCGCATCTTCTCTACCAGATAGGGGAGAAGTTTTTCGGGCGTAATGAGTGCCTTTGTCTCTTGGTAGAGGTAGGTCTTGTTGGCAGATCCGCCCCCCTTGGCAATGCAGAGGAATTTGTACTCATCGCCATCTACGGCCATCAAGTCGATCTGAGCCGGTAGATTGCAGCCCGTATTGACCTCCCGATACATGTCGAGGGGAGCATTCTGCGAGTAGCGCAAGTTCTCTTGTGTATAGGTGTCGTACACGCCATGGGAGAGGGCCTCTTCGTCGCCTCCGCCCGTGTATACATTTTGTCCCTTCTTGCCTAGAATGATGGCTGTACCCGTGTCTTGGCAAAAGGGGAGTTGCCCGAGGGCTGCCACTTCTGCATTCCTCAAAAATGTAAGGGCCACGAAGCGGTCGTTGTCACTTGCCTCCGGATCGGAGAGGATCTTAGCCACCTGCTCCTGATGCTCGGGGCGCAGGTAGAATGCGATGTCGTGGAAGGCTTGGCGTGCCAGAGTGCGTAGGGCTTCGGGCTCTACAACGAGCATTTTACGCCCGCCAAAGTCTTCTTCGTGTACATATTCACTTGTTAGGTGGTAGTATTCTGTCGTATCCTCCCTTAGGGGGAACATCTCTTGGTATTTGAATTCTTTCGTTGCCATTATTCTCTCTTTCCTTTTCTAAACTGCCCTCTAAGATACAAAAAGCGGATGAGCTTACACCTATATACTATTTATAAAAGAGGGGTAGGCTCCCTCTTCCGAGCTGAGCCTTTTTTGCCGGAGGGGGGGGATTCCCGAAAACGAGAAGGGCCGACTCCACTCGTGTGAAGTCAGCCCTTGTTTCAATTCAGAGAGAAACGCTTCCGAAAGTCTGCGGATTCTCTGTTATAGAGGAGGTGAGAATTACAATACTACCTTCGTGCTCATCTTCTGACCTTGGCCATTTTGTGTAAAGATGATGAATACTCCATTACCAAGAGCCTCAGCAGGGATGTCGATTCTATCAGCTTGAGCGTCTACCTGAGCTACGAGCTGTCCGTCTACGCTGTAGAGAGCGGTGTTTTGGATACCATTGCCCTCAATAGTGAGTACGCTACCATTCTTGTATGCCTTTAATTCACCTGCAGCTTCTACTGTCTTAGCTGAGGTTATATTCATATAGAGGTAGGCATAAGTAGTTTCTTTTTTGTCTCCTGATGCATCGGGGTCAATAACATACATTGAAGTTCTTAGGCGACCACCGGCTAGAGCATCTTCGTTCATAGAGTTTTGGAACATGGGGCCATCTAATGCAAATGGGTAAGTAGGATAGTAGGCATCCTTACCCATGCGATCGTTGTCGTATCCAAACTTCATGGAGAGATAGAGTTTTTCTTCACCGGTCTGATGGCTGATGTCCATGATCTGTACGTCCGTTAGCTCCATGTCGTTGTAGTTGTATGCGATATAGCCGTCAAGCTTGAAATTGGGGGCTGATGTCAGCATGTTTTCTCTAGTTCTATTGCCTTTTGCATCGTATTCGTACGTTCTAACGTTACTCTCGATTTCGTCGGGGTTCCCATCTGCGGGATAGCCGGACTTTACAAGCTGGTTCTTCTCATTGTAGATGTACTTCATATCAGAAACAGTGCCGATAGAGCGGAGGTAGGTACGGATTATTGTGTTATTACCTCTCTCGTCGTATAAAAACTCCTTTACGTTGGCAGTGTCGTTGATGGCATATCCCATGAACATAATTCTCTTGTGGAGTCTACCATTCTCATCGTAAACGTAGTCGAAGCGGGTGTCCAATGGGAGTACCTCGGGGATGTCTCCGGAGAGAACCTGGTACTGGTCGGCACGGAACATCCTGCCTTGCGCATCGTAGTAGATAGAATCCACGTGACCAGATTTTCCTTCGGCATTGTAGTAAACAGCGGCTTTTGCTTTACCCTGCTCGTTATAAACATAACGGAAGCCGGCTTTGGATTTTAGTCTTTCGACCCCTAGGAACTTAAGGTCAGATTGTTTTTCCTGTGCGTTCACACTCTGAGTGAGGGCGAGGAACATTACAGAAGCGAGAAGGAGTAATGATTTCTTCATTTCGTTTTTTATTAAGTGACTATACAACTTGGCATTACTTCGCACATAGAAGCAATGTTTTTTCCTGCGGGGGAGGGGGCCATATCGTGGTCCACTCCAAAAAGATAAGTCTTGTGTGTCGTTTTTGTTGGTGGGTATCCTCTTTTGGAGAATAGTAGTGCAGCGAAGCTCAAGATGATCGATTCTGCTTTGCTCAATCCTTTTTCATTCATGCTGCATCCTTCTTATGCAAAAAAGTAACCATCTAGAGGTTACTTTCTGGCCTTTTGGGGATTATGTTGAGCATCTGGTACATATGGATTGTTCACTAATCCACCGACGTGACAAAGGTAGTTGTTGAAATTGGAACGACAAAATCTTCTGCCTGGAAAATATATCCTCGTCCACTCTTCTGATTTTTGTAAGGGCTCTTCACTTTCTCTCTTTGTCTCCCATGAAAGCGGCGATATCGCTTGCCTTCGAGGGGCTTGATAGCCAAACTCTCATACAAAATCGAGGAATTAGAAAATTGGGGTGTCATAAGTGTGGAAGTTCTTCTTTGGGGGCATCAGGAGGAAAAGGGGGAGAGAAAGAGATTCGCCTCTCCCTAGCCTCGGACGGGGTGGCCATGGGCGGCACGATCTTCTTTAGAAAAAAAGAAAGGGTACAGCAGCAAAGGCTACTGTACCCAATAGGATATAGATGTGTAGTGAAAAAGCTATTTAGCGCATGTCTCGAAGCGTCTTTTGGAGCTCTTTGCGAGCAAAGAAGATGCGACTCTTAACTGTGCCCTCGGGGATTGCCATCTTTTCGGCGATCTCGCTGTACTTATATCCGCTTAAGAACATCTTGAAGGGAGTACGTGTATGCTCGCTGAGATTGTCGATTGCGGAGTAGATCTCCCGAATATTCATGGCGCCATCGGGGGTACTATACCCACCCTCTGTCACTAGAGGAACATTCAGTATATCTACAGTTGTGTCGAATATCTTACGACGACGTTCCACCCTATCTTGATTGTTGAGGAATATATTGTACATGATGGTCATCATCCAACCTTTGAAGTTGATATCGCTTACAAACTTGTCTCTGTGGGTCAGAGCACGAAGCGAAGTGTCTTGTACAAGATCGTCTGCATCGTTGGTATCTTGCGTTAGTTTGAGAGCATAACGACGAAGATTCTCTTGTACCTCTTGTAGGTTACTCTGGAATTGCGTTCTGGTCATACTGTCACTCGTATTATGTTAAACCTTACTACCTTTGTTTTTACTAGGGGGAGGCGGCCGAAGCGGTCTCTCCCTTTTTCTTGTAAGCAAAGATAGCCCATACAAGCCTTGTACTTGATAGACGAAGCCATGTCGTATTATTGATATTTTCTATAGTGGCCTATTTCTTATAGGATTCTGCTTGGAAATAAATAATTTATAGGGTGAGATTTTTGTAAAAATCAGCTGATTTCCGAGTGCATTTCTGGCTAGATTCTTTTTTTATTTCAGCCGCCGATTCGGACGCATGGAGCCGCATAAAAAACTTCGCTCGGAGAGTCCCAAAAGAAAGGTCTGCGAGCGAAGTGTGGGGCAAGGGGATAAAAGGGGATTCTTCTCTAACGGAAACTCCACTTGAGAGCCAGCGTTGGGGCTACAATCCATTGAGGGGCGTCCACATTGTGAGAGATGCGAATCTCGGAGCCAATGCTAAGGTTTAGATCATCGGGGATTGCCTCCAACTTATTGAGATTGCACCAAAATTGGGGCTGCATCATAAGCTTAAAGCGAGTGTTCCACCCGGGTCTTTTGTCCACTTGTTGCCAGAAACTGACAAATCCGGTAGCCGAGAAAAGTCCATCTCCGGGGGCGTACTTCCATACGGTACAAAGCTCGAAATTGTGAGGCTGGGGTGTAAGGCGGATATACTTGTAGAGTAGGGCAGCACTGAGCATTAGGCGACGGTCGCCCCGAAGGTAGGTGTATGAGGCGCCAGTCATAAAGGCGTCATTCATAGAGATGGCAGTGTTACTCTGAGGGGCGTTGACGAAGCGGAGCCCCCCATCGTAGCGTACATGCCAAGCCACGGGAGCCTGCCAAAAGCGAAGGTTGCGCATGAACTTCCAGTTGGCACTCACAGCCCCCTGCTGCAAAAAACTCATGTCGACAAAGTAGAAGGTGTCGCCAAAGCGATCTACACTTTGTTGTTCAATGGTTGCGGTGATAGTGGGGCGCTCCTTTTGCGCCTCGGGGTAGAGATACCGCCCGAGGTCGTAGTGGAATTGTAGGTTTTGAGCATCTACAAGCTCGGCGTTGGCGCAGAGAAGTATTGCGAGGAGGCTATATAATAAATGTCTTTTCATCGTGATGATAATAAGTCGTGCGTTGTATCGCTGCTTGTGAGGGGAATAAAAAAGTACATCCCTCCCTCTCATGGGTGAGATGTACTTTCTATTTGTGAGATCTTCGGCGGGTGCTTACTGCATGAATTCGAAGCTACTCGTAATGTTGATTTTCACGTTTACCATGGTGCCTTGTGCAGCCATAGAGCCCGATAGCGGGAGCGTAAGAAGGCCATAGATAGGAGCCCCTGTGGCTTTGTGGATCTCGTAGTTGAAGAGACCGGTTCCCGAGAGTGTGATCCCCTGCATAGACTGCTCGGTGTTGAGTTTTGAGTCGATTACGTAGGAGTTGTCACCTATAAGGGTAAGGGTAGACTTGGCCTTGTTGTCATTGAATACCATAGTCTCCCAAGAGTCGCCTTGGGCTACGGGGTGCTTGGGATAGAGACCGGAGAGGGTGCTCGAAACAGCCTCGAATACCTTCTTAGCTACCTCGGGAGAGACGCTAGCGTCTAGGGCTTTAGGCTCTCCAACAAGCTCGAAGTAAGGGGTTACTTCTGCTTGTATTACCTTGCCGGCAATGGCCTTTAAGTCCTTGTTGTATTGCGTGTCTTCGCTATCGGTAGAGCTAGCCGTAATGTTGCCTTGGTCGCTCTTTACGTCTAGGTCTGTGCGGTTGACGATCACATCAATAATGAGGTTTTCTCCCTTGAGAGATACGACAGAGAAAGCAAACTCGGTGCGAATCGTTGTCTTCGATTTCATGGTCTGCCCACCAAATGTTACCTCTTGATCCATGATTTGTTGGTAGCGGAGGGGGATCTTTTGTCCGGGTTGAAGCTTCAGACGAATATCCTCCTTTTGAGCATGCAACATGGCAACCGCTGCTACCATTGTAGCGAGAGTGATGATTAGTTTGCGCATAACGTTGATATTTTAAAACGGTGTTTATAGAGTTGTCTTTGCTTACTTTATGTTATGCAATTTGTGCCCCATTCGCTCCTTTTTGGTGCGAAGATAGGTTGCATTGTAGGGGTTGGGCTCGATCTCAATGGGTACATTTTCTACTACCTCTAGGCCGTAGCTCTCGATGCCTACACGCTTAACGGGGTTGTTGGTGATAAGGCGCATCTTACCTACCCCTAGCTCGCGCAAGATCTGGGCTCCCACGCCATAGTCGCGCTCGTCGGCAGCGTGCCCGAGGTGCAGGTTGGCATCAACGGTATCCATTCCGTCCTCTTGGAGTTTGTAGGCTTTCATCTTCTCCATGAGCCCAATACCACGCCCCTCTTGGTTGAGGTACACGACCATTCCTTTTCCCTCCTTCTCTATAAGTTGCATAGCACGATGGAGTTGATCGCCACAGTCGCAACGCCTAGAACCAAATATGTCGCCCGTAGCGCACGAAGAATGCATACGCACGAGTATCGGCTCGTCTTTGCTCCACTCGCCTTTGAATAGGGCAACGTGCTCCATGCCATTGGACTTCTGACGGAATGGGATGAGACGGAAGTCGCCATACTCCGTGGGCATATGTACTTCCACTCCACGCTCCACGAGCGACTCCTTTTGCAGGCGGTAGGCGATGAGATCTTTGATGGTAATGATCTTCATGTCCCATTGCTTTGCTACCTCCACGAGCTGAGGGAGACGAGCCATTGTACCATCTTCGTTGATGATTTCTATGAGGGCTGCTACAGGTTGCATGCCCGAGAGGCGAGCGAGGTCTATGGCAGCCTCGGTATGCCCGGCACGGCGAAGTACCCCACGGGAGCGCGCACGAAGCGGATTGACATGCCCGGGGCGAGCCAAATCTGTAGGTTGAGTCTTGGGGTCGGCTAGAGCTAGGATCGTCTGCGCTCTGTCGTACATCGAAACGCCCGTAGTGCAGCCGTGCCCAATAAGGTCTACTGTAACGGTGAAGGGAGTCTCGTGTAGGCTTGTATTGTCGTGCACCTGCATGTCGAGCTCAAGACGCGAGGCCACCTCTTCGCTGATAGGTGTGCAGAGCACCCCCCGTCCGTAACGCATCATAAAGTTTACCTTTTCGGGGGTTATGGTTTCGGCGGCGGTGATGAAGTCGCCTTCGTTTTCGCGATCTTCGTCGTCCACTACAATCACAAACTTACCTTCCTTAAAGTCTGCGAGAGCCTCCTCAATTGTATTCAATTTATAGCTATCCATAGATGTGGTTTATTACTCTTCTTTATTTGTGGTTTCGTATATATTGGCAAGTTCGTCCAGGGTTCGCCTGCATAGCTCCCACTGCTCCAAGAGCACCTTGCGTCGCCTTAATAAATACCAAACGTAAGGCAAAGATAAGGGTAAGATGCCCAATAAAGCAATATATATCACTTTTTTCTTGGGGAGTAGAGGCGCGAAAATAGCGGGCAATTGTGGTAGGTCCATAAGTTTGGCAAGGACCAATCTATTGTCGGTATCCACGAGGCGATTGACCAAGCGATCGAGGCTCTGAGAGGTATCACTATAGGCTCTATTGAGTTGGGTTAGGGTAGCAAACCCGATACGGCGATGGGTGACGAATGGGTTCTTAGCCACCTCGTGCATGCTCTTTTGAGCCGTTGAGATGAGGATTCTTGCCTCTTCGTTGGGGACATAATCGAGGATAAGTTCTTTGGGAACGATATTGCGAATGCGCTCCGGACGCAGGAACTTTTTGAGTCGGAATATAAGCTCGTCGAGGTTGAGAGCCACGGAGTCTCGAGAGGCTTCGTAGGTGAGGAAGGCTCCAATGGGCAGGAGTATAAAGGTAGAGAACCACATCCCCAACCACGTGGGCCAGGTGCCGTTATAGCTCAGGTTGAAGCCCAACGTATCGATCATGTAGTAGACCACAAAAAGCAGGATGCTAGCGACCATGGGCATCCCGATGCCCCCTTTTCGGATGAGAGCCCCTAGGGGAGCTCCGATGAAAAAGAAGACAATGCAGGCTACGGGGAAGGTGAACTTGCGGTGGCGCTCTTGGCTGTGCGAGCGGAAGTTGTATGCCTCGGCTTGATAGGCTCCATCCCAGAAAGTGGCAAGCTCAGACATGTTGCGCAACTTCTCGGAGGCGGTCGTGAGCGAGAGTTGTAGCTGCTCGGGGCTTGCCATGCGGTAGAGACTATCGAGCGTTATTGTCTGATGCTTGGCTCCTTGCTCCAAGGCTTTTAGGTGTTGCTTTGCCTCCGGGGAGGAATCGAGGGGGCGGATGCTGGTTTGGGTGTACCTGTCGGCTAGCGACCCCGAGAGGGCTTCTCGGGCATTGTTGCGCCCTACGCTGTCGAGGTGATATATGGCAGTGTCCCGGATGTAGCGGTTGAGTTGCAAAAGGTTCTTCCCCACGAATTGGCTACGCAGCCCCTCGTCGTCGATCATCTTGAAGTTCGTATCGAACCAAATAACAATGCGTTTGTGTGAGAAATGCTCCTTGAGGTAAGAGGCCGGTAGGTCACTATCGTAGGAGGCGGCGTTGCCGGAGCCTTCGAAGAATGAGCCTTGAGAGAGTTGTTCAAAGCTCTCGCCTTTGTAGAGATCGAGGGTAAGGAAGGTCTTGGTGGCGTCCATTTGTAGTTTCCCCGAGTCTGCCAATACGATCCGTGGTTGGCCGCTACCTCTGGAGAAATCATAGATCATGAGCTCGTGTAGGGTGCGATTTTCATGATCTTTTTTCTTGACAAATAGACTATACCCGGGTATTTGGTTGTAGAAAACCCCTTGGGGAATTTCCAAATCGGGGCGTGATTGCTGTGCCGAAAAGATGATCTGGAAGAACTTGACTTGGGCATCCATCATGGCCGTATTGAGGTAGACAAAAAGGGCTACCCCGATAGTAACCCCCACCACGAAGAGGGGAGACATGATGCGATATAGGGGGACGCCCGCACTTTTCATGGCAAGTAGCTCGAGACGCTCGCCCAAGCCCCCAAAGGTCATTACGGAGGCGAGCAAAATCCCTAGCGGAGTTGCCGTGGGAAGTGCCATTACGGCGGCATGGAAAAGCAACTGGAAAAGCACCCAAGTGTCGAGCCCTCGCCCCACGATTTCGTCGGCACGAGACCAAAGCATTTGCATCAGTACAACAAACCAGCAGATCACGAAAGTCATAGCCAGCAGGGGTATAAACTGCTGGATTATGTACGTGTACATCCGCTTGGGAGGGGCCATCTTCATCTTCTGCTAAGTCCAATACGTCTTACAAAAGTACACACAAATACCGACTAACCCCCGCTACCCTATGGGAGTAATAGCCTTCGTCTGGTAGCGAGAGGTGGGCAATTAGATGTTCATCTCGAAGCCAAAGCTTAAAAGCTGATTTATCTGTATGCGAGATAGTAGATCGGGGCCGTGGGATGCGGCATCATCGAAGCGAAGTTGTAGATTCACTCGCGTTGAGAAAAACTTGGAGAAGGCAAAGATGAGGGCGTTCTCCCATTCTGTTTCGATACGCTTGTAACTTGTATTGTAGTAGAAGCGAGATTGCCAACGGAAGGTATCTGAGAAGTCCCAAGTGAGGTCGGCACGAAGCATCGAGCCAATAGCCGAGTAGAGCGTCTTTCCGTCCTTAAAGCCGTGGCGAGCTAGGTCTATATCGTGGCGCTGCGTCCAGCGGAAGTCGTAAGCGATAGGGGCTAGATTGACTTCGAAGCGAGCCTTACGACCATAGTGCGTACTCGACTTGTAGTCATAGACATACTTGAGACCGAGACCAAATGTGGCAACAACAGGAGAGAGGGGAGCACTCAGAATGTCTGTTTTATTTTCTAGTCTCATGGTAAAGACTTGGGTGCGCACTTCGGCATCTAGGGTGTAGAAAAGATTCTGTACAGCCTGGACCCCCAGGTTGCTATGGAGGCGGATCAGGTCGTCCGCTACGCGGTAACGGCTCACTTGGTCCGAGGGGCTGGTGAAGATACTTAACCGCCACTCTAGCTCATTATTCCAGGAGAGTTTATCCCTTTTATAGTCGAGTTTGAAATGCTGACGGGTATAAAGATTGAGGTTGCTACTCCCCCCTTTGTGCCAATTGCCGGAGATATAGTTTTGAGAGAACTGAATAACACTATTCCATCCCGGCGTCCAATACTTACGGGGAGCCATAAAACGTCTCAGCCCCGATAAGGGGTCTTTGTCCAAAACTCCGATGGTAGGGGTTTCGCCAATGGCTACACCGGCTGCTGCAATCGTCTCTTCGGTGATGCGGTGTGCCTCTAGATCTGTGTGGGTCTCACGGAAGATCTGCGGGTAGCAAGATTGGATTTGCTGAAAGAGTGCCTCGTCGAGGTTATACCCATCCACCATTGATTGTAGTCCCATGGGTTGCTTGAGCGGGTTGCTTGCCGCCATATGGGTAAGAGCGAGGGGCTCTAGAAGGCTCTTGTGCTTCGGCTCCAGCAGTGCCGGACGTGTGGAGGGACGCATGGAAAACCACCCGGCAAGCCAAGAGCGGTAGAGTACCTTTGGTAGAGAAGAGTCCTCTCCGGCTTGCGCTTCTGCCTCTGTTTGGGAAGCCTTCTCTTGCTGTTGGTAGATAGAGTCTGATGCGACCGGCTCTTGTGCATGGGCCAAAGGGGGTGAGGCGAGGGTTATAACCATTGCCCCAAATGCCGTAGCGCCGAGGAGCAACGAGTGCAGTATGTTTTGTTTCATTATGTGAGAAAATTTCCTTGTTTAGAGTACTCTGAATAAATAAGTGACCTTGGCAACACCGGCCATTTCGCTGGCTTTGCTGTAGGGATCGGATACCGTGGTATTAAAAATATCGTTGAATCCGTAGTAAAAACGCCCCTCTAGTTCGATGCGTTGTCGGCCGATCGTGAGCGCAACAAGAGGCCCACCAGTCACTCCCCATGCAAAGCGGTGTGCGACTGACAAAGAGTGCCGTTGTCTTTCGCTCGTGGTGAATGTATCGCCTTTGGTATAGCTTTTCTCCCCAAGCATATAACCGATCTTAGGCCCCGCTTTAATCCCTAGACGCACCTTGCCTATGGGGTAGAAGAGTTGGCACAGAAGAGGCATCTCGATCATGTGCAAACGGCGGGTATAGGCTATGCCTGCACGTGACTCCGAGAATTGCTCGGTCCACCCCCGCAGTGCATAGTTAAGCTCGAGTGATATAGCTGTGTAGGGGCTATTCTCCACCGATGCCGAGACCCCTACGGTTGGACCCAGGCAGATGCCCTGTAGTACGTTGGGCATAAAAGCTACCTGGGATAGGGTCATCCCCAAAGAGCCTCCCAGGTGTAGTGAGGGGGCTACAATGCTCGGGGCGTCGGTCTGAGCGGAGAGCGAAAAAAATGAACCTAGGGCAATGAGCCCGATTCGGATGGTGCGAAATAGAGACATATCTCGGCTCTTGGATTGGGGGTTAGAAGATTACGTTGTGTCGTGTACCCACCCCACTGGCAGAGTAGTTGATGAAGAAAAGCCCCACACTTGTGAAGTGACTTTCGCCATCTGCTTTGCGGAATACAAAGTCGCTCTGCAACCCATCGTGAGGGATCTCTCCGAAGGCTTGTGGAATCTGCATGGCGTATCCCGTCCATGCTTGTACAAAGTAGGAGGCAACGTCGTAGCCCAAAACAGCATACTTGGGGTAGCCATCGAGGCGAGAGCCGTTGAACCATTTATTGTACTCTTTAGCGAACTGGAGGCTCTCTGTTTTGGTCTCGTCGAAGTAGAACGAGGAGTAAATGGTGCTCCCCAAAGCGCCTATCTTCTTGCAGAAGTCATGTCCGTATGATTGCCACTCCGGATACCCAAAAAGATGAATATTGGAGGCATTTCCAAAGCTCTTTTCGATGGATTTGATCACCATCTGTGTCGGCTCTTGGCGCCCATCGTTGAGCATAATGATGGTCTCTTTGCTGTCTTTTTCGAAGCCCCAATTGCCTGCTTTGGCATCGTAGAAACTACAAACTTTGTAGGGAACATTCTCTTTGTCCAGACGCTTTTTGAGGGCGTTGATAACGGGGATGTGGTTGCCCGAGGGGTGCTCTACAAACACAATTCTGCGGCCGTGAGCCTTGTCGGCAAAGGCAAGCGATAGATAGGGGTAGAGGTCCTTCTGGTCTGGATTGAGCTGATATACCGTATTGGGGTACTGGTTAGAGTGGCTTTGGGCGATAAAGGGAGAGACGTAGATTGCATTTTTGCCACCCACGTAGCGGCCCAGAAGTCGGGTAGTGCCGTCTGTATGGCCCCCTATGATGATGTTACAAGGGTCGAGCTTCCCTTCGTCGATAAGTTGTTGTATGGCTTGCTCGTTTTCGGCATGATAGGTGTCGATACGAGCGGAGATCCCTCTTTCTTTTAGTTTTAGCATCCCCATCAAAAAGCCTTCGTAGAAGTGGACGTAACGAGCCGGTCCATTCTTGCCAATAGGCAGCAATAGGGCGATGTGGGCCTTATTCGCCTGAGTCTGCTGGCGAGCTTGGGTGGGCGCAGTCTGCTTTTGGGATGTTTTGTTTTCGCTGGTGGAGGGTGCAATCTTGATTACTCTGCCTACGGCAATCTGGTCTGCTTCCAAACCCGGATTGAGTTTCAGGAGGGCAGGTACTGTAGTGCCATACCGGCGAGCAATAGCGTAGAGCGTATCGCCACTCTGCACCACGTGTTCGTTGGCTTGTGTGCCGGCGGTGGTAGAAGATGGCTTTTGCGCTTTGTCCGAATCAGCCTTCTGGGGCAAGGGGATTTGCAGGTGTTCTCCGATGCGAATACCATACTCAGAGCCGGGGTTAAGCCTATATATATCCTCTTCAGATACTTTGTATCTACGAGAGATCGAGTATACGGTCTCTTTTTCTTGTACTATATGGACGTAGGTTTTCGCCGTTTGGGCAGAAAGCCGTGCGCACGAAAAAGAGAGTGTCGCAATGAGGGAGAGGAGAAAAAGTGTGTGCTTAATACCTCTCTGTAGGGTTGCTTTCATAATCTAGTTTACTCTAGTTACCTATACTGTTTGGCAAAGATACTAATCACTGAGCAAAGAGGCCTCTTTTCCCTTTTTAGTTGAGTTTATATTCCTTTCTTGCTCTTTGCTAATAGAGTCTTAGTAGCTTGATGGATAGTGGATTATCTATGTTGTGAGACCGAGTGGGTGCAGGGGGTGGAAAAATCCGGTGAGAAATGAAAAATAAATAGGGCAGAATCCCCATAGGTTTTTATGGAGAAATATTTCTTTTTTTACCCGGAAATGGAGTACAGTTCTGCCCTAAAGTTTTTTAGAAATTAGGCAACACTTTTTCCTCGCATGGCGAGGTATCTTTTTTTGGTGTGCGGAGAGTGGAGTTTTTTCGTCGTAGCTCTTTTCTTCTGCCCACGGAGAGTGGAGAGGTAGCCTACAGGAAGATATTTGTCTACAGATTCGGATGCTTTCCCCTTTTGTAGTCGGATGGCGTAATGCCGCAGACGTTTTTGAAGGCGCGTACAAAGTTGGAGTAGTTGTTGAATCCACATTGATCGGCTATATCTGAGAAGCTGAGGTCCGCATCCCCCTCTAGTAGAGTCTTCGCTTTTTTGATCTTGATACGTTGGATATAAGCGGCAGGCGTATACCCGGTAAGAGCTACTACTTTACGATAGAACTGGCTATTACTCATGCACATATTGGAGGCGAGGAGCGAAACGTTGATCTCCTTTTGGCGGTTAAGTTGCAGGTAGATGGTGTCCGTTATCTTGGTGAGGAACCGTAGGTCGCTTCTATCGGGTTGAGCCGTTTCTTCCTCTTCACGATTTCCTTTTGACTCTATCATGGTCTGCATGAACTTCTCCTGCAAAAGGCGTCGGCTCTCGAGAAGCTTGTTTACTCGAGTACGTAACTCATCTCCGTTGAATGGCTTGGCGAGGTAGGCATCAGCCCCGGATTCTATACAGTTGATCCGCTCCTTTTCTGAGATCTTGGCCGTTATGACCACGATAGGAATATGGTTGATAATCTCATCGCTGCGCACCTGACGGCATAGTTCGAATCCATCCATCTTGGGCATCATTAGGTCGGTAATGATTAGGTCGGGCACGAGTTCTTTAGCCTTTTCTAATCCCTCTATACCATTGGTGGCATAGGATATAGTACAGTGCTTGCCAAACTGAGATCCGATGTAGGCTGCGATGTCGGTGTTGTCTTCGATAATGAGAAGGTGACAGCTACTGTCCTCGGCGATGGCGTCTTTGAGTGCCTCTTTCTCCTCGTGAAGTATGGGCTTATTGTATTCGATTTCGTTGGATAGTCGCTGCTGGCAATAGTTGTGGATGGGTATACTGAGGCGGAATGTAGTACCCTTGCCTTGTGTGCTTTCGACGGCTATCTTGCCTTCTATGGCATCTATTATCTGTTTTACGAGAGCTAACCCCACACCTGTACCGATGTGCTGGGTATCGTTGCCCGCTTGATAGAAGGGCTCAAAGATGTAGGTCAGGGCCTCGGGCGCAATTCCTTCTCCGGTGTCTGCCACCTCAAGTCGTAACTGCTCGTCTTCCCTCCATACGGTTACACTTACCTTCCCGTACTCGGGTGTAAACTTAAGAGCATTAGAGAGGAGGTTGTTCATTATCTTTACCGCATAGTCGGGTACAAAGTCCATCTCTACATCGTCTTTTGCGAAGAATTGTAGGTCGATGTTGCGGCTCATGGCAAAGTCGTGGTAGCTTTCGGCAATCATATTAAGGAAAGCCGTGATATTGCCGCAGCGCCAATCGGGGTTCCCAACCGACGATTTGATCTTGGAGATGTCGAGGAGTTGATTGATGAGCGCAAGCAGACCTTTGCCTTGGCGCTCCATTACTTTTGCTTTTTCGCCTACCTCCTCCGGTGTAAAAGTCATCTCTTGGAGGTCGTGGCTCAGCCCAAGTATAACAGTGAGCGGAGTGCGGAATTCGTGGGTGACATTGGTGAAAAACAGCTCGCGTAGAGTGGATATTCTTTTCAATGCTAAGTGGTTGCGACGGCGTAGCCGGCCGGTGTAGAACAGCATTGCTAGGAGACCTGCCAGGATAAGTAGTATGAATCCTAGGATGGTAAAGCCAATATAGCGCATGTTACGCTCCTGCTCCAACTTCTGCCGAGCCTGACCCATATGCACCGATTGGCGGTCGCGCTCGATCTTTAGGCTTATGTTTTGGATTCGGTTTACCTTCTCCATGTCGAGCAGACTATCCTGCAGGGCATTTGCTCGTTCGTAAGAAATGAGGGCGGATTGGAAGTCTCCGGAGTGTTTGTAGTGCTCGTAGTAAAGATTATATACCTCAGCTTGATGCTCAGTGGACTTGATACGCTCGGCCATTGCTTTGGCTTTGCTGAGGTACTCTAGTTCGTTATCTTCTTCGCCTAAGGTGTGGGAAAGCCTGGCAAGGGCTATCAGAGAGTTGAGAGCGTGCCACTCGTCTGGCGAATCTTTCATTAAGTTGTAGGCTGCTGTATAGCTTTCTTTAGCCTTGTCGTACTCGTATTGCTTTTCGTAGAGGCCCCCAAGGTAGGTATGGCAGAGCGATATCCCGAGTTGGTTGTTCACCTCCTTATTTAGAGCCATTGACTTTTGGTAATAGACAAATGCAGAGTCAAGCTTTCCGTTCTTCTCGAAGATGGAGCCAAGGTTGGAGTAGTTAATCGCTTGTCCTACGGGACTTCCTAAAGCTTGCTCGCCCTCAAGAGCTAGGCGCAGAGCACTATCGGCCCGTTGATAGTTGCCTAGGGTCATGTAGATGTTGCCTAGTCCGTTAAGAGCTGTTACACGGTTCTTCTGGGCGGTATATGAGGAGTCTGACATCTCTTTACTGAGCGTCCAAGCACTGTAATGGTATTCCTGAGCGGCATCGAGTACGCCCATTCTTCGGTAGTCGGTACCTATGTTATTTAATGCTTGTATCCACTCGAGAGTGTCTCCTATAAGCTCTGCTTGTTGCAGACCCTTGCTGTGGGCTCTCAGAGCCTCCTCAAAGCGGCAGTCTCTGCGTAGCTCGTTCCCCAATTGTTTTAGGGCAACGATGTTACCGAGTCGGTTGCCTTCGCTTTCTAGTTCTTTCTGTAAAAGAGTGAGAGAATCAATGCCATGGGTGGAAAACACAAGTTTATTTACCTCTTCTCGCTCCTCAGGCGTAAAGAGTGGAGCATCCTTTTTACAAGATGTGATAGGGAGAGATAAGAGAACAATCAAACCTAGAATGCATGTAGTCCAAAGATTGATTTTTTTTGTTCTCTTTATAAACACGAAAGGCTTGTGTGAGTGGGATAGAACCACCTTATAGCCGGGAGAGTCAAGTCTTTCTTCTTCCATTAAAACCCTTTATGGCTTAAAATCTTTTGCAAAGATGCATGTTTAATGTTGAATAGCAAGGTGTTTTCTGTATTTTTATCACTCTAAAAAACAATGGTTAATACGCTTTTAATTTTCCCTTTTTCTCGAAGAAATGCGGCTATTTTAAGGTTGAAAGGAAGGGGAACCCTTTACCTAGAAACGCATTTTAGGGCCCTCGAAACCGAAAAGCCAATTGCCGCTTAATCAAGGTTTCGGGGGCTTTTTGTAGGATCGGGCGCAAGGCATAAGCCGGAGGAGAGCACCTCTCGGAGCTGAGCCTCTTGCCTAGGTCGGAAAATCAGCCTAATTTTGCACCTATGAATTGGCAACGAATCATTACCATCTTGGCATTTGCTCTTGCCTTGTTTGTGGGTGAGAACAGCTCGCTTGCTCAGCGTGTAGCTTATTCTCCTTCGCTATTATCCAATATCGCACAAAGGGGCGGAGAGCGGGAAGTAGAGGAGAGAATGCGCAGCATGAGCCTAGAGGAGCAGATTGGGCAGCTTATTATTCCTATTGTATACCCCTCTAGTGGCACCCCGCAGATGGCGGAGGCTGCGCGTATTGTAGCCAAGTGCTATGCCGGGGGGATACTCTTCCAAAAGGGAGAAGTGTACGATCAATGGCTGATGACGCAGCACCTTAATAAAGAGGCAAAGCTCCCCTTGCTGATCACTGCAGACGCTGAGTGGGGCCTTGCCATGCGCCTATCCAATACCATTCGTTACCCACGCAATCGAGCTCTGGCCAATGTGCGAGATCTCGGTCTCATCACAGAGTGGGGGCGGAGTATGGCAGAGCAATGCAAAGCCGTAGGCATACACGTAAACTTTGCTCCCGTAGTGGATGTTAACAATAACCCGAAGAACCCCGTCATTGGCACTCGAAGTTTCGGCGAGAAGACTCAAGATGTAATTGACTATAGCCTGGCCTACTCGCGTGGGCTGGAGGAGGGGCGGGTGCTCTCCGTGGCAAAGCACTTCCCGGGGCACGGCAATACGGCCCTTGACTCCCACAAGACGCTCCCCACCATCAAGGGCTCTCGCTCGGAGCTGGAGAAGACCGAATTAGCCCCCTTTGCCGCTTACTTCCGTGCCGGTCTGGGCGGAATAATGGTGGGGCATCTCAACGTCCCCGCCCTCGATAAGTCGGGCACTCCGGCCTCTCTTAGCTACGCTATTACAACCCAACTTCTGCAGCAAGAGATGGGCTTCTCGGGCCTTATCTTTACCGATGGAATGCAGATGCAAGGGATGCAGCAACGAGGGGCAACCCCGATCAGTGTGCGGGCTCTACTTGCCGGCAACGACCTCCTTTTGGGGCCCACCGATCCCATAAAGGCTCATGCCGAGATACTGGCAGCCGTGCAGCAAGGTGTGCTCTCCCGCAAGCAAATAGAGCAGCATTGCCGCAAAGTGCTCCTCTATAAGTGGGCACTGATGGGGCAGTCGTTGCAGCAACCTCAGCTGCCTAAGCTATCCCGAGGCGCCTTTTATGCCTCCCTCAATACCCCAAAAGCCCTCCATCTTGCCAATGAATTATGGTACCAATCCATCTCTATTGAGCGGGATGAGGCAGGCCTAATTCCCCAGAGCCGTAAGGGCGATCCTTCGGTAGGGGTACTAGACCTTAACGGATCCTCTAAGGCGGCATTTGTCACAGCGCTCCGCAAGATAGGGGTTACCCCTAAGGCGCACTATACGCTGGCAGATAAGAGCCAAGGTAGGGCATCGGAGGCCTTGGAGGCACTCTCGAAATGCTCTCTGGTCTATGTCAATTGCTATACAAACTATACGAGCTCGTTGGCCCAACTGGTGGAGCAGCTCTCCGCAAAGACGCGCGTCGTTTTTACTCTTTTTGCTTCTCCCTATCAGCTCCCCTCTTGGCACTCTGCGCTCAAAAAGGCCAAGGTGGTAGCCGTAGCCTACGAGTCGAACGAAGAGGCATTGCGTGCCGTGGTGGCTCGTTACTACAATGTAGAACCCGATGATTTGGAGATTTGCCGCCCTCCCAAAGGCAAGAAAGAGGTGCCATCTACGGCAGCCGTAGAGGTGGGGAAACCCAATCGCACCTTTGCTTCGCTTGATAGTATTGTAGAGGATGCGCTTAGGAAAAAGGCCTTCCCCGGCTGCCAAGTTGTGGTGCTCCACAAGGGAGAGACCGTCTACAACCGAGCTTTTGGTACCCTAGACGGGTCGGATCGTTCCCCTCGTGTTACCGAGAATACACTCTTTGATATAGCCTCCGTAACCAAGGCTTTTGGTACTACGCCGCTGATTATGGATCTCGTAGGCAAAGGAAAAATAAAGCTGACAGATAGGGTAGACAAGTACCTCTCGGAGATGGCAGATTCTCGTGTCGGCTCCATTTCCATCAAAGATCTATTGCTCCACCAAGCCGGGCTCACCCCCACCATCAACTTTTACCTCCAGCTCATTGACCCGAATAGCCTCACTACAGGCTCCTATTTCTCCTATTCGTACCGACCGGATTGGCTACAAATAGACGAGAACATCTGGGTAGACCCCAATGCCAAGTGGCGTGCTAACCTGGTACGAGACGAGAAGGGAAACGGCTTCATGATGCGCTTTGGTCGGCAGTTTATCCACCAATCGTTCCGAGATACCGTGCTGCAACAAATCGCACAAACACCCCTCAAGACGCCCGGGGTATATCGCTACTCCGATGTGAGTTTTATCCTACTTGGGATGATTGCCGAGCGAGTGTCGGGCTCTTCGCTCGATAGTTATCTTACCCAATTGGTAGCGAAGCCGATGCACCTTGAGCACTACACCTACGATCCTCTTGCTCATGGCATTGATATACGGGATATTGCTCCCACACAAGCTCAATGTCCTCTTAGAGGCGTTGTGCGCGGTAGTGTAGACGACGAGTCGGCAGCCGTATTGGGGGGGATAGCCGGCAATGCCGGGGTATTCGCCACCGCCACAGACTTGGCTCAGGTGGCAGAGATGATCCGCTGCAATGGCTCCTATCGGGGGAAAGAGATACTTCCTCACAAAGTGGTACAGCAGTTCGTTTCTACTCTAGGACGGCAGGGGAGACGAGCTCTCGGCTTCGACCACAATACCAAAAATAACGCACAGATCCCCTCCAATGCCTCTGCCGATACCTTCGGTCATACCGGCTTTACGGGTTGCTCTGTATGGATAGATCCCAAACGGGAGATGGTGTATGTATTCCTATCCAACCGCACCTATCCCACACGACTCAATAAGAAACTAATTTCGCTCAAGGTACGCCCTCGCTTGCTAGAGGCTGCCATCAACGCCATTGATGCCCGGAGCATCCCTACAACATAGCTTAGTAGATACCTATTTTCCCCATTATATCGAGAAATAAGATGATCAACGGACACGGAGACGAACGCCTAAACGACGGCAAAAAGCCCTTCCTCAACTTTAGCAATACCGTATGGTACGGTGCGGATCACACGCTACTTGGCGAGCATCTCTCCCGCTCGCTGGTAGATTGTATGAAACACTATCCCGAGCCGGATGCGGCTACGCTACGCAAAATGATCGCTCGGCGCCATGGGCTTAATGAGGAATCCATCATCGTAACCAATGGCCCCACCCAAGCTATCTATTTGCTTGCAGAAGCTTTTGCCGAGAAGCGTATCCTGATTCCCTCTCCGGCTTTTGCCGAGTACGAGGATGCCGCTCGTCTATACCGCTCGGAGGTGCGACTGATTGCCGGTAATACGCCTATTTCCGAATGGCCTTTGGATGAGGTGGACGTTTGCTACATAGCCTCCCCCAATAACCCCGACGGTCACATTATATCGCATGCCGAGCTTATGCTCATCATTGAGAAGTACCCAAAGGTCACCTTTATACTTGACCAGTGCTATGCCAATTACACGACGGTAAACAAGATAAAACCAAGCGATAGTAAGTCGCACCCCAACTTGATCTCCTTCTGGAGCTTCAGCCATGCCTATGGTATTCCTGGGCTGCGTATTGGCTATATCGTGGCTCCCAGTCAGTACTCGGAGGCAATTCGCAGGTTGGTCGTCCCCTGGTCTGTCAATAGCATTGCCATAGAGGCTGCCAAGTACATCCTCATTCATCCGGCGCAATTCACCCTCCCCATCCGCAAGTGGCAACGCTCTGCCCAAGAGCTTATGACCAAACTCAGTGCCTTTAACGAGATTGATGTACTCCCCAGCACTACTACGTTCTTCCTCATCAAACTGAAAAAAGGCACAGCGGCTGCACTCAAGGAGTATCTTGCCACGGAGCATAATATGCTCATACGGGATGCGAGTAATTTTGCAGGACTAGACGCTAGCTACGCTCGTATCACCTCTCTAGACGAGGCGAGTAATAACCAACTTGTGGATGCTATTGCCCTCTGGCTAGAGCAACAAGCCTAAGGAATCTTTCTGGTGTGAGTCGCCTTCATGCTCATATCCACTCGCGCTATCGTACTTACCACAAGGGCGTACAACGATAAGTTTGCCATCGCACACCTCCTCACAGAAGAGGAGGGGATGGTGGCTTATAAGATACCCAAACCCTCTCCCTCCAATCGTCGCTCCTCGGCTACGGCTCGGCTACAGCGGATGGTACACCCGCTTTCCGAACTTTCCATTGTGGCAGATCATCGCCTCCAAAGAGGTCTGCAACAGATAGACGACGCTGAGTACTACCGGCTGAGTCTGAACCTCATGCTGTATGATCAAATCAAGGTAAATATTGCCTACTTCTTAGCGGAGGCCCTCTATCATATTTTGCGCAGTGCTCCCCCCGATCCCGAGGTGTATCGTTATATAAGTCGTAGTATAGAGACCCTAGAGGAGAGCGAGAAGAGTTGTGCCAACTTCCCCATTGCCTTCTTATTTGGACTATTGGAACCCCTGGGAGTTCTCCCTCCTGATGTGCTGGAGCAGGAGCCTAAAGGTTACTTCGATCTAGTAGAAGCCTGCTATACGATGCACCCCTTGCGTAGTAGTCACGTCATTCCGATTCATGAGACAAAGGCGCTGCGTTACTTCCGCCGCATTAACTATCAAAATATGCACCTCTTCCGCTTCCATCGGGAAGAGAGGCAGCGAATCCTAACCTATCTCCTCGATTACCTTCGATTGCACTATGCCCCTATCGGGGAACTCAGTTCCCCCACCATCCTCTCCCTCCTCCACTCGTAAGACTCCCCCCTCGGGGTACGATACCTTGAGGGAATACAGCCTCGGCTCGTTGTTGCTAAGACTCGTTATGTCCTACTCGAGATAAGATTGAGGACCGCGCTTGTAGGAGAGGTCCCCTCTTGAATTATCGCCCTTAAAACTAACCTAAGGCCAAGCCCTTTTAGCCTCTTAGCAAAGGCCGAAAAAGGTGCAGGCCTATTTTCGTTTCTTCTCTGCCTAATTTCTGTTGGGGTTACTGCCCTAAAAATTTTTCATTTCTACCCATGAAACTTTATTTTTCCACCCTATAAGGAAAAAACTCTAGGGCAGGGTTTTTCCGCCGTTTCACAGCGAGACTTCCCCCCTCTTTCCACTAAATCTCCTCCTCTTGCCTCCCCGAAAGTTGTACCTTTGTACCTACGATTGCTATCGTTTTTGAGGGTGTGATGTGAAATTTTTGTCTTAACTTCGCCCTCAGTCAATAGCATGAAAGCGGATTAAAATTATGAAGACAATCTTTGCGACTGTATTGGATAAAGAGCAACAAGCACAGATGGCCTCGCTATTTAGCACAAAGTCGGATCAATTGTATTACCGCAATGGAGGTCAGCTCGTGTGTGTGACCGATCAGCTCAATCTCTGGGAAAAGAGTGATAGGGAATCAATCGAATATATCCAATGCTAGACCGTAGTAAGGTGGCTTTTCTGGCTTTGCTAACGCTTTACGGCCATATGCTTCATGGCCCACTCTGTATTTCCAATGCCGATGGTTCGCAGCAAGAGGCCCTTACAGAGTTGAGTGTCAAAGATGGGCAGCCGACACTCTGGATTGGCAATCGCTTGTTCTTCATTGATGTGGATGATGAACTTACTTCTGAGAACGATAACGACTGTAGAACTTCTTTATTCACCATTGATCCCTCGACCAATAAACCTATGCGTATGTTCTCTAGAGTTAGATGCTTTGCTATCAAGCAACCTGCCAAGTAATCAAGATTTCGTAATCATATAACACAAATGAATTCATACTTCAATTCTATGAAACTAATCATTTGCCTATTCTTGTCTGGGCTTGTGCTATTGACGGCCTGCCAATCCTCAAAACAAACCGAAGGTGCTGTAACTAACATCGATAGCTTGGAACAAGCCCTTGCCCAATCGACCGATCCCCTAGAGCGTATTGACCTCAAACGCCAGATACTAGACCTCACGATGGAAGCTGCAACGCCGGAAGAGCGATGCCGAATGTTTGAGGAGTTCGCCACGCTAGTGGAAGAAGAGGTGAGTATGCTCAATCAGCGTGAGAGCGACTATCTAGAGCGTTTCTATGAGTATCGTTACGATGATAAAAATAATCCGATAGAGCCTCATGATTCCATTAAACAGAAGGAACTGGGCTACACACAGCGAGGGCTACAGTTTGATGAGCTAGGAGAGGGGATTGTTCTGCTAGCCCCGGCCCCCACCTTGTTTGCCAAATACCTCAGCCAGCTACCTGCCTACTATCAGGAGTACTGGCAACTTTTGAGGAGTAGTGAAAACATCGAGCCGGATGCGGGCCTTGTGCTCACTTGGCGTGAATTGGGGGATCTAATTGCTCGATATGAGGCCTATGCCGAGTTCTACCCCGAGCAGAAAGAGCTATTCGCTAGACTTGGCGAGAACTATCAATACCTTCAGATGGTCTATATGACCGGTACGGACAATACGCCTATCGCAGACGAATCCGGAAGGATAGATCCTGATCTCAAAGGCGAGTGGCAGCGGTTTATGAAGGCTTATCCCAATAGTCAAACCTCAGAGCTTATCAAGGAATTCCTACAACTGAAGAACTATAGCGATCTAAATGCCATGCAAGAGCGAGTCGAAGAAGTTCAGAAGGCTTCGAATCATCCCTTGCTCGTGGCGTCCTCATCCCTATAATTAAGATTACCATTGATTCATTCTCAAGAGGATAATCTCCCCAGAGAGCAATGGAATGAGAAAAAAGGGGTATGGGTGGATGATAAAGAAGTCCCCCGACTTCCTACGCAATGATCAACTAAAGGAGGCTCAGCAAGAGGCCAAAGAGCACCTCTCGCTAATCTAAATCAAAAAAAGAGATGAAATATTTTTGTATTCTTACCTTTCTCGCATTCCTTTTTACTATACAAATGTCAGCGCAAGAGGGGCGCTATGAATTGAAGGGCACCATCTCTACTAAAGATCAAATTGCTGTACCGGCGGCAACTATTATATTGCAGCGAGATACTACAGAGTGTGCTTTTACAGGAGCCATCAGTCAAGCCGACGGGGGGTATGCCTTAGAAGTGGCAACTCCAGGAACCTATTTCGTGGAAATTCGTTGCATAGGCTACAAAACTTTGCGTCGAACTCTCATAATAGACCAGCCCTTTACCCAGTATGATTTTGTGCTGTCGGAGAATGTTGAGGAGCTTTCGGAGCTTGAGGTTATGGCCAAGTATACTAGATTGAGTCCCGGTGGTGTTACTCGAGTTGAGTTTAAGGGAAATCCAATTACTCGTGGGAAATCAATGGCAGAGGCACTTCGCTTTGTGCGAGGAGTAGAAGTTTTTGGAGACAACTTGCTTATAAATGGGGACGAGGAGAGTCTGATCGTACTAAATGGAGAGCCCATTACATTACAACAGCTGAATGCAATACCCCCTTCTATGATTGACCATATTGATGTGATCCCAAGTCGAGTAGTGCCAATGGCATGTAAGATAAAAGGGGGTGCAATTCTTGTAACGCTGCGATAGAGGCTATCGGGATAAGGAGGAGAGTGGTAGATGATTGCTCTTGTATGCCCTTACTATATCTAACGCAAATGTAAGGGATTGCGGCTAATAAACAATCCATAGAGTAGTCGTGACTGTGTAGACCCATGCTCAAAATGGGCGCTGCGGTTGTGGCTAGCTTCGGGAGGGGCTTATGCGATGATTCAAGAGCTTATCCCAAGCCTTGTTCTCTACCTAAAAAGGGATAAAACCCTATTCTCTTTCTTCTCTTGGTTGATTTCCTCCCGGAATCGAGGCTGGAATTTTTTTATTTTTAGGCTGATAATGGGGGAACATTCTGCCTGATTTTTTTTCGAATTTAGGCCTAAATCCTACGAAATCTTAGGCACCATATTTTGCCCTCCCTCTAGAGAGCCCTCTTTCCATGCCCGCCTCAAAGCCTTCCCCATTAGGAAGAGCCGAGTGCATCAATAGGATAGTTTGGAAAAGAATTTGAAACTATCAAGGAGTTGTGTTTTATTTTTATTCTTCCTATTTTTGTTGCTGAATTGGGGTAAATGATAGATTTTGTCCGCAATTTCGTGGTGCAAAAGATGCGCCCCTTGAGAGTGTCGCTTATCACTTTTAAGTGTCAAAGTATAGATCAAAAAAGAGATGAAATATTTTTGTATTCTTACATTTCTCGCATTCCTTTTTACCGTACAAATGTCAGCGCAAGAGGGGCGCTATGAATTGAAGGGCACCATCTCTACTAAAGATCAAATTGCTGTACCAGCGGCAACTATTACATTACGGCGAGATACTACAGAGCGTGCTTTTACAGGAGCTATCAGCCAAGCCGACGGGAGTTATGCCTTAGAAGTGGCAACTCCAGGAACCTATTTCGTAGAAATCCGTTGTATCGGTTACAAAACTTTGCGTCAAAGTCTCATAATAGACCAGCCCTTTACCCAGTATGATTTTGTGCTGTCAGAGAATGTTGAGGAACTTTCAGAGGTCGTAGTAATAGCCAAACATACCAGATTGAAACCCAATGGTACTATTCGAGTTGAGTTTAAGGGAAATCCTATTACTCGTGGGAAATCAATGGCAGAGGCGCTTCGCTTTGTGCAAGGAGTAGAAGTAAATGGAAATAACTTGTTTATAAATGGGAAAGAGGACAATCAGATTATACTAAATGGGCAAACTATTACATTGCAACAGCTGAATACTATTCCCACTTCTATGATTGATCATATTGATGTTATTCCTAATCCCGGAGTATCGATGGGGAGTAACATAAAAGGAGGAATAATTCTTGTTACACTGCGCGTACAGGAGGGTACTCTAGGATCTATAAGTTTACCTCTCCAGTTTGACCGATTAGGCTTAGTAGATGTTATTCCGACGCTATTTTTCCAGCATCAGAGAGGTAGTGTGACTTTTTATAATACGCTGCGAGGAGGTGCTGGACGCTATACAACAAAGTATGAACGGCAAGATAAGTATATGGGCTCCTCGCCTCACACAATACAAACTATTACAGAAACTCAACAGAAAGATTATGCTGTCGTCGATAACTTCGGGGTGCAATACCAAATCAATGCCCAACATCGCATAGGTCTCTTCGGAGGCGTGAGCTATGATACCCCCAATAGCACAACGGAAGACAACGTTGTGGGAAAAGATAATACATTGAAGCAACGAAACAAATACCAATCGTTGAATCTGAATGGAGGCTTGAGCTATAATGCCCGAATCAACATTTTTGAAGGGGCGAATATATCTTCTACAATGAGTTATAGTCGAATGCAAAACAACTCAGAGAACCATTATATTTTGGATAAGGAAGATATTGCTCTAGCTGATAATAATACACATTACCTACAAATAAACCCTAGAGTCTCTGTACAATTTGCAGGTGCACATTCTTTTATTAGTGGCATTAACTATGCTTATGCTTTAGACCAAAATAGAACAGGAGGAATCGAAAATGAGAAATTAAAAGCACTCTCTAAGAGACAATTTTCAATATCAGGTTTCGATTTTGCGCCCTTTGTGGAGTATAGTAAAATGTTTGGTGAGAGGCTTTTTCTTCAGGCTGGGCTACATTATCAAAACACTGTAATGCAGTACCAAGATTTATTGTTACCCGACCGCAGTTATAGGGTTTCCAATCAGGGTTTTTACCCTAATATTCTGCTTCAATATATGATTAGTGCAGAACGTAGCTCAGGTATTGCTTTTGCATATCGACGTTTTTTTTCTTTGCCTAACTACGGCTACTATTCCCCTATAGCTACCTATCAGACAGAAAATCTATATAGTATTGGGAATCAAAAGTTGAAGCAAGAAACCTTTGATGAGGCAGAGCTAACCTATTACATCAATAGGGATTGGAATGTAACCTATCGAATGCGTTATGGAAGGGATATTGTGCAGATTATGACGCATCCCGATGAGAGCCGTCCCAATCTATTTTACACACAACCTGAGAATATAGGTACTCTTCTATATCATTATCTCTCATTCTCGTTTAATAAGAGTTTATTCTCATTTTGGCACACTAACAACGTTCTCTACCTCCGTCACAATCAAGAAGAAATGCCCGAGCGCTCTGTTCGTAATTTTTTGCTCGGAGGAACATCCACACACCAATTCTCTCTATCTAATAATTGGGGCGTAACGGTGGCTTTTTCGGGACAGACGGCGCAACAGAAACTAGGGTATCACTTAGGAGCAACCTTTGCACTTGATGCAGGTTGCTATTTTTCCCTCCTTACTGATAAATTGCAGGTGAGTCTTTTGGCTAGTAATATAGTCTATGGGAAGGAGTCTCTTACCATTCAACACCCGAACGCAGAAATGGTACGTTATAATCTATCCCCACGTACTCGCCTGAAACTCACCCTCTCCTATGCATTCTCCTTGGGAGATCAAATCAAGAAAGCTCGTACCGAAAGTGCGGCGACAATCTCCCTCGACAAACCCATTTTGTGAAATATTTTCGATTAGATAATACACTTCGAACAACAACGTGATGCAATAGACTGTGGATCATCATGTTTAGCGATGATAGCTGAGCATTACGGACAGAAAGTCAATCGCGACCAATTGCGTGAGTGTTGTGCATTGGGTAAAACTGGGTGTATCTCTCCTTGGTATTCTTCTGTCGGGAGAGATAGGCTCCGAAAGGTACGTCCGTCTTAGTGAGTTGCTCCTGCCTAATAAAACGCTAAAAAATAAGGATATGAAACGTATATTGTCAATCTTAATCTTGGGGATTATGCTCTTCTCGTGTAGTCAAAGTGCTCCCACGGGTGGTCAGAAAGAAGCTAACAAAGAGCAACAAGATCCAATCAAAAACAATGAAGGGGAGAACAATGGGAACACTGAAGTCCCCAACACTCCACCTTGTGATGAATATATCTGTTCAGGGCATCAGATAAACCGCTACTATAAGATTAGCGATCTCTCTATCAGAGAGGATGCTCTCAAAAAAGATAATCATGGAAACTATCTTATGACTGTGGAGTTTGTTACTAAGAACTTCTATGGCTATAGAAAGCCGGTAACAGAAGTGAGCAAATTTGTACAGTGTGCCAATAAGTTTGGAGACAACGCTTCTAAAATGACTTTCCCAGATGACATAGATGAAGGCTTTGCCCTATCAGCCTTTGTGAAGAATGTAACAATCACTACTTCTGAGGACTTTGATGCAACTCATCCGGCAGCCTCTTCTCTCTCAGACATTGTAGAGATCGAATATCTGACTGCCTATCCGAGCATCAAGCGTCACTATGACCCGACAAATTTAGACGGACTAATCGAACCAAATGTAGGCTACACTGATCCTCGATACGGTGTGCAGCGAATTAGCAAGATTCTTGATAAAGTATCACAAGAGGAGCTTGCGATGGTCTATTTAGAACCAGGCAATGCGGTGATAGAACCGAAAAATCCGCAAGACAAGAATACCCTCTATCGCATACGATTCTCTAAAGCTCCGTCCAATAGCGTCCAGACAGTGACTATAACCCTTACAACGGACGAAGGCGTCTACACTGCAACGAAGAAGGTAGCTTTCTTGTAAGCTTACCTACCAAATACTTTTATCATTCTAGTAGATCATATAGCCCTAAAATGAAATCTTCATTTCGAAATTTGGAGCTATAAGGCAGGTACTTCAAATGTAAAACGGAGATCTAAGTGTACTATTAGGTCTCCGTTTTGTCTCTTTTATTCTCTCTGGGAAGTCTTTAATTTCCCAGAGGAGAGCTTTGTTACAGACTCTTTTCTCAACGAGGTGTTGCGTCATCCGTAGGTGTGGACGCTTATGCCCTGTGCTGAGGGTAAGAAGTTGACTCCGTACCAGCAAATCTGGAGGCACAAGAACGAGAAAAAGAGCAACCAAAGTGCAGTCGATATCTTGCGAGGTCTACTCAGACGGTAGTGGATGTAGAGTAGATACGAAAGCATCGTTACCGCAGCCCAGGTCTCTTTGGGGTCCCAACTCCAGTAGTGCCCCCAAGCGAGCTTTGCCCAAAAGGCCCCCAAGAGAAGTCCGATCATCAAGAAGGCAAGCCCCGTGTAAGCCAATCCGTCCGAAATAGACATAAGGTGGAGGGCCTGACCCTCATCTCCCTTTTTCTTTTGCAACCACAGGGCATAGAAAGCCATCAGTAGCCCTGCTCCCAACATCCCATACGAAAACATATAGGAGATTACGTGCGGTACGAAAAAGGGGCTCTCGAGAGCCGGCATCATACTCTTATTGTGAATCTCGGGGCGGACAAGGTTGATGATGATAAAGACAGAGGCCAAGATGGTAGAGAAGCTCAATATCCACTTGTAGTGCCAGCGTAGGTAAACGATAACTCCGGCCACCAAGGCGAAGAAAGAGTACCACAATCGGGTTTCGCCCATGGTACGCATCGGGGGACGCTCGAGAGAGTGCCACATGAGCCCTATATAGGTGCCGAATACTACAAATGCGAGTAGGAAAAGGGCGAGAGCGATACTCCGCTTATCTCGGAAAGCCATCCACGCTCCACATCCCGAGAGGAGTATGGTGGGGACGGCATAATAGATCATATCGTTCCAAGTTGTCATAGCTTTTTCTTTTCAGTGGGGGATGGAATGCGAGCGGGGCGAGGCAAAACAAAAAGAGATATGGCCCCAAGTAACATAAGGAGGAGACCTACATAGACTGCAGGTAACCAAGGGTCGCGCACAATCTCGAACACAGAGACGGTACTCCACCTCCCCATCTCTTGATCGTAATTGAGCTGATAGATGTCCCAGCCGTCGAACTTAATGGGCTTATTTACCGTGATCTTGCCCTTTACAAACTTATCATTCGGGCTATAGATGGAGACGAACGAACGGAATTGCTTCGGCTCCGGATCGGGCATGACAATGCTTGTGCTGTCCGGCAGGGATAGAGCTCTGAAAGGGATAAGGTAGCTACCGGAGGTTACCCAGCCGTTCACTACTTGCCCCGTCTCTTGGTTGGTTGCACGTACTTCGATACCATGTACTGCTCCTGTACTGCCAAACTCTACAAAATGCATGCTATCCCGGGAGACTACCGGAGCACTCAGGGGCAAATGCTGTAAGACCTCTATCTTCCATGCTTTGTAGGTGCCCATAATGGGTGTCTTCTCTACAGAGAGTTGCCAGGGATGCCCTGCGGGAAGGGTCTCTCCACTGCGGCTGTCTATAATCATCAGCTTAGGCGGGTACTCTTCTAGTTCGAAGCGTTCCAATTCGATAGCGAGAGGGAGATCATATAGTTCGGTAGAGAAATCTTTGGTTGCTCGCCACTCGGGGCGGTTCTCGCTGGCATCTACCTGCATGCGGTATCTCTGCAAGTCGTGAGCCCCCAGTAGTCCCGCAAAGAGGGCAATGTAGAGCCCTAAGTGATTCAGAAGAAAGGCAATGTACCTACTCCAAGGCATGTTGCGTCGTCGCCCCCTTAGGATAAAGGTAAAGGTGGTGCCGCCCAGCACGACAAGGAGAAGGAGATAACTCATGAGGAAATACCACGTAGAGAGCACATAACTGAAGCCCACGGCATGTACCGGCTCTTGCAGATTGGCTCCATGGGGTGCAGCGAGTTCTATTTGTCGGGTAAGGCCCATTATGATGGAGAGGCCCATAAGTATCGCCATCGCAGCGATAGACATTTTGTATCCGGTTAGAAAGGTAGCTATCCTATTGCCTCGCCGTGCAAGGATGGCGAGTAGGAGAGAAAGGAGAAGAATCCCAACCCCTCCGATAATATTTAGAGGATAAGCAAACCCATGAAAAGGAATGGGGCCGAGGGTGAAGTGCAGTAGGATTCCAACGACCAGAATAGCCGATGCAATAACAAATGCTTCAACGAAGCTCCAGGGGTCTCTCCACATTGTATTTGTATATCTGTAAGCTGTCTTTCTTCGAAAATCGGAGCTTATAAGTGAGCCGAAAAGCCTTATCCCACATACAAACTCCGTTGATAAGCAAAAAGAGTGGCCCCATACCAGTCTAGTACGAGGCCACCTTTAGGGTTAGTTTTAGATGCGCTGTTTCTGTTTGGCTTGCTCTACCCACTTAGGTACTACAACATCTAAGAACTTCTTCTTATTGGCCTGAAGTTCTTCCGGATTAAGCCCGATATAACGCTGAGCCTTCTCTTTAGTGGAAATGTCCGGCATGGGCACATCGCCGGTAAAGCCAAGCTTGGCAAGCACTTTGGAGATGGCAAGTCTTGCTTGTAGGGCTCGCTCGAGACCATTGGAGAGAATCCGTGTAACCTCTTGGGGTGCGTGGAAGGAGGCTCCGTGAGAGGCAACGCCATAGTCCCAACGCCATTGTGCTTGACGTATGTAGCGCAAGACTGGTTTCATGGCAGCTTCTGTAGCACCCTTATCCCAAGCGAACTTAGCCTCTATGTGTGCTGCGGCAAGCTCTTTCTCAAGTTTGTTGCGAATCTCGTTGGCCATACGCTGGCGGTCGTAAACATTCTTACGGAGCACCTCTTCGCTTTCTCGGTGGCAAACCTGGCAAGTGCGATCAATATAGTTGAGCGGACTCTGTATGTGGTGATCGCTAAACTTCATGCCGCCCTGGCTCATATAAGGCATATGACAATCGGCACAAGCTACACCTCTCTGGGCATGTATGCCGAGTTGTGCAATCTCAAAGTCGGGATGCTGAGCCTTGAGGATAGGCGTTTTGCTGATGGCATGGATGTAGTCGTAGTACTCCATTTCGTCGTAGTACTTCTCTACATCTTCCATAGAAGTGCCCTTATCCCAAGGGAATGTGAGGTATTTATTCTCTTTACGGAAATAGTACTCCACGTGGCACTGCGCACAGACCAAAGAGCGCATCTCCTGATGAGTTGCCTTGGTAATGTCTTTTCCCATTCGCCCAAAAGCCTCAACGAGGGCGGGGCGAGAGATACGGAGATCCATGGTTTCGGTATCATGGCAGTCTGCGCACCCGATGGGGTTGACAATCTCGCTACCCATGGCACTCCACTTTTGGTTGTAGAAGGCTTCTACTCCCATTGCCTGCATCATTCTGGGAACATCCGGGCTTTTACAAGTCCAACAGGTCGCAGGTTGTATATCATCCATTCCATCTACACCGGGAGAGCCCGTGCGTAGCGTGTGCAACATATCTTGTATGGCATAGTAATGACCGCGAGGCGCACTATAGTCTTTCGAAAAGGCGTATCCGGCCCAGAATATTACCATCTCGGGGCGTTGCGCCAAGACATCTACGGGTTTGTTGCCATTAAACTCCGAAGAAAAAGAGGTGTCTGCCGTCTGTAGCCAGGTCTCATATTCTTTGGGATAGTTGGATTGGAAAAGCGCGTTTCGGGCCTCCTGTGGAGCGATCTCTACCTTTTTATTGGCAAAGATAGAGGCAACCTCTGCACGGCGTTGCATAATAGACGAGGCCAAAAGACCGAGACAAAAAACTACTACCATAGTAGCTACAAACAGCGCCCAGCCCTGCCATCTCTTCAGCTTTCTTTTTTCTTTCATAGGAGTCTCTTTTTTATTCTAACCATACTGTCATTATCTCTTTTCTTTCCCCGCTTTTAGCTGGTCTCTAAGCCAATCCGGCACAGGAGACTTGGGATACGGCACAATCGCACCTGGAGTAGATGAAAGACTATTCTTACCGCCATGGGGCACGTCTCTGTGACAATCCCAACAAGCTCGTCCCTCTCCGTGAGTAAGTTGCTTGTGTGTCATTTTTCCTGTCTTCACAAACTCCTGATTCAGTTGAGAGTGGCAACGAACACAATTGTCGTATATCACCTCTTGGCTTGCCGCAATAGCCTGCATCGCCTGGGGCTCCTTTCTCATCGTGAATATATAGGAGTGCCTCAAGCCATCTTTGGCTTTGAAAAAGTATTTGTTCAGGATATTATTGTGGGGTACATGGCAATCGTTGCACGTTGCCACCATCTTATGAGACGAGTGTTGCCACGTTGCATAGTAGGGACCCATCACGTGACAATTGACGCAGACCTTAGGATCATCCGAAAGGTAGCTGTAGGCTTTAGACACATATACGAGGTAGGCTCCCAAGCCAAATATGATGCCGGTCAAAAGCACCGCCCCCACCTGAGCGCCATAAGAGGGGAGCAAACGCCGCTTCAGAGAGCTTATGCGGGAAGAAAAAGAATGGAACCGTTTGGTACACATAAGCCATTATTTTTTGAATCCTACAATAGGGTGGTGACCTACGCTTGGGTTATCCTCCCAATAGGTACATATCACTCACTGCAACAAAGATACACACTAATGATCTAATTTCCAAATAAAATGCTCCCCTTTCTCAAACGCGACTCTCTTGCCCTCTTGCTCTCCTTAAACCGCTTGAATGGTTAAGCGGCGTGAGGATGTTGGTCGAGAAGCCTTCGGGCTCTTCATCCCTGTTGTCAAAGGAGGGGAGCGGCTTCTTGGGGTGCCCCGGGAGGTTATCCCAAGCCATGTATTCCAACCGAAAAAGGGACAAAGCCCGAGTCCTTTTCCCCTCTTGGCTGATTTTCTCCCGAAGTAGAGGCTGATTTTTTTTTATTTCTAGGCTGAAAATGGGGCGACATTCTGCCTGATTTTCTTTGAGATTTAGGCCTAAATCCTACAAAATATTAGCCGGCAAATTTTGCCCTCCCACTAGAGAGTCCCTTTGCATGCCCTTTTTGCAGCAGAAGTCTTGGCCCTACGGTCTTGGTCCTTACCGAGAGTTTGAGCTCGAGAAGGAGGTAGTGGGTAAGAGCTGTAAGGCTGTGCGATTAGTCCGTGGTGCAAGCTATACACCTATATATATAATAAGGGGAGTGGGGTGGAGGTGCCCGGGCTACCCATCCCTTTTTCCGACCCTCTTTCCCGGCGTGTCGGCTGATTAGGCTTGAGTTACACTGAGTGCAGATAGTGAGCAAGGATATGGCTCTACTACCCGCTGGCTCGAGAAAACGATCAAATAGGAGAGTTTTGGTCTGGATTTATTGTTTTTTACTACTTCTTGTTGTTTTTTGTCGTTGTTTCTTTGTACCTTTGCTCCGTTTTTAATGGAAGAGGTATGAGTGTTTGGGTTACTCAAACCAACTCAATACCATAATAGAGAGGTAAAACAAGAATAAAGTGAACGGGTGTAATTCTCACAACCAAAGGATTGGTTCCGCATTAATCGCTTTTCGAGAGTCTCTGTGTATAGGGTGTACAGGGGCTTGACTCTCTCTTTCTCTCATTTGTTTTATATGAAAATCAATGTTCGTTAGTATGGATTGTCTCAAGAGGTCGTTTTTGACAGTGGCCGTAATGGCTCTAGGTGCTCTGACAGCAAGTGCACAAAAAGCCGCGCTCAAGACTAATCTTCTCTATGGAGGAGGTCTTCAGAGTCCCAATTTGTCACTGGAGTATCGACTCGCTCCGCGTTGGAGTGTGGATCTTAGTGGAGGTGCGAATTTCTTTTTCTATGGCACCGACCCCTCTTCTGATCGTTACAAGACAAAGAAAATCAGCCATTGGCTTGTGCAACCTGAGGTAAGGTACTGGACCTGCGAGGCTTTCAACGGTCTCTTCTTTGGTTTGCATGCTCAAGGGGCTGCCTTCAATGTTGGGGGAGTGAATATCCCATTTGTCTTGGAAAACAAGAACAGTGTGATGAAGGATCACCGTTACGAGGGCTATCTCGTGGGTGGAGGTCTCTCTGCAGGATACCACTTGATCATAAACAGACGCTTTAGCATGGAGTTTCAATTGGGCTTGGGTTACAATTGGATCCACTACGACAAGTTTGAATGTGTTCGATGTGGAGACAAGGTTGGCGAAGGTACGGCCAACTATTTAGGCCCCACTAAGGCTGCTATATCATTAGTGTATACCATAAAGTAAGATGAGAGAGAGTACTATGAATAGAATGAGACATACTAAGATTGCTATATTACTGCTTTTCCTTTGCACTCCACTTCTTTTGGGTGCACAAGAGAGCACGACTCCTCGCTGGGCTTACAATCATCTAAAAGCCTCTCGTTCTGCAGATGGGACGAAGCTTGTATTGTCATTGGATATTGAGCCTCTACGCAATTCGTTAGGCGCTCAAGAGGTAGCCATCCTCTCCCCTCGAATTGTTTCTGCAGATGGGACGCAGGAGGTGGACCTCGGTACCTATTATATAGCCGGAGCTTTGCGCATGAAGGCACTAAAGCGTGCCGTTAGCCTAAAGCAAGAGCTACCTGCCGGTATACCCATGAGCGAAGTGAAAACGCTCAGAGATGTAGCTAAGTCTCCTATACATATTGAGCGTACAGTACCCTTTGAGTACTGGATGAGCAATGCTAAGATCCGCATCGCCGAGAAGGCCTTTGGCTGTGTCGACTGCGAAGCCTATAGCATAACCGGAACAAAAGACTTTGTCGATATCAATCTCTTTGGCCCCGTAGACTATAAGTATTATGACTACGAGCCTTTCAAGGTAGAGCAGAAGAGCTACGAAGAGGAGATGATTTCGCACGTAGAGTTTAGAGTGGCTCGCTCTGAGTTGCTTAGAGACTTTGCCAACAATGCCTCTGAGATCGATCGTATCAACGACTTTATCTCCAAGGCTCTAAAGCTTGCCGACTCCGGCGCTACCATCGGTGATGTCTATATTGGCGGGTATGCATCTCCGGAAGGCGAGTTCAATAGCAACCTAACCCTCTCGCAGGCTCGCTCTGAGGTGCTTGCTAAGATGATCGAGGAGAAATATCCTAAGCTTCGCAAGACGGCACGCTTTGAGATCAAGGGTAATGGTGAGGACTGGCAAGGCTTGAGAGAGGCCCTCGTGGCAAGCTCTTATAGCTATGCTAAGGACGTTGTCGCTATTATCGATCGGTATAGCACCGACCTCGAGAGAGAAAAAGATATCAAGGCTATGGAGGGGGGGCGTGTCTACAACGAGCTTCTCCAGAATGTCTATCCGCCCCTACGCCGCACGGTATTTAAGATGAGATACGACGTGCGCCCCTATACGGTAGACGAGTTGCCGGGCATCTATAAGAGCAAGCCCGAACTTCTCAGCGCTTGGGAGCTCTATCAGTTGGCTCAGGTGCATTACATCGCCAAGGGGCTTAACCCCACGAGTGTGTATGCTACGGCCCATCGCATCTATCCGAAAGATCGTGACATGGCACTCAACTACGTCACCTCGCTCCTAAAGAATGATCAGAATGCCAACCAGGCTCTTAGCATCTTGGCAACCCTACAAGAAGATGGGACTGTACTCTTCCTCAAAGCTATTGCCGAGAACATGAAGGGGGATATGCCCGCTGCAGATCAATTGCTACACAAGGCAGCAAAAGCCGGCAATGCCGATGCCAAGAGAGCAATTGAGAGACAATAGTATAATAGACGCATAATAATTATCAACTAACTAACTATTCACTTAATTAAAAGAAGATGAAAACAAAAAGTTTTTTCGCACTCCTTCTCGCGGGTGCCCTCTTCTTGCCCTCTTGTAACAAGAGCAAGCAAGAACCTAACAAAATGGAAAACGGTCCACAGACTGTAGTAGTAGCTCTCGACTTGGGAGACAACCTACGTGCTGCTATGACAGACGGTCAGGATGTTATCGCTGCCGGAGGTGCTGCATCTGTAGAAAATGTAGACGTCTATCTAACGACCACAAATGGTACCATCAAGAAGGCTCAGCGATTTGTAAAAGGAAGCGCTGACTTTGGCAAGTTAACCTCTACTACAACTGTTGGGGCCGCCGGCGGTGGTTACAAATTCGTTAATGTAGATGCTGTTGTTACTCGTGCTTCGGTTGTGGTTAATCCACAAGCTGCACTTCTAGCCGTTGGATCTGATGTTAATGACCTTGAGGTTTCTATCAAAGCTAAGGCTAACGAAGCTATCTACTCAGAGTTGAACAAGCCTCTCCAAGCACTCGGTGTAGAGCCTATCAATCCGGATCCTGCAACGAATGCTAATGTTAAGAAGGTTGAGTTTGAACTCAAGGGCGACATGAGCCGCTTCCAAGTAGCAACTGTTTTCTCTGTTATCGAATTCAAGGATGCTACTGCTAAGCAGACATTCATTGACTGGAAGAAGCAGTATGTTGCAGCTCACCCCGGTGGCACATACGATGATAAGGATGCCGCTTATAAGGCCGCTCAGGAGGCTCAGTATGGTTCATATAACAATGGACAACCTACAGGTGCATGGTCAACTATCTGGAAAGTTGTTAAGGTGACAGCTCAGAATAAGGGTGTCTTCATGAACGACTTCGATAATACTCTTAAGCTAAGCACTAAGGCTGTTGATGGCCGTCTCTTTGCTACCACCTATGCAGGTGCATACACTACCACAAATGGTGACCTAACCATTGGCGGCAAGAACGTAACCGATTTCGCTTCTTACTTCAAGGCTGCTGGTTTCACTACTACATTTACAGGGGCCAGTGCTAAGGTACTTGCATTTAACTTCTTTGCTAAGCAATCACTGACTAAAGATCTTAAGGTGAAGGGTAATGCTCCTCGCCTTCACTTCTTCTTTGAAGGAGCCAACGTTGATGCTGATCACCAATTTGTTAACCTCGTAGGTTACGACCTTGGTACTGATACATTTAAGGAAGCTCAGTTGCTCAATATTGATATGAAAAATATCAATAATGGCGACGGTATCATCGTACAGTCTGATGATCCTACAGTACCTGGCAAGGGTAACCCCGACATCGTTAGTGACAAGTTTAACTTGATCGTTAGAGTTACAGTAGCTCCTTGGACGGCTGTTAATGTAACACCTATTGCCGAGTAATCTCTACTGATTACCTTAGCTATTTATAGCACAATATTGTGGGGAGACCTTGAGTCTTTCGGGAGTTTCCGGGTCTCCCCACTTCTTTTCTGAACAATTAATTGTCATGGCTTGCTGTAGTACAGCAATATAATGCACACATAATGTAGTATGATTACAAAACGATTTTTTTGGACACTAGTGTCCCTCATATTGCCTACCTCACTGCTGTTGAGTAGTTGTTTGAGGGATGACTTATCAAAGTGTTATACCAATCGCATAGCACTCTCATATCATGCGGATGGCACTACGGAGGTTCTTCCTAAGTACATCAAGACTGTGCAGCTGTATATATATGAAGCCAATTCCGGCAAACTCATAGAGCGTCAGGATATTAATACTGATACGCCCTCCGATCCCACACCTATTGTTAAGTTCAATCTGAAGCAAGGGGTCAAGTATAAGGTCGTAGCTATAGGCAATGTTTCGGATAAGACACTGATCAAGGGTACAGACTCTTCTCTAGGTAACAGCATTACCCTTGGGGAGCCCAATGCTTTTAATGGAAAAGAGTCGGGTATCAATGACCATCTTTATCTTGGCTCTGCCCTTATTGAGGGGCGCGAAGCATTTAATAGCCAGATCGATTACGTGCGCCTTTACTCTATCCACTACAATATATATGTAGGTTTGGACAAAGAAAACTTTGACTTTAGCAAAAATCAATATCAGTGGAGAATAGGTCTTGTACCGGGGCTCTGCGATGGTGCCGGCAATACATTGACGGACAAAGTCACCTATCTCTTTGAGGACTTCAAAGAGGACGAGCGAGGCAGAATGGCAATACCGGGTGCGATGTTGCGATTCGATCCTAACTCCGTAAACCAAATTACCTTTGAACTGATAGAAAAAACGAGTAACAGAGTTCTACATTCTCTTAATCTCGGAGACTATTTACGCACCAAGGCAACAGATGTTGACCTAACTAAGCAGGAGATGGATATCACATTCTTCTATTCTTGTCCCGGCACTGAGATACAAGTTGCCCCCTGGACAGCAGCAGATGTAAATCCTATTTTCTAAGAGAGAGACCGACTATGAAGGGGAATCATTACATAACAATTCTGGTAGTACTGCAGATGTTGCTCTGCCTTACTGCCTGCAACAAGAGAGATACTCAGCTAGACGTTGACAACGAACCACTCCCATTATATTGTGCATTCAGCTTGAGGAGTGCGGGTGTTGGCGCTGCTAATCCTAATGACATACAGCCTACTCGTGTGCTGGTATGTGTGGTAAACAATAAGGGTATTGTTGAGGCACAGCAAGCAAAGAAGGTCGATTTTTCCGGGAATGTGCTCTTTACATTCCCAAATATAGCTCCGGGCTCTAAGAAGCTCTATGCGTATGCCATCAGCCCTAAGGGCGAGACCGACAATAGCTTTACCGCTTTAAACTATGTCGTATTTCCTACGTTAAACGCAGCTGGTGTAACGACCGACTTCAATGGAGCTGGGGTAACGGAGTTTGCTATCCCCAAGTTCTCTCACGAATACCAACTACAAAACTTGGTTGCCAAGGTTGATGGCCACACCACTACAGACGCTAATATTATCTATAGCGGATACAGTGAGATCGTGCATACCCGCATAACCAAAGACACACCCAAGGAGGTCGCTCTCTATCCTCAGTTGAGTAGAGTAGAGGTCCGTCTCTTTGTCGACCAAACAACCCGCCAATATTGGGCTAGTAAAGGCATATCGGTGAACTCGGCCGCCATCAGTTTTGCCAATCTCTCTAAGGCGTACAATTTCTTCTTTACCAAAGCCACGCCGGCAAACCGAATCGATACGGATCAGTTCCAATACGTTGGCCAGCCCCAGAGTGCCTGGAGGTGCAATATCCCGGCCGTTACATTGGCGAATCCCTCCACACCTCTTGATGGTACGAGCAAGGCTCCGGATGTCATCGTTTATTCGGCTCCGATCTTTAGCTCTCTCTGGAGTATCCCCAATGCTCAGCAGCCCAAGGTAGACCTCGTGCTCAATCTCTCTAGTGGAGAAAAGCTTTCTGCTCGATTCCCCATCAGTACGGGGGATGCGAAGACTACTGTAGCCAGTGGTATCGTAAAGCCGGGCCAAGGCGATCTCTACCCAAGCTACAACTACAAGCTGAACCTAATCATCAGTCTCCAGGAAGTGACCATTAAATACCAGTTGACCCCCTGGACCGAAAAGACTGTCAATCCCGAACCATTTGTTTGATGCAAACTAAAATACAACTATGAATAAGATATATAGTACTATTGCCCTAGCGGTTATGTCTCTCCTCCTTGTGATGGGAGTGACCTCTTGTGTCGAAGACCGAGGAAACTATATGGGCGATGGGGAAGAGATAGAAGTCAACATCTGTGCCGGGCTAAGCGAGTTCACTCCTCAGAGTGTACTACGTGCATCTGCAGAAGAAAGTGTAGAAAACACGGTGCAGAACCTCTATTTGATGGTTTTTGCCAAGGATGGAACGCTTGTACACCGTGATCACGAGGAGGTCGGAGAAGTCTTGACGCCTGGCACCCAAAGGGCATTTAGCAAGAAGCCTTATCTATTCACAAACGCTACCTATACGTTCGTGCTTATTGCCAACTATGGGGAGGATCTAACCATCTACGGAGTAGAGAAGACGAGCCTAGACAACATCAATTCGCTCAGCGACCTAGAGGCTTTCAAGGTCTCTCTTCAGAAGGAGTCGGTGCAACGTATTGAACCGGCATTCTTGATGGTAGGGTCCTTAGAAGCCAAAGTAACGAGTACAGGACAGATCGTTATTCCTCTGAAGCGTCTCGACGCAAAGGTGCGCGTCGTTATCACTACCGATAATCCCACCGATGGTTCGAAAGTCTCTTTTACACCTAAGGAATGGTATATTCGCAATCTACCAAAGCATGCCATGCCTTATACCACCGATCCTATTGTATCACTTACCGGAGATGCCAATTACTACTATCCCGGCATAAAGGCTCAAGACAAGGGCCCCTTGATGCTAATGGAAGAAGGGGGCAAAGAGTTTACTTTTTATTTGCCGCCCAATAGTAAGAAAACCAGAAACAACCAAGTCTGCCCGGGCTTCAAAAAGAGAGAGCTCCAAGAGAAGAGCATCGACCTTACGGCTCCGGGGAATTACCACATTAACCAAGGGGCGTTCCAGGATCACTTTGTCAAGAATGGAGATTTCGTATATGCCGATCCCTACGCTACCTATATAGAGATCGTGGGAGACTTCAAAAAAGAGAGACCCAACAACTCCGGTATCAGTGCCGAGGAGATGCACTACATCATCCACTTGGGCTATGTTAATAACCAAGCAAACAACTGGGAAGCTGAGAGCAACGCCTCCTACACCTACAACGTAAAGATCAATGGGGTAGGTGAAGTTGAGACCGAGGTAGTTCGAGACAACGAAGTCAATACCGGGGTAACCGGGAATGTACTAGAGTACAAGAGACTCGAGATGAAAGACTCTCCCTTCGGATACGGAGTACTCACCTTTACGGCTGCTGAGCTATCGAAACTACGCGATGTCAGCCAGATGGCCTATATCGTTAAGACCCCCTTCTGCGACAATCTGGAGAGAGTGGGTAGGGACTTTAATACTCCCAAGCCTGCAGGGCTTGATAATGATTGGATCCGCTTTAGATTCCATAATAGTGTGAATCAGAATGCGAATATCCTGCCATACGATACGAATGATAAGGGATTGACCTTGGAGCAATTCTTGAAGAAGCTACCGGACTACAAGTCAACCGGAGCTACCGTTACCTACTACATAGATGAGTACTACTACAAGACGAAACCAAGCAACATTACTTTCTCCGGCAACTGGGAAGAGGATGGTTGGCGTACGTTTGTGAACCAACCCGACCGTTACATTGGCTTGTTCATTTTCAACGATACCGATTCCGGTCACAAGATCAGTCGAGACCGAGAGTCGCAGTACACCAAGGCGGATATCCTCTTCCGTCAAGCGGCAATTGTGACGCACTACTCGCTCAAAGAAAGTGTGCTCCCAAGGGGAGAATCCGCTTTTGGTATCCAGGCGATACAGCAGCCCCACTCCTACTACACCTTCGACCAGAGTCATATGGTAGCTGGAGCAGGTGTTAAGATCCAAGAACAAGGCTCTGTGGCGAATGGTGCCAATGCCTACTATGTGACATTGGCTAATCGACAACCAAAAGGCGGTTCTCCCAATATGAATTATAGCACGCTTCTGCAGCCTGCACGAGATGGGTATGAAGTAATTACCGACAACCTCGATAATTCATATAAGGATCATAAGGCATACCTTGAGTGTTTGAAGTATAATAGAGATGAGAATGGCAATGGCGTTATCGACCGAGAGGAGATGGTTTGGTACCTACCGGCGCTCTACCAGTATATCTCTCTGGGGATTGGTTTATTCAGCCTCCCCAATGATAATCCGCTCTACCTCGATCGTTACCCCTATGATGACTTTAGGCACTTTGTTACCAGTACAAGAGCCGGGCAGCAGAGAAACAACTCCATGACTTACTATGGAGAGCTTCTCTACAACGCTACCGAGGCAATATACGACCCTGTGAGTTGGCCCCGAAGTGGATTTGGTACTGGAGATGAAGTAATGCAGTTCTGGAAATATGTAGACTATGTGCAACCCTATATAAAGGCAGGCAAGTATGCTCAAGGGAACATGTACTATCGTTGTGCGAGAAAGCTGGGTAAGGCGGTTATTAACGCAAAGATAGAGCCGGAGACTCCTATGTTTTCGAGTGTAGACGTTGGCAATAGTTACAAAATCACATGTAATCTGGAAGAGAAGTCTGTTCGCCCCGCATCTATGAAGATAACGAGAGGCGCTCTCCCAAAGCACAACGAGCGCTCTATCTTCAATCGTCCTACTCGTACATTCTATGTTTGGAAGGAGACTATTTCTAATAATAGACTGGCCAATGGCTCTTATACATGGCTGGGGCATACCCCCTATAGAGACGCTGAAGCCGCTTGCCAGACCCTTGGGCGGGAGTGGCGGTTGCCCTCTGTTGCAGAGTTGGCGATTATGCTGATGGCTTTGGACGATCAAGATCCGCCATACCAGGCAAATAGGAATCTACCCGCAGCATATGGATGGGAAAACTTCACAGGTATTAGACGATATAACCGACAGGAATCAACAGCGACCAATGCATTGGGCGACCAAACATCCAGAAGGGTCTACTGGTCATCCACTCGCTTCTCATCGAACAGAGAGACAGATCGCTATGTCTTTGGTATGATTGCCGGATATAATCACCCGGTACCTAGTTTGGTTAGACCTCACCTAAGGGATTATCTGGGAGGGCGATTTGCTGCCAAAGGCTACGTACGATGCGTACATGATGGGGATTGATTCCCTCTCTGAAGTATGCGGACAGAGAGTGAGAGACACACACGTCCGTCATATAAATAGATAGGCAAGGGGTGGTACACGGCCGTGTACCACCCCTTGTTCCTTTCGCCAATCCCCCAATAGATCTTTGAGTAGGTAGTGTCCGGAAAAAGTGTGTAAGCCTCCAAGGTTCTTATCTTTTGAGTTTGAAAAAATAAAATAGAAAACAAGAACTGTTTTTATGAAGCTTACACAAGGACAAATATCGGAAATGATTTCTGATTTGACAAAGAACAAGGAGAGTTTTTAGCCTCCTAATGAGCGAAATCTTGAATAGCCTGATGAAACAGGAGCGCAGCTTATGGCAAGAGGGGTCTCAGGAAAGCAGCAATGGCTACCGTCCCCGACGCTGGAGTTTTGGTCATTTGGAATTCGCCCTTCAGATTCCCCGGAGTCGTCAAGGGAACTCTCATCCGATGCTTTTAGGGATTATTCGAAGCGAGGAAGAAGAGAAATCCCGTCTCTTTTCATCGCTCTACAGCAAGGGGTTAACCACGGAACAGATTGGGGAAATCTCCCAAGAGATTTATGGTCGCTATTATAGTAAACAACAGGTTAGCTTCTTAGCCCGAGGCTGTAAGTCCGAGATTGATGCCTGGCTCCTTCGCTCGCTTAGGATACTACCCTTACACACTTTTCCAGACACTACCGGGGATACTTAAGGCAAACTGTCCATTTGGTTTATATTAAACTACATTCCTGCAGTACAGACGTGCTGATAGAAGCAAGCTATTGCCAAATATCAAGTTCAACAATGTGTTTGATACCTGCGAACACCACAGGCACCCGATGAATGTCGGCAGGCTTTTGAAGACAGAAAGATGATGGAATAATCGAGAAAAAGGGAAAACATGATGGAAAACATAAAAAAAGAAATTCTGTCCAAGATTTGCTAGTTAAAGTTTTTATTCGTACGTTTGACCGTAGGGAAGGGTGGTTTGCTATTTTCTAGGATATAAGGAATATTGGTGAGGGGAATAAAACAAATTGACTAAGTGGTGAGAGGCTTTGCATTTCCCATTTCAAATTCAAAGCAGGATAGGAGGTTGTATATGCAACTGTTGAAGAGTTTATTTATCAAAGAGGGAGAGTTCGTGTCTCGTGTACTGGGGATTTTTATTGTTCTTTTGAGTTCTACGCTCATAGGATGGTCACAATCACAGTTGAAGGGGTGCGTCTCATCTTTTAGTGGAGAACCCGTAGAGGCTACAAGTGTTTGCGTGCGTCAGTTTCCCGATTCGACGCTCATTGCAGTAGCCATTACAGATTCTTTAGGGTGCTACTCTTTACCTTGTCCCAAGCCACCATGCATTATTTCCTATTCGAGTCTGGGATTTAAGCCCTTGCATTTGATGTGTAGTGACATCTCAGACATTCCCCAACAAGTCGTACTAGAGGAGGAAACAGAAACTTTAGACGAGGTGGTCGTTGTGGCGCGAGCAATACAAACCAAGCCCATTATTGGAGGAATTGAATGCAAAATTCGAAATAAGACAATTACCGGTAATCGTTCTATTGCAGACCTTCTCTCCTATATCCCTTTGGTGGCAACCTCTGGCTTAGAAAGCCTACGTGTAGCGGACAAAAAAAATGTTGTTTTCTATATCAATGGGCGTCGTTCTCGTCTCTCTCCTGCTGCTTTATTTAGCTATTTAAGATCTCTTACGGCCAGTCAATTATCCTCATTGAAAGTTCTGCACCAACCTCCATTAGAATATGGTGTAGATGATGATTGTGCTGTAATTGATCTTGTCGTTAATGATGATAATGTGGGATTCCAAGGTTCATTGCGTGGGGAAATAATAAAAACACATTATTGGAAGCAGACGGGAAGTACCACGCTTCTGTATCAAACTCCCCAATGGCATACGCAAATGTATCTCAGTGCCCGTAATCTAAGGGACTACGAACGAGGAGAGGAGAGTACGCACTACTTTAATACGCTGCAACACATAGATCGAGAACGGGAGCAGAATACTCGACGTAAGCAGTTCGACTTTAACTTGACTACTGAATATGAACTTGTAAGCAATCATTTGATTGGAGCTTCGGTTGATTGGTACAACTATAGAGGAACCCCAGAACAAATAACCACCACTCGTTATCGTACGATGATGCCAGACTCAGTCTTTTCAGGAGCAATGTCAAGTAAATACACAGACAGTTATTGGGCTAGTGCATTATACTATCAGGGACAGTTCTCCAATGGAATTAGACTTTCGATGGAATTGGCAGGACTATGGAGCAAATTCCAGCATCAAGCGTTACACGAGTATAGACGCAGTGATCTACAAGAAACTCCGCTCTACTTGGATTATCAAGCTCACTTTCCTATGAAAACTGATAGTTATGAAGCCAAGATAAAAGCACGGATTCCGCTCTCCTCTAAGTTTAATCTATATGCTGGATCACAAGTAGAGTATCGCAAAGCCTTTTATAAGGAAATATACGACATAGCACGAATGCCCATAGGGTATTTATTCAACAATCAAGACCTTAAATACAACGAGACCACCCTCCTTTCCTACGCTTTGGTCAGCTATGCTTTCCCCTATTCAATAACCTGCTATGGGGGACTTTATGCTCAGTACTACAAGACCGAAGGAGCATTTAATCAGGATCCGCTGAGTAGTTATAGTCGTCGTTGGTATTTATTACCCTACTTGGACATAGCGTGGAGTGGAGAAAAGTTTTCGATTACTTATAGTTTCTCTACATCTAATTATTACCACAACTTTGCATCCTACTCTCCATTCAAACAGTGGCATTCTATTACAACATACTCTCAAGGGGATCCTACACTTCGTCCTACTCGGTCTTCACATCAAGCAGTGAATGTTCGTTACAAGAATCTATACACCAAGCTATTCTATTCAAAAAGTCACGACACCACTCTAGCTATTCCTATTGTTGAGGACAAGAATGTAATCGCACAAAAAGAGTTGAACTATGGAGATACTCATTCGTGGGGGATCTCATTCGGGTACGGTCTCAATGTGACATCTTGGTGGTTTCTCAATGGAAATGCAAGTATTAGTAGGGCAACACTCAAGCCTAAAATATCAGTGCCCGATTTAGCGACATTTCCATTGAGGATATCCTGGTTTGCCTCCGGTAGTATCAGTAACGCTTTCACTCTATCAGAACGACACCACTGGACGGCAGATTTTGACGTAAGCTACTCGGCACCATCTCGATGGGGATACGAGACCTGTGTAGGTATGATGCAGTGTAATTTCAGAATGCGTAAATCACTAGGAAGCAATACTATGCTTTCCCTATGGGGATACAAAGCATGGAGGCACTCTATGGGTAATCATTTTCATGAATGGGGTATAACCGAAACTCAAACACCACACTTCCAAAGTTGGAATAAGTCATGGGGAGAAGATCTTGGTCTTTCTGTTTCTTTCACTTATTACTTTGGAAAGTCATCACTTAATCAGCGCATAGAACGGCATAGCACAGATTCCTCACGCATACTCAATCGCAAGTAATACAAGATGTTTCACTATTTAGTAATTAAAATTCTATGAAGAGAAAAAGAATTGAAGAGTTTGTCGTTTCTCTTGAAAACGATCAAATTACAAAAGACGAGAGTGCTCTCGTATTGGGAGGAAATTCTGGTTGGTTTGATAAGAAGAAAGAAACCAGTACTCAAATATAACTCAAAGTCTTGAACCACGGCAGGTGTGAGTTCTGTCAGATTGATGTCCTTGCAAGCGTACTTATAGGATAGAAACTCCCCAAAGTGTCTTCTAAGGACACTGTACTTTTGCAAGCTGTCTTGACTAATGGTATGACCAACACGCTGCCTGATGTCATCATTGAACTTGTCGAACACAGGAAGGAAAGTAGTGTATTCTCTGTCTTTTCCGACAAAGTACGAACGGATCTTGTCCAACGACAGGGTTTCATCATTCTCAAACTGGAAAATACTATTCAGTGTAGTGGAAATGGAGTCCAATGCGACATTGACCGACAAGGCTTCGTTGGTGCGACCTCTAAGGCGACTACCTGTGTTATTCCACAATGTTTTGTCCACGAAGATTTTCGTGGAACCGAAATTTGCCATCTCTCCATTCAGAAATACACGGAGCATAACAGGCGACTTCCCTTCTTTATTCTCATAGTTTGAGCGTAGGTAGAAGGATACCTTGAAATTCATTCTCATAATGCATCATTCTTTAGTGTAGCACTCGGCTACAAAGTTACTATCTAAACCATTGAAAGAGAAAGAATTGATGCCGTCAAATTGGTATTCAGAACCTCGTCACTGCTACATTTTTTGTTGCTACAATTTTTCTGTAGCACTATGTGTAGCAGAATATGACCGAAAGATGATTGTCAAAAGAGGATTTATGCCATCAGACAATAGGGCTATATACAAAGAAAAATCGTTGTAAAACCTTGATTTTACAACGATTATCTGCTTTTTGAAGGCTAAATTGAAGACCCTTGTGAAGACCTTCTGAAACCTTCCAGCGGAGAGAGAGGCTCTTTCTCTTGAACCTTCGGATAGTATCATAAACGTTCAATATGTTGTATAATAGCATTTTAAGTGGAGTGTTAATAAAATGAGATTTCATGGGAAATCTTTGGTAGAATCAATTTTGGGGTGTAAATTTGGGTGCAGAAATCGAAACACCCAAAAGTATGAACATCAAGCGGAATATTATCTTCACGTTGGAAAGCAGGAAAAAGGACGGAGTTCTCATTGTTGAGAATGTGCCTATCCGTATGCGTGTCAATTTTGCTTCCAAACGAATTGAATTCACAACAGGTTATCGTATTGATGCTGCGAAATGGGATTCTGATAAGCAGCGTGTAAGAAACGGTTGCACAAACAAACTGAAACAATCAGCTTCTGAAATCAATGCTTCACTCTTGAGCTATTATACCGAGGTGCAGGAAATCTTCAAGAAGTTTGAAGTAGAAGAAATAATGCCAACACCTGAACAAATTAAAGAAGCATTCAATGCGTTGCACAAACCTGTGAGCGAAGAACCTAAGCCAAAGAAAGAAGCGTTGCCTTGTGATTTCTTTCAGGTGTTTGATGATTTTGTCGAGGATTGTGGACGTCAGAACAATTGGACGGACTCCACGTTTGAGAAATTTGCAGCCGTGAAAAATCATTTGACCAACTTTCGTGAAGGACTTACCTTTGAGTTCTTTGATGAGCGAGGCTTGAATGACTATGTGGGTTATCTGCGTGATGTAAAGGAGATGCGCAATACAACCATTGGCAAGCAACTGAGTTTCTTGAAATGGTTTTTGCGCTGGGCTTTCAAGAAAGGTGTACATCAAAACAACGCCTACGATAGTTATAAGCCCAAACTCAAGAGTACCCAAAAGAAAATCATCTTTCTCACTTGGGAGGAACTTAACAAACTCCGAGGGTTCGAAATACCAGCTGCCAAGCAAGCTCTTGATCGGGTGCGTGATGTATTTCTCTTCCAATGTTTTACAGGTTTGCGTTATTCTGATGTATTCAATCTTCGCCGAAGTGATATTAAAGGTGACCACATTGAGGTGACAACGGTTAAGACTTCTGATAGCCTGATTATCGAATTGAACAATCACAGCAAAGCAATCCTTGATAAATACAAAGATGTGGCATTTGAAGATGACAAGGTGCTGCCTGTGATTACCAATCAGAAGATGAACGATTATCTCAAAGAATTGGCAGAAATGGCAGGGATTGACGAGCCTATGCGCCAAACTTATTATAGGGGTAATGAGCGCATTGATGAGGTTACGCCTAAATACGCTTTGCTTGGCACGCACGCTGGTCGCAGAACGTTCATCTGTAATGCCCTCGCTTTGGGTATTCCTCCGCAGGTGGTGATGAAGTGGACGGGACATAGCGACTACAAGGCGATGAAGCCGTATATTGACATTGCCGACGACATCAAGGCGAATGCCATGAGTAAGTTCAATCAATTATAATATATTTGGAGCAGTTTGGCTGGTCATAAATTCAACAAGAACATTCACGCAAGAGCCTCTTGCGTAAAATCATAAAGACAAAAGTATGGACAATGAAATAATACTCTCTGCGAATAACCCTCAGGGCCAACTATCAGAATATGCTGAAT
>NZ_CALHDW010000012.1 GCF_938023125.1 uncultured Porphyromonas sp.
GACTTCTATGCCCGTGAGGAGGGAACTAAAGTTTACCTCTATCAAAAAAGTACGGATAGGGAGTTTGTACTCTTCGATTATGCTATCAAGCCGGGAGAAAAATACATAGGTGTGGGAGGCTCCCCTGAGAATGAGGCTTTTTACGATGAGTTTACTCTAAAGTCCATTGAGACCAAACTGATCGCAGGAGAGAATAGAAGAGTCTACTATTTTAGCTATGAGCATCCTTCTCAATCCCACTCAAATACTACTCGAGAAGGCTATAATTACCCTAATATTTCCTATACAAATATCCATTACTCACCTTCGATTGCTTACATGTCTCTTGTATGGGTAGAGGGGATTGGCACCTTAGAAAATTCTCCCTTTTATACAAACAAAAGAATCATTGGATCTATGCCTCAGTATTTACTAGGGTATACAGATGCGAAAGGGGTGCAGCATGCGCTTAGCAATCATCCTGCCGATTTCACTTGGAAGGTGCTGATTTCTACGGAGCCAACCGCTTTAGACAATATGGAGAGTGCCCCGGCAAACGTATCTATAAAAGAGGGGGTGCTGAGTGTGGAGTTGAGGGGTGGCAAGTCGCATCGTCTCTCCGTTTATTCGCTTGATGGGGTGCGTCTCCTGCCCGAGACCTCTTTTACCGACTCTTTCTCCGCTCAGCTCGCTTATTTTACCACCTCGTCTCCCCTTGTCGTCGTGCTTGATGGCAAAGCCACACTGTATAGGTAGGGGCATAGAGAGATAAGTCATAGACACTTCTGAGACGAGGTGTATTTCCCATTTGTACCCTAGGCAAAGAGAGATTCTTCTCTTTGCCTAGGGTATTTTTTCTTTTCTCTAGTTGATGGGTGGCCTCCCTCTCTCTTTTCTAAAGAGATTTGCCCATATCCGCTCTTTATTGTAGCTTGCTTTGTAACTTTGTCAAGGGGAATAATTCCCTTGGTGAACAACTGGGTCTACCCTTTGTTCTCTATCTAGAGTCCTTATGGATAAACGCTATAAAAATGGATGAAGTTACAGAGTTAGATTTGTGTAGTCGGATCCAATTGTCCCTAAAAGATTGGCTCTCCACTACCTTTTTGGAGACGAGTACTCAGCAAAAACTCTTTCATTGTGGAGCCGCAGCTTATCGCACTTTAGCCTCAGATTACATCCAGCGACTCAGAGATCGTTGTCTCCTGTTGGGGCTCGCCGTGGAGGAGTTGCCCGATGGTACCCGCTTCTCTTTCCTTTGGTATCCTATCCGTAGTGGGTTGCGTATCTCTTATCATAATATCTCCCTCTACGTCCTTTTTAATAAGGTGGCACGTAACGAGTATGTCCGTATGGTAGGAGCCTCTCGCTCCAAACGCCTCGATCCCTTTTACTTAAGGCTCCAATACGACAGGGCGGCACAGAAGCCGGGCTATGGATTGAGTAGTAAAAATATTCCCTGTATAGAGCCCCTACTCACCCTTTTATTTGAGGAGCGAGAAGCCTTGATGCATCTCTCAGAGTCTCTAGATTCCCTTGTAGTAGAGTATGCTCGAGAAGAGAAGATCCGTACCCTATTCTTAGGCAGTATCGAGAGGGTGGTGGAGAGTTTGCTAGCCCAATCGGAGCATCCCTACCATTTGCAGATCTCGGCCGGGCAAGCTTTTCTTTCCTTCCGTTTGCGGCGCAAAAAGATGCTCACCCTTGTACTCTCTCCCACCTCTTATATGACACAATTGCAGCAGCTCCCGGGCTTCTTAAGCCGCTGTAATGCGCAGAAGTCACTCTCGGCGATGCAGTCTCTTGTAGCTCAAGAGTATCCCGAGGCTTCCCTCAAAACCTATGGGAATAAGCAGGTCTGGACTTCCTCTATTTGACTACATTGGCAAAAAATAATACAATATAGCTATGGCTATCACCATCAATAATAAGCAGTTACAAAGCATTTTAGAGAAAACTCCCTCCCATCATAATATCATGTTGGTGGGCGTCCACGGCATTGGTAAATCTCGTATCATTTCAGAGTTTTTCCGAGCTAAGGGAATAGAGGTAATTACCCTCTTCTTGGGGCAAATGAGCGACCCCGGAGACTTGATAGGTTTGCCACATCTAAATACAGAAACAGGGCGCACTGAGTTTATGCCTCCCTATTGGTTCCCCAAGGGTGATAAGCCTATCGTTCTCTTCTTGGATGAGCTGAATAGAGCGCGCCCGGAGATGCTCCAATCAGTGATGGATCTAGCACTCAATCGAACGCTGGCCGGCCGTCGCTTACCCGAGGGCTCTCGTGTTATCTCGGCGGTCAATGACGGAGCCGAATACCAAATTACGGAGCTTGACCCTGCACTTGTATCCCGATTCAATGTCTATTTCTTCCGTCCTACCGTTGCGGAGTGGTTGCTTTGGGCAGAGGCTCAAGAGCTAGACGAACGGGTTATTCACTTTATTGAAAACAATCAAGATGCCCTAGATGCTCCGTTCAATATAAATGCTGATTCTATCGATAAGTGTGCCGATCGCCGAGCTTGGGAGCGTGTCTCCGATATCATGAAAGGTCTGGAGGAGGTAGATGAGCTTACTCTTAAACTGATTAGCGGCATTGTAGGGGTAAAGGCCGCTGCCCGATTGGCGGAGTCGCTTAGTGAGACTTCTGTAGTGAGTGGAGCCGACCTCCTACTGCACTTCGGAGAGGTAAAAAAGAGGCTTAAGACAATGAAATTACCCCAATTGGCTCTTGTCAATGATAACCTATTCCGCTGTTTAGAGGCTCGTGGTTATCCGGAGGAAGAGATTGAGTTAGTGGGTACCAATCTGGAGAAGTACATCCTTTGGCTTGACAAAAATGACCAAAGAGAGGCTCTGATGCACCTTATCAATAACTTTTCGTCGGCTACTTATCCGAATGCAAATCTTACTATCATGACCAAGCTACCCTCCATCTATACGCTCATGACAGACTACCTGAGGCAGTTATGAAAGAGCTTTTGCGGCATATCTCTGACGAGTGGTTCCTTGCCGAGCCACTCCTTTTTGATACTCTTTGTACCCACGAATTGGTAGAAAACCTTGACCTAAAGGTGGAAATGCGTGTGGGGAAAGGGCGCATAGAATACAATACAGAGAAGCTCTCCAATCGCTCAGAAGGGTATGTAGCCAAGCGTCTGCGTATCGAAGTCGTACGGATATTACTTCGTCACCCTTACCAGCGGCAACCGCTTAATTATCGTCCATTCTGCTTAGCAATAGCCAGTGATATGACTATTGCCGAGTACTACGATGCGAATGAGACAATGGCCACACGTACCATGATGAAGTTGCCTCCTAACCGTAGTTTTGAGGAGTATTATTCGATGGTAGATGCACTTATCCCTCCGCAAAACTCCTCTTCTAAAGAAGAAAAGAAAACTCAGCGTGGGGGGCTAGAGCAGGGGGAGACTTCTCAAAAGAAACAAGGCGTGAATGGGGGTGCCGGCGAGCGTAGCCCCGAGGGCGGAAGAGCCAAAGGAAGCGTTCGAGACGGGGCCAATGGTTCAGCCAGTGGTGAGAGCGAAGGGCTTTCTTCTTCTACAACTGCCACTTCTTCTGAGGGAGAGCCTTCTCAAAAGCACGATGCAGTGCGTGAGTTGCAGATGCATGCCGAGGAGTGGGAGGAGCGTTCTGCCCTGTGGGAGGAAGATGAATTGCAAAACGAAACGATAGGAAAACTCATTGAGAAGGCTCGTAATACAAAAACGTGGGGCTCTCTATCGCGTGAGCTACAGCAACTTCTGGAGACTTCTATTTTTGCCAAGGTCAATATTCGTCGTCAGCTCGCCCAGTTTCGTACCGGCATTCTATCCAATAAAGTTGTACTTAGTCGCATGAAGCCCAGCCGTCGATATGGTTTCATGCAAATGGGCATTCGACACCCCTATACAACCCGATTGCTGGTTGGAGTGGATGTAAGTGGCTCTATTGCCAATGACGATATTCAAAATTTTCTGAGTGTGATTAACCATTTCTTTACTCAGGGCATAGAGCATATAGAGGTAGTGCAGTTTGATAGTGAATTGCGCCTTCCTGTACAAGAGATGTTCCGAGTGCGCAAGAGTATCAAGGTAATGGCACGCGGAGGTACAAACTTTGATCCTCTCATCCGGTACTTCGAAGAGCACACAGAGTACGATGGACTCATTATATTCACAGATGGGTATGCCCCCTTGCCACAAGTGCGTACTCGCCGTAAGTTGCTTTGGATTTTAAGTTCTTTAGCAGCTTATAAACGCTTTGAGGGGGCGCCAAAGCTCTATATCCGAGCCTAGTCGTTGTACTCATAGTAGCCCCTCTCTGAAGCTTCCTTTTTTCCTCAGGAAATAGTGTAACTCTCCTCTATAAAGCTAATGGGATAGGGGAGGGTTTTTCTATAATCTGGCTGTCTGTGGCATTTATATTGCACCTAGTCTATTATCCTCTATGATCTAACAAATGACAGTAAAATAGAGTATTCGGCTACAAATTGCCTTCCGCTCTTGATTTTTATATTGCTATTTGTATTTTTCTTTGTAACTTCCCACCGCCGTAGAGAAATACTCTGTTTAGCAGTCTTTTGCTCTAGGGTAAGTAGAAGTATAACATTTAAAAAGGTTCCTTTATCATGAGATCGTACAAAACAGAAGAGATTAGGAACATCTCACTTTTGGGAAGTTCCGGTGCAGGAAAAACCACTCTCGCGGAAGCTATGCTCTTCGAGAGTGGTGTGATAAAACGTCGTGGAGACATTGCCTCAGGCAATACCGTGTGCGATTATTTCCCAGTAGAGAAGGAGTATGGCTATACTGTTTTTTCTACTGTTTTTAGTGTTGAGTGGGCAGAGCGCAAACTCAATTTTATCGATTGCCCCGGGAGTGACGATTTTGCCGGTGGTGCTGTATCGGCTCTTAATATTGCAGATTGCTGTCTTATGGTAGTCAATGCCCAGTACGGGGTAGAGGTGGGACTGATCAATCAATTTCGTCATATAGAGCGACTTCATAAGCCTGCTATCTTCATTGTAAATCAGCTCGACCATGAAAAAGCTGACTTCCAAATGAGTATCGCTCAGTTGCGGGAGCGTTACGGATCTAAGGTAGTGGTAACTCAATACCCCGTTACTTGTGGTCCCTCTTTTAACCAAGTGGTGGATCTTCTTCGCATGAAGATGTACCAATGGGGAGCCGAAGGCGGGAAGCCTCAAGTGCTAGAGATCCCCGATAGCGAGCGAGCTACGGCAGAAGAGATGCGCCAGCAACTTATAGAGAGTGCTGCGGAGCACGAAGAAACCCTTATGGATCGCTTCTTTGAGCAGGGGAGTCTCTCCGAAGAAGAGATCGTAGAAGGAATGCGCAAAGGCATTGTTTTGGGAGATATGTATCCTGTCTTCTGTGTGTCGGCTGCCAAGGATATGTGTGTGCGTCGTACGATGGAATTTTTGGGAGACGTTGCACCGCATGTGACCGAGATGCCTAATCCTATAACTACCGAAGCCGAAGAGGTGGCCCCTAATCCCTCCGGTCCCATCAGTCTTTACTTCTTCAAAACCACTGTCGAACCCCATATTGGCGAAGTTTCTTACTTCAAAGTGATGTCGGGTACTGTACGAGAAGGATGCGATCTCATCAATATAACAAGAGGGAGTAAAGAGCGTTTGGGCCAACTGTTCGTAGTGGCAGGTCAGACGCGTACTAAGGTAGACGAACTTGCCGCCGGAGATATCGGTGCTACCGTAAAACTAAAGGATGTGCGCCGTGGTAATACTCTAAACGAAAAGGATTGCACTTGGCAATATCCTGCTATCGAATACCCCGCACCCAAGTTTATGCGAGCCATAAAGCCAGTAAATAGTGCTGATGCTGAGAAAATGAGCGAAGCTCTCCACCGAATGATGGAGGAAGATCCTACTTGGATTGTGGAGCAAAGCAAGGAATTGCGACAGATCATTGTATATGGTCAAGGAGAGTTCCATTTGCGTACTCTTAAGTGGAGATTGGAACACAACGATAAGATCCTTACCGAGTTTAGTGAGCCTCGTATCCCCTATCGTGAGACTATTACCAAAGCTGCTCGGGCGGACTATCGTCACAAAAAGCAGTCTGGTGGTGCCGGTCAATTTGGAGAAGTTCATCTTATTATCCAACCCTATGTAGAGGGAGAAAATATCCCTGAAGTGTACAAATTTGGAGGGCAAGAATTTAAGATTACCGTAAGAGACCGTCATGAGATTCCTCTTGCTTGGGGTGGTAAACTTGTCTTTATTAATAGCGTGGTAGGAGGTGCTATTGATACGCGCTTTATGCCTGCTATCCTCAAGGGGATTATGGAAAGAATGGAGCGTGGACCGCTCACCGGTTCTTATGCTCGCGATGTAGTCGTTATTGTCTATGATGGTAAGATGCACCCCGTAGATAGCAATGAAGTTTCATTTATGCTCGCAGGGCGCAATGCCTTTAGTATGGCATTCCGTGAAGCTGCTCCCAAGATTTTGGAGCCTATCTACGACGTTGAGGTCTCTGTACCCGCAGATTATATCGGGGATGTAATGAGTGATTTACAAGGCAGACGAGCCGTTATTATGGGGATGAATAGTAAGAAGGGTTATGAGCAACTCTTGGCTAAGGTACCCCTAAAAGAATTGATGAATTATAGTACGGCTCTCAGCTCTCTTACGGGAGGACGTGCTTCCTTCACGATGAAGTTTGCAAGTTACGAACTCGTTCCTATGGAACTACAAGAAAAACTATTGAAGACGTACGCCGAGGAGCAAGAGGGAGAAGATTAATCCTATCTGAGGCTTAAAAAGAGAAGGGCTGCACTTTTCGATTTCGATGGTGCAGCCCTTATTATTTAGTATAAGTAAGTTGAGAGCAGAGTGGGTCGACAAGTAACTTGTCTTGTGTAATTACCCACAAAAGAAGGGAGCACTCAAGCTTTGGTTCTAGATTCGATGGGAAGATTCCTCAGATCCTTCTGATTACTTCACTTTGACCTATACCCTAGGCAGGAGACTCCCTATGCTAATATCCTATAGCAAAGGTAGGTAAAAGAATCTTATTTACCTAGCTTTTTTTCTACTTCTTCTTTGCTGATTTGCTTTGTGCAGAAGAACCAGTCGTAGCAGTGTAGGTTAGCCTCTTTGCCCGAAGCGCGTTCGCTAGCTACGCGGCAAGTGGTAGCCGGGGGTACGATTACTTCGTCGCCGGGACGCCAGTCGGCAGGCAGTGCTACCCCAAAGTTATCAACGGTCTGTAGCCCAATAAGTACACGCTTGATTTCATCGAAATTGCGGCCGAGAGAGAGAGGGTAGTACATGATGGTGCGGATTTTGTCTTCGGGGTCAACGAAGAATACGGCACGCACCGCTGCTGTGCTGCTCTCACCGGGCTGGATCATACCATACTTGTGAGCAACTTCCATAGATACATCTACTACGAGGGGGAACTTGATCTCTACATTCTTGTATCCGTGCCAGTCAATCTTTTCTTCTATGGTACGAAGCCAAGCAATGTGGCTTTGCAATCCATCTACAGATAGACCAACAAGCTGACAATTGAGCGCCTCAAAATCGGCAGCAAGATGCCCAAAGGTCATAAACTCAGAGGTACATACGGGAGTAAAATCGGCCGGGTGGCTAAAAAGTATCTTCCACTGTCCCTTATAGTCGGAGGGGAAGTTAATGACACCTTGAGTGGTATCGGCTGTAAAAGCAGGTGCAGCTTCGCCAAGGCGAGGCATTGCAATTGGTTGGTTTTGTTCCATCATACGTCTGTTGTTTTAGTTGATTGTCTTATTATTTCTTTCTGTTGCAAAGGTAGAAGCATAGGGCCGGGAGATCAAATGTTTTTCTCTATCTTTGTATATACAAAGTCTATCTACTATGCAAGGTTATATAGGAGAAGGCTTTGCGTTTGGATTATTAACCCTCTAATCAATGAAAAAATGAAGAGACAATTCTTTGTAATTCTCACAGTTCTCTGTACCCTGCTTGCCGGTGTGCACCTGAGTCATGCTCAAAACATTTACAATGCCAATGGGGCGCAAGTTTCCTCTGTAGATTCGAATGGGACCCTCCGAGATCGGAGTAATCGTTCCGTAGGTAAGATTGAGAGCGATGGTACCATCCGTGATGGACAGGGACGTTCTGTTGGCAAAATAGGAAGTGATGGTACCATCCGTGATGGCCAAGGACGTACCATGGGTAAAGTAGAAAGTGATGGTACTGTACGCGACGATCGTAATAGCCAAATAGGGAAAATCGAAAGTGATGGTACCGTACGAGATAGACAGAATCGCTCTATCGGGAGAGCTTCCGGTGTGAAAAAGGAATGGGCCGCTGTGGTCATATTCTTTAGATTCTAGGCAGGTCGTACGTAAAGAATTTCGCCCACTCCCATTCTTTTGTATTGGGGGTGGGCGGTTTTATTAAGGCTTAAGTTTACTGAGACGAGGCTCTCTTTTTAGGAGCAAGTGCTTAGAGATGCAAGGTTTAGTCTCGCTCTTTTGTAAATCTATTGTACAAGAGATAGGTGTGCCACGAGAGGGTGGGAGGGAGCACCCGTAGAGCCCAACTTAGATGGCGAAATCTCTTATCTGGATGCTGAGAAAGAAGTCGGACTAATGCTTTATTTTTCTTGACCTTACGAAGGAATGCAATGGGTTCTCTCGTACATTTCATCTCTCTATAAAGGACTATTGTACTCAGTAGAAGTCTGGCAATAACCCGATTGAGCCCTTCTGATGGATGATCTTTGGAAAAAGCCAAGAGGCGTTGCACGATGATGGTTAAGTCTCGGGGGCGTTTGAGATTAACCGAGTGCATGATAGAGTTGGGGCGTTGTCTATAGTGGTAGGCCACCCCTTGAAAGAACGCAACTTCCCTTGCAAAATAGAGAGCTCTAGGGCTAAACTCTTCATCCTCGTGGTAGATACGTGGGTAGAATGTTAGCTGGTTCGATAGGAGAAAATTACGCTTATAGAGGTAGTGATGTACGGGGATAATCTGTTGCTCGGTATCAAGCAGTTCCAACCCACTCATAGGCTCTGTAAACTTGGGATGCAACTCCAGAGTACGTATATAGCCTTCCCCGAAAAGTCGCGATGATAGAGAGACGACATCAGGATTGTTAGCCTCTTCTAAAAACGTCTTTAGCTGCTTTAGTATGCCCGGGGTGATGAAGTCGTCAGAGTCTATAAACCAAACATAACGACCTGTAGCAACCCTAAATCCTGCGTTTCGAGCTTCACTAAGTCCCCGATTCTCTTGGTGTATGATGCGGGCATTTGAGTGTCTTGCGATAATGGGTTGTGCAAGACTTATACTCTCGTCTTTAGAACCATCGTCTATTACGATTACCTCATACTCCTCCGGAGAGATGAGGCTCTGTGTAAAGCAACTCTCGAGGCACTCTTGTATATAGAGAGCTACGTTGTATACGGGGATTATGAGGGAAAATAGGGGAGCGGGCATGATAGAAGTTGCTTTTAGAATGGGTACCCGATGGCCAAGTGGAAGTCTATGCTTTTCCAAAAGTCGGGTATATTGTAATAGCCAGAGTACCCTGTATCGTAAGGAATGTGTAGGCCAACGCCCACATCGCCACGGATGACAAAGTACCCCAAATCATAGCGAATACCAAACCCAGTGCCAAGAGCGACCTGATTGAAGAAATCCTTGAAGGAGGTTAGTTCTTGTAGGGAGGCTCCGGGGCGATTGGCATCCTTATTGAGTAGCCATATATTCCCAGCATCAAAAAATATCGCCCCTTGTAGCGCTTTGACAAGTCGGAAGCGCCACTCCATGTTCATCTCGAGTTTGAAGTCCCCCGATTGGTCGATAAATGAATATTTATCGCTCTTCGGTTGATAGCTACCGGGGCCAATACTCCGCACGGTAAATGCTCGAATACTATTGGCACCCCCAACGTAGAATTGTTCGCTATAAGGGGCAACCGTACTATTGCCATAACTAAAGATGGCTCCTGTGGAGAAGCGTGTGGCAATGGTTTGATTCGGATTTATCGTGTAGGTATAATGGAGATCGCCCATGAGTTTTATAAACTGAGCATAGGGTACTCCAAGGAGTTTCTTAGTTTCATTGTACTTCTTTTTCCCTAAAGATTGGATGGCATTGGTAAGATTGCCAGCCTCAGAAATAAATAGTTCCATCCAAACATGATGCGAACCTTTGTCTTCTATAATATCATCGTAGGTGTAGGTATAGCCTATTTGGGGGATAAATTGGCTTTTGAGACTGAGCCCTAGGGTCGAGTTTTCTTCTAAAATACGATTAAACTCATCAGATTGATGGCTTAAGAAATTGTATTGAAGACGAAATGCTGTGAGGCGGTGCTTATGTTGCTCTTTGGGGTTGAAAAGGTAATTGGCAGATGCCCCCAAAGAGGCCATTCTGAAGTAGCCTGCTCTATTGACTAGTGAGGCAGATAGAGTAATGTCACTATTGGTTGGGAAGGCGAATAGTACGTTGCTTAATCCTGGTAAAAGGATGGCGGGTGCCGATAAACTTACGTCGGATCCAAATTCGTAACTATGCAAGAGGGAACCACTCTTGCTCGCATTTTCATACGAACCGTAGAGTGACGCCGATAATTGTTCTCCCCCGCCAAAGACATTACGCTTGGCTACTGAGGCTCGCAACCCCGGGCCTTTGAATCCATTGCTTTTGAACCGTAGTGCTCCCTCAAGCGTGGCATCCCATGCTTTATCCGGAGTAGAGGTGATGTGAAGATCGAGGACGTGCTGATTGCTGTCTGCAATAGAAAAAGCGAGATCTGTGGCAGAGAATGCTCCCAAACGAGCTAGAGCTTGTCGTGTATTCTGCTCATTAAGTTGAGAATATACACTTCCCGGGCGTAAGAATACACGTCTACCCAGTACAGACAAGCGAGTAGTGCGTGTATTGTTATACCTTAGTTTGACGTCACCAATAAGGGTAGAGTCGGTTGCAGGAGCCGATGGAGATAGTCCAATATCGAAAGTTACCTTGCCAATACTCCAAGGAGCTAAACTCTGCGGCTCAAGCCCCTCTTTGAACCCGATGCGCATATCGATAGATTGGGGGGCAATGGCGGTATCAACACGATATATTAGGGCTTCCGGGGTATAGAAGTAGTATCCATTGTTGCGCAGATGTGTACTGACAATTTGTCTATCCTCTAGTATGTTGTTTAGGTTGAATTGATCTCCTTTGTGTAGAGTGGAGATGGCGGCATGGTCGAGGTGAGACTTCGCAACGAAAGCACTGTCGCTCAGGTATTGCACGCTTTCTAGGTGATAAGGCAACCCCATGTCCATTGTGTAGTATACCCGAGCCTGTAGAGAGTCTTTGGGGGATGGGGCAATACTATCGCTCACAATAGCATCGAAATAGCCATGTTCGCGCAGTACATTCTGTGCTAATTTGGAACGTATTTGAGGGCTTACATTGTTGAGAAGAATGGGTTCGGAGGCAAACATCTTATAGATCTTTCTCCCCAAAAAGGTGCTATCGTCTCGATAACTATTGTATACCCAAAGCCCAAAATGGAAAGGGAAGCGGTAGCGAGCTGATCCCAGAAAAGAGTCATTAGGCGGTACGTTTACCTCCTTCTTTGCGGCTTCTATGGCTTCCTTTCCTTGTTTGCTATGATCTTGATTGAGGATTTGGGTTTTCCCCACACCAATGTAGAGTTGCTCGCCCTCTGGGAGGAGGGCTGTAACGGAGCATGCACTCAGTAGGAGTAGAATTAGGAACGCTAAACTACCCTCGGCTAGTAGAGGTCTGTAGTTACTTCTCTTCGTCATGGCTAACCGGTTTTTCTGATTCCTTGGGGGCAGGTGCTATAAGAGTATTCTGCTCTTGAGATTTACTGTTAGAGGGGGTAGAGGGCATTTGTTTGCGGAAAATATCTACCAAACGACTAAACTTCTTACGTATGATAAAACCGAGACCGGTCTCGGTTACCAGCCCTTCGATCAGGTTGTCACTATTGCGTTTGTGGAAGCCTTTGAGGTACATAGAGCCCGCTTTGTCTAGGCGATACTCCAGATTGAAGTTGTCAATAAAGGTTTGCTCGTGGTTGGTCGGGATCTTTCCGGTACTTACCTTACCCCCGATAGTTACACTGAGACGATCATCAAAAAGACGCTTGCTAAAACTATAGGTATAGTCTGTATAAGCCGATCCGAATTCGGCAGCATCATGTAGTTCCATACCTACATTGAAATCGGTCCCTTCTAGGATCTTGTTCGTAAGGCTATTGAGTTCGCTCACCGCTAACCCGCTGAGCAATTGCTGAGGCGAGGTCTTACTCGGCTCCGAGGCTAGGAATGTACCGCTAACCATAAGGCCTACAGCTTGTTTTCCTCGCTCCTCTGCGCTCATAGAAGAGAGCTGCCCTTGTATGCTAAGATCCTCGGGTGCAGATACGTCAAAGGCCAGATTTAGATTCTCTAAGTGCTCTTTGGCCACGATCTGTACATCGAAGTTTACATTACGAGGTTTGCCTCCTTCTACTACATTGGCACGCACTCGTTGGGTGGCCTTGAAGTCGATATGAGGATTCATTACATTGCCACTCCAGGAGATATTGCTACTGGGATCAATAGAAAAGATCTTGCGCCCCACAACGGGGAAAGCATAGCGAACATCCCCTCCTCCCGAGAGATTATACTGACCCATTAGGCTCATTTCTCCATAGGGAGGATAGGTGAAACGGAAGGTTCCACCCCCTTGTACGTACACGTGATCTTGGTGATCTTCTGATAAGTCTACACCTACTCGCACCGCCGGATCTATGTTCAGATCCAGTACCACATCCATACCGCCAAGAGAGACTCTATTGTGTACCTCATCATTCGCTCTATCGAGAGTGTCCGTAAAGTCCGTAAATTCGACAACTCCGGCGAGCTTATCAGTTGCCTTAGCTTCGGCTTGGCTATAAACGTAGATTATGTTAGTACCACCAAGCACATGCAAGCGTCCTCTAACCTTAGGATGGGTTATATGGCCATTTACGTTTATGTTTCCACTGGTTAGCAACTTACCATAGATCATTTGCCCTCTTCTTGCTTTGCTATCAATAAGCTCTACTTCCTCTCCCGTGATCTGGAGGTTGGTGGTGAGAGCATCTTTGCCAAGTAGAGCGAGATAACCATTGATGGTAAAGGATTGTTTTTTCCCTTGAGCTCGCAGACGGAAGTCTTCGAAGAGGAGCTTACTATCGCGGAATTTGATAGGAGGCGTATCAATGGCAAACTTGTTTCCGACTAAAGGAAGGAAGAACGAGGCTTCGTGAGGCGTCATTACTCCATCGAAAAGCATGTTGCTAGTAGTACCTCTAATGGAGAGGCTACCGTCTACAGTGCCATCAAGAGCGGCGTTTTTAGCTCCGATAAAGGGGTTGGCAAGAGATAGAGGGAATCCCGAAACATTCGCCGTCATATCGATGGGAGATGTTTCGTTACGAGGGCTGTAAGTACCTTCAGCCGAGAAGGCTAGCTTCCCGTTATAGTTGATCTGGGTTGTAACGTAATGCGAGCTATTATCTCGAGGTTCGTAGAAGAGAGCCATACCAATATGTCCGATATTGGTCTTGTCGTAGCTCAAATTGTTGATGGAAACATCGCCCGTAGCGCTCGGAATCCCGGTGCGGGGGTTGCGTTCAATGGTTATATCTGCGAATGTATTCCCTTCAAGGCTCTCCATCCCAAAGAAGTGATTGATGTCCCTTAGCTCTAGTTGGCTCAGGTTTAGATAGAGAGAACTAAAGGGAGACCCCTCGTTTTCTTGGGAGGTAATAGAGAGCTCTGCATTATTGTCGCTGCGTAGCTGCAGAGAAGAGTGCACGTTAGAATTCCCAAAGTTGTAGAAGAGCGCATTTTGAGTATTGGCGTGCAGTCGATAGCCGGCTAGTACAATGGGTTTGTTTTTGAAGCTAATCCCGACCCCATTGGCATTCTTAAATAGAATCGCACTCAGGGCATAGTCTCCCTCTCCTTGACCCGTATAGCTTGCGTCAAAGTCTAGGGTTCTTAGGTCGCTTATAGCATGGAGGTAAATAGAGAAGGGAGGTTGTGTACGATATTTTTTCTTGTTGACACGAAGGTCAAAGCGTAGATATTTCTCCGTACCTTCACGAGGATTGGCAACGTGGTCGTAGCGAATGGGTTGAGCATCGCTCCACGTAAATCCATTGAGAGATTGATATACACTCTCCGATAGGGTGGTACGACCGTGCCCCTCTTCGGCGGTGATACTCGCATACACGTTGTCTATACGGAGCGTATCTTGCCTCAGGTCTTGTATGGTTGCTTCTAAGTCCAAACCCTCTTTAGGGGTATTGGTGAGCATTATATTCGCACTCGAAAAAGAGGTCTTAGTCTCTCGTAAGATATTGCTTATAGGGTTTTGTTGCCCCATTACGAGCTCTATCCCGATAGGCGGCAAGAGGTCAATCATCTTGGAGAGCGCCTCTGGTTGCAAGGAGTCGGATAGAAGTTGGGGGATATAGTTCGTTATTTGTTGACTCGTGCTACCTAGGGTAGACATGCCCGCCCCTATGTAGGCATCGAGATATAGGTCTCCGGCAGCAAAAGCGGCCGTTGTTGTATCTGGGGAGACTAGGGCACGGAAAGAGACCGAATCGTAGCCATACCGGCCATCTTCTAGATGGACAAAGAGATCGTGCGCCGTCAATTGGATAGAGTGCCGGTCGCTTAGGTTGGTAGAAAATTTCCCATTTAATCCAACACCAAACGACAAGGGTGTAGCCGAAAGGCCAATCGTATGTAGTGCAACGGTGTCTACTTGGATATGGATATTACCCGCTAAGGAGCCCTGCTGGATAGCGCCCGCCATGTCAAAAGATACCAAGGCCCCCTGATTAAGACTCTTGGTATAGGCTTGAAACTCACCCCTATTCATAGAGGCAACAAAGTCTACACTGTCGAAATTGTATTGCTTATACGAGAGACGATGTAGGTTGAGTTGCAGATCGGCAACAGTGCGTGTGGACAAGAAATTAAATCCATTGCCCTTGGCATGTAGGTTGAGATCTACAATGCCGATAGAGTCGTGGGGTAAGAAAGCGGATACATTAAACTGTTTGACCTCGGTATCCGCTCTGTAGCTCATAGTCCTTGGCGAGAAGTCCCCTTTGAGGAGTACAGATCCATCACGGGCTGTGGTGAGCCTAGCATCCAGACCATAACTACTAGGGGTGAGACGCATTTTGCCACGAAGGCGGGAGCCGGACGGAATGGCAATACGCTGCGCCGTAGAGGCGTCGAGGAAGGAGAGTAGACGATGGGCTTTGGAGTTTGTCTTGAGGTCGAATTCGATGTTCCCCTTCAGTTGCTTGGGTGAAAGTATGTGTTGTAAATTACCTTCTAGCTCTACGGATAGCATCTGAGGAAGCGATGCATAGGCACGTGAGAGGGTGAGATCTTCTGTGGTACCTTCTGCTTTTAGCTCTAGTGCTATGGGAGTATCTAATAGACTCGCCTGCTTGCCTAGTAGCTTGTGTGTATCTATCGTTGTAAAGTAGAAAACATCTTTGGGGTGGAGTTGTGCCCGGAGGTCCGCACGTAGTATTGCGGTAGTGTCTTTCGCTATAAATATGGATAGAGGGATCCGTAAAGACCCATCTGCCCTACTATAGGGTGTGATAAGTTGCATCTCCTCGAGCTCAATAAGTCCATCTTGCATAAAGAAGGACCCCGATACATCGTTGATACGTGCTCCCGAGTGCTCCCTAATCGACAGATGCGATACCTCTGCCATAAGGAGTGTCTTTTGTTGTACAAGATTGGTCCCATCCACCTCCATATCGTACCCAAAGAGATGGGTATAATCTACATAGGGGGTACTAGGTGGGCGTGCATCTCTTGCATAGCTCCCCGACTTGGCTCGGAGTGATACTCGGTTGGTCTCTAGGCGTAGAGCTTCTATATCATAAGAGAATCCCTCCATGGTCCCTTTGTCGATATCGGCTCGTACATAGAGGCTATCAAGAGGCATCGTGATATCTATTTTCGTCTTTTGTAGGTCAATGCGATCAATCGCGATCTTCCACTTTACAGGGGTAGGATTGGGGTTTTTGACCGTATCTACACTGTATAGAGAGAATCCACCATCCTTTAGCAACAGTGCCCCTGCGTCCACAGTCTGTTGGCTTAGATTGACAGCAATGGCCGCTACTTCGAGGTGTTGTGCTCCCCCGCCCATAATCATGGTGCGTGCCGAGTCCGGGATGTAAAAAGAGACTCCTTCGGCTCGAAGCTTAGGCGTTTCTATCTGTCCATTGAAGAGGGGGAATAGAGGAATATCTGTATCTAATCTGGATAGGGCTACCAAGGTATCTCCCTCTGGGCTAATAGCTCTTATGTCTCGAAGGGAGAGGGTAAGGGGAAAACGGAGTCCTAGGTCGCCAATGGTAAGATCAATACCTGTCTTCTTCTTTACTTGTTGCTCAGCAAATCTCGCAATTCCACGTTGTACCGGAGGGAGATATAGCAGAGAAATAAGAAGAAAAATGAGGGCAAATGGAGCTAGAAGTAGGGCTACAACGATACGCTTCCACCTGCCCCTTTTGGGTTTGAGGAGCTGTGGAGTTTTATTGGAAACAGCTTGATCATCAGCTCTTTCGGTTGTTTCGGCTGTGGGTGTTGCCTCTTTTATCTCCTGTTCCATCACAAATTACCGAAGCAAAAGTACTACAAAAAGAGACTTTATTCGTGCTTGAGAGCCTCTTCTAGCATCAAACTTTCTGCTCCGTCTACGGGGATGGGGCGTAATGCTTTTAGTATTCCATTGAGGATATTTCCCTCTTTCTCTCCATCGTTGTGTAGGACTAGCTTACCGGTACCGAGGCTCTCGGCACGAAGGGCTACGTACCCCTCGAAGCGGTAGTTATGCCTCTCTGCAATGGACTGGCTGATGGAACCATTTAAGGGTATATCGAGTAGAATATTACCTACCCCAGACTGTATAGCGCGAGTGATTGGGCGGCTCTCAAACGAAGGAGTGAACTTATTCACCGGGCGCGAAGCTGCAAATAGAATCCGTTTGCGAGCTCCAACATAGAACTCGCCATAGCGGTTGTTCGTTACGATATAGTCATCTCCCAGCCTTTTGCACGTCTTCGGGTCTGCCCCCAATACTTGTAGTAGAGCCACCATAGATGGGGTTTCCTCACCTTTTTTTACCTGAGCCACAAGAGACCAATTCTCCGTATTGTAGGCGCCATTGGGTGCAAAGGTAGCAGAGAAGGCAACTGTGCCGTCTAAGGATCCCAAGATGGTTTCCCATTCCTTGGTATTGGCTTTGTTGTCTATTTTGCCAAAAAGTTTGACTAGCCCCTTGCCTTCTACCCCTTGTAGGATAACGAGGTCGCAATCATCGGCTAGGTAATTGAGGATATCCTTATCCACCTTTTGAGAGATATTGTACTCATCGTTTATAATCTCGCCTTCGTTGTTTACGAGTTTGTAGTCAAGCTTCAGTTCTTTTTCTTTGAAGCTACCATTGACTATTAAATGCGTATTACGCACTTTCTCTTGTAGATCTGGAGCTAGCGCTGCAAGCCAAGATACACTCTCTATCTGCTCTTGTGTGTGGTAGAGATTGAGGTATAGACCAAAGTCTTGTTGCAAGAGGTCTTTTATTCCTGCAATATCTGCAGCGGATTCCCCTTTACCGGCTACGAGATCTTGGCTGCGCTCAAAGATAGAGGTAAAGAAACCTTGTTGACTTATCCAGAGCTGCTTGTCACTAAAGGCAACGTTCCACCCCTTGAGATAGGCGTAGTTCAGTCCGTTTTCGGAGCTGATAGAGTCTGCATAGTCTCTAAGGTTGGTAAGGAGAGCCTCGGCATTCTTTACATGTAGGGTAATGTATAGGTCGTCGCCAGCCCCATATGCCAATATCTCTTTCCAGGCTACGTACTTGCCCAATTTCTCTAGGCATTCCTTATCTCCTGGCTCAAGATGGTAGCCCAGAGCCTCATCGCTAGCCAACTTAGATAACTTCTCTAGATGGAGGTAGGCAAGGTAGTCTACATCCTGAGGGATTGTGGAGAGAAGTGTTTGCGGTTTGTAGGAGTGGCATGCCGAAGTGATGAGAAGAAGAAATGCCGATATAAGGGGGAAAAGATAGCGAGTCGGACGCATAGTACGTTATTCTAGATGTTTGTTTATTTGATAAAAGAGTAGAGTAGAGCAATCTCTTGAGCCCATAGAGACTCGTCGGGAGTCTCCAAAATAATGGGGATATTGTCTAGGTGGGGATCATTCATGACCTGATGGAATAGCTCCATTCCCATGGTGCCCTTACCCACACTATCGTGCCTATCTACCCGGGTGCCAAGCTCTTTTTTCGAGTCGTTTAGGTGCATCCCCGATAGGTATGAATAGCCAATAACCCGATCGAATTCACTCCACATGGCTTGATAGCTCTCTGCGGTGCGGATCTCATATCCTGCGGCAAGGGTATGTGCCGTATCAATACAAACACCGATGCGGCTTTTATCTTCTATGCGATCGATAATATAGGCCAGGTGCTCAAAACGGGACCCTAGGTTCGTTCCTTGCCCTGCGGTATTCTCTAGTACAGCCTTTACACCTTGGGTTACTCGTAGGGCCTGATTAACCCCATCGGCAATAAGCTGGAGACACTCCTCTTCGTCGATGGCTTTGAGGTGGCTCCCTGGGTGGAAATTGAGAAGTTTGAGCCCCAACTGCTCACAACGGGCCATCTCGTCGATAAAGGCATCAATGCTCTTCTGGCGCATCTCTTTATCGGGATTCCCCATGTTGATAAGGTAGCTATCGTGGGGGAGAATATGCTCAGGCTTGAAGCCAAACTCAGCCATTAGCTCTTGGAATAAGTCGATACTCTTCTGTGGGAGAGGGGCGGACTTCCATTGGCGTTGATTGCGTGTAAATAGGGCGAAGGCTTTAGCCCCTATGGCATGGGCGTTGCGTACCGCATTTTCCACGCCTCCCGTAGCACTAACATGTGCTCCGATATACTTATTATTTGTCTTCATAAGAAGGGTTCTCTACTACTTGATCGTATAAGTTTTCTATTTCCAATTCCGGCGAAATAGATAGGGGAAGAGAAAAATAGACTTTCCTCATGCAAATATACCCTTTATTCTTCTATTTGGCCTAAGTTTTGTGTGAAAGTGTAGAGTCCGGATCAAGGTTCGATGCTTGCTCTTTTGTCGCTTTTATTGGCGATTGTGCCGTATTGGGCCTCTCCGATAGAGGCTCTCTTCTTTTTCTTGCGAGAACGAGAAGATGGTAAGAGGCTCCGACAATAGCTTTTGGGTTGATAATTGATAGGCTTTAGAATGCTCACTGATTCCCCTTTCTGTTGCTGCCCTAAATTTCTTTGATTCTAGGGCAAAAGAAAAATATTTTCTGGGCAGAAGTATGCTCAACTTTTGCCCAAGAATTTTCTAGAAAGTAGCTAGTATTATTTTACTTGTTGGGAGCGGGTAAAACCTCCTCTATCTGTGAGGATTCGGAGGCGAAGTACCAAAGATACCCCCGAACAGAGGCGTACCCCATCTTGCTGAGAAGCTGCATATACCGCTGTACCTGACGATGATAGCGAGGCAGTGGCTTGCCAAATTTGTAGTCAATGACGATGGCTTCGTTTTCGGGAGTAACCACAATTCGATCGGGGCGGTAGGTATGAGATTGGAGCGATAGGAGTATGGTTTGCTCATTGAAAACCTCTACCTCCGGAGAGAACCAGAGGGCAACTTCGGGTCGAGCAAGCTCTTTTTGGAGGTATTCTACAATGGATTCTTTTTCCTCCCTTAGCAAGGCTCCTTCGTTGAGGGCTTGTTCTATGGCGTTGTCTATATCGTGGGGGGTAGCGATTAGGCTAAGGATATAGTGCATTGCCGAGCCAAAGCGCACCGAGAGGTTCTCTTTGTAGGCTTGGCTTCCGGATCGCTTGATTGCTATCTGTTGGGTGCTTTCTGTGTGAGGAGTTATGCCGGGAAATGGATACGAGGGCTTCGTCTGTGCTTGATTATCTCCGGAGTTCGTCTTCGGATTGGCCGGAATGGGAGTAATAAACTTCTCTACTTCGCTCCGCTGAAGAAGAGAGCCAAGGAGTTTTGAGAGGTCGTATGTAACTTTCTTCTCATCTAGCTCTGAGGTATCGGGGAGCCATAGTACAATCCCCTGTTTGGCTCGAGTCATAGCTACATAGAAGAGGTTAAGCCTATCTATAATAGCATCCGTCTTCTCTTTGTAGTAGTCGCCAATGTAGAGGGTCTTGGCAAGTTTTGAACTCATCTCTAGGGGGACAATGGGGAGCTGGTAGCCTACCTCCTCGGTCAGTAGAGGACTAGGGGCGCTCCAGATATAGGAGTTTTTGTGCTTGCCCGTACCCAAATCCCATTCGAGGAAAGGGAGTAGTACCAAGGGGAATCCCAAGCCTTTGGACTTGTGGATAGTCATAATGCGGATGGCATCGCCCCCGTCGTCGAAGGGCAACGTTGTCTTGACTCCCTTTACTTCCCACCAATCTAAAAAGCCTTGTAGGTCTGCCACCTCATCGCAGTGGTAGAGATATAATTGATCCAATAGGGCTGTAATATAGGGCTGATCTGCAGGCGTTATAAGAGGTTGCAACCGATGTATGGTACTTTCTACGAGATCATAGAGAGAGAGGTAGGGTAGTTGCTCTAGACAAGCCGAGTGCAGTTGTTCAAAGGGGAGTAGGGAGCTCTCGCTCTCCTTGGATGCATTGTTTATTAGTTGCTCGTAGTGAACTAGGGCCGTGCGGTAGAGTGCCTTGTTTCTCGTTCGCCCCTCCGAGAGGTCTTTTAGCAGAGAAATAAGGAACCTAACTATGGCAGAATTGCTAATATTGAGAGCTTCTCCTGAAACAAACTTGAGTAAGGGAGCCTTCTCTGGATGCTCTTGAGCATAAGTGATGAGGCAGCTGGCAAGGGCTGCAACCTCCTTATTGGTATTGGCAAGGATGGCTATCTCTTCCGGTCTATAGTGACGATCCTCTATCAGGGATAGGATCACAGAGGGAACATTATACTGTGGCAGGTTGAGAGCGTTGGATGCCTCCTCTTTTTTCTCGCCCTTCTTCTTTGTGGGATAGTAGTAGACCTCTATACCGCCTTTTTTATCTTTGTTGGGAGGGGCTACGTGCTGTTGGGCCTCGGTGTAACTATTCGAGATTTCTCGGATACTCTCCTCATTCGGTATCAAGTGGGCAAAGGGCGTATCCTTCAGTTGCTCAGTAGCTTCGGATAGCTCCTCCCTTAGATTTGTTTCAACGAAAGAGGGGAGTAGCTCGAATATGGCGTTATTAAAGAAGACCACCTCCGGTGTACTTCGCCAGTTGTATTGCAGGGGATGGTGCGAATAATAGTCCGGAAACTCCTTTTGAAGTGTGGAGCCTAGGATGTGGCGGTCGCAATGGCGAAATTTGTAGATACTCTGCTTTACATCGCCAACTATCAGGTTGTCGTTGCCCGAGGATAGCGTGTTCTCAAGTAGCGGGCGGATATTCTCGTATTGAATGCGTGCCGTATCTTGGAACTCGTCTAGCATGAGATGGTGTAGTACACTCCCTAGCCGCTCGTAGATGAAGGGGGCATCTGCATTATCTATAATGCGCTGGATGAATTGTTGTGTGCTGGCTAGTAAGAGGGTATTGCTCTCCCTGCCCTGTTGCATCATCATGGCATTGATATCACCGAGTGTGCCTAGCACGTTGAGGGTTTTTCGGGTGGAGAGAGCCGTCCGATAGTATATCCCGCGTTCCTCTTCTAGAGAAATGGTATCCGATAATATATCTCTCAATCCTTGCTCCCATAGTTCTATAAGAAGATCCTTATGGGCACTTTTCTTTGGGAATAAGGCAAGAGGATCTTCGGCAGCCTGCTTACATCTCTGGGGCGGTTGGTCGCCTAGATGACGATCCTTTAGCACCTTTTCGTAGTAAAAAAAAGGGCTTCTTGCGGCTCCGTGTAAGTCCAGCGTTTGTAGCCCGGCCTCGTGTAGTTTCCTCAAAAAGGCCTCTGCCAACTTGTAACGCTCCGTTTCGAAGTTTTCGGTGTAGGCATCAATGGCTTTTCTATAGAGTGCAATCTCTTTTTTCTGGGGGAATCTTCCATCACGCACGGCAGCTAAAGGGGCCTCTGCAAATAGTTGCTTCCCCAGATTACCTAGGGCTTGATCAATTTGGATACTTCTGCCGGCATTGATTTCTTCTTGAGCCAATTGATAGACCCACTCTCGGGTATCGCTCATTTGCTCTTCTGCCAGACTATGGAGTAGTAGCACAATGGCTTTGTGTAGCCAAAGATCTTGATCCATCTCCACTTTGTAGTTCCCTGCAAAGTTGAGTTCGAAGGCAAAGGAGCGCACAACCTCTTGAAAAAAGGAGTCTATCGTGCTTACGCGGAAGGAGGAGTAATCCCCCAATATACTGCGCAAGGTGCGCTGTGCTTTTTCTATTACTTGCTCTAGAGATAGGTTTAGCCGCTCCCCTAAGGCAATAGCCAGAGGGCTTGGCTCTCGCTCGGTCGTTAGCTGATAGAGCACCTCCACAATACGGCTTTTCATTTCGTTGGTAGCCTTATTGGTAAAGGTCATTGCCAGTATGTGTCGGAAGTCTTTTTCCGGATCCTTTAGGGCAAGGGTGAGGTACTCTAGAGCCAAAGTGTAGGTTTTACCTGCACCGGCTGATGCCGTATAGACATTCAGTTGAGCCATAATGGGGAGGGGGAGATGTGGGAGAGACTATTCCTCAGAGTGGGGAGTTGGGGCTAGTATTTCGTTGTCGTTGCCACGCTCGTTGTATCCTTTTCTTAGCGGATTGCGGCGGGCATAGCTGTAGCGATTGCGGCGGCGAATGGTATCGATAGCCAGATAGATGGCAGCTGTGAGAGAGGCGGAACTGGCAAGATTTTTTCCGGCAATATCATATCCGGTCCCATGGTCGGGAGAGGTGCGTATGATGGGGAGGCCTGCGGTAAAATTGACGCCTTCGTTCATAAAGAGAGACTTAAAGGGAGCCAATCCTTGGTCGTGATAGAGAGCTAAGATGGCATCGTATTTATAGAGCTCTGCGGAGCCCCAAAAACCATCTGCCGCAAAGGGGCCGAAGGCAAGTAGCTTGTGTTGTTCTCGAGCCTTCTGCAGAGTTGGGGTAATGATCTCTATCTCCTCTCTTCCTATTAGCCCTTGGTCTCCCGAGTGGGGGTTGAGGGAGAGTACGGCAATGCGGGGCTTCTCTATATCGAAGTCGCGTTGCATACTGCTCTCTATGGCTTGTAGCTTCTCTAGTAGTAGGGATTCGCTTAAAAGCCCTGCCACCTCGCTAATGGCAACGTGTGTAGTAGCAAGCGCTACCCGTATATCGCCACTCGTGAGTATCATAAGGGGAGATTCGTTCTCTCTTAATCCGCACTTTGCCCCCAGGTAGTCCGTATGTCCCTTAAAGGGGAATAGGTCTTGAGGCATTGTCGCTTTGTTGATGGGAGCTGTAACGAGGGCGTCTATCCGATTGTTTAGAGCATCTTCCATCGCTCTCTCAAGGGCGTCGAATGCGCACTTTCCGGCGAGTGGGGTGGGCATGCCTACCTCTACTTGTACGTTTTGCGTTGTGCAAGAGATGAGATTGATCTCGCCCTCTTTTGCCTCTCCCGGGGTTGAAATGATACGCCAAGGAACAGCCTCTACGGCTAGGTGGTTGCGCCAAAAGGCTTCTGCATCTGCCGAACCATAGATAATGGGGGTGAAGAGTTCGGTGATATTAGCTTCGGTAAAGGCTTTGAAAAGTACTTCGTAACCAATTCCGTTTATATCTCCATGTGTGATCCCTATTACGGGTTTGCGATTGTAGTTTGGTTCCATATGTAAAGAGGACGGAGGGGGTTATTTTTGCGACTATCAGTGGACGTCTGACCACCAAATCTGCTTGATGGGTGCGGGGTCGAAGGTCTCTTCGGAAAGAGGACGCAGGGAGAATAGGGCAGCCTCTAGGCGGCGCACAAGGTCGCGTTTGTTTTCGTTGGGATAGTAGACAAAGCCCTCTATGTAGTATACTTTCCCCTCATCGGGGCGGGCAATGGCATGCATGATAAAAGGGCCGGCCATGGCACTTGTACCCGAGGTTTCCCAGAGCCCACGAAGTACCCCTCGGTAGGAGCCGTCCGGCATTTGTAGGTATTGATGGGTAAGCCCTTCGGGTATGGTTGTCATCTTGCTGTCGGGGGTTGCTCCGGGGATATTGCTACCAAGTACACTATCACGGCGTGCGAGCATTACCTCTAGGGATAGATCCTCTTTGCCTCTATAGGGGAGACTGTAGACAACCATATCGCTACGTTTGTTGTCGGAGTTATTCGACATCCAAAGAAAGTCCTTACCCTTTTTGTAGGAGAGCATGTCTTGGGGCATATTGACGTGGCAGCCCAAGACCTCCTGACAATATTCATCGGCTTTGCTGCTAAATTCACTGCTCCAGACTTCGGCATAGCGGAAGAGTTCGTGGCGGAGCAATAGGTGACGGATCTTATCTCCGTCGTTGGCAACGAGTGCTTTTAGAGAGTCGGCATTGGGTGTTTGCACAACGATGAGGAGTTGCCCCTGTGCCCATTCGTTGTAAGAATACTTGACAGAATTGTGTGTATAGGTATCCTCGTTTGCTTTTACGATAAGGATATTTCGAGTGTTACGAAGGAAGTCTCCAAAGTCGGCTTCAGCTACCGTTTGTACCCGCATCCAGGGCTCTACTTGGGGGAGTCCGGGGACCTCTGCTTGGAGCATCTCCTTTACGCTTTCGCCTTCTGAGCCTTTGAGCCAATCACCATCCATTACAAGAAGCATTTCGCCAGGGCTTCCTGCCGCAGCTATAAAGGTGTTGGTCTTTTTATTACAGCTTGTTGCAAGTACTATAAAGCTTGCAAGGAGTACTAGGGTATGGATTACTTTTGTCATGTTAATGCACTATGGATTTTGTTCAAAAAGCACCTCAAAGTTACGATATAATCGCTTTAGGAAGGGGAGCTCCGGGCTATTTTGTGTCTTTGTAGCCCATGCGCTGCAATAGGGAGATGAGTAGCGAACGCTTATCCCCCTGTAGTATGATCTCTCCATCTTTGGCCGAACCTCCGCATCCGGCAGCTTGCTTTAGCTTAGTAGCCAGCGCCTTGAGGTCGTCACTACTCCCGACGAACCCGGTAACGAGTGTAACCTCTTTGCCTCCGCGCCCTGAGCGCTCGTAGCGTAGGCGCAGGCGTTGCTTCTCCGCAGGGAGAGTCTCTATCGTATCTTCTGCTTGGCTATTGGGGGAAAAATTGGGGTCTGTGCTGTAGACCAATCCTCCCATGTTTTTTTTGCTCATGCTGTATCTTCAAATTAATAGTGGAAGGAGCTGCCTCCCAAAAATTCTCTGATGAGAGAAGTACCCGGCAACTTGTCTATACGTATGTAATGAATCATGCGTAAGAAGCGTAGGAGACGTTGTGCCTCGCTGTACTCCGGCACGTTGGCAGGGACCTCCATAAGTAGGGGTTCTGCAAAACGGCGGAGAGCTGCAATCTCGTACACCATAGCGCTATTGAATACTTTATCGGCATTCTCTTGATAGGGGAATACCCAGCGTTCCTCACCTCTTCGTACCGAAGCCCATTGAGAGAGCGTGTCTACGGCACTTCTACCTCTGTAGCGATAGTCTCGTACCATGCGGCGCAAGAGTCTATTGTCGGTTGTGGGGATGCGGTTGTGAGCATCTAAGCCAATGGCTGTAAGGGCACTGACGTAGATTTTGAATGTTGTATTTGTAGGAATTGTAGGGATTAGCTCAGGATTGAGCGCATGAATCCCCTCTATCAAAAGAAGATCTCCGGAGCGGAGCGTAAAGGCATCGTTGCGATAAGAGCGAACTCCGAGCTTAAAGTCGAAGGTGGGTAGCTCTACACTTTCCCCTCTTAGTAGCTTCTGTAGATCTTGATTGAAGGTGTCGAGGTCTACGGCATAGAGGGATTCGAAGTCGTATTCTCCGTTTTCGTCGAGAGGCGTTTTGTCACGGTTAACGAAATAATCATCGAGAGAGATGCTGTGAGGCTTGATAAAACAAGTGCGGAGTTGGATGTAAAGACGCTTGGTAAAGGTGGTTTTCCCGGACGATGAGGGACCCGAGATGAGTACGATGCGCACCCCATCTTCGTGGTAGCGCTTGGCAATCTCCTGAGCAATCATGGATATCTTCTTCTCCTGCTCAGCCTCACTTACCATAATGATGTCATTAATTTCCCCACGATCAATGGCTTTGTTGAGATCCCCCACGTAGGGAATGTCGAGCATGTGTATGAGCTCTTTTTGATCTTTGAGCACCTCACGAAGTTTGGGTTGTTCGGTAAGGGGCGCAAGTTCGTTGGGGTTGCTACGAGAGGGGATGCGCACTAGAAGACCATCTAGATATCGCTCTATGGAGTAGAGGTGGATATAGCCGGTAGATGGGGCTAATGATCCGTAATAGGTATCGGGATATCCATCCAACTCTTGGTACGTAATGAAGGGGACATTGTAGGTCTCGAACAGAGTTGCCTTATCCTCTTCTCCGAGCTCTCTAAAGACCTTTACAGCCTCTTCTTGAGATGCTGTACGAGTAACAAAGGGGAGGTCGGCCGCTATAATTTCATCCATTCGGATGGTTATATTGGCAAGCTCTTGATCGGTAACTTCGTGTCCGTTTTTGATGCTGCAGTAGTAGCCATTAGACAAAGAGTGTTCTACTCGTAGCTTACTTGTGGGGATGACCTCCCGCACGGCTTTGCTTAAAATGAAGCTCAAGGTGCGGAAGTAGGTTCGTTGCCCGCTCTCCTCGCTTAGCCCTACAAAGTGCAATTCGGAGCTCTTGGTAATTTTCTCCGTCAGCCCTACTGTATTGTTATTCATACGGCAGTTGATAGGCTTGAAGCCTAGTTCTTGCTCGTATTTATTTGCAAGTTCTAATATTGTTATTCCCTTATTAACCAGATCTTTGCGACCAGTATTTGTACAAACTATCTGTATTGAGTCCATAGTTTTCTAATCTTTTTCGACTATATTTGTCCCCAAATTTAGGCAAAGAGTAGCAAAGAAAGACTCTAGCCCCTCAAGTAAAAGTATAGAAATAGTAGCAGAGTAGTGTGTAGACATGACTTTTGGAATTCTTGACTTTATTCGTCTAATTGGTGCTCTTGGTTTGTTCCTTTACGGGATGAAGATCATGAGTGAAGGTCTCCAGAAAATCTCCGGGGACAAGATGCGTAACATCCTCTCTGCAATGACCTCTAACCGCTTTTTCGGAGTCCTTACGGGGATTACGATTACGGCTTTGATCCAGTCTTCTTCGGCTACGACCCTAATGGTTGTAAGTTTCGTTAATGCCGGGTTGCTTAGTCTTGCTCAGTCCATTAGTGTGGTGATGGGGGCTAACATTGGTACCACCGTTACCGCTTGGATTATTTCGTTGCTCGGCTTTAAGGTAGACATTAGTGCCTTTGCCATTCCCCTATTTGCCTTCGCTATTCCCTTGATCTTCTCGAAGAAGTCGAAGTGGAATAACATTGGAGAGTTTGTAATAGGCTTCTCTTTATTGTTTTTGGGATTGGAGTTTCTTAAGAGCTCAATGCCCGACTTGCAAAGCAATCCGGAGGCTTTGGAATTTCTTTCCGCCTACTCAGATCTTGGTTTTGCATCCGTACTTATTTTCTTGCTAATAGGTACCGTTATGACCGTTATCGTGCAGTCCTCGAGTGCTACGGTGGCTATTACCCTTATCATGTGCTACAATGGATGGATTCCTTTTGAGCTTGCTCTTGCCATGGTGTTAGGGGAAAATATTGGGACTACTATCACGGCCAATCTTGCGGCTTTCAACGCTAATGTGGCTGCTAAGCGGACGGCTTTTTCACATTTCCTCTTCAACTTCTTAGGGGTTATTTGGGTGCTTTGTCTTTTCTATCCGCTTGCTCACCTAGTCAAAGACTTATCGGGAGAAAACCCCTCGGTGGGGCTGGCTCTTTTCCACTCCCTCTTCAATATCGCCAACACTTTGCTAATGATTTGGTTTGTCCCTGTCTATGTGAAGATTTGCGAACGAGTGATCCGCTCTCCCAAGACCGCCACTCTGGGCGATGACGAAGACCGTCACCTGCAGTTTATTTCTACGCGTATGCTCTCCACGAGTGAGCTTTCTCTTATCCAAGTACACAAAGAACTCGGCTCCTATAGCAACCGAGTGCTGGAGATGTTGCAGATGGATAAGGTGCTTATCTCAACCACGGATCCTACAGAATTCAACAACACGTTTAATCGAATTGAGAAGTTCGAGAATATTTGTGACCGCGTAGAGGTGGAGATTGTCAACTATCTAAATGCTCTCTCGGATGGCGACTTGAGTAGTGATGCTAAGCAAGAGGTGCGTGTGATGATGCGTGCAGCCACCGAAATAGAAAGCCTTGGGGATACCTGTTTCAATATCGCAAGATCTCTCAAGAAGCGCAATAGCAGCAATACTTCCTTCGAACCTATCCTCGTGGAGAACCTACTTGCTCTGCACGAAGTAGTGCTAAAGAGTGCTCTACACATGATAGAAGTACTGCAAATGAGCAACCCCGGAGCAGATGCCGCCCACCAGTCTTACAACATAGAAAATGAGATAGACAATATGCGTGACGACCTGAAACAGAAGAATATGCAGGATCTCGACAATCACGTATATCCCTATCAGCAATCGGTATATTACCTTGATATAATAGATGAATACGAGCACTTTGGCGATTATGCACTCAATGTAGTACAAGCTATTGTAGAGAAGAAAGTATAATCGGCACACTCAGTTTTCCACCAAACAACTTACAGAGATTATTATGGCAGTAGAGATTAGAGAAGTCCAAGATAAGTCAGACCTCAAACGCTTTGTGCAGTTTGGGAATGACCTTTATAAGAAGAATCCGTACCACGTACCCGTACTCATTGATGATGAGCTAGGGACCCTTGATAAGGATCGCAATCCTGCCTTTGAGTTTTGCGAAGCTGCCTATTTTTTGGCATACCGCGATGGGCGTATTGTAGGCCGAATTGCCGGTATCATCAATCATAGAGCCAATGAAACTTGGAATCAGAGTAACGCTCGATTTGGCTTCGTTGACTTTATCAATGACAATGCCGTGGTAGATGCCCTCTTTGAGGTGGTGGAGAATTGGGCCCGAAGCAAGGGAATGGAAATGCTACAAGGGCCGATGGGCTTTACCGATATGGACAAAGAAGGGATGCTTGTAGAGGGATTCGACCAATTGGGTACGATGATCACCATCTATAACTATGCCTACTATCCTAAGCAATTGGAGCGTCTTGGTTTTGTAAAAGATCAGGATTGGAAGGAATTCAAAATAACCATCCCCAAAGAAATTCCAGAGAAGCACATCCGTATCTCTAAGATTGTACAAGAGAAGTATGGCCTGCGAGTAGTCAAGGTTAAAGACCGCAAGGAGCTACTCCCATATGGCCCTGCAGTTTTTGAGACCATCAATAAGGCATATAGCAATCTCTACGGCTATTCGGAGCTTAGTCCGGCTCAGATTGAGCACTACGTCAAGCTCTATATACCTATGCTTCGACCCGAGTTTGTTACGCTTATCGTACGTGAGAAAGACGAAAAGGTAGTGGGTATTGCTATCTCTCTACCTAGCTTGAGTAAGGCTCTAAAGCTAGCGAATGGCAAGCTTTTCCCCTTCGGATTCATCCATTTGCTCAGAGCCTTGAAGGGAAGACCTAAGGTAATCGACCTCTATTTGATGGGTGTTTTGCCCGAATATATGAATCGAGGAGTCAATGCTCTTCTCTTCAACGATTTGATACCGATATACCAAAAGTTTGGTGTGGAGTACGCCGAGAGCAATCCGGAGCTAGAGACCAATATGTCGGTGCAGATGCAGTGGAATTATTTCGAGCGCAAGCACCACAAGACTCGTAGAGCTTTCATCAAAAAATTGTAATGGAAGCAGTTGCGGGATACACCGAGGGCAGTATTACCACCCTCGATTGGGATGTCCATATTCGCCGCAGGCCCGGTATGTACATCGGGAAGCTGGGCGATGGCTCGGCGAGTGACGATGGTATATATGTGCTTCTCAAGGAGGTAATAGACAATTCGATAGACGAATTTGTAATGGGGCAGGGCAAGGTAATTGAGGTTACCATTGCCGATGGCTCCGTCTCTGTGCGCGATTATGGCCGAGGTATCCCTCTGGGCAAGCTTATAGATGCCGTAAGTAAGATGAATACGGGGGCGAAGATGGACTCTCGCGCCTTCAAAAAATCGGTCGGACTTAACGGTGTTGGTATCAAGGCCGTTAATGCACTTTCTTCCTCTTTCTCCGTTCAATCTCGGAGAGAAGGTCAGACCAAACGAGTAGAGTTTGAGCGAGCCAAGATTGTGCACGAAGGCGAGCTTGTGCCTTGTGATGAGCCCCAGGGTACTGAGGTTTGCTTTACTCCCGATGCTACACTTTTCCGCAATTACCAATTCCGTGAGGAGTATGTTGTGTCCATGTTGCGCAACTATACCTTCCTCAATGCCGGGCTTACCATCGTTTACAACGGCAAGAAGTTCCTTAGCCGTCATGGTCTGCAAGACCTCTTGAATGAGGATCTTACGGGCGATCCTCTCTATCCGGTAATCCACTTACAGTCCGATGATATAGAGGTGGCTATCACCCATATCAACCAGTATGGAGAGGAGTTTTACAGTTTCGTTAATGGGCAAAATACCACCCAAGGCGGGACGCATCTCTCGGCTTTCCGTGAGTCGGTAGCACGTGTCATTAAGGAGCATTTCTCTAAGAACTTTGACTACTCGGACATTCGCTCCGGGATTGTTGCCGCCGTCAGCCTCAAGGTGATCGAACCGACCTTCGAGAGCCAGACAAAGACAAAGCTAGGCTCCAAAGACATGGTCCCCGAGGAGCATCAATACAAAGATGAGCCTCTCTATGGGGTGAGTATACAGAAGTTTGTCGGGGATTTCCTCAAGGATCGGCTTGACGACTACCTACATATTCATACCGATGTAGCGGACGTAATGCTCAAGAAGATACAAGAGAGCGAGCGTGAACGCAAGTCGATGAGTGGGGTGGCCAAGCTGGCTAGAGAGCGAGCAAAGAAGTCGAGTCTGCACAATAAGAAGCTGAGAGACTGTAGCATTCACCTTAACGATACCAAGCTAAAGGATAAGGAGCCCGAGCGGACGAGCATCTTTATTACCGAGGGAAATTCGGCAAGTGGATCTATCACTACAAGCCGAGACCCAAAGTATCAAGCCGTCTTTAGTCTACGAGGTAAACCCCTCAATTGCTTTGGCTTGACCAAGAAAATTGTCTATGAAAATGAGGAGTTTAACCTATTGCAGGCTGCTCTAAACATAGAAGAGGGGCTAGAAGGGCTACGCTACAATAGGGTGATTATTGCTACCGATGCCGATGATGATGGTATGCACATTCGCCTCTTGATGCTTACCTTCTTCCTTCAGTTTTTCCCCGACTTGGTGCGTAAGGGCCATGTCTATATCCTAGAAACTCCTCTCTACCGTGTGGCTTTACCCCCGGGAGAGATTGCCCAACGAAAGAAACGTAAGACAAAGGGTGATAAGGAGGCTTTGGCCGAATATACCTACTACTGCTATAGCGACGAGGAGCGAGATCGAGCTCTCCAGCTTCTGGGCAAGAAGGCGCAACTTACCCGATTTAAGGGGCTTGGAGAGATCTCTGCCGATGAGTTTAAGGAACTTATCACAGAAGAAAATATCAAGCTTCGTCAGGTCTCTCTCCGCAAGGAGGATACCTATAAGCATTTGCTCGATTTCTATATGGGCAAGAATACTCCGGATAGACAAGATTTTATCATAGAGAATCTTGTGATGGAGGATGAGTAGTAACGAGGAGCCTTTTGCTTGTCTGCGTCTCTTTTGTTCCACGCCTTGATCCAAATATTTTCGTCCAATGATTACCGCTCTCTTTGCCGGATCTTTTGATCCCTTTACCATTGGTCATGCCGATATTGTAACGCGAGGTCTACATCTATTCGACTCCGTGGTTATTGCCATTGGCGTTAATGACAAGAAACAACCTCTCTACACCTCGGAGGAGCGACTCCGTCAGATCTCTTCTTTCTATGCGGAGGAAAAGCGTATCAAAGTAATTGCCTATATAGGGCTTACTGCGGATATTGCCAAAGAGGTGGGGGCTACGGTGCTTCTTAGAGGGATTCGTTCCGGGCTCGACTACGAGTACGAACGCTCTTTGGCAGACATCAATCGCTGCCTTACAGGGATAGAGACGGTATTCCTCTTTACAGCTCAGCATTTGTCTCACATCAGTAGTGGAGCTATTCGAGAACTGATCAACCATGGTCACGATGTTTCCGGCATGCTCCCTCCCGGCTTCCTTCTTTAGATTATTTCTCTTGCCTGGTTTCTTACAAGTTGCAGCCTGTTTTTTTTCCTTTTTTAGGCTGATTTGTGAGGAGGTTTTAGGGTGAGTTTTTTTTATTTCCAGGGCAGGATTTTTTTTCTTTTCACCCAGAGTGGAGATACCCCTAAGGGCAGGGGCGGATTTTTGCCTTACTATAAGGGGGGGGGGATTGAACTAATGGACACGTTCTTTTAAGAACTGAGGGAAGTAAAGGAAAAAGGTGTATTTTTGTAGTTGGAATATAGTTGTATCCAAATCTTCCGGAATACCACGATGGGCGGGAGAGGTAAGGAAACAATTTTGGAGGATAGAGTGTTTTGTATAAACTATGATAGGCAAGAAGTTGGGCAGTAGAGTGGCAGCACGCACACGAGATTATCTCAAGCGTATCGACCGATACAATGCGGCACATCCGTGGGTGTTGGCGCTTGCTTGTTTTGTTCTTCTCTCTGTAACGGAGCTCGCTTTTGGCGAGGCTAGTGTATTCGAGCAGATAGAACATAGAGCTACCATATCGCGCCTTAAGCACTCTGTACGAGATGCAAAGAGAAAATTTGAGCAGGATAGTTTGGCCCTTCAGCAACTCAATGGATGCGAAGAGTTGGAGCGTATTGCTCGGATTAAGTACAACTTTGAGAAGCCCGGAGAGGTTACTTTCTTGATTGTTGATACTACATCTCATCAAGATTAGGACTGGGATAAATTGAGCAGCGTATATGCGACGAACTAATTCTTCTAGGATCAATTCGATTGTCTACACCATAAGTACTTTGACACTTCTTGCAGGGCTTATACTACAGATTTTTGTTCTATGGCCTCACGCTCGTTACGTCCTTCTGTTGGGATCGTTGGGCTATCTCTGTGCAGTAGTAGCCTATCGGGCCAGTAAAGATACGCTCCGCATTAGGCGTCTCATTCGTTTGGCCCATTTCTCCGGATTGCTTTGGCTCGCAGGTGCTATATGCCTATTTTTTAGGAGTGAGTTGTGGATCCTCTTTTTCTCAGTAGCTTGCGTATTCATGCTTTATAGCAATATTGCATTGAGTCGTGTGCATAGTAAATCTCGTAGTAAATGACTTATAACAAAAAGGGAAGCCCACGGCGCTATCGTCGTGTGGTAGTGCAAGGGACAGCTTCTGAGGCTACTACACTTATGGGTATGCTCACTCAGTTGCTCCCCGAGAGTAGCCGTACAACCCATAAACAATACCTGAGAGATCGTTGTATAAAGGTCAATGGTCAGGTCGTTTCTGAGCATAGCGCCCCAATTGCAGTGGGGGACGAAGTAGTTGTGTATAGTGTGGGGTTTGCTCCCGTACTAGACAATACGGAGGTAAAAGTGCTATGGCAAGACGATTGGTTTATCCTTGTGCAAAAAGAGCCGGGGATTCCTACAATTGCATCCAAACCCGGGGATAAACATACAGTATACCGGATTGTTGCAGACCACTACAAGAGTGGAGATGCTCGGGAAAAGATATTCCTACTCAATCGCCTCGATCGGGATACACGAGGATTGATCCTCTTTGCTCGTGATCGAGAAGTGCAGCAGGAGATTTTGGATAATTGGGAGAAATATATTTTGAGTCAGACGTTTGCCGCCTTGGTCGAAGGGGCTCTACCCGAAGAAAAGGGAGAGTTTGCTCCCCCTCCCAAACCTAAAAAGCCGGCAGGAGATGGGGATACGAAAAAGAAGGTAGTGCCTTCTCGTCGCTCTCGAGCTACTTATCAGGTAGAGGAGAGAGCTTCGTGGCGAACCCTTCTCCGGATCTCTTTGCTAGGGCGTTATAATGGCATTCGCAGTCAACTCAACGAGAAGAAGTGCCCCTTAGTGGGCGAAAGCAAAGGTGTGATCAAGGGAGCTCCCTCTATCGCCCTGAGCCAGCAGGAGCTAGTGCTATTGCATCCCGTAACAAAGGAAAAGCTCCGCTTCGAGTCGCCTATTCCGGCCTTTTTTTACAAGTTGCTACACCGCCGTCTGACCACCTCGGAGCGTCAAGTATTCGAGAAACGAACAGAAAATGAGAAGAATCTATCCATTGATTCTCTCAAAAAGATAGACTGAACTAAACATATTAGCCTATGTATCGGAAATTAAAGAATCTTTCTTTCCTCGGCCTTTTTTGCTGTCTAACCCTACTTTTCTCTGGGGCTGCCAAGGCTCAGATGCAGAACGACATTGTTACCTGGAAGGCCTCTCTGGAGGATAAGGGTACGGCAGAAAAGACTCTCGTTTTCTCTGCAAAAATCAAATCCGGATGGCATATCTATGACCAAAATATGCCGGAAGATGGCCCCAACTCTACGGAGTTTAAGTTCTACAAGCTCCAAGGTGCCAAACGTGTAGGGGGCTTTGTTGCCGATCGTAAACCTCACGAGGCGTACGAAAAGCAGTTTGAGATGACGGTGCGTTCTTTCGATGGAACCGTTACTTTCCGCCAGAAAATCGTCGTTACAGATGCCGATAAGTTTGCTATAGAGGTGGGTGTAAAATCGCAAGCCTGCAACGAGGAGGCGTGTCTTCCCCCGGATGGGATTGAAGTTTCTTTTTCGCCCAAAGATCTTAAGTCTAAGGCTGTAGATGCAACGGCTGAGGCCGATGGAGCCACAGATGCTGCACTGGCCGATAGTACCGATACAGCTGTAGCTGATAGTGCCCTCGCTGCAGCGGCATCTTCTTCTTTCGAAGGAGACAAAGAGGCTCTATGGGCTCCGGTAATCGATACCCTCAAAGCCTATGGAGACGAATCCCTGAGTCGTGCAGACGCATCTCTCTGGCAGATCTTCCTTTTCGGCTTCTTGGGTGGGTTAGTAGCCCTTATAACCCCTTGCGTTTGGCCTATGATCCCCATGACGGTAAGCTTCTTCCTCAAGCGGACTAAAGAGCGCAAAAAAGCCATTCGCGACGCTATCTTCTACGGGATGGGCATCATCATCATCTATCTAGTATTGGGCTTGGCTGTAACCATTGGTTATGGTGGAAGTAAGCTAAACGAGCTTGCAACCAATGCTGTTTTCAATCTGATCTTCTTTGCCCTATTGGTGCTCTTTGCCGTATCATTCTTTGGTGCATTCGAGCTCGTGCTCCCCTCTAAGTGGACCAATAAGATGGATAGCAAGAGTGACTCTACAACAGGGTTTGTGAGCCTCTTCTTCATGGCCTTTACCTTGGTACTCGTCTCATTCTCGTGCACGGGTCCCATCATCGGTACGCTTCTAGTGCAGGCTGCCTCCATGGGGCAATACCTAGGTCCGGCCTTGGGTATGTTTGGTTTTGCCTTGGCTTTGGCTCTTCCGTTCTCTATCTTTGCCATATTCCCCAATATGCTTCAAGGGCTACCCAAGAGTGGTGGATGGCTCAATTCGGTAAAGGTTGTGATGGCATTCCTCGAGTTGGCTCTCTCTCTCAAGTTCCTCTCCATTGCCGATTTGGCATATGGCTGGGGTATCTTAGACCGTGAGACCTTCCTCGCATTGTGGATTGTGATCTTTGCCTGCCTCGGTCTTTACCTCCTCGGAAAGATCCGCTTCCCCCACGATACTCCTATGGAAAAGGTTGGGGTAGGGCGTTTCTTCTTGGCTCTCATATCGCTCTCGTTTGCCGTTTATATGATACCCGGGCTTTGGGGTGCACCTCTTAAGGCTATTAGTGCCTTTGCTCCTCCTCTTTATACGCAAGACTTTAACCTCTACGAGGGCGAAGTACATGCTAAATACACCGATTACGAAGAAGGGGTTGCTAAGGCTCGTGAGATGGGCAAGCCTATTCTGCTCGACTTCTCCGGCTATGGCTGTGTCAACTGCCGCGAAATGGAGAATAATGTTTGGATTGACGGCAAGGTAAAGCAGCTACTCGATGAAGACTATGTTGTGATTACTTTGATGGTCGACGATAAGACAGAATTACCCGAAGTTATAGAGGTAACAGAGAATGGCAAGACCCGAAAACTACGCACCGTAGGCGACAAGTGGAGCTATCTACAGCGTAGTAAGTTTGGTGCCAACTCGCAGCCTTTCTACGTGCCCATAGACCACGAAGGAATGCCTCTCGGCCCCTCGTATCAGCACGATTTGGATATCAGCAAATACGTTAACTTCCTAGAGAATGGGAAGAAAGAGTTTGCCGCTCGTAAGGATGGTAAGCCCATTCCCTCTCTCGCAGCCCCTTCGGCACAACAGTAAACTACAATGAATAGCAAAGCAGAGAAACTTGAAGCTTTTGCTCGCCTCCTAGATGTTCTCGACACCCTAAGGGCTCAATGCCCTTGGGATCGAGAGCAAACCAAAGAGAGTATCAGGGCCAATACCATAGAGGAGGTCTATGAACTCTCAGAAGCGATCCTGCAAGAGGATTATCAAGATATGAAGAAGGAGCTCGGTGATGTGCTCCTTCATATTTGTTTTTATGCCCTCATGGCGCAAGAGGAAAACCGCTTTGATATTGCGGATGTATGCAATACGCTTTGTAATAAACTCATCTTCCGCCATCCCCATGTGTACGGAGAGAGTGTTGTGAATACAGCCTCGGCAGTGACCTCGCAATGGGAGCAGATAAAGCAGCATGAGCGCGGTGGAAACAAAACGGTGCTCTCGGGCGTCCCCACCTCCTTACCCTCTTTGGTAAAAGCCTACCGCATCCAAGACAAAGCTCGGGCCGTGGGGTTTGATTGGGAAGAAGCGCAGGAAGTCTGGACCAAAGTAGAGGAGGAACTGCAAGAGGTGCGTCAAGCTATAGAGGCAAAAGAAGCCGAAGATATCGAAGGAGAGTTCGGAGATCTATTGTTTGCGGTAGTAAACGCAGCTCGCCTCTATGGGGTCAACCCCGATAATGCATTGGAGCGCACCAATCGTAAGTTTATATCTCGTTTTGGCTATATCGAGAGCCAAGCCAAGGCGCAAGGTCGGGATATAAAAGATCTTACTCTAGGAGAAATGGATGCCCTCTGGGAGGAGGCAAAGCATCTCAAACACTCGCAAAACTAATCTAGACCAAGGTTTTTTCTTAGTTTTTTCTTCTGTGATCTGTCCTGTTTGTCACTATCAGCAGCAAACTCCTGTGGGGATTGCTTCGGATCATTTGGTGAGTGGTAAGAGTTTTCCACTCGTGCGTTGTAGTCATTGTGGGCTTATCATGACCGCCTCTCTTCCCCGAAAAGAGGAGTTGGGAGCCTACTATAAAAGCAATAACTACATATCGCATAGCGATGTGCACAAGGGGCTGATGAATCGTCTTTACCATGCAGCTAGGCGCAGGATGCTCAAGCAGAAGGGGTGTTTGGTTAAGCGGGCCACTCCGCCTCATGATGGGGCTTCTCCTCGCCTTTTGGACGTGGGGTGTGGTACGGGATACTTCGCTCATCACATGCAGCAGCTGGGCTATCAAGTCTCTTGTGTAGAGCAGGATGCCGAGGCTCGTGCGTTTGCTAAAGAAAAGTTTGCACTCACACCCTCTGAGGCTTTGCTACATACAGACTGGCCCGATCACTCCTTCGAGATCGTTACCCTTTGGCATGTTTTGGAGCATATTGTAGATCTTGAGGATCACATGCAACGCCTATCTCAACTGGTAACCAAAGGGGGGACTTTGCTGATAGCGGTGCCCAATCCTACAAGCTACGATGCTCAGCTCTTGCAAAGCGAGTGGGCTGCTTACGATGTTCCCCGCCACGTATGGCACTTTACCCCCGATAGTCTGATAACTCTTGCCGAGCGGTACGGATTTCGTTTAGAGAAGCTCCGTCCCATGTGGCTTGATGTCTATTATATTGCGCTAATGACCCAGCAACAACGAGGACGTAAAGGCCTAAATGCTTGGCTTCGGGCTGTGCTAATTGGTTTTTGGGGTAACGTGCGAACCCTGATGGATGCGCGTGCCGCCAGTTCGCTTATTTACCTCTTCCGTAGAGATTGATACGATGAAACACTTTCTCCACTACCTATTACTCATTTGCTTTTGGGGTCTCTCTGGCAGTGGGGCGCAGGCCCAAGACTCACTACGCTGGAGCGCCAATCTGGGAGCCGAAGGCTTCTTTCGCAACAATGAATATGCCCAGCCTTATGGCACGGGCTACACGCTTCCGGGGTATCGTTTGCAGGGTACTATTGCTTACTCCATGCCCGATCTCCTCTCCGGGGCTGCCATAGAAGTGGGAGCCCATGCCACGGGGTTCTTTGGGGCAAGACGCTATCCTACGGGTACATGGTGGGCTGAGCTACCCCATTGGACGGACAATTCGACCGTGAGCGCCGTACCTCATCTCGTACCGCTCTTCGGTGTCCTTCTTCGGGCCAACCCCCATCTAGAGGTACGATTGGGGCGAGTGGATAATGAAGATGCTCACCAACTTATCCAGCCTTTATACAACCCCGAATTGCTTTACTCTGCCGATCCGGAGATGGGCGTGCAGCTAAAGGCCGATTACCCCTGGCTCAAGGGGGATGTCTGGATTGACTGGCAGAGCTTCACCTTCCGAGCCGATCGGCACCAAGAAGCATTTACCATGGGACTCTCTCTTGTCTTCCCGATTGTGGAAAAAAGCTCCTATTCCCTACGTGCAGTAGGGCAGGTGGTGGCTACACATCGTGGTGGTGAGATCAGTTGGCATCGTCATGATACGGTGCATAGTTACTTGGCGTCAGCTATCGGGTTACGTGCTTCCTGGGCATTATCGCATGGTAGCATTGAGGCGGCTGCCTATTATCTTCCCTCTCTTCTTAGGGCAGAGGCTCCTGCGCCTATGGGGCATGCCTTTTATGCTACCTTGGGATATCAAAGAAAACATTTGCTCACAGAGCTTGCTTATTGGCGGGGTAGTCACTTTGTCTCTCCCATGGGAGGCCCCTTTGTCAATAGTCGGGTGCTTTGGGAGGGGCCCTTGGTTCGGGATCAAGAGCGGACTTCGTTTCTGGGGATTCGAGCGCATTACCAATTCTTTTCCACCCCTCTTGTGCAGATGGCATTCGTGGCTCGGGGGTGGTATCATCTCCTCGATTTGGAGGGATCTCCCAACCGTTTCAGCCACTCTCTAGAGCTAAATCTTGCGCTTACGCCCCGCTTCCGTTTTTGACTTTTAGCCTCCGATTGGGGGCAGATCTTGCTAACCTTCTCTCTTATCCAAGAGGGGAGGTTTTATTTTTTCTCAGGATAGGAGAGTATCGTTTCGCCCCCTTCGCTTATAAGGTGTAGCACGATGGGGGTATCGGGAGATAGCTGAGAGGCTGTTACGGAGTGGCACCTCCGGAGGAGGGCAAGTAGGAGGCGATCTCGCTCGAGAATGTTGGGAATGCCCCACAACTCTCGCGCCATGGAGAGCTCGTCAATCAAGGCATGTGTATCGGAGCTAGCGCCCACTTCGTCTGCTACCTTTTGCAGGAAGACCTTGTTCATAACCACCTTCTTGCTGTGGGTGTCTAGGTTGCCCTCTGCCAGCTTTACGGCCTTACCTACCATGATACCTAGACTAACCGAAGCAAAGTGCATCTCCTGGGCTATACTGAGGGCATCCCCAATAAAATTGCCGTAATGCACAAAGACTTGGGGGGGCAACTGGGGGTAAAGTGCCTTTATATAAGCCTCACTTTTGGCTCCTGAGTTCATGACAAGGCGGGAGGGGCTCAGGGCAAAGGCCACACTACACTCCTTGCGTAGGGAGTCTACAAAAGCCTCGTGGGAGAAGGGTTTTACGATACCGGAGGTGCCGATAATAGAGAGCCCTCCTACGATGCCCAAGCGAGGATTGAATGTTTTGGCCGCAAGAGCCGCCCCATCCGGAATGCTTATGGTTACATCAATACCACCCTCGGGATAAAGGGCTCGGAGCTCTTGTGTGATGGTACGGCGGGGCGTGGCATTGATAGCAGGGGAGCCAATGGGTAGCCCCAATCCGGGTAAGGTAACTACGCCTACGCCCTCACCTTGCAAAAAGCGTAGTTCATCCCCCGCTACAAGCTCTACGGTAGCTGCAATGATGTGCCCATGGATCACATCTGGGTCGTCCCCTGCATCTTTTCGGATGGTTGCACGAGCCTTGGTGGGAGATAGGCGTTCTATGCTCTCAATAGGGAGCGTTATAATTTCGCCATCGGGTAGGGCTACCTCTACTTCTTGCTCTTCACTCTCGTAGAGTAGAGCCATAAGGGCAGCTTTGGCTGTGACTGTGGCGCACGTCCCTGTGGTGTATCCTCGTTTGAGAGGGAAGTAGTCCGGGATATAACGGCGTACCATGCGGTATAATCCATGTTGCCCCTCAACAAGATGAAAGTGTGGGGGGAGTGGTGGGCGCACTACAACGTAAATACGAATGCCTGCACGTCGAGCAGCCTCTATTTTCTCTAAAAAACCACCACTTTCTCCACTCTCTTTGGTTATGATAGCATCAGGATGAATTCGGCTAATGGGGGCGTCTTCTCCCTCTTCGGGCGTGTAGAAGATCAGTTGTTGCTCAGGAAATCCCTCTTTGCAGGCAATATCGAGGGACTCTTGGCGTGATAGGATGCGGAATGTTGTCTTGCGCTGCTGCCAAAATCGACGAAGTTTCCCAATGGTTTGGGTACCGGTGAGAGCCAGCAGATGCCTAACTCCATCCGCAAGCATCCTATCTACAGCCTCTTCGTAGCTTGAGCAGTAAGTTATATCCTGGGCATGAGGGGGATAGTTTCTCTCCAAACGGATAACGGGTATCCCCAGCGATAGACTTGCCACTCCTATGTTTCTATGTAGCTCTTGGGCGAAGGGGTGGGCTGCATCTATGATAAGTCGAATCTCGTGCGTACGACAAAACTCCTCAATGGTAGGGGCGTCCATGGCTCCTGTAATGCGCTGCACAAGGGGCTCTTCTACCTTCTGTTGCTCTCCACGTGTGGAGTAGTAAAAAGGGTTCCCCCCCTCGCTGAGCGTGTCAATAGCTATACGCCCCTCTGTTGTACCTCCAAAGACGAGAATCATATAAGAGAGGATAGATTTTCTTATTTGCGGAAGAGATGTTTGAACTCGTCTGCATAGAGCCGTGATACCCCCTCGCGGTGATCAATGGCCTTGCCTACTACGAGTAGAGTTGTGAGGGTGAGATTATTCTCGCGCACTAGTTGAGCAAGTTGGCTTAGCTCTCCTCGATAGATTCGTTCCTCCTTGTGTGTGAGTTTATAGCAGGCTGCAACGGGTGTATTGGGAGGGTAGACTTGTAGCAATTCTGCCTGTACTCGCTCCACAATGGCTGCACTTAGGTATATGCACATGGTGCTTTGGGAGCGAGCCAATAGGTGGAGTTGCTCTCGCTCGGGCATGGGAGTGCGCCCTTCGCCACGTGTGAGTATGATGGTTTGCACCTCCTCTGGAATGGTAAACTGGGAGCGTAGCGCAGCAGCGGCAGCTTGGAATGAAGAAATCCCCGGAGTGATGTGGTAACTCATATTATAGCGGTCGAAGAACGCCATTTGCTCGGCAATTGCCCCATAGATACAAGGGTCTCCCGTGTGTAGTCGCACTACAAAGAGTCCCTTGTCGTAGAATTCTTTCATGAGAGAGAACTGTTCCTCGAGATTCATATTCGCCGAACTTCGTATCACAGCCCCCTCTTTTCCATAAAGAGTTAGCTCTCGAGGCACAAGACTCCCCGCGTAGAGGATTAGGTCGGCTCTCTGGAGCATCTTTTTCCCTCGTACCGAGATGAGCTCCGGATCACCGGGACCTGCCCCTACAATTTCGATATGCCCTTGAGAGCGGTCGCACGCAAGGGGGAGAGCTACGGCAAAGGTGAAGTCGTTTTCGTTTTGGGTCGATCCCTTCGTCTTCTCAATAAGAAGTTGTCCCATTTGCGAGGAGGCAAGGGCAGACGCCTCGGCTACGCCCCACGATCCGGTAGTCTCATATACTTTTTGCGAGGGGTGGGGTACTTCTATCTCTCCGAGCTGCGATGCCGTATAAATTTGGGGAGAGGGGCAAGAAAAGTGCTGGGTAAGATGGGCGATGAGAGGTTCGTCTTTTTTCAGTTCTATCGTGGCAATCTCGCCGATGGCAAGGGGAGAGATACCCGCTTTTATTAGAGTTTGCTCTATCGTATCACTAACACCAAGGGTGGGGCAGTCTCGTTTACAGCCCACCCCGAGCGTAAGAAGTGGAGTGTAGTATGCTAAGTGGAGAATATCTTGAGGAGAATAGATGCTATACCCTACGGTGATAAGGAGATCGTATTCAGTGAGGGGGATATCCTCATATCGGTAGAATATATCTACATGGGGAGGGCGAGAGGCTTCCAGATGCTCAGTACCCGGAGTGCGCACCTCTAGTAGTAGGGCGCTCTTTTTCCCTCCTACGAATGCAAATATCGCCTGATTTATCTCTTGGGGAGAGGCGGTGGTATGCCATCCCCACTGACGGGCAAGAAGATCCAAAGCCCAGAGGTCTTGATTGTCGCTTTGGGTTGTGATAATGGCTTCTCCGCCCGTAATGCCGGCCAAGTGGCGTGCCAATTCGTTGCCGCCTCCCACGTGCCCGGAGAGTACGGGTATCACAAATTTGCCGGTACTATCCACGTTCACCACCGCCGGATCGTGGTATTTGTGAGCTACCTGAGCCGCAATACAACGTACACAGATGCCTAGAGCCCCAACAAAAATGAGGGCAGAGCATTCTCCAAAGTGCTCCTCTACAAAGGTCTGATAGGAACTGATAAAATAGGTGCCCTCGGCCTCTCCTTTGTAGTAAATGATGGCGTTGGGGAGTTCTTTTTGTATGGTGCGAGCGACCTTTAGCCCTGCTTCTGAGATTACTACTAGGGCAGTCTCTTTCTTCTCTTTACTCATAACTGAAGTACAATATAGGGTAGAGCTATCTGTTTTTTTCTCCTGTTTTTTTCGTTACAAAGGTACAGATTCACCCCCGAAGAAAGTGATACTTTCTAGACTATGAGGCAAGAGGGACAGATGCCGTGCGTGAAACGCGCAAAAAACGCTGCCTGATAAATAAATCGCCACAGGGCAAGAAAAAAATATTTCCCAGGCAGAGTGGGAGGGGCTTTTTGCCTAATAAATCTGAGGAAATAGGGCAGGAATATAGTTGCTATTAGAGTGGAATTTTGTACCTTTGCCGCGCTGATTATTATCGAAAGATAAAGAAGCTCCAATAATGGCAAGGTGCTGAGCGAGTCTCTGCCTTGGTACTACCCGAGGAGAGGACCCTGTCCAAGCCCTCTAATTAACGAGGTAGTGGGTGACAATGGTAGTGGCTATAAACCGCATAGTATCGAACCGGAAGAGGAGTAGTAAGTAACACAATTGTAAGTAAAAAGAAGAAATGAACTCTGTAAGTTACCAGACAGTATCGGTGAACAAGGCAACTGCATCCAAAGAATGGGTGATTGTGGACGCCGATGGTCAGAGCTTGGGTCGTTTGTGCTCTAAAGTAGCGAAGCTTCTTCGTGGCAAGTACAAACCCAGCTTCACTCCACATGTAGATTGTGGTGACAATGTTATTATCATCAATGCCGAAAAGGTTGTGCTCACGGGCAAAAAGTGGGAAGATCGCGTCTATCTTAAGTTTAGTGGATACCCCGGTGGTCAGCGCGAGTTTAGCCCTCGTGATCTCCAAAAGAAGGGGTCTGATCGTCTCTTCCGCAAGGTAGTAAAGGGTATGCTCCCCAAGAATAAGTTGGGTGATAAGCTCCTCAACAATCTCTACGTGTACGAAGGTAGTGAGCATGCTCATACCGCTCAGCAGCCTCGTACTATTGACATCAACACTCTTAAATAACCTCTCGGATGATGGAACAGATTAATGCAATAGGCCGTCGCAAGTGTGCCGTAGCACGTGTATATGTAACCGAAGGCACAGGCAAGATTGTAATCAATAAGAAGGATCTTGCTGATTACTTCCCCTCTAGCATTTTGCAGTTTGTAGTGCGTCAGCCACTCAACAAGCTCGAAGTGGCTGAGAAGTATGATATTAAGGTAAATCTCCGTGGTGGAGGTTTTAAGGGCCAGAGCGAAGCAGCTCGCCTAGCTATCACACGTGCTCTTATTAAGATCAACCCCGAAGACAAGGCTACGCTCCGCGCTGCAGGTTTCGTAACTCGAGATCCTCGCGTTGTTGAACGTAAGAAGCCGGGGCGTCCCAAGGCTCGTAAGAGATTCCAATTCAGCAAGCGTTAATCTTCGCCTCTTTCTTCCCTATTGCTCACTATTACAGAGGAACAAAGACTATCCTCTTTGGGCACGATAGATGGAAAGAATACAGATTACTCGCGTTTAGTATCTAAACTGCTTGGATGGCTCTTTTTCACCACCTCTTGTACATACATCCGGTGGGTACAAATGAGGGGTAGAACCCTACCAAGTGGTTGCAAAATCAATGGTTTAATCAATTAAGAACGTAAACGAAACAAACAATATGGCATCGATCACATTCGAACAGCTACTCAAAGCCGGGGCACACTTTGGACACCAACCCCGCAAGTGGAATCCCGCTATGGCTCCCTATATCTTCATGGAACGTAATAACACCCATATTATCGACCTCCACAAGACAGTTGCTAAGATAGAGGAGTCTACCGAGATTATCCGCAATATGGCACGCAACGGCAAGAAGATCTTGTTCGTAGCCACCAAAAAACAAGTAAAGGAACCCGTAGAAGAGCTCGCTAAGTCGGTAGGTATGCCCTACGTAGTAGAGCGCTGGCCGGGAGGTATGCTTACCAACTTCCCCACCATCCGCAAGGCCGTGAAGAAGATGGTGCAAATCGACAAGATGAAGGAAGATGGTACCTACAGCAACCTCTCAAAGCGCGAAAAACTCCAAGTTGAGCGTCAGCGCGCTAAGCTTGAGAAGACATTGGGTTCTATCCAAGATATGAACCGCTTGCCTTCGGCTCTCTTTGTTGTGGACATCACCAAAGAACACATTGCCGTACGCGAAGCTACTCGTTTGGGTATCCCTGTATTTGCTATCGTAGATACCAATGCAGATCCTAAGCTTGTGGATTATGTTATCCCTGCTAATGACGACTCGAGAGAGACTGTCGAGCTTATCATGGGTGCTATGTGTGGCGCCATCAGCGAAGGTCTTACTGAATATAAGTCTCAGAACGTAGAGGAAGAGGTAAAAGACGAAACAGCTGCAGAAGGAGCTCGCTCCGGACGTCGCACCCGTGCCGGTGCTCGCCGCGAACGCTCCAAGGAGACTTCAAAAGAGGCTCCCGAAGCTACTAACCTAGAAGCCGAAGCTCCTAGTGCAGAAGCTGAAACTCCTGCTGCTGAATAATAATTCTCTTTACAGAAAATATACTAGTAATAAAGCAAATGGCTATTTCAATCCAAGATATTGCAAAGCTCCGCAAGATGAGTGGAGCAGGGCTTACGGACTGCAAGCACGCCCTCGAAGAAACGAATGGCGACTTCGACCAAGCTATGGAGATTATCCGTGCTAAGGGTAAGGCTGTAGCTGCTAAGCGTTCTGATCGTGAAGCTACCGAAGGGTGTGTGCTCGCTGCTCACGCTGCCGGATTTGCAGCAATCGTATCTCTCCAATGCGAAACCGACTTCGTAGCTAAGAACGAAGGGCATATCCAACTAACCAAGAATATACTCGATGTAGCAATGGCTAAGCAACCTGAGAACAAAGAGGCTCTCCTTGCTCTTACGCTTGCTGATGGTCGTACGGTGGCCGATCATATCACAGACCGCACCGGTACAACAGGTGAAAAGATGGAGCTCGGAGCTTACGAATTCGTAAAGGCTGAGCACACCATTTCTTACATTCACCCGGGTAATAAGCTTGCCGTTGTTGCTGCTTTCAACGAAGCTGTTGATCAGGAAATGGCTCGTATGACCGCTATGCAGATTGCTTCTATGAACCCTGTTGCCGTTCGCGAGGAAGAGGTACCCCAAGAAGTAGTAGAGCGTGAGCTCAAGATCGCTCGTGAGAAAGCCCTCGAAGAAGGCAAGAAGCCCGAGCTTATCGATCGTATTGCCCAAGGTGCTCTACAGAAGTACTACAAGGAAAACACCCTTCTACGTCAGGCTTTCATTAGCGATGGCAAGATGGATGTGGATACTTATCTCAAGTCTGCAAGCAAGACACTCACAGTGGTTGCATTCCGCCGTGTGACGTTGAACGCAGAGTAAAATCCCTCCTCCTTTTCTCTCTCCCTTGTCCTTTTGGATAAAGGATGGTATCGGAGGAAGATAGGTGATATACAACTCGTAAAACCCACTCATCCTTATTCTTGGGATGGGTGGGTTTTCTGTATCATCATCTCTCTTTTTCCTCGATCTAATGCCAGATCGTCAAAGATTTCTTCTTGTTTTTGCTATTGTGAGAAATAAATAAATTACTATCTTTGTGGTGTTGGATTCCCCATTACAAGGTGCATTGTTGGAGATGTTGCATCAGAGAAGCCCCAGAGAGGGGGCTCATGGAGAATCCTAGTAGCACACAGAGAATGAATAATTTAGATATGTCTAACACTAAATGAAATTGAAAATGAAAAAGTTTTTTGCAGCACTCGGTGCTTTGGCAATCGTAGGTATGGTTGCCGTAGGATGTCAGGGAAAGAACATCCCTGACAACAAGCCTACTGATGATGGGTCTATTACAGTAAAGCAGTCTGGTAAGGAAGTTACAGCTCTCACCCTTAATGTTGGTGACAAGGTAGAGATTACTACTAATGCAGCTTCTGCAGCAGATGGTGCTCTCGTTGTGGTTGCTAAGCCCTCTAATTTCACCGTAACAAGCTCTGACGCAAAGGTTGTAGCAGCTTCTAACACAGCTCTTGAAGCTAAGGCTACTGGTAATGCTAAAGTTACTTTTACTGCTGGTAAGGCTAAAGTGGAAGTTGCTGTTACTGTAGAAGATGGTGGCGAAAGAATCAAGAATGAAAACTACTATGGGATTGTATCTGAAGATGGTCAGAAAAAGGATATCTATATTCCTTCAACTCTTCCCTTCTCACAAATGAGTAAGTGGGAGCCCATCGTAAAGAAGGCAATGTCTGCAAATGGCTTGGATTGGGAAGTTTGGGATCTCAAAGAAGATGCTCAAAATGTTTTCGGTTTTAGAGCTCCAAAGGAATCTAAGCAACACTATTTTTCAGGGGTTCTATATACTCATTCTGGTGTTAAACTTCTCAATGTAAATGTTTTTTCAGGCTATGGATTGCTTTCTAAAAATCCAGCAGATGCCGATGAACTCATTACAAAGTTCAAAGATAGTGGTGTACTTAAGAAGTATGCTGAGATGTTTGGGAACTTCAAAGAAATTGACAAGCAGGAATGCACTGTTGAACCTAATTGGACAGATACAGACCTTAACTTTGGACAAGGTGCTAAGAAGTTTAAAGTAAAGAAGATGCATCAACTCTTTTTGGATCCTGCTAGAAACATCATCCTCCTATATCGTTGGGAAGTTGTGAAGGATATGGCTCCCTATAATGCCAAATTTGCAGGTATTCCCGCAGTAAACGAAGAGCTATTCTTATTTGAAAATGCAGACGCTCAGAGCATGCTTAAGTCGCTTAAGATGGTAAATGGCGACTTCAGCTCAAATCACATCGCTATCTTTCGTAAGTAAGACTAGTATATAGAGGGAGTCTTTTCTCTCTCTAGTATCACCCTCCCATGTGGTATCCTCTCTCGTCGAGGGGTGCGACATGGGAGGCTTTTTTTGTCCCCAGAGGTGCCATATAGTAGCTAATTTGTACCTTTGCACGCATAAGAAATAAAGAGAGAACCATATTATACAGATATGATGACTGCGAATGAGATACGTGCCGCTTTTGTGGCATTTTTTGCTGAGAAGCAACACCATATAGTACCCTCTGCCCCTATGGTGGTTAAGGGCGATCCTACCCTAATGTTTACCAATGCCGGGATGAATCAATTCAAAGATATAATCCTTGGGAATGTGGAGGCAAAGTATCCGCGCGTTGCAGATGCTCAGAAGTGTCTTCGCGTGAGTGGTAAGCACAACGACCTCGAGGAGGTGGGGCACGATACCTATCATCATACTATGTTTGAGATGCTCGGTAACTGGTCTTTTGGCGATTACTTCAAAGAGGAGGCCATCTCGTGGGCATGGGAGTTCTTGCACGAGCGTTTGGGCATCCCTGCCGACCGCTTATATGCCACCATATTTGAGGGAGCCGAGAGCGATGGCTTAGAGAGGGACAACGAAGCCGCCTCCTATTGGGGCCGTTTCCTCCCCCAAGAACGGATTCTCGATGGTAGCAAAAAGGATAACTTCTGGGAGATGGGAGAGACGGGGCCGTGCGGACCTTGTAGCGAAATTCACATCGATTTGCGGAGCGACGAGGAGCGTATGCAGCAATCCGGTAGGGAGCTCGTAAATCGGGACCACCCCCAAGTAGTGGAGATTTGGAACCTTGTATTCATGCAATACAATCGCATGGCAGATGGTTCTCTATCTCTTCTCCCACACAAGGTAATTGATACCGGTATGGGCTTTGAGCGTCTTTGTATGGCCATGCAGGGGAAACGCTCCAACTACGATACCGACGTCTTTCAACCTTTGATTAGAGCCGTTGCCGAGCTCTCGGGTATTCCCTACGGGAAAGAGGAGAGTAGCGATGTTGCCATGCGAGTAGTGGCAGACCACGTGCGCACTATTGCGTTTGCAATTACAGATGGTCAGCTCCCCTCCAATGCTAAGGCCGGTTATGTGATTCGCCGTATTTTGCGTCGTGCTGTGCGCTATGGATATACCTTCTTGGGACGTAGAGAAGCCTTTATGTATACTCTCCTGCCCACTCTTATTGAGTCTATGGGAGCAGCTTACCCCGAACTAATTGCTCAGAAAGACCTGATTCAAAAAGTAATGAGAGAGGAGGAAGAGAGCTTCTTGCGTACACTGGAGGCCGGTATCAAACTCCTTGATAAGAAAATAGAAGAGTTGGGGAATAAGGGACAACTCTCGGGGCACGATGCCTTTGTGCTATACGATACATTTGGCTTCCCTCTAGACTTGACGGAATTGATCTTGCGTGAGCATGGTATGACGCTCGACCAAAAGGGATTTGATCGTGAGATGGCAGAGCAAAAAGCTCGAGCACGAAGTGCCGCTCAACTTGAGACGGACGACTGGGTAACTCTTGCCGAGGGCGAAACTCTCTTTGTTGGGTATGATCAAACGGAGGCAGACTGCTCTATACTTCGCTATCGCCACGTAAAACAAAAGAATAAAGACTTCTATCAAGTGGTGCTCTCTGTTACTCCCTTCTATGCCGAGATGGGGGGGCAGGTAGGAGACTCCGGCTATCTTATAGACGAGGATGGCGTGCGTTATGCCATCGTGGATACCAAACGTGAGAATAACCTGCCCGTGCACCTTATGACCAAGCTCCCCAATGATCCGGAACAGACCTTCCGTGCCGAGATCAATCAGGAGCGTCGGCGCATGGCAGAGGCCAACCACACAGCAACACACCTCTTGCATCAGGCCCTTCGCACGGTACTTGGGGAGCATGTAGAGCAAAAGGGATCTTTTGTAAGTCCGGAAGTATTGCGCTTCGACTTCTCACACTACAATAAACTCACTCCCGAGGAGATTCGCCAAGTAGAGGAGCTTGTAACCCAAGCTGTACGTGCCGATTACCCCAGAGAAGAGCATCGTAATATCCCTATTGCCCAGGCTCGTGCCATGGGGGCAATGGCTCTCTTTGGCGAGAAATATGGCGAAGAAGTGCGCGTGATGAAGTATGGCACCTCTATCGAATTATGTGGGGGAACTCACCTCCCCTCTACGGGTATGATCGGCGCCTTCCGCATCGTATCCGAGAGTTCGATTGCTGCCGGAGTACGTCGTATCGAAGCCGTTACCGCAACTAATGCAGAGGCTTTCCTCTACAAACAAGAGGATACGCTCAGGGAAATAAAGGCTCTTCTCAACAACACGCCGGATGTAGTAAAGGCTTTGCAGAAGCTGCTCAGCGAAGAGAGTGCCCTCAAAGCCGAACTCGACACTCTGCAACGTGCCCATGCCACAAGGCTCAAAAAGGAACTTTTGGCATCTAGAGTTGAGCGTTCGGGCTATCGTTTGTTTGTACTGCAAGGAGAAGAAAAGGCCGATATAATCAAGGATATAGCCTTCCAGTTGCGAGGCGAATTGCAAGAGCCTTTCGTCTTTGTGGCAGCAACAACAGAGGGCGCAAGAGGCCTTCTCACGATCATGCTGAGCGAAGAGGCGGTTGCTTCGGGGCTCCATGCCGGTAATATGGTAAAAGAGGCTGCCCGCCTGATCCAAGGTGGCGGCGGTGGACAACCCCACTTTGCTACAGCCGGAGGGAAAGACGGCAATGGCCTCCCCAAGGCTCTCGAGCAGATCCTCTCTCAGATAGATGTACACGCTAGATAGGCCATGTCGTTAGCCTCCTCACCCTCTTATATTGCCCTAGATGTACTCAAGGAAAGATGGCTCCCTTTCTATGGAAAGGGGGCTTTCGACCACTGTCTTGCAATTGTAGACGAACAGGTGGCAGCAAAGGCTGCTCCGCGTCTTGCTCCTCTATGGAGTTGTATAGACCCCGCAGATCGTCTTATTATCCCCGGGGGAGAAGAGGTAAAATCCCTCTCCCATGTAGGAGAAACCATTGACTGGCTTCTTACTCGCTCGGCTACCCGTTCCACCCTATTGGTCGCTGTGGGAGGAGGGGCCTTGCTCGACTTTGTCGGATTCGTTGCCTCTATATATAAGAGGGGTATACCTTGCGTTTACGTTCCTACCACTCTTATGGCCATGATTGATGCTTCTGTCGGAGGAAAAACGGCGGTCGATTATGCTGGAGTGAAGAATCTGCTAGGTGCATTCTCTCTCCCTCGTGCTGTGATGATAGATCCCCAATTCCTATCCACACTACCACAAGAGGAGATTCTCTCGGGCTACTGGGAGCTAGTGAAGTATGGGCTACTCTCTTCGGGGAATCTATGGCAAGAGATCAAAGCATTTGATCCTTGGGGTAGCATCGACTCTTGGCTCCCCTTTATAAATAGGAGCGTAGCCATCAAAGAGCAATTTGTAGAAGCCGATTTTACCGATAAGGGCCTGCGCCAATGGTTAAACCTCGGGCATACCATAGGACATGGGGTAGAGGGACTATCCCATATACGAGCTCAAGAAGGGTCGAGTAGGGTATTACGTCATGGCGAGGCTGTGGCGATTGGGCTGCTATGCGAGCTTTATCTCTCACATATCTTGCTAGGGGCCGAAAAAAGTTATCTCACAGATCTTATCTCCCTTATGCGAGAGTCCTTTTCTCCCTATACTTTTTCTTGTAAGCACTATCCTACGATCCTATCACTCCTTCATCAGGATAAAAAAAATGAGGATGATACGGTTTCTATAATTGCCTTTAAGTCTCTGGGACAGATGGAGAAAGTCTCTTGTACGGACGACTTGCTCAAAGAATCTCTCGATTTTTATCGAGAAATGTTTGGTCAGTAAAAAAAAAGTATCTACCTTTGCAGCCGTTGTTCGGGATGTAGCTCAGTCCGGTTAGAGTACGCGTCTGGGGGGCGTGGGGTCGCTAGTTCGAATCTAGTCATCCCGACAAGAGTAGAAAGAAGCACTTTGCATAGTCTTGCAAGGTGCTTTTTCTTTTTCTAAGAAAGGGCGATCTTGCGCTCCCTTTGGAGGAAGAACCCAAAAGAAGAAAGATACCGTTTTATCTGCCTATTAACCTCGTGGAGCGCATCGTAAAGGAGAGTTTAGCCGCACTTTCCATCCCTTCCTTGCCCAAGTGCCCTATCCCTTTGTGCTGAGGGCGTTCTTTATCTCTTATTCTATAGCTTTTTGGTGGCTGGCCGGAAGCTTTTTGATAAAGATCTCTTTAACCCTCTTGCCTATTAGGGGATTATTGTTATTTTTGTATCTGTAAGATGATGCGAGTAGGTATTAATAGAAAGCTAATCGCCGCGTTTGAGAGTATCCTCAAGTACCCAAATTCGCAGATTTCTCCCCGGGTGGGAGAGATTGCGTTGTTCTATTATAGAAGAGTTTTTCTCTTATGTATTCTGTTATATAAAGGAGAAAAAAGAGATGAAGAGCTTGTATGTTTAAGAAGCGTTGGGTCATAATTCTTTTTGTTTTACCTGTATTGGCTTTAACTGTGTCGCTCTACACGCAGTTTCGCTTCTTGCGAGATATGCATGAGATGCGTCAGGAGTATTTTCTCTCCAATGTAAAGAATGCTGTAGATCAGGCCATAGAAGAGGTAGAACGGGAGGCTGTGGCTCAGTTTGTCGCAAGTCAGCTCGATCTTCGCAACATGGTCTGTAAGATGCTAGACGACTGGAGAGATGATGAGCGTAGAACGCCACCTTCTGTTCTAGACAATCGCATCAGAGACCTCGTATCGTGGAATTCTCCGGCCAACCGATCTCGCGTTTCGGATCGTTCCATGGCGTATCTAGAGGATACAATCCCCCCGCTTCCTCCGACTGTAAAGGACTCTCGATCTCTGTTTACAATGGACGTTCAGAGACGATTACTAGATGCTTATCTATTTCATCAAGATGCCCTTAATGAGGTTATCTTGAGTTCTATTATAGACCTGGAGAGTGATATTCATCCCTCCTTCGATAAGATCTCTTACTCATATCTCGATGCTTCCCTTAAATATTCACTGGAGAAGGTGGGAGTATATGAGGACTTTATCATTCGCATTTACAATAAAGACAACGACTTAGTATACGAGAAGGGGCCCTCCCATAACGCTGTTGCCACTCCGGAGAATAGTGTACACCATACTCTTTTCAGTAGGATCTCCATGAGTAACTCCGGTCAGGGCGTTGTAGAAGTAGTCTTTTATGAGCACAATAGATACATCACCACACACACCTATACAGTTGCTACCATATTTACTACATTGGTCTTGTTAATACTTTTTGCCGTAGCTCTGGTTTTCTTTGTGCGCCAACAGCGTTTCGAGCGAGGTAGAAAAGACTTTGTGCACAACATGACGCACGAGCTAAAGACCCCTGTAACCTCTATAAAACTAGCGTCTGAGATGCTCGATGAGGATGTGCTTGTACAGGATCCCACACGCCGTAAACGATTGTTAGGAGCCATGCAGAGCGAGACGAAGCGGCTATTTTTCTTGATCGAAAAGATCTTACAGTTTACGCTTGTAAACGAGAGTAAAATACGCTTTAAGCCCGTCCTATTCGATGCCCATGACCTGCTAGAAGATGCCATTACCGTCTACACCTTCAAGTGCGAAGAGAAAATGGGGGGTATGACTTCGGATCTCAGTGCCAAGAATAGTTACCTCAATGTGGATAAGATGCACTTTCAGAACATCATATTTAATGTCCTAGACAACGCCATTAAATACTCCAAACACAAAGTGCCTCCCAGACTCCATTTGTCGACCTCGAACCCCAAGCCTAGTGTGCTTCGTATTGAGATAAAAGACAATGGTATTGGTATATCGCGTCAGGATCAACGCAATATATTTCGCCAGTATTATCGTGTAGATACGGGAGATGTACATGATGTGAAGGGATTTGGATTGGGGCTTTCGTATGTAAAAGCTACAATCAAAACTATGAAAGGGCGTGTAAAAGTGGAAAGTGAGATAGGGGTAGGTACAACCATGATCTTTGAGTTGCCCACCGAAGATGCTCCCTCGGATGAACAATAGTCCTCCTTTAGATTTTCTATTGTAGAGGAATTAAGAATAAAAGGAAACAATCAATAATAAGTAGCTATGAATGAAAAAACGAAAATCTTTTTCTGCGAAGACGATGAAAATCTAGGTCTCTTGCTCAAGGAGTATCTTGACACCAAGGGATTCGAGACTCATCTATTTCGCGATGGTGAAGAGGGGCTTCATAACTTTGAGAAGACAGAGTACGACCTCTGTATCCTCGATGTAATGATGCCTCATAAGGATGGTTTTGCTCTTGCTAGAGACATTCGTGCAATAAACACTATGGTGCCCATTATTTTCCTCACAGCAAAGACAGAGAAAGGAGATGTACTTCATGGCTTTGAAGTGGGGGCTGATGACTATGTGACAAAACCATTCAGTCTTGATGAATTATTGGCTCGCATCGAAGCAATTTTGCGACGTGTAAAGGGAGTTGAGTCTAAGGTAATGCCCTACTATCAGTTGGGTAAGTTCTTTTTTGACATACAGAAGCAAACACTTACCATTGGCGAAAAGGTGATAAAGCTCACCACCAAGGAGAGTCAGCTTCTCAGCCTCCTTTGCTCTTTTGCAAACGAAACTTTGGAGCGCAACTATGCCCTCAAAACGATTTGGGAGAACGACAATTACTTCAATGCTCGTAGTATGGATGTATACATTACCAAGCTACGCAAGATCTTGAAGGAAGACCCCACTCTCGAAATTAAGAACGTACACGGAAAGGGATACCGCCTCAATACAACTTTGGGAGATGGTGTACCCGAAGATCTTGTAACCAAGATTTAAGCAAATAGATAGGTCTAAGCCTATCCTGCAATGGCTTGGGGGATGAGTGTTGCCTCTCGCTCTCGTGAGTGTTCGAGCTAGCTCTTCCCCCTACTTATTGTGTGCAAAAGGAGATAATTTCCATCCCATGCACCTCTCGGGGTAAAGGGACTAAAGATTTTACGAAAGAGATAATATAGAAAGGTTTTTCATTGCTATGAAAAGATTTGGATTGTGTTCGGATCATGCCGGTTTTGCCCTCAAAGAAGAGGTAAAGAAGATCCTTGCAGATCAGGGTATTGAGTATCAAGATTTTGGCACTTACAGCGAAGAGCGTGCCGATTATCCCGATTTTGCACACAAATTGGGAGAGGCCATCGATAGTGGCGATCTAGAGTGGGGGATTGCCATATGTGGCTCGGGCAATGGCATATCTATGGCTCTCAATAAGCATCCCCATGTGCGTGCTGCACTTTCTTGGAACGAAGAGATTGCAGCACTGGGTAGAGCGCACAATAATGCCAATGTACTTTCACTCCCGGCTCGATTCATTTCGTTGGACGAAGCTAAGAAGATCATAATGGCATTCCTCTCTACCGATTTTGAAGGAGGACGGCACGAAGCAAGAGTGGCAAAGATTCCTCTTTGTTAATAAGATAGAGAGACCCTTTAGATATTATGGGGGGAGACTTTATTCTAAATAAGTCTCTCCTCTTTTTGTATTCTCTCAGCCGAGAATGTTCGCTAGATGCGAGAAAATTCCTACTTTTGCAAGGCTTCTGCACTTTCTCTTGGGAGAGAATTTAGGATGCCAGATTTATTTTTTATTACAGAATAGCGATGATTAGTTATTTCCCCTCGCAGTGCGATATCCTCTATGCCGTAGAGCATAGTGGCGTTTTTTCTGATCAAGACCTTGAAAGGCTCCAATGGCTTTTTGCTTTAGAAGGCAAAACTACCCCTACAGAGCAAGCCGAAGGAGATTATATAGGACCTCGTAGTGAGATTGTTTCTCCTTGGAGTACCAATGCAGTAGAGATTACTCAAAACATGGGTATTGAGGGGATTACGCGCATTGAGTTGCTTAGACGTGTTAAGGAAGAGCAACCCGCATTCGACCCTATGACCGAGTGTGTATACCATGCTCCGGCAGCTACTATATTCCATACGGATGCCACTCCGGCTCCCATTGCGTACATAGATGATATTGCGGCTTACAACCATTCTGAGGGGTTGGCTCTAAGCGAAAAAGAGATTGATTTCCTTCAAAATCTTTCAAAGCGTTTGGGACGTAAGCTCACCGATAGCGAGCTATTTGGCTTCTCTCAGGTAAACTCGGAGCATTGCCGACATAAGATATTTAATGGCACCTTTGTTATTGATGGAGAGGAGCAGGAGCAATCTCTTTTCTCCATGATCAAGGCTACTTCGGAAGCTAATCCCAATGGTTTGGTATCCGCTTACAAAGACAATGTAGCTTTCGTCAAGGGGCCAAGGGTGGAGCAATTTGCCCCATCTTGTGGCGATCGCCCCTCATTGTTCTCCACTCAACCTATTGATACTGTACTTTCTCTCAAGGCAGAGACGCACAATTTCCCCACAACAGTGGAGCCCTTCAATGGGGCAGCCACGGGTACCGGAGGGGAGATCCGAGATCGTATGGCAGGGGGGAAGGCTTCTATTCCTGTGGCCGGTACAGCCGTATATATGACAAGTTATCCTCGCCTTCAGTCCACTATCCCTATGTCTATGGAGGCTCGTCCATGGCTTTATCAGCATCCTCAAGGCATTCTTACAAAGGCATCTAATGGAGCCAGTGACTTCGGAAATAAGTTTGGTCAGCCTATCATCACGGGTTCGCTACTTACCTTCGAACATCAAGAAGATGCCGAGGCTACACGTTATGGCTACGACAAGGTGATTATGCTTGCCGGGGGGATCGGTTATGCTCGCCAGCGAGATGCCATTAAAGAGGAACCCAAGGCCGGAGAGACAGTTGTGGTACTCGGTGGTGATAACTACCGTATTGGTATGGGCGGTGGCGCTGTAAGCTCTGTAAATACAGGGCAGTATAGTGCCGGCATTGAGCTTAACGCCGTACAGAGAGCCAATCCGGAAATGCAAAAACGTGTAGAAAATGTGGTGCGAGCTCTTGCCGAGAGTGACGATAATCCTATCATTAGTATTCACGATCACGGAGCCGGCGGGCACCTTAACTGCCTTACAGAACTTATCGAAGCCACCGGTGGTGAGATAGATATTGACGCCCTCCCCGTAGGGGATGCCACCCTATCAGATAGGGAAATCATTGGCAACGAGAGTCAAGAGCGTATGGGCTTGCTCATCGAAGAAAAAGACTATGAGCGAATTGCCGCTATTGCCGCTCGTGAGAAGGCCCCTATATATAAGGTGGGTAAGACTACCGATAGTCACGAACTTTGTTTTGGACGAAAGTCTACTAAAGAAGAAGCAATCCATCTTGCTGTAGAGGATATGCTAGCAAAGCCCCCGCGTACTATCATGAGAGACACTACGCTGGAGCACTCTTATCAAGATGCAACATACGATGCTCAGGCTCCCGAGAAGTACCTTCAAGGAGTGCTCAGTTTGGAATCTGTTGCTTGTAAAGATTGGCTAACCAATAAGGTAGACCGATCTGTGACAGGGCGCATCGCACGTCAGCAATGTTGTGGTGAGCTACAGCTCCCTCTTGCAGATCTTGGTGCTATTTCACTAGACTATCGAGGCGAGAAGGGCTATGCTACAACTATTGGGCATGCGCCTCAAGCCGGACTTATAGACTCTGCTACGGGTTCAATACTCTCTATTGCAGAGGCTTTGACCAATATCGTTTTTGCTCCTCTTACCGAGGGATTACAGAGTGTTTCGCTAAGCGCCAATTGGATGTGGCCCTGCCGCAATGAGGGAGAAGACGCACGTTTGTATCGTGCCGTAGAGGCTTGTTCCGATTTTGCCATAGAGTTGGGTATCAATATCCCCACTGGGAAAGACTCGCTCTCTATGACACAAAAGTATCCGACAGAGCCATCCGTTGTAAGCCCCGGTACGGTTATTATATCGGCAGCAGCTCCGGTAAGCGACATTCGTAAGATTGTAACACCGGTTATTCAGCCTGTTGCGGGCTCTTCCCTTTTGTACATTGACTTTAGTTTTGCGCCCCTTGCTTTGGGTGGTTCTGCCTTCTTCCAGAGTCTGGGTAAGGTCGGCGACTCCGCTCCAACTATAGCCAATTCTGAGTATTTTGCAGATGCATTTGAGGCTGTACAATCGCTTATTAAGAAAGATCTCGTACTTGCCGGGCATGATATATCGGCAGGGGGGATGCTTACGGCATTGCTCGAGATGTGTTTTGCCAACACCAAGGGCGGTCTTTCTATCGACCTCTCTGAGCTTGAAGAAGAAGACCTTACCAAGCTCCTCTATGCAGAGAACCCCGGGGTATTACTCCAAGTAAATAATCTTGATAAGGCTCAGAAGGTACTCGATGAAATGGGTGTTGCTTTTGCTGTAATTGCCACTCCTTCGGATGAGCGTACACTCTCAATTAAGAAGGGGGATAAATTGATTACTATTGATATAGATAAGGCTCGTACAGATTGGTATCGCCCATCGTTCTTATTAGATCGCTATCAATCGACAGAGAGACTTGCTCAAGAGCGTTTTGAGAACTATCCCATCCAGCCTATCCGTTATCGCTTACCTCAAGACTTCTCTGGCAAGAAAACCTCTTTAGGACTTGATGCCGACAGAAGTAAGCACTCGGGTATTGTCGCTGCCGTTCTACGAGATAAGGGAACGAATGGAGAGCGCGAAATGGCGTATGCCCTTCACCTTGCAGGGTTCGATGTAAAAGACGTACACCTTACGGACCTTACCTCAGGACGCGAGACCTTAGAGGATGTACGGATGCTTGTTTTCTGTGGTGGATTCTCTAATAGTGACGTGCTCGGCTCCGCTAAGGGATGGGCTGCAGGTATCTTGTACAATGAACGAGCAAAGGAGGCTATCGATGCTTTCTATGCTCGCCCCGATACCCTCAGTTTGGGTGTGTGCAATGGCTGTCAACTAATGGCCGAGCTCGGTCTTCTCTATGCCGATAAAAAGCCCCGCCACAAAATGTTGCACAACGAGTCGCACAAGTTTGAGAGCTGCTTTGTTGGGCTAACCATTCCCAAAAACAATTCGATAATGATGGGTTCACTAGCCGGTACCACCCTTGGAGTATGGTGCGCCCATGGCGAAGGTCGTTTTGCCTTTGATGCTCCTATCGATCAGTACAATATCGTTGCTCAATACGACTATAAGACCTATCCAGGTAACCCTAATGGCTCTCCGGAGGGTGTTGCTGCCATTTGCAGTGATGATGGTCGTCACCTAGCTATCATGCCACACCCAGAGCGATCTGTATTCCCCTGGCAGTGTGGGTTCTATCCTGATACCTCGCACGAAGTAACCCCATGGATGGAAGCTTTTGCCAATGCTTTTGCTTGGTTAAAAGAGCATTAATATCTAGCTTTTAGGAAGCTGATGGACAAGGCAGCTTATCTTTTAGCTCTAAGTAGAATAGAGGGTGTAGGAGCTATTACTCTTCGTCGTATCTTAGAGGCTGTAGATGATGTCTGCGATATTTTTTCCAATCCCGCTATTTTAGAAGGTGTGGCACCTGCGCTTTATAGGCGTGTGGTGTCGCACCTTTCTCTTCCTGAGTTACTCGAGAGTGCCGAACGAGAGATCAAAGAGGCCCGGAGAAAGCATATCTATACATTTGGATTAGGGGATACGGACTATCCTCAGTTACTTGCAGAGTGTGCAGATCCACCTCCCGCCTTCTTTTATATTGGCAATAGAGAGGCTTTACATTCTCCTCATTGTATTAGTGTAGTGGGTACAAGGCGTGCGTCTCGCTATGGCTTAAAAGCGGTAGAAGTACTACTCGAAGATTTGGCAAATAAGGTCCCCGATCTTGTGGTGATTAGTGGATTGGCATTTGGCATCGATGTAAAGGCACACAAAGTAGCCCTCGACTTAGGAATCCCCACTATCGGCGTCTTAGCTCACGGTTTAGATCGGATTTACCCTGCAGCACACCGCAATATTGCTATTGAGATGCTCAAAAATGGGGGATTACTCAGCGAGTACTCCTGGGGAAGTAAAGTGGAACGTCACCATTTTGTAGGCCGCAATCGTATCGTAGCAGGCCTCTCTCATGCCACCCTTGTGGTAGAGAGTGCAGCTCGTGGGGGATCTCTTCTCACTGCGGCCATGGCTTCGGGCTATGGTCGGGAGGTATTTGCCGTTCCGGGGCGTATTACTGATTCTACCTCTGTAGGGTGCAATCGCATCATAGCATCTATGCAGGCCGTCCCTGCCGTTAATGCTGATAGTATTATATCTGTGCTGGGATGGGGGAAGCCTAATGGAGAAGAGGAGGAGACCATTCCCTCTCTTTTTGCCCCTCAAGATCTCCCTGATGATCCTGTATTGCACCTCATTTTGGAGGAGGAAACGATACACTTTAATGATCTTCTTGTACGCTTGGGGCTATCAGCTGCTGAGCTATCTAATAAGCTGTTCACGCTCGAGTTTGACGGCTATATTAAGCCTCTTCCCGGGGGGCTTTACTGCAAATCATAATTGCAATACCATGGAAAGACATTTACACATAGTATCTTTTGATGTTCCCTATCCTGCAGATTATGGCGGGGTAATAGATGTTTACTATAAAGTAAAAGCCCTTGCCAAGCAAGGTATAGACGTTATACTGCATTGCTATCAGTATGGCAGACCTCAGCAAAAGGAGCTAGAGGATTTGTGCGAAAAGGTTTACTACTATCCTCGTCTGAGAGGGATATTCTCGGCCTTGTCGCATGAGCCTTATATCGTTTATAGCCGTCGTTCCCAGCTTCTTCTCTCCCATCTTTTAGAAGACGATGCTCCTATTCTCTTTGAAGGGTTGCATACATGTCACTTTTTATCTCACCCGGCTCTTCGCAATCGCCTTCGCATAGTCCGTGCTTGCAATATAGAGCATGAGTACTACCACTATCTGGCAAAGGGCACTCGAAATCTATTCAAGAAGTTCTATTTCGCCCTTGAGAGTCTTCGCTTACATTCCTTTGAGAAGAACCTCCGTTATGCACATCATATCCTAGCAATTACCCCCCGAGAGCGAGATTATTTTGCACACAACTATCCAGAGGTAGAGGTGCAATGGGTGTCGGGCTTTCATGGTGATCAAGAGGTGAAGAGCCTACCGGGGAGTGGAAATTACTTCTTATTTCATGGACAACTCTCTGTCCTCGAGAATGAACTTACGGCCAAGAGATTGATTCGCCTAGCTTCTCAACTTCCTCTTCCTCTCGTAGTAGCAGGACGAAATCCACCTCCCAGCCTCCAAAAATGCGTACAGAAAAGCGAAAACGTCCGCCTAGAGGCCAACGTATCAGGCGAACGAATGGAGCGTCTCATAGAGCAGGCTTCTGCACATATCTTGGTCACAAATCAGCCAACAGGGCTTAAACTAAAGCTCCTCAATGCCCTTTATGCCGGTCGGTACATCATAGCAAATGAAGAGATGGTCTACGGGACAGGGCTAGAGGAGAGCGTCTACCGAGTAAAGAGTGATGAGGACATTCTACACGAAGCTTGTGCCATTGCATCTCGTGAGTTTACCCTAGAAGAGCAAGAGCATAGGGCAAAACTCTTATCTCCTCGTTACGACGATTGCTACAATGCCCAAATGATCCTTGATATCCTCTCAGGCTCTAAAGCTGCGGGAGAAGCCTCCAAAAGAGATGTGTAGACCTCCAAAAGCAAATGGCGTTTGTGCATGCAAGCAAACAATCGGTGCAGCTATTCCCCTTTCGCTATTCCACCTGGTAAGTTGTACTTTGTCTGATTATCGAAGAAAGCTATTCTCCCTATGTTGTTACACACCTAAAGTGCAATATAGTAAGGGAGTTACGCTTTTTCTTGATTGTTGATAACTTGCCGTTTCATAAAATCCATGTTTTATATCTCTTTAATATATAGGCATTTATATGCTTTCTTCTTAGTGGTCTATAAGTGCTTACGCAAGGTGCTGATTCTATAGGTAGTTAGCTATATCATTAGCCTATTTGTGAAAAATCTTGGTTTGCTTAGCCCGAAAATAAGCACTAGTTTTGCGATGTGATTGAACTAGAGATCACTTGAAATTTCTAGTTCGTCAGAGTAAAATAGAGGGGTAGGTTATACTATCTCGGAAGACCAAATTACACCTTCGACTTAATAGGAAGGAGAGGTCGATTGCACTACGCTTTACTCCTATTATTAGGAAGTTTTGAGCGAGTGATCCTCTCTCCTTAGGGGGAGCCTCTCCTCTTTGCGAAGGTATAATAAGGATGTAAAGTAAGAATATATAGAACGCCTAAAGAGAGAATATGGAACAAAATGTGAATAGCATATGGCAAGAGTGTCTCGTACACTTGAGTGCTCATATTCCCTCCGAGCAGTTTAATACTTGGTTTCATCCCATAGAGCCCGTGCGCTTAGAGGGGAATAATACCATCGTGGTAAAGGTACCTAGTGCCTTTTTCTGCGAATTTATTGAGCAGAATTTTAAGCCCCAAATGGAGCAAGCCTTGCGGTCTGTACTTGGCGAACATGCTCGACTAAGATACCATGCAATGGTAGATAGCACCTCCAATAACGCAACAGAAGGGTGCCTAGTTACTTCGATGTCCGAAGTCTCTCTATCAACCTCTCCGGCAAGTATTCCTCAAAGTATTTCAGTCCCTCACAGCGATGCAGGAGCTACTACCCCTCCCCAGTGGGACACAAAGTTGCTCCCTCCTTTTACGTTCGATTCGTTTATTCGTGGAGAGTCTAATGATGTAGCTCTTTCCCTGGCTCGTCGTATCTCTGTAGAGCCGGGAGATGCTATGATGAACCCCTTCTTTATTTACGGCCCCCCAGGAGTAGGGAAGACGCATATGATGAATGCCATGGGATGGGAGATACTCCGTCAGCATCCGGAGATGCGTGTACTCTACGTCACTACGTTACAGTTTGTACAGCAATTTACAGCAGCAAGTAAAAATAAGAAGGTACCCGACTTCATCAAGTACTATCAGCAGATAGACGTATTACTCCTTGATGATATACAAGAATTGGAGGGGAAAGAGCGTTCGCAGCAGGCTTTCTTTGAGATTTTCAATCACCTATACTCCCTTGGGAAGCAGATTGTACTCACGTCAGATCGCTCTGTAAGTGATTTTAATGCCCTGAGTGAGCGTATTGTCTCTCGTATGGCAGGATCTCTTACGGCGCAGATCAAACGCCCGGACCTATGCCTCCGTCGTGAAATTCTCAATAAACTCGCAAGCCAAGGAGGTGTTGTCCTTACCGAGGAGGTGAGTGACTTCATTGTCAAGAATGCTTCCCACAGTGTACGAGAGATCGATGGAGTACTCTCTAGTATCTTCTTGAGTGCCTCTGTTACAGGTAGCCCCATAGACCTACCATTTAGTCGGGAGATTCTATCTCGTACAATTCGCTTAGAGGAGAGAGAGGTAACGCTAGAGAATATACAAAGACTTGTGTGTGAGAACTTCCACATCCCGGCACATCAAGTAAAGGGGAAAAGCCGCCGCCAAGATATTGTTATGGCTCGCCACGTCATCATGTTTTTGGCTAATAAGCACACCAAAGAGTCCCTCTCCAGCATCGGTCATTACCTAGGGGGGAGGAGTCATGCTACCGTCATCCATGGCTGTAATTCAACCCGTGATGCTATATCTATAGATCATGATTTTGCTACAACCATCACCACACTTGAGCAGCAATTGCAGTGCTAGCTCATTGGATAGATGGGAAGAGAATGATTGATTTTTTGAGTAGAATAGGGGCTAGAGGCCCTTCATTGAAAAGGAGATCGTAAACGCTCAGATTGGGCGTAAAGTCTATACCATTCTCCCCTTTGAATACTTGGTAGTAGGGGACATTAGCATCGAAAGAGGGATCGAAAGCAGGCTTTTTAGGACGGATAGAGAGCCTAAAATCCTCGGGAGATGAGGCTTGATACGTATCAGTTTCCGTGATTGAGATATCCAAGTGCATTAACCCTGCAATAAGCTCTATTAACTCCAAATTAAAGTCGTACAAGAAGGTATATTGCTTATGGTAGAATGGCTCAATATCGGGCGCATAATACTCGTAAAAAGGGGCCATTCCATAGCAGCTTTTTAGCGTTTGCCAGTGTCTTGCTCGCCAGTTGTTGTGCTCCGAGATGCGCACCTCTCGGATGGGGCATTGCTCAGAGGCGCCTTGCTCTACCGGAATAGTCAGCTCTTGTACGCCATCGGCTGCTAGTATGCGACATCTATTGCGATAGGTCTGCTTAATATAATGCTCACAAGCCTCGAGAAGGACTCTACCGGAGGCTAGTTTTGCGAAGTATTGTATGGGAGGAGCGTAGGCTGTAGATAATATCATAGGGCTTGTATGCCAAACAACCGATTGCGAGCTATTGGGCCATAGTGGCGAGAGTCCCTATTATTATGGCGAGAGTAGGTTAGTAACCAGAACTCATTAGACCGAAGTACCAAACGATAGTGGCCAGGATCTGCCGCCTGGTAGGTTAGTGAAGAGGGGCGTTTTTGAGCGCTGTCGGGGAACCACGATTTGCCATTGACATAGATAGCACCTGCATACGATTCGATAGTATCACCAGGTAGCCCTGCAACCAATAAAGGCAAGCGACGGGTATCAGCCCTCTTACCTTTGTTTTCGAAGGTTGCAAGCACAAGGTCTCCCCGTTTGGGAGAGCCTATTCGTACCATCAGAAGGTAACGTCCGGCATATTTCCCAAAAGTCTCACTCTCTTTGGGCACATGGTATACAAAGCCTACCCAGAGGCGCAACAAGACCACCAAGATGATAAAAAAGAGCGGGAGGGCATAGTATTTCCATGCCAGACGCTTCCTCTTCATAGACTCTTGGGATGCCATCTTACCGAATAGGGAAGGTGATTACTACCACTTAGTCACTTTACGGAACATACGACGCCAGCGGATCTTGCCGGAGAATAGCCCTTTGTCTTTGTCCAAAGAGAGCCAAAGAAGAACCGGTTTACCTACAATATGATCTTCGGGTACGAATCCCCAGTAGCGGCTATCGGCAGAATTGTGGCGGTTATCTCCCATCATGAAATAGTAGTCCATGGCAAAAGTATATGTATCCTTAGCCTCTCCATCAATCTTGATAATGCCATTACTATCTACAGCCACGGAGTGTCTTTCGTATGCCTCTATGCAGCGTCTGTAGAGCGATATATTAGTAGGAGACAGCTTGATGGTCATTCCCTTCTTGGGGATGAGTATAGGGCCATAGTTATCTCGGCTCCATCCCAAGTGGGCATCTACGGGATAGGTAAACCCTTCGCTATCGGGTTCTACCACTATTTTGAGCACTCTAGGATCGCTTTGTAGCTTTTGTAGCATCTCTTCGGTGAGAGGGAAGTGATAGAAAGAGCTCTTCCCCCCCTCTAAGGCTAGGTCAAACCCCATACCGGATAGAGACGTAGAAGTTTCGGGAGATAGCTGGATATAGCCACGGTCACTCTCGCTAATGCCCAACGTTTCAAAGTCGCGTTCCGATAGGCCTTCAGACTTTGCTTGCACATAATAATTGAGCTGCATATACTTGGGGCGAGCTTGTTTTTCTCCATTAATATAGAGATCGTTGTTGCGGATTTGGAGGGTCTCTCCCGGCATTCCTACACAACGTTTTACGTAGTGGTCGCGACGATCTACGGGGCGATACACTACTTCTCCAAATTCAGCCGTATTTCTCCATACGGCATCACGCCCATAGAGAGCTATAAGGGTATAGTAATCGGGGTTGGGAACCTTTACTGCTACAGTATCTCCGGCGGGGAAATTAAAAACGACTAGGTCTTCGCGCTCTACATGACCTCGCCCGGGAAGGCGACGATATTTGAGTGTAGGTGTCTCACTATAGCTCTTACCTCCCAAAAATGTATTGTGAACCAGAGGAATGGCCAGAGGAGTATTCGGGAGCCTTGGGCCGTAGCTCAGTTTATCAACATAGAGATAATCCCCTACGAGCAAGGTCTTCTCAAGAGAAGAAGAGGGGATAGCAAAGTTTTGGAAGAAGTAGATATTGAGCAATGCCACCCCAATAACACAGCAAATGATATCGCAGATCCATGCGCAAATATTACGCAATAGATTGTTTTGGATGGAGGTGTACCAATTCCATTTGATCTTGTGGAAGAAGTAATAATCTATGATTAGGGGAAGGAAAATCAACCATAGCCAACCTGCCCAAATGGCAAATATGATAAAAAGAAGAGATACAATAACTCCTACAATATTGTGTCGGGTTAATAGCTTTTTCTTCTGGGTGCTATTGTGTTGCATATATACTTTATATTAGGTTCTTCGTTATTTGATTAGGAGGATTTATTCTGTAAATCCAAGCATCATACTCATTGAGAGTACTCCGTGGTGAGTCGCAGCATATTCGGCTGCGAGTACCGCTCCAAGGGCAAAGCCCTCTCTTCCGAACGCCTCGTGGGTAAGTGTGAGTTCGTCAACCGGAGAATGCCACTTGATACTGTGAATACCGGGGACCTCTCCTATTCGCTTGGCTTCTATAGGGAGAGTGTGAGGAGCAGAATCCGGGGCAAGGGTCCATCCCTCCAGACTAGGGGACTCTTTTATTATATCTTCGGCCAAAGTAATAGCCGTGCCACTGGGGGCATCTAGCTTGTGTATATGGTGTGTTTCCTCTAGAGAGACGCTGTATTCGGGCGCCTTCTGCATGATTCTGGCAAGGCGTCTATTGAGTTCAAAAAGGATATTTACCCCTAAACTAAAATTGCTAGCATAGAAAAAGGTGCCGCTCTTGGAGGTCAAGATGTCGTTTTGTAGCTTCTGTATATCATCGCGCCAGCCTGTTGTGCCCGATACTACCGGCAACCCTTTGTTGATCCCATGTAGGCAGTTTTTATAGGCAGTCTGAGGAGTTGTAAACTCGATACAGACATCAGCGGATGGCAATTGCTCTTGATCGGTAAAGCATTCGCCATCAGCATCGAAGATTCCGGTAATACGATGTCCTCTCCGTAAAGCCTCTTTTTCGATGGCTTTCCCCATGCGTCCATAGCCTACTAATAGTATATCCATTGAGTCTTAATATATCTGAGGTGAGTAGAGTTTCATTCTTAATCCACCCTCAAAAGTACGAATAACTAGTAGAACATAGGGCATTGTGGCCGGAGCAGAGGTGGAGAAGTGTATATATCAAGGGGGACCAACGAGGATTTAACGACAGCTCTTATACAGAGCAATAAAGACGATGATTCCCGAAAGAATGATGGCTAAGATTGAAAAAATATCCAGCCTAACGGAAGAAAAAAGCCAGCCTGCAATTACAAACCAAATAGCCGAAATACAGGTTGCTTGCAGGGCAGAAAGTTTGCGGCGGGGTCTGGGCATTGTTGAGGAGGGATTAGAGAAGATCAAAAAGTTCGGGGCGAGGCATCCAATAGCGGAGGTCTTGTCCCTTATGTCGAGCCGATCTGATATCAGAAGAAGAGATCTCCATGAGCGGAGCGTCATGCAATAGCGATACATTAGCATTCTCTACCTCTCTAGGGAGAGGGTAACCGGGACGAGGATAGACCAAAATAGGGTATTGCTCAATCAATTCTCCCCAACGATACCAGCGCTCTATAGTAAGCCAATTATCGGCTCCCATTATGAGGACAAATTGGTACTGGGGGTAATGCTCTCTCAATTCGTCTAGTGTGTATATCGTGTAATGGGGAGCGGGTAAAGTCTCCTCTATGCGGCAGCAAGAAAATCGAGGGTCGTTGGCTATCACTTCTTCGATAAGGTGGCATCGCTGAGAAAAGGAGAGCTCCGTTGCTCGAGGCTTAAGCGGATTTTGAGCGGTAGGTACAAACCAAAGTTGTTCGATCCCCTCGCTATGGCAGAGAATGTAATTGGCCAATGCCATATGCCCAATATGTATGGGGTCAAATGAACCTGCAAAAATGGCAATTTGGGGCTTTATACTCTCCATTTCTATCGAGATTTGAGGGCTAATCAGTCTTTAATCCCCAATGTAAGACGGGCTAGATCAATCTCTTCGGGAGTACCTGTATATTTCCCGTGCGCATCACTAAGTTTTACACAATGGCTCCACTCCTCTCGCTCTGTCATCTTACAGCGCCATAGTTTCATCACAATGTTTGATGGGGCTACACCACAACCCGTATCATTGGTGAGATTCGTACCAATACCAAAGGAGCAACGAATCTGATCGGCACAATAGTTCTGTATTCTTAGGGCTTTGTCTACGTTGAGACTATCGGAGAAGATGATATATTTAATTTTCGGATCCACCTTTAGCTCTCGATAGCGAGCAATTGCCTTGTCTACAAATTGGAAAGGATCTCCGCTATCGTGGCGCAAACTCGTGTATAGTTGAGCATGTTTTTTACTGAAATTCCTCAAGAAAACATCCGTTGTATAGGTGTCTGTAAGCACGGTTCCTAAGTCTCCATCGTACACGTTAATCCAGTCTTCCATCGCCATATAATTAGCCATTTTGTAGCCATATATAGCGCCATGGAACTGGATCCACTCGTGGGGATGGGTACCCGATACATTGAGGTTGTATTTATGCGCAAAGTGCACGTTGCTCGTACCAAAGAAGTGCTGCGGAGCATACTCTTGCATGATACGGGTAATTTTGTCTTCAACCTCGTAACTGAAGCGTCGGCGCATCCCGAATAGCGAGAAGTTCAGACTCTCCTTTTCTAGTCGATGAGCCTTTTCTATAGCCACTCGCTGCATATACTCTTCGTCTGGAGCGATATTCATCACCCGATAGTACAATTCACTTACTAGCGCTAGGATGGGCGTCTCCCAAAGAGTTACTCGATAGAGGGGCCCTTCTGCATCTATAAACAAATGACCCTCACTGTCTTGTGTGATAGTAAGTTCGTCGGGATTGAAACGAAACCCCCTTAGCATATCAATATGAGTGGGAGGGATATAGGGCATCCGATGGGCTATAAACTGTGCTTCGCTATCACTTAGAGCAATTCGAGACATATGGTCAATCTCTTCTCTTAGCAATTGAGCAAACCCCTTAGGATAGATACGATGATCCCGATCTATGAACTTAAAGTGTCCATAGGCATAGGGGAATAGTTTGGCATAAGCATAACCCGTAGTAAACTTGTACAGGTCTGTATCGAGAAGACTATTAATGATCATAGAGGATACGAGTTGGCTTTGAATAGATTATCGAACAGATGGGAATCCATGGCATACCCAAAGGACCTGGATAGAAGGAATATCCTGAGATAGTGAATGCTCAAGATCTGAGAGAAGAGGTGATTTGCTATAATCTTGCTCAACCACCACAACGATTTGGGAGACATGAGAAGCCAATAGGTGAACCGAATCGGAAGGAGCTATCAAGAAGTTTAGGGACTTGCCCTCTCCTTCTGTAGGAGCTAAATCTTGATAGAATTGCTTACTGCCCCAGTAACCTGCTTCTATAATACGTGCATGAGGTAAGCTATCTGTAGCATGATTGCAGGCATGAAGAAGATGTACGATTTTACTCTTATTCCCTCCGCTTAATGAGTAATTTGCAGCAAGATCTTCCACCAATTTACTCAGTCGTTTCTGGGCATCTAAGCTTTTAGATGGAGTAGTTAGCAATATGGGGCCGGCGGCATCTTCTTTCTGATAAGACTGAAGAGTAAAACGGAGCGTATCGATCGTTTCGGGAGTATCTGTGTAAATTTTTCTCTTACGATGTAGGCGAAGCGTTGAGATAAGGGCATTCTGCCAGAAGGGAGATAGTTGTCGAGGCTCCAAAATTCTACCTTGTAATATCCATACATAATAGACTAATACTGTTGGGATAATAAGCCCTAAAAGCAAAAGGATACTTCTGACAGAAGATTCTCCTATGGCAGCTGGCTGAATCGTCGGAGTCGCAGTAACCTCAATCAAATTGTCGTAGCGTAGGACCTCCCGATTGCTTATACAACGGGCAAGCCTATCCTGCAAATCCGTAATCTCTCCTGTGCGGCTTTCTGTCGTAAGGCTAGAGGAGATGGAGTCTGGGTACATGAGTCTCTGAAGAGCGGCCTCTATCATCTCTTGCTCTTTGTCCAAGTCGAGTGCCACATTGTAGCGCACAAGAGAGTCTAGATCAATAAGCATCCCGTCAAGTATTTGCTTTGAACGTCGAGCGGAGCCTGCGGTAGCGATTATCACATTAAGGAAATTGGGGAGAGGATTCTCAATCACCATACTCCAGTCGTACTGGATGCGCGCTTCTGTTATCATCCGCCTTGTAATGTAGATGGGCTTGTCTAAGGCATAGCCATCTGCTCCATATTCTTCCCACCCCGGATTATCTTGTAGGATTACTTTTCCTATGGGAGTTTCGATGCAACTATTCCAAGGGAGTAGTATAGTGTATGAATCTTTACCTTCAATCTTCTGCCCTTGATATGTCCCTTTTATTTTAGAGAGTTCCAGACCGTTAGGCTTTTGTTGCGCCACCAAAGTGAAGTAGTCGGTATCTAAAGCATCGGGGAAGAGCAGTCTAAATGGGATATAATTATATATATCTCGAGAAGAAAAAGTACTTCGTTGTTCATACTCGACTTCAAATCCCTCTCTCTTTCCGGCTCGATCGATCATGTCTGCTGATACAATCCATCCATAGATTTGAGCAGCGTCAAAAGCGGGAGTATGCTTCCAAAGCGGAGCTTCCTTTTCTGAATTCCCTCCCACAAAGATCTTAGTATACTCAGGAGGCTGTATAGGAAAACGTGTCATTACAGCCATGCGGTACTTATTGTACCCGACAGCAGAACTACTCCCCAACAGTTTGGAAAAACCGAAGGCTACTGCTAGAGATAGGGCAAACCAATACCAATTGATCAGCACAAGTCGAAGAAAACCATAGAAAGACATGCGCTGTGGTCGTATGGTCCTTGATGGAGAGAATGTAGAATCCATATATGATTAGATAGGGGTAAACGATTTATAAAAGAGAACTTAATATTACTTCTGAGTCATGATATCGAGAACAAGTCGATCCGTCTCGTTCATGCCGATACGTCCAATACTTGCGAGATTGTCTATGGTAGAATCGACGCTCTCATCCACAATACCTTCACTACTAGTGACTACCTTGTGTTCCATGGCTAGTAGGGCAGAGAACATGGCCGTGGATACGCCACTCGAGACCTTCATACTGCAACTTGGCTTGGCGCCATCGCACAACATTCCCGTAATGTTACCTACCATATTTTTTATGGCGAACTCTACTTGTTCTCTACTGCCGCCCATTAGGTAGGTCAAACCACAACTAGATCCTGTTGCTGCTACAACGCATCCACAGAGAGCCGATAGGCGACCTAACTTTTGCTTTACGTAGATCACCATAAGGTTGCTGAGTACCAATGCTCGTATAGTCTGCTCCTCGCTTGCTCCCTCATGCTGGGCAAAGGTTAGTACCGGTAGGGTAGCCGTAATTCCCTGATTGCCACTGCCGGAGTTGCTCATTACAGTAACGGGAGCACCATCCATACGGGCATCGCAGGCCGCACTTGTGTAGGTAAGCATCTCTGTAAGAGCGGAGTTCCCTAGATACCTCTTGCCCCAATCTCCTCGTATCATCTGCCCAACGGAGTGACCATAGGAGCCTTTGAGACTAAATTCGCTTGCAGCTTTATTGAGTCGGGCAGCCTCTTGTATAAAAGAGAGCTTCTCTAGAGGTGTTGTAGTTGCAAACTCATAGACTACATCAAAAGTGAGCTGTAGGCCCTTCGCTTCATCGCTAGCCCCTTGTGTAGAAGAAGCACTGCTAGAGAGATGATCGCGGAGAATCTCTTCGTCTCGACGTATATAGGCGATATTGCGGTGGTTGCTTTGGATAATTGTGCTGGCTGTATGGTTAGCACCCTTTAGGTTAATTTCTATGTATAGCTTATCTATATCGCCTTCTTTGAGACGTATAGACATGATCTTTTTCTCTACTAGGGCTTTTGCTTGAGTCAGTTGCTCTTGGGTAAAGTTTTCTAGTATAGTGAGTTCCTTAGCGGGGTCTGCTAAAATAATTCCTAACGCAACAGCAATGGGAAGACCGATCATCCCTGTACCGGGAATCCCTACTCCCATGGCATTTTTAAGCATATTAGCACTCAGGAGCACCTCTATAGACGTAGAAGGTTCTCCCAGAGTTTGGGCAGCTTGTGCAGCAGCTAGAGCAACGGCTACCGGCTCTGTGCAGCCCGTAGCGGGTACAACTTCATTCTTAATAAGCTCTATACACTGAGCTTCTATATCTGGAGTAAGCATATAATCTATCAACGGAAGAAGATAAGTTCGTATTGTTGCGAAAGTCGTTTTATAGCGCATTTGTTTGACAATACCATTGGTATAATTTGGGAAGGCCCTCCTCTATAGAGGTGGCATATTCCCATCCAAGGTCTCTAAGGCGAGAAGGGTCTGTAAGTTTTCGTCGGGTACCATCGGGGTGAATATGATCGAAAGCGATAGTGCCCTCAAAGTTGACTGTCTTTCGCACCTCTTCGGCAATTTGGGCAATAGAATGCTCTACGCCTGTACCTACATTGAGGTGACAATTGCGGATTTCTCCCTCGGGAGCATCTGCCGATAGGCGAGTAAAATCAATATGATTCATTACATAGACACATGCTGCTGCCATATCTTCGCTCCACATAAACTCCCGAAAAACAGTACCCGATCCCCAAAGGACAAGCTGATCCGAAGTGATACCAAAGAAGGCAAGACGCTCGGTAATTTGATCCAAGGAGGAGTTTTGGTCCAATCCCGAGATAGGACGCAAGGCAATATCGCGTCGTAAGGCTTCCACGTCTGCCTGGCGAAGGAGTTTTGCTAAGTGCATTTTACGCATCATAGCCGGTAATACATGACTATTTTCGAGATGAAAATTATCTCCGGGTCCATAGAGATTGGTGGGCATTACTGCAAGATAGTTGCAACCATATTGTAGGTTAAAGCTCTCACACATCTTGAGCCCGGCAATCTTGGCGATAGCGTAGGGCTCGTTGGTATACTCTAGAGGAGAGGTCAGGAGACATTCCTCTTTCATGGGCTGAGGTGCGTTGGCAGGATAGATGCAAGTACTCCCGAGGAAGAGGAGTTTCTCTACATGATGGCGATAGCTCTCACCAATTACATTTTGTTGTATCCCTAGGTTTTTATAGATAAATTCTGCCCGATAGCGGCTATTGGCAAGTATCCCCCCAACAAAAGCTGCTGCAAGGAATACATACTGAGGCTGCTCTTCGTCGAAAAACCTGCGAACAGCCACAGCATCTAGGAGGTCAAGCTCCGCATGAGTACGGGTAATGAGATTTTTGTATCCCTGTTGCTTGAGCTCCCTATAGATGGCACTACCGACTAGTCCACGATGACCTGCAATGTAGATACGAGCACTCTTATCCATAAGTATGATGGCAGAAAATTTTTATTCAAAGTAGTTGTAGACGGAGAATCCACCCTGCTTTAGGTAGGCTTCGCGCTTCATAAGTTGTACATCGCTTTCCATCATATCGTGTACGATATCTGCCAGGGTGTACTCCGGCTGCCAGTGTAGTAGATTGCGAGCCTTAGTTGCATCTCCCAAAAGAACCTCTACCTCAGTAGGGCGGAAGTAGGCAGGGTCTACGGCAACAATGGCTTTCCCCTCTAGGCTACATGCATGAGAGAGAAATTCTTCTCCCACGGTCTGAGCTAGACGATTGGCATCTATCGAAGTAACCACTCCCTCTTCATTCAACCCTTCTCCACGGAATTCGATAGTGAGTCCGATCTCAGAAAAAGCGAGTTGAACAAAGGTGCGGACCTCTGTGGTCACCCCCGTAGCTACTACATAGTCATCGGGAGTATCGCGCTGCAAGATGAGATACATAGAGCGCACATAATCTTTGGCATGTCCCCAGTCGCGTCGTGCCGAGAGATTGCCTAGGTAGAGACGATCTTGCAATCCCATGGCAATGCGGCTGGCACTTCGGGTTATCTTACGAGTTACGAAGGTCTCTCCACGGAGAGGTGATTCATGGTTAAATAGAATGCCATTGCTGGCATGTATTCCGTACGCCTCCCGATAGTTTACTGTGATCCAGTAGGCATATAGCTTGGCAACGGCATAGGGACTTCGAGGATAGAATGGGGTAGTCTCCCTCTGAGGCATCTCTTGCACAAGCCCAAAAAGTTCACTGGTAGAGGCTTGGTAAAAACGCACTTTATCGTCCATACGAAGGAGATGTATTGCCTCCAGGAGGCGAAGTGTGCCTAAAGCAACAACATCGGCAGTGTACTCCGGTAGCTCAAAACTAACCTTCACATGGCTTTGTGCTGCAAGATTATATACCTCATCCGGAGCTATCTCCCCAATAAGACGAGTTAGCCCCTGGCCATCTGTCATATCGGCATAGTGAAGGTAGAAGTTACGTCCTTCTAGGTGAGGATCTTGGTAGAGGTGATCTACACGTTCTGTATTAAATAGAGAGGAGCGGCGCTTTAGTCCATGAACTTCGTATCCTCGCTTGAGTAGGTATTCGCTCAAATAGGCTCCATCCTGCCCTGTGACACCGGTGATAAGGGCCTTTTTTCTAGGGGTAGGTGTACTCATATCTCTCTCGTATGACAAAGTTTACTTTATAGAAAAAATAAGAGATGTAGCCCCAAGGGTTATTACATCTCCATCAGAGAGTTGACGTTTCTCTCCGGGGTCGAGCTCACGTGCATTCACAAAGGTACCGGTCATGCTATCATCGTCCATAAGGATAGCAACGATCTTCCCTTCTGCGTCTTTCTCTATGGTTAGTAGCGATTGGTTGCGATCGAGGCTCGGGTCTGCCGTGCGAATGGCAACCTCAATCTCTGTATGTCTATCATTGTAACGGCCAATCCTATTGAGCCCCTCGTAGAGAGGAAATTGTGCCGAATAGCCAAATACATTTTCTACAACCTGCAAATAAGCAAGGGGTTGCCCCTCGTCACATTTGTCTGAGCGGCCTGCTTTCTCTCCCTCCATTTGCTGAGAAGCTTTGGGTGGGCGTAGGGTAAAGGCAAGTTGCCTGTGGCATCCGGGACAAGGCGTATCTACATGGCCATTCTTATCCAAAACACTCCGAATCCAGGTACCCTCAAGGCGTTTCTTACAATAGGGACACAGTATATATTTCATATCGTTTATGCTAAAGTAGAGGTTTCTTGGAGGATCAGCCAGACCGTATAAGTGATGTAGACCAAGAGAAGGGCTGCTCCCTCCAAGCGTTTGATCTCACGCTTACCATAAAATAGAGTAAAGAGAAAGAGCAATACAACGGCGAGCAACATTACGCCATAATCTAGAAGGGTAATGCCTTCTGACTTGATAGGACGTATAGTGGCAGTTGTCCCAAGGATTAAGGCGATATTAAAGATATTGCTACCAACAATGTTGCCTATAGCCATATCTACTTCGCCCTTTCTTGCCGCTACAATAGAAGTGGCTAGCTCAGGTACGGAGGTGCCCACTGCAACGAGAGTGAGCCCTATCACCGATTCGCTAACGCCTAGAGCGCGAGCAATGGCAGAGGCCCCCTCTGTAAAGAGGTTCCCCCCAACAACGAGCATTACAAGGCCACCTATTACCATTACAATAGATAGCCACCAATTATAAACCTTGATCTTGGGGGCATCGCCATCGGGTTGGTGCGCCTCATTCATTTCTTTTGTTCCCTTTTTGCGAGCTATATAGATAGTATAACACATAAAGAGAGCAAAGAAAAAGAGCAACACAAGACCATCTATGCGATCAAGACTATTTACGGTAGCACTATGTACCACAGCATCATTGGCCAGTAGGATAAGAGAGATAGAGAAGATGAATACCATAGGGATCTCTGCATACAACGTGCTCTTACCTACCCGAAGTGGGGTAATGATCGCTGTGACACCCAAGATAGCGAGGATATTGAAGATGTTGCTTCCCAAAACGTTGCCTAATGCAATACTCTCCTTCCCATGTATGGCGCTAGAGAGACTGACAGCAAGCTCGGGAGTAGAGGTGCCAATAGCAACAACTGTAAGCCCGATAACAAGGGCTGACACCTGCATCCGTCGGGCAATAGAACTCGCACCATCGGTCAAGAAGTTGGCTCCATAGAAGATAAGAACCAACCCTCCGAGTAGCATGGCAATACTAAGAAGTGTACTCATTTTTCAGCAGGCTTGGGAGTATAAACGAGAAGACTTTGTTTGCGTACACCGATTTCTATACGATTGCCGGCTAGTACAGACTCTCCGTCAATCTGAGCCGGAGCTTTGTCGTCGCACTCTCGCTCTATCACGATATTAGCTCCTCTATAACTATCGACACAACTATTTTTGTCGATATTTTTAGTTACAAGTTGCAAGGCAACATGCCCAGCGAGTAAGGGATCAAAGGGGCGTAGAATGACAAGATCGAGCAATCCGTCGGAGGGACTTGCCCCCGGAGCTATATAGAAGTTATTGCCGTATTGATCTATGTTGGCCGCCGTAACAAGAAAGGCTTTTGTCTCAATAATTTCGCCGTCAATGGTAATACGGTACTGTTGAGGACGGAAAGCAATGTACTCATCAATGGCCGCTTTGATGTAAGTAAGCAACCCTCGGCGCGAAGTCTCGGCATACCGCTTAGTCATCTCTGCGTCAAATCCCACGCCGCAAGTACAGAAGAAGGGTTTACCATCCACCACACCTGTATCTATGGCTGTGGTATAGCCCTCTGTGATTACCCGAACAGCCTCTGCATCGCTGGAGAGTGGTAGATTCAGGGCTCGTGCCAGACCATTGCCACTCCCTTTGGGGATTATTCCCATTTTGACCTGAGAGCCATGCAATGCACTCGCAATCTCATTGATGGTGCCATCTCCTCCCACAGCAATAATACTGTCTATATTATTTTCTATTGCCTCCTTTACAAGGCGAGTCGCATGCCCCTCTCCTTTTGTATAGGTGATGAGTAGTTCCTCTTCTCGTTCGTTGTAGGCCTCTGCCAGAAGTTCCGGAATACGGCTTTTGGAGGCCACTCCGGAGATGGGGTTGATGATGGCAAGTATGCGATTAGGCTTAATCATGAAATATTTTTAAGGGGATAATGATTAATGGCGATCATGGCGGAGTAGTCGCTCACGAGCGATGGCTTCATATTGCGTCCCAGGGCGCCCATAGTTGCAGAAGGGCACAATACTAATGCCCCCACGAGGGCTAAAGTCTCCTGTTACCTCTATGTATTTAGGATTCATCAGCTTGATGAGATCATCCATGATGATATTGACACAATCTTCGTGAAAAGCACCATGCGAACGAAAACTGAAGAGGTAGAGTTTGAGACTTTTGCTCTCTACCATGCATTCGTCTGGGATGTAATCGATGTAGATTGTGGCGAAGTCGGGTTGCCCCGTAATGGGGCAGAGAGCCGTAAACTCCGGGCAGACAAAGCGAACCCAGTAGTCACGTTGGGGATGCTTATTGCTGAATGCCTCTAGGACCTCTGGAGCATAATCTTCTTTATACTCCGTTTTCTTGCCAAGGAGCTCAAGCCCCTCTTCTGATCTATCCATAGAACTTATAGTATATTCTGTTTGTCTCTACAAAAGTAGTCAAACATACGCTTATACCATTATTCTTAGTTGCTTTCTCCTTAGGGATTAAGCTAATAGGATGGATTTTCCCGCTAGGCAGAGTAAGAGTAGAACGGGGGAAAACTACTGAGGTAGGTTCCTTAGACGATAAGGTTTGGGATAGAGATTGTTGTACCTTGACCCAATGTTTTTTACAAAACCAAGGGGAATCCCTTCGTAACAAACAAGGCAGAACCCCTTGGGAGTCGAAGGATGAGATGCAAGAGTTTCTCCAGCCAAATAGGCCAATGCTTGCTCCCTCTCAAGAGCTATGGTAGGGAAGGCTGAGATATTGCAAAGCTGGCTATAAGGGAGTAGAGGAGAGGGAATTATTTCCTTTCCCTTAGATTCTCCCACAGAAACCCCTGCAGATAGAATGCGGATGGCTTGTGAGGATGCCAATTCTTGGTATTTAGGGAGGAGCTGTGAGGGGATCCTCTGTATAACCTCAGGTGCAACGGGGGATGTAACGAACTTTCCCGCTTCCCTTTCGTTCCCCTCTTCGCAAAGAAACCAACGTCTATCTATATTAGAAAATGAAATGCCGGATGTTTCTCTACGTCCTGCTTTTCTCTTTGCTGTTTTGGGGAGTGGAGTAGAAGAGGTGTTATTATCCCCCTCTTGAGGCTTGTAGAAAGCGGCGAAATAGAACCCTTCTCCCATTGTCATGCCAGGGAGGAAGTGCCATCCCACTCCTCCTTTCCCCTCAATCCAATGCCATTCTTCGGGAGGGGTAATCGCCGTGATGGGGCTGGCATTGTGTTCTCGCAAGAGATATTCCGCTTGCTCTTCGTCTTCGTATCTATTGAAGGTGCAAGTACAATATACGAGCATGCCACCAGGCCGTAACATAGTCCAAGCTGCATCAAGGATCTCTCTTTGGCGTAGGGCGCATTCGTTTACTGACTGCATCGACCACTCCAGACGAGCTTCCGGTGTTTTACGGAAGAGCCCTTCGCCCGAGCAAGGAGCATCTACTACAATCATATCGAACTGTGCTCCTGTTGCTGCCAACTGATCCGGATAATTATTGGTAACCATTGTATTGGGATAGCCCCATTTCATGAGGTTCTCTCGGAGGATCTGAGCACGTTTGGGAATTGGCTCGTTGGCTACGAGAGTACTATGCTCGGGTAAAATATTGAGCAAAAGAGTTGACTTTCCCCCCGGAGCAGCACACAGGTCTAACACCTCTATGGGACGCTTAGGGATGAGAGGCGCAAGCTGGGCAAGAGCCATAGAGGCAGCTTCTTGTACATAGTACATGCCGGCGTGCCAGAGGGGATCGTGAGCGAAAAATGGGCGTCCCCCAAGTCTATATCCCTCTTGGCACCAAGGGATCGGCGTAGAAGGGTAAGCTAGTGAAGGAGACGCTTTGTAACGCACACATTTGCGGATATTGAGACGAAGACTTACAATAGGCTCGGTGTGATCTAATGCGGATAAAAGAGTCGCTGCCTCTTGTGGGAAGTCCTGCTCAATCTGATGAACAAAGTCGCAAGGCAAGGGGGGAATAAGATCGGCCATAGTGCTATTCCTCTACGCTCCTAGGATGAAAAGGGTCGGCACTTTGGCTAGTGAGAAGGGGATCTTTCGCCACTGAGCGATGGAGCGAGTCTCGATATGCTCCTCTTGCCCCGTAATGTCTTGAGCAACGCAGAGGCGAGTAGTGGGCCGGCAGTGGGCAAGCAAACTCTCCATCATCTTTTCGTTGCGATAGGGAGTTTCGATGAATAGTTGAGATTGACCTTCTTCCGTAATGCGCCGCTCTAGCTTCGCAATGCTTTTCTTTAGCTCGGTTGGCTCTTTGGGGAGATAGCCTGAGAAGGCAAAGCATTGGCCATTAAGACCGGATGCCATCAAAGCTAGCAGGAGAGAAGAGGGGCCGATGAGCGGTACTACTCGTATCTTGTGCTCGTGAGCTAGACGAGCTACTCTAGCTCCGGGGTCTGCCACTCCGGGGCATCCGGCTTCGGAGAGAACTCCCGCAGACTCACCCTTCTCCATCATAAGAAAAGCCTCACTAAGGGTCGCCTCATCGGCATGTTTCCCGATCTCTATAAAGGTGATAGGATCGATCGGTTTATGGGGACAAAAGAGCCTAATTGCTCTTCGTGCCGAGCGAATATTCTCAACAAAGAATAGATCTAGTTGCTCTATTATGGGAGCATTCGCTTGAGGAAAAAAGTCCGTTATACTACCTTCTGCAATGGGTACAGGCAGCATATAGAGGATGCCGGAAGAGTTTGTCATAAGAGGTTAGGATGCTCCTATTTCTTAGGTTTGGCAACGATGCTTACTTTCTTGATGATAACATCTTTACGAGGTCTGTTTTGGTCGTCGGTAGCTACACGTTGTATCTCCTCAACCACGTTCATACCACTTACCACTTCGCCAAAGACGGTGTAGCCATTGTCGAGGTGGGGTGTTCCTCCATAGAGCTTGTAAGCCTCTCGTTGCTCAGGTGTGTACTTGCGTCCGGTGCGAGCCTCCAGCTCATCAAGATCAAGATCGGTAAAGTAATTCCCCGTTACAATGTAGAATTGTGTAGACGAAGAGGCTTTTTCCGGATTCACCTCATCTCCTTCGCGAGCCGCACACAACGCCCCATGCTTGTGAAAGAATCGCGTAAGATCAATTTCGTGCGGAATGCGTGTGCTTATGGTATCTTGGCTCACATCTGTAGACGCAGTAGCCCCTCGGGTCATCAGATTGCCCCCTTGTATCATAAAGCGGTCGATGACACGATGGAAGAGCGTACCCTCGTAACTATGAGCACGAACTAGCTGCAAGAAATTGTCTCGATGGCGTGGGGTGCCATCATACAGAGCAACCACAAAATTTCCCTTGCTGGTCTCTATCTTGACAAAGAAGGATGCTTCGTTGGTAAGAGGAGCCGTATATTGAGCTTTGAGCTGAGTAGTGAGGGCGATGAGACAGAGGAAAGAGAGTACAAGTCTTTTCATATTAATGGGGGTAATGTATCGTTGGTTGCATTAGCAGTAGCGATGAAAGCCTTTGGATCCTTCTCCAGCACATATTGTTTGAGCCTGGGCACATCTTTGCGCTCTGCAATCATAAAGATGATATCGCGCTCCACTCCTGCATACATGCCTCTACCGTGTAGATAGGTAGCACGGAGCTGTAGTTCGTCTATAATAAGAGCGCGTAGTTCTTGCGGATTTTCGCAGATGATAAAGATGGCTTTGTTGGGATTCTCGGGGTTCATCAGGTCTAGTACCTTACCATACACAAAGATGGTAACGAGGGAGTAGAGAGGCACTCTCAAATCGCGGAAGACGATAAGCCCGAATAGAACCACAAGAGAATCGATGAGAATAATGAGGTTGCTGGTTTTGATATTGCGCCCCTTGCCCAAAACCCGAGCAAGTACATCGGTACCGGCACTCGTGCTACCTGCTCTAAAGGTGAAGAATACGCCTAGTCCCAAAATCGCCCCTCCGTAAACAGCAGCAAGGAAGGGGTCGTCTTCTATGATGGGGAGTCCTTTGGTTATATGCGTCGTGATAAGGTCGGTCAGCAGGGCAATGAGTAGGAATGTAGCGATGGTTTTCCCTCCGGAATACATGCCGAGCTTACGAGCCGCCAACAGGAATAGAGGGATATTGAAGCACAGGGAGACCTTACCAATGGGTAGCCCTTCGGGGAAAATCGACCAAAGCCCCTGTGTTAGGTGATTGATACCAATGCTGATACCATATACACCCCCAGGCACAATCCCTGCCGGTGCAATAAAGATGGAATAAGCTGCGGCTTGAAGGATAGCACCGATGAGCACCAAAAATAAATCGTTGGCAACTTGCTTCCCCGTGATTGTTGGATTGGAGCTGAATGGATTCCTTCTCGTTTTCATCCGGATAAATAGGGTTTCTCGTTTATATCACCTAATTGTTTGGATACAAAGGTAGGGAAATTTGGACTAGTTACTCTGGTCTCTCAAGAGAGCTGAAGGGGGAGTTACAGCCAAAAGCCTAGATCTCAATCTGCGAAAAGCGAGAGGGGAGACGTACAACCCGAGGAGGGCAAGGCATTTTGGGTTTGTTTAGGGCGTATAGGGGGCGGTAGAGCGTTTGCCAACGCCGAGCACGGGAGAGTATTTTGTCTGCGGGAATTGCCTTGCGATGCGTAGTGTAGTAAATCGTTTTGGCTCTGCGCTTGAGGTGTGCTCCCCACGAGGCATCCGTCCGTTGCGAGTCTTGCGTACGGAGTTGGAGACGTTTTAAGTCGCAGTATCCCGTGTGAACGAGGTACAAATCGGGCAGAATATGATAGTTATGCCCCTTAACTCGATGAAATCCCGACCCCCATTGCAAGGGACGAGACAAAATAACAGCCTTGGTATAGCGCGAACTCAATACAGCGTAGTGCCTTTGAGCGAGGATAGAACGAGTACCATCCAACGTCTCTTCTTCCCCGATGCACTGCCCCAAATCCAGTCCTAATGCACTAGAACACGAGGGCAAATTTTGCCGAGAAAGGTACTCTGCAAGTCCCATTTCTCTTTGGGGATCTACGATAAGAAACTCATCGGCGTCGCAGCCTATTACGAGATCGTATCCCTTGGCGAACAACTGCTGTGCAAGAGAGCTGAGCAAGCCGATACGATATTTATCTCCTTGAGCTCGGGATAACGTACGATGCTCCCAACGTTTTACCTGTTCGGGGATAGCTCGTGAGGGAATTGCCTGCTCCAGTCCGTCTAGGTATATATATAGGTGTTCATAACCGAGTGCTTCTCCATAGTAGCGTACCCAGCGATTGAGAAAAAAGTCATCATTTCTAGCCATTGTAATGGCAGCAATGCGACGTGGAGTGTAGGCTGTCTTATCCATAACGTTTAATCCTCGGCAAAGGTAGGAGATTCTCACCGAACCCCTTTCTCTTCCACTAACGACAATGGAGCGACAAAAATAGAGCTGCTGGCAGAGATGCGTACAGACCAACAAAATGACAGCCTCTCTGTCCTCGGCAGCAACAACTCTATTAATAGAGGCTGGATTATCGGAAAGTTCTTTCCGATGCGATGAGAGAAGCGCAAGAAAAGCGTAATTTGGAAGAGAGCAAGAAAGGGGGATAAAGATGTAATATTCTCTATTTCTAATGACCATTCTGACGTTTCCTAATTAGCATTCTCATAAAAGCTCATTAGCTTTCTTCCAAAAGCTCATGAGGAATCCGACAAAAGCTCATTAGGAATTTGATGAAAGCTCTAGAGCTTTGGGGAGCCTACCTCGAAGAGGGCGGAATAGAGGACGAATAAAGCAAATCGCCTAACTTTGTGGCAGGCTCTTCTCCCCGATGGGAGACCGTAGCTTTTCTGCAGTAAAACAATAAAGCAGTAAAAGTATGAATGAAATGCAAATTGATGTCTTGAGAGAAACCATATCCGACTTAAAAGGGCTTATACTTATCGAAGCTAACAAATCCAAAAACGAAGAACTTATGGATAGATTTCGTTTACTACAAAGCGAAGAAGAGGCGCTCAGTGATCCGAGAATTCCCGAGTCAATAAAACAATCCATATATGACAAGATAAAAAGACTGTACTGTAAAGAATTTAGGCAATGGATCGGCAAGTAGAGGCTGTTTTTTGTACAAAAGGAGGATCTCCTTCTTAATTCTCAAGATTCCGTACAATCTCCAATAGCCTATATTCTAGGAGGTTCTACTGCGTCTGGAAGGTCCATCCTAGAAGAACCTTTCGGTATAAAATCTTACAATCTTCTACATGTCAATGGAGGTCGTTTTGTTTCCTAATTAGCATTCTCCCAAAAACTCTAGAGCTTTGGGGAGCCTACCTCGAAGAGGGCGAGATGGTGGACGAGTAAAGCAAATCGCCTAACTTTGTAGCAAGCTCTTCCCCCGATGGGAGACCGTAGCTTTTCTGCAGTAAAACAATAAAGCAGTAAAATCGCATGGACGAAATGCTCAAAGATGTACTAAGGGAAACGATCGCCAAATTAAAAGGGATCATGTTAATCAAAATGGAAAAGGCAACTCCATCGGAGAAAGAAGTCCTCCTGGAACGATTCCATTTGTTACAAAAAGAGGAGAACGCTCTCCGTGATCCTTCTACACCTCAGATTATAAAACAATCTATATATGATAAGATAGATCGATTATATTGCCACGAATACAGGCAATGGATCGAAAGCAATAGAACGCATCTTTATGAAAAAGGAGGATCTCCTTCTTAATTCTCAAGATTCCGTACAATCTCCAATAGTCTATATTCTAGGAGGTTCTCCTGCGTCTGGGAGGTCCATCCTAGAAGAACCTTTCGGTGTAAAATCTTGCAATCTTCTACATGTCAATGGAGGTCGTTTTTTCACCCAAACTACTCGTCTATAGTATTCCAAGCAAATTGATTTCCTTCCGAAACACAGGTTTTTTCAAATGTGTTTACCGGTCCTTTGCAAACAAGTATATAGCACACTCAGAGCAACGACAATTGATATAGTATGGTTCCTTTCGTCCACCTACACGTTCACTCACAATTCTCAATCCTTGATGGGCAAGCCTCCGTCTCGGCTCTCGTAAAAAAAGCCATCGGGGATAGTATGCCCGGTATTGCCCTTACGGATCATGGAGTTATGTTTGGGATTAAAACATTCTTCGATGAGTGCAACAAGGTCAATTCAAAGCATCGTTCTCGCATCTCCTCTCTCAAAAAAGAGATAAAGGAGCTGCAAAAAAAGGAGTCTCTCACTCCCGAGGATAAGGAACAAATAGAGAAATTGGAACAGGAGATAAGTGAGGTAGAGCGCCAGATGTTTAAGCCGATCTTCGGCTGTGAGGCCTATTGCGCACGACGCACCCGCTTCGACAAAGACAAGGATGTACCGGATCCCTACAACCCCAGCCGCTCCATAGACCGAAGCGGATGGCATCTTATCCTCCTTGCCAAGAACAAACAAGGGTACCTCAATCTCTGCAAAATGGTATCCGCATCATTTACCGAAGGGGAGTATTATCGCCCCCGTATCGACAAAGATTTGCTTGAGCAACACCACGAAGGGGTTATTGTAATGAGTGCCTGCCTGGGGGGAGAGGTCCCTCAACACATCCTAGGAGGGCATCCCGAGCGAGCAGAAGAGACCGTTCGTTGGTTCAAAAATATCTTTGGAGAAGACTATTACCTAGAGGTACAACTCCATAAGACGGACGACCCGAATGCCAATCGAGAGACTTTTGTGCAGCAGCTGGCTGTGAACGAAGTGATCTACGATATTGCAGAGCGCACGGGCGTAAAGGTGGTGGCAACGAACGACGTCCACTTTGTCAATCAGGAGGATGCTACGGCGCACGATATGCTCATTTGCTTGGGTACGAAGAGAGATCTAGACGACCCTCAGCGTATGCGTTATTCGCAGCAAGAGTGGCTCAAAACTCAAGAGGAGATGAATGCGATATTTGCAGATCGCCCCGAACTTCTCTCCAATACGCTGGAAATCCTAAACAAAGTAGAGTTCTATACCATCGAAAACCCGGCACTTATGCCGGACTTCCCACTGCCCGAAGGGTTTGATGATGCCGATAAATACCTTCAACACCTTACCTACGAAGGTGCTAAAATGCGCTATGGCGACCCCATCCCCGAGGAGGTAAAGGAGCGGATTGACTTTGAGTTGAACACGATCAAGTCGATGGGATTCCCCGGATACTTCCTTATCGTGCAAGACCTCATTCAGGCAGCCCGAGACATGGGAGTGTGTGTGGGGCCGGGGCGTGGTTCGGCAGCAGGTTCGGCCGTAGCCTATTGCCTCAAGATAACGAACCTAGACCCCTTGAAATACGGCTTGCTCTTCGAGCGATTCCTCAATCCGGATCGTATCTCTCTCCCGGATATTGATATAGACTTTGACGACTCCGGGCGTGCAAAGATCCTCCAATGGGCTACCGAGAAGTACGGACATAAGAACGTGGCTCAGATCATCACCTTTGGCGAAATGAAAGCCAAAAGCTCCATTGCCGACGTGGCTCGCCTAAAACATATACCGGTAGAAGAGAGCCGACGCATTACCAAGCTCATCCCCGATAAGTTTAGTGATAGCGATATGGAGCTTATACACAAGACGCCCGGCTATGAAAATGCCAAGGGCAACGTAACCATTGAGCTATCTACTCTAGTCGTACCAGAGCTAAAGAAATTACAAGTCGGGAGCAACCCTCAGATACAAGACACCTTTAAGTATGCACAGAAGTTGGAGGGGAGTATTCGCAATATTGGGGTTCATGCTTGTGGAGTAATCATCGGGAAGTATGATATAAGTGACGTAATCCCCATTTCGACCTCCTTCGATGAGAACGGCGATAAGGTATTGATTACCCAGTACGAGGGTAAGGTTATTGAGTCCACAGGTCTTATCAAAATGGACTTCTTAGGTCTCAAGACGCTCAGTATCATCCGAGAGGGATTGGAGAATGTAAAGCACCGATTCCACAAAGATATTGACATAGACCACATCCCTCTAGACGACGAGAAGACATTCAAACTCTTCTGCGAGGGACGCATGGTGGGGATCTTCCAGTTCGAATCCGCAGGGATGCAAAAGTATCTGAGAGAGCTACAACCCGATCGATTTGAGCTACTCATTGCGATGAATGCCCTCTATCGCCCGGGGCCGATGAAGTATATCCCTCAGTTCATTGCACGGAGGCACGGTAGAGAGGAGATCGTCTACGATGTGCCGGAAACCAAGGAAATACTCGAGGAGACTTTTGGTGTAACCGTATACCAAGAGCAGGTAATGCTTCTATCTCGCTCTCTTGCCAATTTCACACGCGGGCAGAGTGACTCCCTCCGCAAGGCGATGGGGAAAAAGAAAATTGAGGAGATGGAGAAGCTCAAGGCAGACTTCCTCAGAGGTGGCGTAGAGAATGGGCATTCCAAAGAGGTCCTAGAGAAGATTTGGATGGACTGGGAGGACTTTGCCAAATATGCCTTCAATAAGAGTCATGCTGCTTGTTATAGCTGGCTGGCTTACCAAACGGCTTACCTCAAGGCGCATTATCCGAGTGAGTTTATGGCGGGTAACTTGAGTTGTAATCTCAATAATGCTCCGGAAATAGCGAAACTCATGAAGGAATGCAAAGCAATGGGCATCCACCTTCTTTCTCCCGACGTAAACGAATCAATGCAAAAGTTCAGTGTCAATAGCAACGGCGACATACGCTTTGGACTTAGCGGCATCAAAGGGGTAAACCAAACAACGATCGATAAACTCATCGAAGATCGAGAGCAAAATGGCCCCTTTACAAGCATCTACGACTTTGTTGCTCGCATCCCCCGACAGTTTATCAATAGGAAAACGATGGAAGCATTCGCTCTCTCCGGCGCCTTCGATAGCTTCGGTATTGAGAGAGAGAGCTTCTTTGCACCTCCTGTCAACTCCCGTGAGGATTCATTTATAGCCACTCTGCTTGCCTATGGTCGCATTGTGCAAGAGGAGAGTTCATCTCAGAGCATGGGGCTATTTGGAGAGAGCGAAGAACTTTCGATCCCAGAACCGGAAGTTCCCCAAGCCGAGCCTTGGAATAATCTTACCAAACTCAGCAAAGAGTACGAACTTGTTGGTATCTATATTAGTTCGAATCCCCTGGAGCCTTACCGCCTTATCCTAGATAAGCTTTGTACTGTAAAGCTCGATGATCTCGACAAAAAGGACTTGGAGGAATTCAAAGACACCAGGATGGTATTTGCCGGATTGGTTACAAATGTGGTGGAAGGTCTGACCAAGACGAACAAACCCTATGGTCGCTTCACGCTCGAAGATTTGTCCGGTTCTCATGAGTTTGCCCTCTTTGGGAAACAGTACCTCGAGTACAAACATTTCCTCAAAACCGAGATCTTCCTGATCTGCCATGCCAGTGTAAAGCCATGGCAATTTAGGAAGCCTGATGAACCGGAACGATTCGATCTTTCTTTCAACTCAATTGAACTTCTGACCGACGAATACTATTCTTCAATCAAAGAGGTTGAGTTATTCATCCCCTATAAAGAGATTGATGAATTATTTATCAAAGAGTTTATCACCGAGATAGAGGCCCATGGTAGTGAGAAAGCCAATAATGCCCAAACAAAGCTTATCATATCCTTCTGTGATGAGTTTGGCAATCCGATAGAGAGGTACCTCATGACAGAGAGGACTTTCACTCTGGGTACTTGGCTGGTAGATCTTTTAGAGTCATTCGAGATCTCTTATTCCGTAAAATAGAGTATATTTGTAGTATAAATAAATTAGTAACTAAAGAACAGTTTGAACTATGGCAATGCAAATAACTGATACGAACTTTGAGGCACTTCTTGCCGAAGGTAAACCTATGATCGTAGATTTCTGGGCTACTTGGTGTGGTCCCTGTCAGCTTGTTGGCCCTATGATTGACGAGCTTGCAACCGAATATGAAGGACGCATCATCGTAGGTAAGGTAGATGTAGATAGTAACCAGGACTTGCCTGCACAATTCCGTGTACGCAATATCCCTACCATCTTGTTTATCAAGAACGGAGAGGTGCAAAATAAGCTTGTGGGAGCACAATCAAAAGCTACCCTAATTGCAGAGGCAGAGAAGCTTCTCTAAGAAGAATCGGAACCTTAGCCCTGATATATTGGGGCTGATATAACGGGAAGATTCCTCCCCTCGGGGATGGAATCCTCCTATTAATAGACAGGGAAACAACGGAGTCCGTTTTTGGAGTTCGTTGTTTCTCTTTTTATTTACCCCGAACTCCCATCTCATGAGAGACGCCCCTTCTCCGTTTGACCCACTCAATAGGTAGCGACAAAGTCGTCTAATTGCTAGGGTAGAGTACAGCCTAATTTCCCTTTCCCTACTGCGTGAGATCCTTCTCAAAGTTATCTGGGTTCGCACTCAATCTTGCCCAGAAAAGATTTACTTCTCAAGCAGATTTCTTTCCCTTTTAGGGCAAGAGAGTGGCATACAGAGGGGAATAAAAACCCCTCTGGCACACATAATCCGAAATGTCGAGAGATAAAAAGGAGACAGCCTCTTTGGCTGCAGAAGTGTTATTTACGCCAGAAAGCGGGTTGTAAGATACAGATTACCGTAAAGACCTCTAGGCGACCTGCCAGCATGATGAAGCTCAAAATAATCTTTTCAAAGCCTGTGGCATAGGCAAAGTTCATAGAAAACTTTCCGAACGAAGGGCCTACGTTACTGATGCAGGTAAAGGCAGAAGAAGCCGCCGTAATAAAGTTGTTACCAGAGATGGTCAAGGCGATGGTTCCAATCAATATAAGGGTGATATAGAGGGAAATAAAAGCAAGAACTTGCACCACATAATCGCCCGAGATACTATTGCCATTGAAGCGCACATTCGTTACCATTTTGGGATGGATTCGCTTCTTAAACTCGTTGTTTAGGTTCTTCACCATCACCATAAAACGGCTCATTTTAAGCCCTCCGGCTGTAGATCCTGCACATCCACAGATCGCCATCATTATCATCCCTAAGCAGAAGAAAAGAGGGTGCCACTCATTCATATCTGCCGTGACATACCCGGTACTACTAATTAGGGAGATGACTTGGAAAGCAGCGTGGCGGAAAGTGCTTTCGGCCGTGTCGAATAGGTTTTGGTATGACAGCCAAGCCGTAGAAAGTACGATGCAAATCCCCACGAAAATAGTAAACCAACGAAACTCTTCATCGCGGAAAAGTTTACCGGGTTTCTTCCCGAAAAAGGTAAAGTAGAGCAGGGTAACATTAAGACTCCCAATGAACATGAATAGGGTAATGAGGTACTCTATATAGGGAGAATTGAACTCCAAAATACCATTATCTCGAGTAGAATATCCTCCAGTAGAGACGCAAGTAAGGGCGTGGCAAATAGACTCAAAAAAATTCATATTCCCACACATTAGGAGGATGGTAAGTAGAGCCGTTAGCCCCAAATAGACAATAGAAAGTCTCCTCGCGACTTCCGTGATACGAGGCATGAAACGATCGTGTTTGATACCTGTAGTTTCCGCATTATAGAGTAACCCACCTCCAGAGCCTAGTGTAGGCATTAGAGCCAAGGTAAAGACAACAATACCAATACCTCCCTGCCACTGAATAAGGCTACGCCAGAGCAGAACTCCGTGGGGTAGCTGATGTACCGAGGTGAATATGGTCGCTCCGGTAGTGGTAAAGCCGGATACGGTCTCAAAGAAAGCATCGATAACAGTCGGGGTATAATTCCCAAAGACAAAAGGGAGCATACCTATCAAAGAGAGTATTAGCCAAGTTGTTGTAACCGATAGCATGCCTTCTCGGATCCCTGTATTCCGATTCTTTTTTGCGAGTTTCCCGTAGAAGAATAGAGATGATCCTACCAATGCCATAATGCCTATCGTATAGAGGAAAGGCATTGCATCCCCCCCTCGTGTATAGAGAGCAACAGCAAAACAAACCAGCAGAAAAAGGGTCTCAAAAAGGCACATACTGCCAACAACTGAGGCAATAAAAGGATAATTAATCCCCGATCGCTTTGATTTTTGAGCGTGAAGAACCGAGAACATATATGCTTGTGGTTTACTCTTCGAATAGAGCTTTTACCTTGTCGATAGCAAGGTCATAACAGAATACAACGACCAAATCGTAGGGTTCTATAATGGTGTTACCATCAATCATACGAGGTACACCATTGCGCACCATCCCTCCTAGGGTAATTCCCTTGGGGAGTGCTAAGTCTTTTACCGGCTTACCGGTAATGGGGGAGCCACGACGTGCAACGATCTCGGCCACATCGGCATTGGCTATCGTCAAACACTTCACCGTGCTCGTATCCTGCCCCAGGAGAGAGCGGTAGATATAGCCGGCAGCTATCAGCTTTTTGTTGATAATGGTACCGATGTCAAGCCGTTCTGCCAGAGGAATGTAGTCGATGTTTTCTTCCTTGGCAATGGTTTTGAATACCTCGTAACGTTTGGCGGCTAGACAAGCTAGTACGTTCGTTTCGGAGTTCTCCGTTAGCGCCATAAAGACCTGAGCATTTCGTATCCCCACCTCCTCAAGCAAAGCCGGATCTCTACCATCGCCATGATAGAGGGTCACATTGGAGGGGAGCTTGTCTCGAATTTCCTCTATACGGCGTTTCTCTTTCTCGAATAGAATAAACTCAATACTCCTATTTGCTTTGGCTATGGTACGCATGGCGATGCTACTGGCTCCCATCACGACCACGCGCTTTACCTCTACTTTCTTCTTACCGGCTAGCTGCCTTACTTCGTCTATATCGCTGCCTATGGCCGTAAAAAAGACAATATCTCCGTGTTCTATAGAGGTCTGCCCCGAGGGGATAATGGTCTCAGTACCACGTTTAATGGCCACCACATGGAATTTTTTCCGTTCCACATGGGGGAGCTCGATCAGCTTCTTTCCCACGAGTTCAGAGCCATTGCGCACCTTTACACCTAGGAGTACAATGTTGCCATTAAAGAGCTCTATGTACTGTCTAGCCCAGGGGTTTTGGAAGGTTATGTTGATCTCTTCGGCGGCAAGTTCTTCCGGATAAATAAGGCTGGTAACACCAAGCCCCTCAAAAAAGCGAGTGTACTCCGGAGCCAAATATCGGTGATTACTTACACGAGCAATCGTCTCCGGAGCTCCAATAGAAGCTGCCAGAGTACATGCCAAGATATTGGTGGGCTCATCCGGCATCACGCTGATAAAAAGATCGGCGTGCTGCACATTACAATCGCGTAGATCTCGTGCGTCTGTGGGATCTCCCACCACGGCAAGCAGCTCTGCAGAGTTCGACAAGCCACTCAGACGCTTAGGATCTGGATCCATCAGCGTAATATCTTGTTGCTCCTCGGCCGATAATTTATTGGCTAGGTGTGTGCCAACCTCTCCGGCACCGGCGATTACAATTTTCATTGGAGTTATTCTTTAAGCGAGAGAATAGTCTGTGCAATACTCTGAGCATCTATACCAGAGAACGAATACTGCTCTCTAGGAGTTCCGTGCGGGATGAACTGATCGGGGATTCCCAAGCGCTTGAGACGGCCTTTGTAGCCCATCTCAGCTAGGATTTCGAGGACAGAAGATCCGAGCCCTCCGTGTATAGCCCCATCTTCTACCGTTACTACGGCTTGATAGTGGGTTGCAACGTGTTCAAGAAGGGTAGTGTCCAATGGTTTGAGAAACACCATATCGTAATGAGCCGGTACAGTCTCTCCTTTCTCTTTGAGTAGCTCTATGGCCTTACTTACCTCTGTGGCAATAGCTCCTATGGAAAGGATGGCAATCTTATCCCCTTCCTGAAGTAATTCGCCCTTGCCAATAGGCAATATTTCCATGTTATTACGCCACTCCGGACACGAACCCGAGCCACGAGGGTATCGTATGGCAAAGGGCCCATCCTGACCTTTATAGGCTGTATACATCAAGTTGCGTAGCATGTGTTCATTGCGAGGCGCTGCTATCGTAAGATTGGGGATACAACTGAGGTAGGATAAGTCGAAAGCACCCTGATGCGTAGCTCCATCCTCACCAACAAGGCCGGCTCTATCGAGACAGAGTACGACATGATAGCGAGGGAGGCATACATCATGGATCAACTGGTCATAAGCTCGCTGGGCAAACGAGGAATATATATTACAGAAGGGGATCATTCCCTCTCGTGCAAGCCCTGCGGAAAACGTTACCGCATGCGACTCTGCAATACCTACATCGTAGCTTCTCTCGGGGTGAGCCTTCATCATATAGGTCATAGAACAACCCGTAGGCATAGCGGGAGTAATTCCTGCAATGCGCTCGTCTTGATCGGCTAGTTCAACGAGAGTCTGTCCAAAAACATCTTGAAACTTGGGTGCCTCTCCAGCCTTCTTTTTATCGAGGCGCTCCGCTGTAAGAATATCAAAATGCCCGGGGGCATGCCAAATCGTTGGGTTCTTCTCTGCAGCGGGATATCCCTTTCCCTTTATCGTGCGAATATGAAGAATCTTAGGCCCTTTTAGGTCCTTTATTTTGCGTAAGACCTCTACCAATCGAAGGATATCATTCCCATCTATCGGACCGAAGTAGCGAATACTCAGTCCATCGAAGAAGGAGGATTGATTATTGGAGAAGAGGCTTTTAATGCTATTATTCAGACGTAAGATATTACGCTTATTACCATCGTTGATGAGCTTTATATGCTTTAGCCCTCGATAGACATCGTACCGAACGGTGTTATAAGCATGGCTCGTATTAAGGTCTACCAGGTAATGATTGAGCCCTCCTACGTTAGCATCAATAGACATATTGTTGTCATTGAGGATAACAAGCAGGTTATTGGGGAAAGAAGAAGCATTGTTCAGCCCCTCAAATGCCAAGCCCCCCGTCATAGAGCCATCGCCAATAACAGCAATTACGTTGCGCTTTTCTTTATTGAGTTCTGCAGCAACAGACATCCCAAGGGCGGCTGATATAGAGTTGGAAGCATGCCCTGCGGGGAATGTATCGTACTCGCTTTCATCGGGGAAAGGGAAGCCCGCTATACCTCCCCACTGGCGCAAGGTCTCGAACTGATCGCGTCGCCCCGTGAGGATTTTGTGTGCATAGGCTTGGTGCCCTACATCCCATACAATGCGATCGTAGGGGGTTCGGAATACATAGTGTAGAGCTACAGATAGCTCCACAGCCCCTAAGCTAGACCCTAAGTGCCCCGGATGCTGCGAAAGAACATCAAGAAGGAAACTTCTAAGTTCTCTACAAAGCTCCGTGAGCTTATCCGAGGAGAGAGCTCGAAGGTCTTTAGGGGAGTCTATTCCATTAAGCAATGGATAGGGTGTAGCCATGTTAGTGCTCTTTTGAAGTAAAGAAATGCATTAGTTGCTCTTGAGAGAGTGTTTCTTGGCTTCCTTCTGCCATGTCTTTTAGGGTAAACATCCCCTGCTTTAGCTCTTCGCTACCGGCTAATACAACATAGGGAATAGCGAGACTATCGGCATAGCTCATCTGCTTTTTAAGCTTGGCAGCATCGGGATAAATCTCCACGGTTACACCATTAGCTCGTAATTCTTGCACGATGGGAAGCATCTGTTGTACCTCCTCCTTGCCAAAGTTAATAACGAGTACCTGGGTGGTGGTATTCGTGGTGGTAGGGAATGCATCTAGCTGGAGAAGCACATCGTATATACGATCGGCTCCAAAAGAGATACCTACCCCAGACATACCGTCAAGCCCGAAGATACTGGTGAGATTATCGTATCTCCCACCGCCAGTAATGCTACCAATGGCTACATCTTTGGCTTTTACCTCCAGAATAGCTCCGGTATAGTATCCCAATCCACGAGCTAGGGAGGGATCGAAAAGGATCTCCGTAGTTAGGTGCTGGGAGGCTAATCCCTCAAATATAAAGGTCAATTCCTCAACACCCTTACAGCCTATTTCGGAGGAAGCGAGTAGGGTAACCAAGGCCTCTAGTCGCTCTCTATTCTCTCCCTCTAGGTGTAGGAAGGGTTGGAGACGCTGGATGGTATCGTCGGAGAATCCTTTGGCACGAAGCTCTTCCATTACCCCATCAAGTCCAATTTTGTCGCACTTATCCATGGCAATGGTAAGCTCTGTGAGCTGATCGGGAACACCTACCACCTCTGCAATACCGGCAAGGATCTTGCGGTTATTGAGGTGCAGACGAGTGGCTATTCCTAGGCGGGAGAATACTTCGTTGATAATCAGAATCAATTCTATTTCGCACAAGAGAGAGTCTGTGCCTACCACATCGGCATCGCATTGATAGAACTCTCTATAGCGCCCCTTTTGGGGTCTATCGGCTCGCCATACCGGCTGTATCTGAAAACGCTTAAAGGGGAATGTTATCTCATTTCTGTGCTGAACGACAAAGCGAGCAAAGGGCACTGTAAGATCATACCGAAGTCCCTTTTCACTTATCTTATTGGCAATGTGAGGGAGGTTCTTTTCATCAAAATCCTGCTGGGTTACATCGCTCAAGAAGTCTCCAGAGTTGAGTACTTTGAAGAGCAAACGATCGCCCTCTTCTCCATACTTCCCCATCAAGGTCGAAAGCAACTCAAGAGCAGGAGTTTCTATTTGTTTGTATCCATACAAGCGATACACGTCGCTGATGGTATTGAATATATAGTTGCGACGTTGCATCTCGAGAGAGCTAAAGTCGCGAGTCCCTTTTGGTATAGATGGTTTGTTCATTTTAGTCTATGCTTAAAGTAGGCAATACGTTGATATATTGTAAGTGTAACAGCATACTCGTTGCGTTCGTCTTGGGGATAGCGAGTGCAAGATGAGGGAGTCCACTCCGTAAGATCGAACTCCGGGAAATAGGTATCTGCCTCGGGGAATCCCTTTTCCACACGAGAAAAATAGATCTTATCTGCGAGAGGAAGGGCTGCAGCATATAGTTGCGCTCCTCCTATAATAAAGACCTCTTCTTCCCCGGCTACAGCCTCCAAAGCCGCTTGCAGAGTAGAGTAGCACTCAACCCCTTCGGGCGGAACCAATGTAGAGGAGACAACGATATTACGTCGATTGGGGAGCGCCCCATTAGGGAGCGAATAGAAGGTGTTTTTCCCCATAATAATGGCATGCCCCGTTGTTGTTTCCTTGAATCGTTTAAGATCTCCGGGTAGATGCCACAATAGATCATTGTCTTTTCCAATGGCATTATTGGCAGCCACGGCTACTACTATAGATAAAGTCATAAGATACTTATACAGCAATGGGAGCTGCTATATGGGGGTGAGGGTTATAATCTAATAGTTTGAAGTCCTCGAACTTAAAGTCTTCGAGATTGCACACTTCCGGGTTCAACTGCATTGTAGGCAGAGGGCGAGGAGTGCGCATTAGCTGCAAAGCTGTTTGCTCTAGATGGTTGCAATAGAGATGAGCGTCCCCAAGAGTGTGTACAAATGTTCCCGGCTTAAGCCCGGTTACTTGGGCCACCATCATAAGGAGTAATGCGTAAGAAGCAATGTTGAAGGGTACGCCAAGGAATACATCCCCCGAGCGTTGATAAAGTTGTAGACTTAGGCGTCCATCGGCTACATAGAACTGCATTAGACAGTGACAAGGGGGGAGTGCCATCTGATCAATTTGGGCCACATTCCAAGCACTAACTATCAACCTTCTACTATCGGGAGAGGTACGAATATCCTCTACTACTCGGGCTATTTGGTCATAGGCTTCCCCTCGATTGTAACTAGGCCATGAGCGCCATTGTACTCCATAAATGGGACCTAAATTTCCCTCGGGGTCTGCCCATTCATCCCAAATAGAGACACCATGCTCTTGTAGGTAAGCTACATTGGAATCTCCTCGGAGGAACCAAAGAAGCTCATATATAATGCTCTTGAGATGTAGTTTTTTTGTGGTAAGCAGTGGGAATCCGTCTTCCAAATCGAACCGCATTTGGTGCCCAAAAATACTTTTGGTACCTGTGCCCGTACGATCGGAGCGCAAAGTCCCCTCATCCATAATCTTTTGGAGTAAATCTAGATACTGTCTCATAATCAATCCAACAGCTAATAAGGCAAAGATACAAAAACTAGAAGTATTACCGAGGGGCCCTCTTGTACAAGAAAATGGCAATTATAGCGTAGATGGCATTGGGCATTTGGGCTGCCACAATAGGAGACAAGTCACCTGATGCCGAGAAGCTAGAGGCTAGGGTAAGGAAAAGGATATAGGTGAAGCTAAGACCAATACCAATGGCGAGGGAAAGCCCCGTCCCCCCCTTACGCTTCCGAGAAGAGAGCGAAACACCTATTATAGTAAGGATAAAGGCCGCAGGAATAGCTGCATAGCGTTTTTGCAGCTCCACCTCCAATAGCCCTACATTCGTTGCCCCACGAGACTTTAGTTCCCTAATATACTGGTGGAGTATCGGGGTAGTATAGGTCTCGGCATCTACAGCAGAAATAAGAAAGTCTTGAGGTTTTAGGTTAATCGTCGTATCAATCTGAGAGCCTCGCTCCAGTGTATCTCTTCTGGCTCCATAACGAGTGATACTATAATCGTATAATCGCCATGTATTAAGCGTATCGTACTCTACTGTTTGAGCGGTAAGTCTGCTCTTGAGCGTGTTGTGCTCGAACTTATCTAACATGAAGCTGTAGCCCGTTTTGGTATCTGCACTATAAGAGTGGATGTAGGCAAATAGGCTGGGGGAGACCTGTATCTGCACACTCTCTGCATAAGTCTGACGCTTATCCCTAAAGTATTTATTCTGGAAATCGTTGCGAACACGGCTCCCGGGAGGGATAACAAAGCTGCTTAATAAGAAGGTAAGTAGAGCAATAATTGCCGCCGAAAAGAGGTAAGGGCGCAACAGTCTCTTGAAGCTTACACCACTCGCCAAAATGGCGATAATCTCCGTCTTCTCTGCCAGTTTAGAGGTAAAGAAAATAACCGACAAGAAAACAAAGAGAGGGCTAAACATATTTGCATAGTAGGGTACGAAATTGAGGTAATAATGGAATACAATTTCGTACAAAGAGCACTCCGGATTGAGGAATTTGGAGATACGCTCATTGATGTCGAAGACGATGGCTACCGACAATATCAGCAAGATAGACGAGAAATAAGTCCCTAGAAAAAGCCGAATGATGTAACGATCTAATCGGAGAAACATCGGCTTAGAAGAGTTTAGTATTCGATGTCTTATATACCTCTTGACACTATCTATACGCATACCGCTTGCAAATGTAAGAAAACTCCCACTACATGATCTAAACTAGACACTGTAGTGGGAGCTCTTAATCAATGTGTGTTGTCTCGCAAGGATTCGAACCTTGACAAACAGAACCAAAACCTGTTGTGCTACCATTACACCACGAGACA